>NZ_LVHK01000044.1:0-725082 GCF_001631965.1 Prochlorococcus sp. MIT 1303
TCAGACTCAAGCTGCTCTAAAGACATCAACTCCTGCACCTGACGACCCAGCGTGATCTCCTGCTCATGGCTCAGTAGCGGCACTCGACCGATATCGCGCAGGTATGAACGCACCAGGTCGACATCTGCGGGCAACTGACGAGCAGGCACAACCGCTGATTTAACAAGGGCTTTGGAAGCTGCGGAGTCGACCACGACAACTCTATTGCGTTTTGTAAAGCTTACTCCCGAGCAATCCAAACAGCCCTTCGGGAAACCCCCTCTCCAGGTGGTTTAGGTATAAATACCTAGAAAGCTGTTCCATTGGTTTGCTGAAGCAGCCAAGCCGCTGTCCGTAAATAGATAAAGACCCCAGCCACATCAGTTGCTGTCGTAATAAAGGGAGCCGACATCAGGGCGGGATCCAGACCCATTCGATCGAACAACAAAGGCAAAGCCGCCCCAGCCGTAGCCGCCAGGGTCGTGATCGCCATCAGGCTGATCCCTACTGCTGCACCCACAAGAAGACTTTCACCCCGCCACCAAGCAAAGGGAACAACCACAAGCAACATCAACAAACCCAAAAGCCCGCCCGCCATGGCCTCACGCAACACCGCCTTCATGCGACCAAGAGCCTGGATGCGCTGAGTACTAAGACCTCGAATCACCACAGTGGAACTCTGAGCGCCAACATTGCCGCCCGTACCGATCAACAACGGGATGAACGCCGCCAACAGCACAACATGCTTCAGCACATCGTCGTTCATGGCAATCACTTGACTAGTAAAGCCATTCGCTACCACCAATACAGCCAGCCACACCACTCGACGGCGCGCAACAACCAACAAATTGCTCTGGAAATAGTCGTCTTCATCCCCCGCCTGCACAGCTCCAGCGGCATAAAGATCGCGTGTGGCCTCCTGTTCAATCACGTCAATCACATCATCGACGGTGACGATCCCTACCAAGCGCTGTTCTCGATCCACAACTGGGACAGCCAAAAAGTCGTATCTCTGAATCGCTCGGGCCACCTCCTCTTGATCTGTGTCGGTGCGCACGTTCACCACATCGCGGGTCATCACATCCCCGATGCGTGCCTCCGGCTCAGCAGTCACGAGATCTCGCAATGAAAGGATCCCGGTAAGGTGGCGCTCGCCATCAGTCACATAGAGGCTATAAATCGTCTCCGTGTCAGGAGCTCGACGCCTCACGATCGTGAGAGCCTGAGCTGCACTGTGAAATTCCTTGAGATCAATAAACTCGGTCGTCATCAAGCGACCAGCGGTTTCAGGCTCGTAACCAAGCAACTGAGCAGTGACCCTTCGCTCTGCTGGGCTCAGTTCTGCCAGCAATCGTCTCACCACCTTGGCAGGCAGCTCATCAAACAATCGCACCCGGTCATCGGGGGACATCTCCTCCACCAACTCGAGCACCTCACCAGAGCGAAGGCGTTCCAGCAGACTCTGCTGAACAGCAGGCTCTAGGTATTCGTAAACCTCAATGGCCTCGTCCTTGCTGAGCAAGCGGAAGGCCAGAGCCTGCAGGGTACGAGGCAAAATGCCAATGGCTTCAGCGATGTCAACCGGTTGCACCGGTTGAAGCAACATCTTCACTGCGTCATAGTTTCCTGCTGACAACAGCGCTTGCAGCTGCTGGGCCACCAAGTCCACCAGGTCAGAGCCGCTGACCACGGCCGCCTCCGGACTGGTTGCCCCCGTTGCCTCGTTCATCGGCCCGCCGTCAAGGCGAGCACACTGTATGGCGTATGGTCCTCGCTAGGGTCTTGAAGACAAAATCGAATATCCATGGCCATCAACATCAGCCAGATTGTGGTTCGCACTCCAGAGGGTGCTGAGAAATCCCTCAGCGAATACAACGGCACGGTGCTTTTAATCGTGAATGTGGCCAGCCGATGTGGATTTACCAAGCAATACAAAGGCCTGCAAGCACTGCAAGACACATACGGCCCTAAGGGACTAAAGGTGCTGGGCTTTCCTTGCAACGACTTCGGAGCCCAGGAGCCCGGCACCCTCGAGGAGATCAAAAGCTTCTGTTCCACGACCTACGGCGCCAGCTTCGAGTTGTTTGACAAGGTGCACGCCATGGGCCAAACCACCGAGCCCTACACCACCCTCAATCAAACTGAACCAGCAGGAGATGTGGCCTGGAACTTCGAGAAATTCCTTGTTGGCAAAAACGGCAATGTCCTGAAGCGCTTCAAAAGTGGAGTCGAGCCTGAGAGCACTGAGCTCAAAACAGCTATCGACCAAGCCCTGATGGCCTGAACTGACGACCAATCAAAAAACCAAGGGCTGCAACACCAAGACCTAAGCCCATGGTTAGACCAATCAAACCCAGCGCTGACCACCAAGCTCCCTGGGAGATCAGGGTGCTGCATTCCACCATCCAGCTACTGAAAGTGGTGAGAGAACCACAGAAACCCACCCCCAGCAACAACTGACGGCTTGGACGGAACGGCAAACCAACCACCAACCCCAAAATGGCAGCTCCAATTACATTCACCAGCAAGTCGTTCTGAACCTGCCAGCGAACCAAGGCCCCAGGCACAGCCCCAAGAGCCACCAGCCACATCTCATTCCATTGATTGTGCAAGGGTTGCGTCGTATTAGCCATTAGCCATCCGCCAACCCAACGCCTGCAGCTGCAGCCAAGAGACCTCCTAAGATCGAGCACACAGCAAGCACAAAGGCCTCACTCCAGCGGTGCTCTCGCAAGGTATTGAGCACCTCTACCGCAAAAGTCGAAAAGGTGCTGAGAGAACCGAAGAAGCCCACACCAATCAACAAGATCAAAGGCGATGCTCCACTTGCTGTTGCACATTTGGCCTGCAAGGCCAAGACCAAGCCAAGAGCGAAAGCAGCAACCATGTTCACCGCAAAAGTGCCCCAGTGCTTCCTCGGCACCATCGGCTCGAGGTGGTTCACCACTCTGAGGCGCAACCAAGCTCCTGGCACAGCACCTATGGCTACAAGTGAAGCCTGCCATCCGGGCAACGCCAGATCAGACATTGAGCCAGCCACGCCTAACAACCCCGGCCAAGCACTCCCCGCTACCCGAGGCGATCTGTACTTGCAGCCAGTCCTTACCATCTTCGCCATGCCAACGACGAAGCACTTTCAAGGGGGTGCCAACGGCCAGTCTTTTCAAGCTGGGAGCTACAGCCAAAGGGCTAACTCGCAATTCACAGCTTGTACCAGCAAACAAAGGTCCTGAGCTATCAGAACGACGAATTTCTGGCTGGCGCCGCTCACCCCCACCAGCCGGCAAGGCCGCAGGAGCTAGCAAGGCCACCCCTAGGACCCACCCCCAACGGAGCACAACACCCATCAGATATCTAACGCTGCCATATCGAGCTCAGCGCTGTGGGTTTCAATGAACTCCCGGCGGGGAGCAACCTTGTCGCCCATCAAAATTGTGAAGATACGATCAGCCTCTAATGCATCCTGAACCTCCACCCGCTTCATCATCCGGGTAGAAGGGTCCATGGTGGTCTCCCACAACTGCTTTGGCATCATTTCGCCGAGACCCTTAAAGCGCTGAATGGTGTAGTTGGCCTTCTCGGGGAAGCCTGAGAGTGTCGTCTGTAAATCCGCCTCGTTGTAGCAATAGGTATGGTTCTTACCTCGCTCAACCTTATAAAGAGGAGGGCACGCAATATAGATATAACCACCTTCCACTAATTCTTTCTGGTAGCGGTAGAAAAATGTAAGTATCAGCGTACGAATATGAGCACCATCAACATCAGCATCAGTCATGATCACCACACGGTGATATCTAAGATTCTTTGCATCAAATTCTTCTCCTTTGATACCTAATCCAAGCGCAGTAATCAGCGCCTGAATCTCCGTATTTTTATATATTTTAGCATCATCTGTTTTCTCAATATTTAGGATCTTACCGCGCAAGGGCAGGATTGCTTGAAAGCGACGATCTCGGCCCTGCTTTGCAGAGCCACCAGCGGAGTCGCCTTCCACGATGTAAATCTCTGATTCGGAGGGGTCCCTAGAACTGCAATCAGCCAGTTTGCCTGGCAACGTAGAACTCTCAAGTACGCTTTTGCGGCGCACTAATTCTCGCGCACGACGTGCAGCTTCAGCTGCATTGAATGCCTGGATGGCCTTCTCAAGAATAAGATCAATCACCGCAGGATTAAATTCCAAGTACTGACTCAATGCTTCACCAACCAAGCTGTCGACAATGCCGCGGACTTCTGTATTGCCCAACTTGGTTTTTGTCTGCCCTTCGAATTCCGGATCGGGCACCTTTACAGAAAGGACAGCCGTAAGTCCTTCACGAATATTTTCTCCAGCCAGATTAGAATCGGCTTCCTTGCGTTTGCCACGCTTACGGGCAAACGTATTGAGAGTGCGCGTAAGGACTGTCTTCAGCCCCTCAATATGAGTACCCCCATCTACAGTGCGAATATTATTAGCAAATCCGAGAATGCTGTCTGAATAAGCATCAACACACCATTGCAGTGCTGCTTCAACCTGCACATTATCCTTTTCAGAATTCACATAAATAATTTCGGGATGAAGAGCATCCTTTTCCTCATTCATATAGGTGACATATTCTTTGATACCGCCCTCATAAAAATAGACCTCCTCATGAGGAGCCCCTTCAGCATCTAAAACAGGCTGACGCTCATCGCGGAAAACAATCCGCACCCCACCATTGAGATAAGCCAGTTCACGCAAACGAGCAGACAGGGTGGCGTAATCGAAAACAATGCCAACAGTAAATATCTCTTCGTCCGGCTTAAAACAAACGCTCGTGCCAGTGCGCCCCTTCTCTGAAGCAGGCTGGGCTTCAGAACAAAGACTCCCGATCGCGGTCCCACGTTCAAAGCGCTGACGGTGCACCTGTCCTTGACGCCGGACCGTCACTTCCACCCATTCACTCAGGGCATTGACGACAGATACACCAACTCCGTGCAAGCCGCCAGAGACCTTGTAACCGCCACTGCCGAACTTACCGCCAGCATGAAGCACGGTGAGCACCGTTTCCAAGGCACTCTTGCCTGTCCGGGAATGAACGTCGGTGGGAATGCCACGGCCGTTGTCAGATATTGATGCGGAACCATCTGGTCCAAGCACCACGAGAATCTCATCACAGTGCCCGGCCAAGGCCTCATCAACAGAGTTGTCGACAACCTCAAAGACAAGATGATGCAACCCCCTTGGCCCAGTGGAGCCGATGTACATCCCCGGACGCTTCCTAACGGGCTCTAGCCCTTCCAGCACCTGAATTTGTTCGGCGCCATAGGCAGCCTGGACTTTGGAGTCTTCGCTCATTCAATAAATCCGTAGCCAGGAAGGGTTGTTCTAAGAGGCCTCATCGGCGAGAAACCTCGACCTGGCAAGCTCATTTTACCACTGGCGCTTACAACGGTCACTGAAGCGTGATTGCCCAAAAGGGACGACCTAAATGTTGCTGACATGACACTCATCACAGCTGCTCATGCCCGCCTCTAAGCCGCTTCTGATTGCGCTGTTAGGACCAACAGCAAGCGGCAAAACATGCCTGGCCTTACAGCTGGCAGAACAGCTGAAGCTGAGCGTGCTCAATGTGGATTCCCGCCAGCTCTACATCGGCATGGACGTTGGCACCGCCAAGCCAACCAAAGAACAGCAACGGCGCGTGCAACATCACCTGATTGATCTTCGTCGCCCAGATCAACCGATCACCCTGCAGGAATTCCAGGCAGCCGCGCAACTGATCCTTGCGCAAAAGCTAAGGGAACAAAACATGCCATTCCTGGTTGGCGGCAGTGGTCTTTATCTCAAAGCTCTCACTTGTGGGCTGCGCCCACCAGCAGTGCCACCCCAACCAGAGCTCCGCAAGCAGTTAGGCGAGCTAGGACAACGCACCTGCCACCACCTACTCCAAGCCGCCGATCCCACCGCTGCCAGCCGAATTGCCCCTGCTGATGCCATGCGCACCCAACGGGCTCTGGAAGTGGTTTATGCCACTGGCCAACCGATCACCACTCAACAAGGCTCAAGCCCACCCCCTTGGCGCGTGCTGGAACTAGGCCTCGACCCACACAATCTGCGCGAACGCATTGGCCAACGCACAACACAGCTCTATGCCAATGGTCTCATCGAAGAAACCGAACACTTGAGTCAGTGCTACGACACCGATCTGCCCTTGCTGCAAACGATCGGCTATGGGGAAGCACTAAAGGTGATTCAAGGCCTACTCAACCGTGAACAGGCCATCGCCCTGACCACACGTCGTACACAGCAGTTCGCCAAGCGTCAGCGCACATGGTTCCGCAGACAACATCACCCCTATTGGCTCAAAGGTGAGGAACCGCTGAGCGAAGCGCTATCACTGATTCAAGCGGGTCTAAGGTGAAGGGTGCAGACATAAAACCTTCTGGTCTCCTTGTCGTCTGCTCTATTCCCTTATCTCACTGAATGCCACCACGTCCTCGTTTTGACCGTCGCGCACCCGTCAGGGAGCTCCCCAACATTAATGACCGCATCAATTATCCCAAGTTGCGGGTCGTTGACGCAGACGGAACTCAGCTCGGGGTGATCAACAGGGAAGAAGCCCTTGATGTAGCAAAAGATAGGGAACTCGATCTGGTCCTTGTCAGCGAGAAAGCGGATCCACCCGTTTGCCGAATCATGGATTACGGCAAATTCAAGTTTGAGCAGGAGAAGAAAGCCAAGGAAGCCAAAAAGAAGTCGCATCAGACCGAAGTCAAAGAAGTCAAAATGCGCTACAAAATCGATCAGCACGACTACAACGTGCGCATCGGCCAAGCCGTGCGATTCCTCAAGGCTGGTGACAAAGTCAAGTGCACCGTTATCTTCCGGGGTCGGGAAATTCAGCACACTGCCCTGGCTGAAACGCTGCTACGACGTATGGCAAAAGACCTGGAAGAACAGGCCGAAATTCAGCAAGCTCCTAAGCGTGAAGGTCGGAACATGATCATGTTCCTTACACCGCGCAAAACACCGCTGATCAAAACAGATAAGGAAAACCAAATTCCTACGCGTGCGGTTCGCACCATCACAGCCCCACCTCGAGCCACTGCTGCTGCCAAAACACAGCTCAACAAGGATCAATAAATCCCTAACTTCAGAGGAATCAACCACCTGCGAGCCCTTGAGAACAACCTGAGCCAATAAGCCTTCTGGTCGCTCAATTCAGAGGGGTCGACCCCTCTGAATTCCCTGTAGCAACAACGCTTTATCCAAAACCTGCTGTGTGCAGTACAAGCCTGGATAGCCCGCCTACACATCTCGCCAGGCAGAGAGTCGACCGGACGAAAGAGATACTGCCACTCAGTCTGCAGCCAAGCGAAAAATTCGACATGAGAGCAGCAGCAAGGCGAGCCTGTATGCAAATTCTCTAAATGAACTCAACAACAAACCACTGTCAAGCTCAGCCATGCCAAGGCCACAGTGAACTGTCACAGCATCACAGGACACACGCGCGATTGTCATGAAGGCCTCCTGCTCTTTAAGGTGGCCGCATTGCAACCTGGCCTACCGGCGTGCGATTCCATATTCAGCAGGAAAGCGACATTCCGGCTTCGGCCCAGCTTTACAACCAAATTTGTTTCGCAATCGCCGCACGTCATTACCCACCTGGCCACAGACTGCCCAGCACTCGCCAGTTAGCCATGCAAACTGGCCTTCATCGCAACACGATCAGCAAGGTCTATCGACAGCTGGAAACAGATGGGGTCGTCGAAGCCATGGCTGGTTCAGGGATCTACGTGCGCGACCAGCAAAAGCCGCGCGAAATCAAAACCCCTCCCCATATTCGCAATCGAGGCACCCCTGACCTTGACCAGGAAGTGCGCAAGTGCGTCGATGGTCTGCTCAATGCTGGTTGTACTCTCCAGCAGACTCGAGAACTCTTAACCCGCGAAATTGACTGGCGCCTTCGCTGCGGGGCGAGAGTGTTGGTAAGCACTCCGAGAGAGGATATTGGCGCCTCCATGCTGATTGCAGAAGAGCTGGAGCCCCACCTTGATGTTCCAGTTGAAGTGGTACCGATGGAGGAGCTGGAAAGCATTCTTGAAAGCTCAAGCAACGGCACCGTCGTAACCAGTCGTTATTTCCTACAACCGCTGGAAGAGCTAGCTAAGCGCCACGGAGTTCGGGCCGTCGCAGTAGACCTCAATGACTTCCGCAAAGAGCTCGCCATGCTTAAGGAGTTGCGGCCCGGCAGCTGCGTGGGGCTGGTAAGTATCAGCCCAGGGATCCTACGAGCTGCCGAAGTAATCCTGCACAGCATGCGCGGCAATGAACTCCTGCTCATGACAGCAACACCGGATGTAGGCAGCCGCTTACTAGCCCTGCTCAGAGCAGCCAGCCACGTGCTCTGCGACCGCCCCAGCCTGCCCCTTGTCGAGCAAAGCCTGCGCCAAAACCGTTCCCAATTGATACGCATGCCCCAACTTCACTGCGCCGACAGCTATCTCAGCACCAACACGATCGAACAACTGCGCAAGGAGATCGGCCTGCTCAGCGCCTAATTAAGCTCACTAATCTAGGCAAATGCTCACAGCCATAAAGACCGACCTAGCAATCATCAAAGAGCGAGATCCAGCAGCCCGAGACCTGCTTGAGATCCTGCTTTGCTATCCGGGCTTTCAGGCCTTGACACTGCATCGAATCAGTCACCGACTTTGGCGCTCCGGATTACCTTTGCTGCCACGACTACTCAGCCAGATCACACGTGCCCTGACTGGCATAGAGATCCACCCAGGCGCCCAAATCGGTCACGGAGTATTCATCGATCACGGCATGGGTGTTGTGATCGGAGAAACAACGGAGATCGGCAACCGCTGCTTGCTCTATCAAGGCGTAACGCTCGGTGGTACAGGCAAAGAGCACGGCAAACGCCATCCAACCCTGGCAGAAAACGTTGTCGTTGGAGCGGGCGCCAAAGTTCTTGGCGCAATTCACGTGGGGGCTAATACGAGAATCGGTGCCGGATCAGTCGTTGTGCGGGACGTTGAAGCCGACAGCACGGTTGTGGGCATCCCTGGGCGAGTGGTGCATCAAAGCGGTGTCCGTATCAATCCATTAGCCCACTCAGCACTACCTGATGCGGAGGCCGATGTCATACGCAACCTGATGGAGCGTATCGACCAATTAGAAAATCAGGTGACAGCTTTGCATTCTTTTCTACAAGAGCTAAGTACTGATCGTGTTCCTCAAGATCTTCAAACCGGACAAGCTCAAAACCTCAAAGACAGGGAAATCATTGAATTTCTAGGGGATACTCCCAGAAGCTGACAGTAGTTAGATAAGCTATTAAATAAAATCAAACATTCGCGGCCTCTTGAGCAGGAGCAGGCTGGAACATAAACATCGAATAAATCACATTACGACGCATATTTGCCATCATCTCGAGAAACATATCGTAGCCCTCATTCTTGTATTCAATAAGCGGATCTTTTTGCCCATATCCTCGCAAACCTACAGATTCACGCAGAGCATCCATCGCCTGAAGATGTTCCCGCCAAAGTGTATCGATCTGCTGAAGGATGAAGAAACGTTCTGCCTCACGCATCAATCCTGGACGCTGCTGCTCAATCTGACCTTCCTTAATGTCATAAGCATTGCGCAGTTGCTCCTGAAGAAAAGACTTAAGCTCCTCCATGATTAGCCCCTGCAACTGCTCAGGCTTTAGATCCTCAAGCAGGTAGACAAATTCCTGAACCTTGCTAACCAGTTGGCCTAAGTCCCATTCTTCAGGGGGCAAATCAGGATTCACATATGCCTCAACAACGTCGTCCATTGTTCGCTCTCCATAACCAATCACCTGCTTCTTGAGACCGCGACCCTCAAGGACCCGGCGACGCTCGGCATAAACGGCACGACGTTGATTGTTCATTACTTCGTCGTACTCAAAAACCTGT
The DNA here is from genome assembly GCF_001631965.1 of Prochlorococcus sp. MIT 1303. NCBI lineage: Bacteria > Bacillati > Cyanobacteriota > Cyanophyceae > Synechococcales > Prochlorococcaceae > Prochlorococcus > Prochlorococcus sp. MIT 1303. The sequence continues at coordinate 9,892 of NZ_LVHK01000044.1, forward strand.
TTACGGATGTCGTAGTAATAGGTTTCTACTTTTTTCTGAGCCCCCTCTAAAGAACGGGTCAGCATGCCCGACTCAATGGGCATGTCCTCCTCCACGCGGAAAGCATTCATCAGCGCAGCCACCCGTTCGCCTCCGAAGATGCGCAATAGGTTGTCTTCCAAAGAAAGGAAAAAACGGGTACTACCTAAATCCCCCTGACGGCCAGCCCGACCACGAAGTTGATTGTCAACCCTGCGAGATTCATGACGTTCTGTACCAATCACATGAAGACCTCCTGCTTCCCTCACTCGAACCTCCTCCTGGGTCACTACCACGTCGTATTCAGTCTTTACTCTTGCGATCGACTCTCTTAAGGCAGCAATCTGCGCATCATCGGTAGGTGCTTTTTCAGCAGCAGTGGAGATGCGATCCTCTAATTCGATCACGCTCTGTGCCCTATCTCCCCAAACCTTCACAAGCTCCCGAGCTAACTCCGCAAGGAACTGATCAGTGTCATCAGTGAGCGAGCAAGGATAGAGACTCCCGATTGCACGGGCCTCGCTTAAGACATGGCCATGAGATCCATTCGCAGCAACGGACTTGGCAGCAAACCCACCACCTGTCTCGGCAGCCCTCTGCAATGGCACTGGTGGTCGATGACCCTCCTCAGGCCGCACCAATCTTGGCAGCAAAACCTCACGCAACTTGAGGCGTGCCATGTAATCGCTATTTCCGCCGAGGATGATGTCTGTCCCACGGCCAGCCATGTTTGTGGCAATCGTCACAGCACCTGCACGGCCAGCCTGGGCCACGATCTCCGCCTCACGTTCCACATTCTCCGGCTTGGCATTCAAAAGATTGTGGGGAATCTCTTGTTCTGAGAGCAGAGAACTCAACAGTTCGCTTTTCTCAACACTGGTCGTGCCAACCAGAACAGGCCTTCCCTGCTTATGAATTTCAGCCGTCTCGTTGGCCACGGCACGCCACTTGGCTGATTCAGTCTTATAAACCTGATCCACCCAATCCGCACGAGCCCGAGGCTGGTTGGTAGGGATCACTGTAGTCTCAAGCTTGTAGGTCTTCTCAAACTCCACCTCTTCAGTTTTAGCGGTGCCGGTCATGCCAGCCAAGCGGGGATAAAGCAGAAAGAAATTTTGATAAGTAATCGAAGCCAGAGTCTGAGTTTCAGGCTGAATCGCTAGCTGTTCCTTGGCCTCAATCGCCTGATGCTGTCCGTCGCTCCAGCGCCGGCCTGGCATCACACGACCTGTGAACTCATCAACAATCACAGCTTCACCATCGCGCACGATGTAATTCACATCCCGAACAAACAACTCCTTCGCCTTCAATGCATTGGTGATGTAATGGGCCCAGGGATCAGCGGGGTCAAACAGATCCCTCACTTTGAGGTTCTGCTCAGCCTTGGCAAAGCCTTCATCTGTGAGTGTGCAACTGCGTTGCTTCTCATCAACCTCGTAGTCACCCTCAGGATCAATGCCATCCTTACCCTGTTCGGCAGCCCGCTCGAGAGCAGCGGCCACATCTGCAGCCTGCTGATACTTCTCCTGGGGACGCTCCACCTGTCCGGAAATGATCAAGGGAGTACGCGCCTCATCGATCAGGATCGAATCCACCTCATCGATGACGCAGTACTGGAACTCCCGCTGAACCACCTCACTCAGATCGGTGGCCATGTTGTCACGTAGGTAGTCAAAACCCAACTCTGAATTGGTGGCATAGGTGATATCGCAGGCGTAATTGCGCCGCCGCTCAGCAGGGCTCATGTCCTGCTGGATCAAACCAACACTGAGACCGAGAAAACGATGCACCTGGCCCATCCATTCAGCATCTCGCCGTGCCAGGTAATCATTGACCGTAACCACATGCACCCCACGGCCAGTGAGGGCATTGAGGTAGCTAGGCAGAGTGGCTACAAGAGTCTTCCCTTCACCGGTCTTCATCTCACCAATCTGACCCTCATGCAGCACCATGCCGCCAATCAGCTGCACATCGAAATGACGCATGCCGAGCACCCGTTTAGCAGCCTCACGTACAACAGCAAAGGCTTCTGGGAGCAGCTCATCAAGTAAAACTCGCTGCTTAGGAAAACTGACGACATTCTCAAACTGCTGGCGAAAATCGGCCGTTTTAGAGCGAAGCTCTTCATCGCTGAGCAAGACAATGTCCTCTTCCAGGACATTGATATCAGTCACTATCGGTTGAAAACGCTTCAGCTTGCGGGCATTGGGGTCACCCAGCAGGAGCTTGAGCATGGAAACGGCCGAAAACAATTCTGGGCAGCCTACTAATCCTGGCTCTTTGTAATAGGTCTAAGGTCAAGTTCGATTCGAACCAAGTGCTGTCGCTGGCCGATTGCAGCCCAATGCCAACCTCTCCATTGATTAATCAGCTACCAGCCGAAGTGCTGCAACTTCTCGCTCGACATCAACTTCTGAGACCGCTGCTAAACAGACAACTCCTTGTTGACACTCTTTCCGATATTTCGGTGCCTCAAGAGCAAGAGCAACAGGCGATGGACGCCTACTGCAAGGAACATCAACTAACCGACGAGCAGGCTCTTAAGGATCACCTCACTCTCGCGGGGCTGAGCATGGCCGATCTTCGTTGGAGGGTCACCCTCCCATTTCGCATTACGAGCTACAGCCTAGAGAACTTTAACCACAAGGCAGAACAACGCTTTTTGGAACGCAAAGAACAACTCGATCAGGTGATGTACAGCCTGCTCAGGATCAAGAACGTGTACTTAGCCCGAGAACTTTTTTTGCGCATCGCTGAAGGCGAAGCGACCTTCGCAGAACTGGCTTCCGATTACAGTGAGGGTAAGGAGAAGGCAAAAGGTGGTTCGATCGGTCCGGTGCCGCTTTGTCAAGCCCACCCGCGCCTGGTTGAGGCCTTACGCAGCCACGCTCCAGGCACGTTGGTGGAACCCTTTCAAATCTCAGATTGGTGGCTGGTGGTTCGGGTGGATCGCTACATGCCGGTGAGCTTCGATGAAACCATACGCAAATCTATGTGCAGGGAACTATTCCAAGAGTGGAGGTCGGAGGAATTGAACGTTCAATGCAAGGCTCTCACAGGTACTTTGCAGTCATGAATGCATCCTCTACCAGAGCTGCATTGCCCAATGCATTGCAGTATCTGCTGAATCAACAAGGGGCCCGCCTGCGGTTTGAGCCAGGGCATCCGATGTGCATCGATACGAAACTGCCAAGTCAAGTGTTTCTGATCGTGAGTGGCGAAGCCCGCGTGCTGACGACGTTAGAGACGAATAAACAGACACGTATGCAAACGCTATGCAAGCTCAAAGCTGGTGATATGGCTGGACTGGCCTCGTTGTTGTCGGTAGATCCTTGCGAGTCGATCATCGCGAGCACCCTTGTGGAGGCGGCAACGCTGAGCGACAAGCAAGTGTTGGCCCTTTACCGAGAAGACGAGAACTTTAAATCCTGGTGCAACGCACAGGTCTGGGCCGCTGAACTGCACCGATTGCTGCTCGTGTTGCGCGAGGGCAGCCAAAAAGCCCTTCCGTCCTTGCAAGGTCGGCTTGACGACTTGCTCGATCAAGCCACACTTCTTGATGATTCGCCTAACGCCCTCAATCAGGCCTTGCGAGAAGGGCGCAGGGTTTTTTTGGCCAGTGCCAACTGCTCTGAACCGCTCGGCAGCGAGTTCACAACAGCCGATGATGCGCTACCAGAGCTGAGACCACCACTTATACGTCGCCTGATCAGCCTGCCGGCTGAACCACTCAGCCTTCTACTGGAAGGCGAACAGCCAGCATTGAGCAAGGCCGAAGTGGTGGCTGAAACAGGCGACTTATTAAAGGCAGCACCGATGCCGATAGCGAGCGCTGAAGCCTTCGGCCAGCCGGATCCACTTCGCAATTTAGAGGTGATCCAAGCGAGCGGATCGCTTCAAGAGACATTGGCTTGCTTCCAGATGTTGAGCCGGTTGCTGAAGCTTCCCTTTCGCAGGGATGCTGTGGAAAGGGTGGTGCGCGATGCCTTAAGCCGGGGCCAAACGCCCAACCTGCAATTTCTTGGCAAAGTGGCAGGAATGCTCGGCTTGCATGCCGTACGCGCAAAGGTGGATCCAGCGATAGGCAATCGCCTGCGAACACCAGCGCTGATCAACTGGGGCAATGGCTTTGCTCTAGCAGTTGACAGCAATAAACGCGGCCTCACGCTGGCATCTCCAGCCGAAGGCTGGCTTGAAATCAGCCCCGCTCAGCTCGAGGAGCTCTATCCCGACGGACTCGAGGTGGTGTTGATTGATCGCACCAGTCGTACGCAAGAGAAACGTTTTGGACCGAGTTGGTTTTTCCCAGCCTTAAGCCGCTACCGGGGTGTGTTGCTGCAAGTGCTGCTGGCTTCGTTTGTAGTGCAATTGTTCACCCTGGCCAACCCACTACTGATTCAGGTAATTATCGACAAGGTGATCAACCAGCGAAGCTTGGACACCTTGCAGGTGCTTGGAATCGCTCTTGTGGGTGTGACTATTTTCGAAGGCTTGCTGGGGGCCTTGCGCACATTCTTGTTCACGCAAACCACCAATCGCATCGATATGCGCTTGGGAGCTGAGGTGATTGATCACCTGATTCGCCTGCCGCTGGATTACTTTGACAAGAGGCCGGTGGGTGAGCTCGGCACCAGGGTGGCTGAATTAGAAAAGATCCGGCAATTTATTACGGGCCAAGCACTGACAACAGTGATCGACGCGGCCTTCTCCGTGATCTACATCCTGGTAATGGCTCTCTACAGCTGGGTGCTCACGATCGTGGCGTTGATCGTTGTACCGATTCAGGTGTTGATCACCGTGATTGGCGCACCCTTGTTTCGCAAGCAATTCCGCGATGCCGCCCATGAAAATGCCAAAACTCAGAGCCACCTCATGGAAGTGCTCACTGGCATCCAAACGGTGAAGGCGCAAAACGTGGAGATGGTGAGCCGTTGGAAATGGCAAGACTTGTACAACGGCTACATCAGCCGCACCTTTGAGAAAACCGTGACGGGCACGGCCCTGACACAGACAGCGCAAGTGCTGCAAAAAATCTCTCAACTGGCCGTTCTCTGGGTGGGAGCCTCGATGGTGCTCAATGGTGATCTCACCCTGGGCCAGCTGATTGCCTTCCGGATTATTAGCGGCTATGTGACCCAGCCTCTGCTTCGCCTCTCCAACATCTGGCAAAACGTGCAGGAGTTGCGAGTGAGCTTTGAGCGGCTCGCCGATGTGGTGGACACCCCACAGGAAAGCAACACCAGCGATCAAGCAAAGATCCCCTTGCCATCAGTGAAGGGTAATGTCACCTATGAGAATCTCAGTTTCAACTTCGGCAGTCCTGGAAGTCCGGATGTTCTCAAGCACGTTGACTTGCAGATCCCTTCAGGAACCTTTGTGGGAATCGTTGGTCAGAGCGGTAGCGGCAAGAGCACACTTATGAAGTTACTCACAAGGCTGTATGAACCGCGAGAGGGGAGAATTCTGATCGATGGATATGACATCGACAAAGTGGAGCTGTATTCTCTGCGGCGCCAGATTGGCATCGTGCCTCAAGATCCGCTGCTCTTTGCAGGTAGCGTAAGTGAGAACATCGCCATAACAGACCCTGATGCGGGCAGCGACATGGTGGTGCATGCGGCGAAATTAGCCTGTGCACATGATTTTGTAATGGAGCTTCCAGCGGGCTACAGCTCGAATGTTGGCGAACGGGGTGCCGCCTTAAGTGGCGGTCAGCGTCAAAGGCTAGCCATTGCCCGAACCCTCTTAAGCAATCCAAAATTACTGGTTCTTGATGAGGCAACGAGCGCGCTGGATTATGAAACTGAGAGAAGAGTCTGCGACAACCTCCGCGATCAATTGCAAGGATCCACCACCTTCTTTATTACTCATCGCTTAAGCACCATTCGTCGCGTCGATCGAATTTTAATGTTGCATCAAGGAGTGATTGTGGAATCAGGAAGCCACGAAGAACTGATGGAGATGCGTGGACGTTATTACGCTCTATACCGCCAACAGGAGGGAAGCTGAAATGGGCAAAATTGTTAAAACTGGCCCAATTGCTCTGATCCGCCAAGCGCAAGATCGACTTGCAAAGATCAGTGGCAACGACCATCAACTTGAGGTGGTTGAACAATCGCCGATTTGGTTACGCGCATCAATCATGACCATGATTGCAACGGCCACCTTTGGCATCGGCTGGTTGGCGATTGCAAAAACAGAAGAAATTGTGGTTACGCCTGGCAAGCTCGAACCAATCGGTGCTGTCAAAGAAGTAAAGGTACCTATCGGCGGAGTTGTGGATCAAATTTTAGTGAAAGAGGGTGAGCATGTAAAACAAGGGCAAATCTTGTTGCGACTGGATACCGAAACTAGTGCAGAGAGACAGGAAAGTCTCAGCGGCAACATCAGGTTCAAACTTAAACAGCTCGAATTCAAGCAGGAAGAATTGGATCGATATTTAGATCTCAACAGCACGGAGCAGAAAGTATTAATAGACAATCTAAAGCTACAAAAAAATGTTCTCAGTAGATACATAGCACTGGAGAGACAGGGCGCAGGATCCGAGTTACAAGTACTTCAGCAACGCGACAAGATTCAACAACAAGAAGGAGAAATTGCCAAAAGAATTGATGAACGAGAGCGTCAACGGGCTCGTCTTAATCAGCAGATTGTGCAGTTAAAAGCTCAATTAGGAGATCTAGGCAGCTCACTCACAGAGCAAAACGTAAAATTGCGCTATCAAGAAATTCGCTCACCAGCTGACGGAATGATATTTGAACTGCAACCAAGCGCTCCTGGATTTGTAGCCAATGGCAATGAACCTATTTTGAAAGTCGTTCCTTTTGATGCCTTACATGCAAAGGTTGAAATCCCGAGCAGCGATATTGGATTTGTCAGTGTCGGGCAGAATGTTGACATAAGCATCGATTCTTTTCCAGCGACAGATTTCGGGGTTTTAGAAGGCAGTATCAAAAGAATTGGTTCAGATGCCATTCCACCAGATCAGAGCAAAGGCAGACGAGACTATCGCTTCCCAGCCGACATCAAGATCAATACCCAACAACTCGAACTCAAAAATGGCAATAGCTTGAGACTGCAAGCCGGAATGAGCCTCACCGCAAATATCAAGCTAAGAAGCGTGACCTATCTACAGCTATTACTTGGGAGCTTCAAGGACAAAACAGATTCATTAAGACAATTATAGACCTGACATCAGTTCGCACCATGCTACCCTATAATCCCACATAAAAGCACCAAGCAAAAAGAACACCAAAGTCCGGTCAGGCATCCGGCACAGAATAATTGCGGATTGCCTCAATCTATAGTATTATCTTTGCTGAGTCCTTATCAGATCCAGAGACTTGGCTATTCAAACAATCAATGGCGCCACTTCTAGTGATGCTATTACTCTCCTCGGCACCGAGGCAGCAGACACTTTCAAAGTAGCAGCAACTACTGCATCATTTGACGCCATCGGTTATTCAGCTGGTGACACGTTCAACATCGCCAGCGATGCCAACGTCGCAACAGTAAAAGCAGGCGATGGCGATGACACCGTCAATTTTGACGCTTCAGCATCCAATGCATTCGTCAATGGCAACAGCGGTTCTGATGAATTGAATTTCGACGAGACCGTTGCGATCTCGACTATTTACGGTGGCATCAATAATGATGAAATCACTGTTGATGGAGCGATTGATGATTCGCGGATTCGCGGTGATGAAGGTGACGACACCTTTGACTTCAATAGTACTGTTGATGACAGCTTCCTGAATGGCAATCAAGGTGATGACACCTTCACCATCGATGGGAATGTTACTGGCTCTAGTGTTTTCGGCGGAGTAGCTGAAGATGTAATGACACTCGGTGGCATCGTTACAACCTCAAAGGTTCGAGGTGATAATGGCAATGATGACATGAATGTCACCGGCTCAATTTCAGCCGGAACTCTTGTTAATGGCAACCAAGGCACCGACGATATCGACGTTACCGGTGAGGTTAAAGGTGGCACAGTTAGAGGCGGTGAAGGCGACGACGCAGTCACACTCGCCGATCTGCTGAAAGACGGCAACACCTTCGGTGATGCGGGCGATGACAACATGCAGCTCGAAGAAGGTAATCGCTCAACTGCCAACGGTGGACTAGGAGCCGACACAATTGCCTTCAGTGCGGCCACCAACGAGACGACAATCCTTGGCGATGGCGAAACTGGCGGTGGTGCTGATTCCATTGACATCGCAGCCGCAACCAAGACTCTGGTTAAGGGTGAAGAAGGTGATGACGAGATCGACATTAACGGAAATCTCTCCAAAACCACCATCAACGGCAATGCCGGTGATGACGACATCGGCATCACACAAGCGCTTACGATCGACGTTTCCACTACTTACGGTGGTGCCGGTGATGACTCTATTTACAGTGGCGCAACAGACACAACTATCACCACCTCCACTATCAGATCTGATGAAGGCGACGACACCATCGACCTTCAGCTTGATGCAAGCACGAATTCTCTGATCAACGGAAATGCTGGTGATGACAGCATCGAAATAAATGAAGGAACTGCGTTGAGTTCCGGCATGACGGTCAGTGGTGGCGAAGGTAACGACAGCATCACGTTCATTAACGCTTCTAACGTCGTCTCTGTTTACACAGTCAACGGAAATGGTGGCGATGACGTAATCACCCTGGATGGTGGTACAAACGACGCAAACTTCAACGTTTTAGCTGGTAAAGGTGATGACACAGTCGCTATTGGTGCTGCAAATGAGGCTGGCAACGCTTCTATCTTCGCCTCAGAAGGCGACGACGTAATCACCGGTACCGATGCTGCATTAGGCACCCTGGTATTCAACGATGATTCCCTCGTTGATGACGATGATGCGTTCAGTTTGAGTAGCACTGATATCCAGAACCTGGCAACAGGAACGTCCCTCAAAGTTGCAGACGGTATTTTCGATACCGTTGATTTCTCTACTCTCAGCAAAGACTTCAGTGTTGAGGCTGACAACGCTGCAAACACCGTTACTGGTGGTACTGGCGATGACACCATCAACGGCAGTACAGCTGCGGACTACATGACAGGTGGTACTGGCACCGATGTCTACATCCAAGATGAAGGTGACAGTGTCGCCTCTGCAGAAGTTGATGCTGCGGACGATGAACAGGCAGCCGTAGACGCTGATGTCGTCGGTGGAGCGTTCTGGACTATGACTACTGTTGATGTCATCACCGACTTCGCTGAAACTGACGTGGTTGATGGAGTATATGGAGCAAATGCTCCAGCTGTGCTCGCAGCAATCACTACTTTCGGCGCAGCAACTGACGACACAGCGTACGTTACCTATGGCGTCTGGGCTCCGACTACCGTAGGCGAAACTCCCGGTAAATTCACTGCAGTTGGTGCGTATAACGCAACAAACGCAAAGGATGCATTGATCGTGTACACAACTGCAGCTGATGCAGCTGGGGTTGAGGGTAGTACTTCGAATGTTATATTCGATGATCTTGCAGCCGCTTTCGATAACGACAACTTCGTGTAATCCATTAATTTAAGATTAAAATCTCTTAAATTAATTACAATTAAAAAGCTCCTCATTTACGAGGAGCTTTTTTTTAGACGTCATTAAATTGGGGTGACGCCAATCGAAATTGAATAAACAACCGAAGAACAACTAAACTGGCTCAACGTATTAATGTTAAAAGAGAAAGGCTATAGCACGCTAAGATTTTATGCTATGCTTAAATCAATTATCCTCAAAAGCGATAATGGAAGAAAGATCATCACCAAAACCAAGCAATCCGTTAGCGCAACAAGCATTGATTGCACACAAAAATGGTGAGCTAGGAAAAGCGTCGACATTATATCTAAAATCGATTGCTCAAGAAGATGCAAATGATAAAGGCGTATTACTAAATTTAGGCGTGGTCAGCAAAGCACTACGTAATGACGGCCTAGCAGAAAAATGCTACAAAACAGTACTTAAATCAGACCCGAGCAATCTAAACGCATGTATAAACCTGTCCTCACTTTGCGTAAAGGGATACAGGTATCAAGAAGGCAAAGAATATTCCTTGAGAGGACTTGAAAATAACAACCAAAGTCATCAATGCTTGTATAACTTGGGGGTGTCGCTCGCGGGCCTTGGTGATTTAGAGGAGGCCGCAATCAATCTGAAAAAATCTATCCGCGCAAAGCCAGATTTCACCCCCGCATATATGGCAATGACAACTATATATTGCACAGATAAAAAATACGAATTAGCAAAACAGATCCTTCAAAATGGCATAAAGGTGAATCCGGAGTCTGCTGATATTCACGAAACGTACGCCTATTTTTTCAGGGATTACATGCAAGACCTAAGTAGTGCAATAGTTTATCTAAAAAAAGCCTTGGCTCTAAACCCCAAGAATCACATGTACCAAGCAGAAATCAACAGACTTAGCTATATGATTGACGATGCTTAAATTTCAGACATATCCAGCAGAATTCTAAACGATGCGTTGATGCAGAGCTTGCAAACGAGTTCTGGTAAAGTTAGGTTTCACTTTCTTCAACCCAAGATTTAGGGCGTTATAATTACCTTTTTTGCATTATTATATTAATGCTATATCTAATCCTAAATCTTATCGATGAGGAAACAGTCAAAAAACTTACACGTCAAGTAATGCAGAATACTAACTGGAAAGATGGAAGGTACAGCTCAACATATAGAACTTCGGGTTGGAAAAAAAATATTCAGCTTCCTGGCAAACTAGAGCAAGATGGTGAAAGCATCGTCAAGACAGCATTAATAAACAACAAAAGAATCATGCGTTACACACGGATAAAAAAAACTCACTCCATTATGTTTACTAGGACTGGTGAAGGAATGTTTTACCGAACGCATTTAGATACGCCTATAGTCGGTGACGGAAGGAGAGACTTATCATTCACTTTGTTTCTTAATGATAGCTCAAGCTATGAAGGTGGAGAGTTAGTTCTAAAGATAGACCCAGAAACTAAAATAATAAAGCTCAATGCTGGCCAAGTAATTATTTATCCAACTCAATATCTTCACGAAGTAAGGGAAGTGACAAAAGGTGAACGATTGGTATCAGTTGGTTGGATTGAAAGTGAGATCCCAGAGCAAGAAAACAGATATATACTAAGCTTATTAGACGAAGCTCGAGCTAATATGCAAAAAGAAAATGACTTAGGCAAAGATAACAAGGATATAATGAACAAATTAATTGTTGCCTATAATATGCTGTATAAAAGATTCTCCGGTTAAAATAATCAATCAGTTGCAAATAATATCAAGACTATCAACTCAGACTATTCATAAATACCAGCATAACTTTGCACTTTAGATTGTCTAGCATTTGCATGTCAATTGCCACTCATTATTCGATTCAAAAGTGCAGGCCATTTAACAGCCAATCACTAAGAGTAAATTTTTGTGGAAGAATTGGCATCGCTGTCTCTTGTGGTTCAATTGACATATGTCAAGAACAAGCTTGCCTTGCTTAAGCAATCTTGTGAGTCCTCTCGATCAACCAAACGTATCTTTTCAGATCTTAGAGATATACTCAGTAAAATTTCATCACTCTGACGATTCGAGCGAGCTCAATCCCCTATTTGAGTGGAATTTTCATGGCAACTTATATGCAATCATGCGATAATGTTAAAGTCATATTTATATTCTAAAATGAAAAATACTTAGCCAAATAATGAAAGCTGCATCCACTGAGCATTATACATGAGGCAGCCAATGAATTAGAATTAGCGCGTGATGGCAAAAAAGCACGAAACGAAAAATGCTACAACACCATACTGATATTAAGCCCGAGCGATCTAAACGCATGTATAAATATTTCCACACTTTGCCTAAAGAGACTCAGGTATCAAGAAGACAAAGAATATTCCGTGAAAGGACTTAAAAATAACAAACAAAATCATCAATTCTTATAGGAGTGGGAGATATCACTTGTGAGCCTTGATGATTTAGAGGAGGCAGCAATCACTCTAAAAGAAACTATCTGCGCAAAGCCAGATCACCCACCCATATATGGCGATGGCAACTATATATTGTACAGACCAAAAATACCACTTTGCAAATCATACCCTTCAAAATGGCATAAAGATGAATCTGGAGTACGCTGATATTCACGAAAAATACATTTTTGTTCAGAGATTCAATCCAAAGCCTAAGTAGTGCAATAGTTTATCTAAAAAAGCCTTTTCTCTAAATCCCTAGAGTCACATGTCCCAAGCACAATTCAACAGACTTAGCCATATGATTAACGATGTTTAAATTCAGACATATCCAGCAGAATTCTAAACGATGCATTGATGCAGAGCTTGGTAAACGAGTTCTGGTAAAGTTAGGTTTCGCCTACCACAATCCAAAGCCTAGAATGCTATATTAGTTTTTCTTGCATAATAGAAAACTTATATATCACTGTTGAGAAAGCCTTCAAAAAGCTTAGGTGTCATATAATGCAGAATAATAACCGGAAAGATGGAAGCCCCTGCTCAACATATAGAAGTGTGACGAAAAGGCACGATAGGATAGATGCAATGGCAAGAATCAATAGGGCACAAAAACCATGAACGAAAAATCAGATTATAACATTGACGACAAGACAGATTGCAATACACTTGCACAGGAGGCATTAAAGGCACATAAAAACGACGATTTAGAGCACGCGAAAATTCTTTATTTAGCAGCAATAAAAGCCGGATGTCAGCAAAAAGAATTGGTTTTAATAAATTTAGGAGTAATCTATAAAGGTGAAAAAGAATTCAATCGCTCAATAAAATGTTATGAGCACGCATTGAAAATCAATCCTTCTAATGCAAATACATACATAAATCTTTCATCAGTCTGCTTAATAGCAAACAGGCCAGATAAAGCTGCTCAGTATGCAAATCGTGGGCTAGCTATAGAGTCAGGTAATACACAATGCATGTTCAATTTGGCAATAGCATTGTTTCGGCTCGGCCACCTAGCCAAAGCAAGAGAAGTACTACAAATAATCTTAAAAATAGACAGTAAATCAGAAATTCTTTATTCGTTTTTAGCAAATATATTTATCAAAGAGAAATCAGACACTGAAGCATTAAAAACCTACAGAATCGGATTAAAGATGAATCCCAATAGCCACCGCTTATATTACGAGTATGGAGTACTTTGCCATCAACAAAAGAATATAGCGGATTCTCTTTCAGCGCTCAAAGAGGCAGTCAGGCTTGACAAAACCAATGAAGACTATCGCACGTTATTAACTGTTATACAGCTGGCAAAGAATGCAAAGGATGAATATACGCGCACAAAAACCAACGATATCGATAATCCGTCATTTGAAGCCAAAAAAGATTATTACATTGAAGACAATAAAAGTAATAAGCTGATTATTGCATTCACAAGTGATGGTATGCAATTAAGTCGAGGCGAGGCGACACCACCTACGTTTGATTTTTATAATTTACTTAAAAACGAGAAGCAGGTAGACAAGCTATTTGTTCGAGATCAAAATAGACAATACTATCTTCAAGGCCTCAAGCATAGTACAAAAGATTTAGCGGAGACTATTAGTCTGCTTCAAAGGATTATTAAGCAAAAAGAATATACTAGGATAATAGGCATAGGGAGTTCATCAGGTGGTTTTGCATGCCTTCTGTATGGAAATCTTTTACGGTTTCAAAAATCGATTGTCTTTAACCCACAGACAGTAATCAGCGAAGAAAAGGAAACCGTAATAAAAGATGATATTTTCAAAATTAAAATGTCTGATTTCCTGAGAAAACAGCACAAAAATGATGAGCTCTATCAATATTGCCTTAACCTGAGAAACTTTATGCCCTTTTCAACAGAAGCAGAAATTCATTACTCTTCTGACTCCCCCGGGTACATTGATAAGAAGTACGCGGAGTATATTCAACACGAGAAATGTAAGTTGATTGAGCATCAATGTAATCATCACCTATTAGCACTACAACTTAAAGAAAAAGGGGCACTAATCAACTTGATCAGACAAGCACTATAAAAGACAAATTTCAAATTATACAATTACCTGGCTATCATCATATTTTTACAATCAGAATGCACCATCGCAACAAATGGCAGAGGGGGATTTATTATTTACTTTATTCCTGTCTGACAGAGATTATTCATATGAAGGAAGTGAACTAGTGCTATAGATTCCTCCCGAGACAAACATAGTAAAGCTTAACACCGGCAAAATAATTAGCTGCCCAACACAATATTTACATGAAGCGCGAAACGTGACGAGTGGGGAGAGACTTCTTTCCCTTGGGTGGATTGAGAACGAAATCGCTGAGCATGAAAAATAATACATCTTAGTTTGATAAAAAGGACCAACCATTTTTTCAAAACCTAATAAATGAAAACGGACCTGGTCTTTCAATTTAATCCAAATTAAATAGCGTATAATATACTGTGCAAAAGGTTTTTTGGTCAATCAGACTCATACAAGCCAGTGAGTAATTTCAAATAATGCAAATCCAGAAAACAATATTATTGGCAATGTCACCCCTAAATATATCGCATACTTTCATATTAGCATTGGTCTTGTAATAGTCGCGTAAGGAAAGAAGCCCACTTCATCATAGACTCATTAAGGGTATAATGTTGAGGGAGAGTTTGCGAGAAACAACGCTTTGCATGACCATCATATTTATCTAAGGCCAACTTGGCTTCTCTCACATACTCTCTAGGATCCTCTAAATTGACCAGCTGTATATTTTCAGGAGTTGATAAATATTCTGTGCACTCACAACTGCTCACGAGTAGAGGCGCTCCACATGCTACAGCCTCAAAAAAACTCCAACTAGTAATATAAGGACGAGAAAAATATACATGCAAATCAGTACGCCATAGCAATTGACGATAATCTCTAAAATTCAAAAGACCAGTGAAATGTATGCGTGAAATATCACACATTGGTTCAATCTCATTCATCATCCAGTTTTTCCAGGAGCCTTCGCATCCTGGTGCACCATAGCTATAAGCAACTCGATCACGTCCAGCAATAACAACCTGTAAATCATCATAGGTAGAAAGAAGATTTGGCAGCATTCTCATGAACTCAGGAAAACCTCGAACGGGCTCCATTCCCCGCGTTGCGTAACTTAAAACTCTAGAGTCTGGATGAATAGTTAATGGAATGTCAGAGTTCTCTCCTTTCAGCTTACATATTCCATCAACAGTGCCTGGATAATAGAACGAAGTATCAATGCCATCAAATATTACTTCAATTTTTGGTTGATGATGAATCGGAAATTGAGCACGCTGCCATTCCGTAGGCGTCACAGCAGCATCACTCTGATCCAATTCCATTAAAATAATACTATTACGCATTTGTGCTCGCAATCGGTCATTAAATTGATAGTTTTCTATCAGCCATCGATTTGTGGAATCATTAAACCACCACTCTAGATAAGCAATCATCCGAGATTGCGGGAAAATATGTCGAACAAAAAGTCCTAAGCCATTGCCAGCGTGAAAGATTATTAAACGTGGATTAAAACCCTTCTCTATCAATACCAACAGCTCTCGTACAACCGCCTGTCCCTTTAAAACAGCTGACTCTGTAGCGCGGAGATAATTATGGGTGGACTCAGAAACGTCCCTATGGGGAACAAACCTCCTCACAGAAACTCCGGTCAGAGGCCGAGCCTCAGAATCCTCGCGATTGGTCAAAAAGACAACGCGATGTTGTTCTTGGCGAGCTAAGCGCTCAGCAAGATGTACAAACTGAGCGGGATAGTTACCGTGAATGAAGAGAATGTCCATCAAAGAGTCTCCAGAATTGGCTTTAGCTGTTGCCACACTTTCATCTGCTGCACCAATTCCCAATCACCCGCAATCGTGGGCTGATGAGGTAAGTCAACTAGATATTCCAGGCTACCCGGTGCCAGCGATCGCAGCTGGTGACCAACTTGACGGACCAAAACCGCCATCCCGATAGGAGAGCGACCATAAAAAAGGGACCGTACTATCTGGACAAACTGTGCAGCGTAGAAAACTTCTGGTAATTCATCAGCATTTGGTCGAGTTTCCAGTTGAGCCTGCAGTTGTCTACATAAGCCTGGCCATGTTCTCAGTTGATCAGCCTCACGCAGCACACGTTGCAGAAGATCGGGCACTACGTTGAGGCTGTTGTAGGGCATCGTGCAAAGAGTCATACCTCTATTCAGCCAAAAATGATCGAGAGTCTCCTGTTTGCTCCGGCAGTGATTCGCCCAACTCAGGGGTGATCGCTCCAGTAGATGGTCATTGCGCAATTGATGTTTAACAGACGAGAGGATAAAATCACGCAAAGGCCGCACCACCTGAAGAAGGCACAATTCACCAGCGATCAATTTGAGTTTCAGTAGCAGCGCATCCGCCTCAGCCGGTTGGCGATAGGCCAGTTCACAGAACACCTCAGAACTGAGTAGACAGCAGAGTGAATGACTGCGCTTCCATTCGTCGTCGAGCTGGCCCAGCAACGTATCCAGGTCTGGAGATGGGCCTGGTGGAAGTGCCGGGTGGCCGGGCACCAAAACTGCCGGGAAAAGCAGATGTTGCTGCTGGTGCAGACCGGTTTGCGGAACCAATATCCCCCTGCGCTGCAAAGGACGCCGCAATCTCTGGAGTTGCTCTTGCACAGCAGTGGTGCCTGTTTTATGCCGGCCCACATGGATCAAGAGCAGGCGTGGCCTTGTCATGCCTGTTTCTCCTCTGCAGGCAGGCTGCGCCGTTGCCATTCAGCTCTAAGGCGCTTGAGGGCACGCTCCTGTGATGCCTCAAGCGTCGGAGCTTGCACCAGGTTGTGCCACTCGTGCGGGTCGGCCTCGCAGTTGTAGAGCTCTTCGTCGCCTGTCCAGTAGCGGGTGTAGCGCCAACGGCCCCAACGAAGCGAATGGTTGCCTTTCTGCCAGCTGGTGAGCGGGGCGTTATTCAAATGTTGTTTTCGGTTGCCGTCTTGCAGGAGCGGCAGCAAGGAATGCCCATCACAGATTCCTGTGGGGTGGTGCAGGCCTTCGAGGTCAAATAAAGTCGGGAACACATCAAGCAAGCTCACTGGTTCGTCGACCACCTGGGGCATTAGGCCCCGGTGGTGCCCGGCTGGGGGAACCAGGATGAAGGGCACACGCGTGGCTTCTTCCCACAGGGTGAACTTGCGCCAGTGCAGCTTCTCCCCAAGGTGGAACCCGTTGTCGCTCCAAAGCACCACGGTGGTGTTATTTGCAACCGGTGAAGCATGGAGTGCTTCAAGCACCCGGCCGACCTGGCGGTCGGTGAAGCTGACGGAGGCCAGATAGGCCTGAACCGCCTGCTTCCATTGCCCATGGCCCGTTATTGTGGCGTGATCGGCAGGATTTAGGGCCCACTGACGAGCGATGGGGGGAACATCATCGAGGTCGTTTGCCAACACCTGCGGCAGCGGGATGCGATCCAAGGGATAAGAATCGAATTCAGCCTGGGGCACATACCAAGGCAGATGAGGTCTGTAGAGCCCAAGAGCAATAAAGAAGGGCTGACAAGGAGTCCTCTGCAGCCAGCGAATCACCGCATCGGCGTTCAGTACATCGGGTTGCTCCTGATGGCGTGCATCGGGCAACGCTCCCCAGTCGAGCTGGGGGCTCAAGGGCCTGCCAGTTCCCCACTCCTCATGGATGCCATGAAGCGGACGCTGCTCTGGCAACGGTTCAGGAGGCATCTCTTCCCGTTCATCCCAAAGGAATGAACGGTCCTGACGATTCAGCCAAACAGCCTGCGCTTGGTTATCAAATGCCGCCCCTCGGTAGTCGTAGAGACCATGAAGAACCTTCCCAGCACTGAATGTGTGATAGCCCAGCCTTTTCAACTGCTCCAGATATGTAGGCGATCGCTCTTCGTTCTCCCAGAAAACTTCATCCTGATACACCCCACTCTGCAATGGGCTGCAACCGCTAAAAACCGCCATTCGGCTGGCATTGCAATACGGAGCCGGGCAATAAGCACGCCGAAACAAAATGCCTCGTTGGGCTAAAGAATCAATCGCAGGTGTTTTCGCCCGTGGACCCGGCAAACCCTCATCAAGGCAACCGATCCAGCTGTTGAGATCATCCACCACCAGCATCAAAATATTTCCCCTTCCTGCAGCTGATCCTCCAATTCTCTTGAACTTGCAAGCCGAAATTACGCTACCGAGACCCATGAGAAAAGCCAACGATCGAAGCATGGACCTGCGTCGCATCCCTGTTGCAACCCTCGCTGACTTCAGTTTGCGTCATTGCTAACCATGAGAACATAAAAAGACGAATGCCCTACTGCTCGGAGTGGCTCCGATAAGCATCGATCGGCTGATACCAGAACTTTGCCGCTGGCCCGGTGATCTGGCCGCAAATCGCGATCACCCCTCTCGTGGACCTTTTTTGCGTCGCGAAAGGCAACGTTTGCTGTATCGCTATCGCCTAGTTCGGGTTCTTCAGGCTATGGGCTGGAAACGGCCACCCATCCATCTGCTCTACCCACTTCGCAACCTCACGGGCCTCGTCCCTCTTGATGGGGTCACACTTTCAGCAGCCCACTCCCTTCTAACCCAAATTAATCGGGCAGCACTTTCAAGCCTGCATTACAACCTAGAACTCAATAAAAATGGGCAGGGTCCTGTTTTGCCAGTTATCACGAGTTGCAGGCATCGCTTACGCAATGCTCAAGCCGCTCAAGAAGCCTTTCAGAGCCAAAAAGTCCATGGGATTTTGAAGCCTCTCATCGTCGTTGGGCAAAAATATCAAGCGGATTGGGCGATTGATTACGACCCGCATCTGCATCTGCTTCGTATCAGCGTCGACGATGCCTATGAGGGACTACCCGCCAAGGTCGTCAGCATGATCGCGCTCATAGCACTCCTGCCCGATCCACCCCTTCTACTCAAACTCGACGATGACGCCCGCCCAGGCAATCTCAAGCAATTAAAATCACTAGCTTCGCGACTAAACCAACCAACACCGATTGCTGCGGGTTATCCAATCGTGACCCCTACCCCCCTCGATCTCGATCGCGCCTGGCATTTAGGGAAGAGCCGTCGAGCCAACAAGCGCATTTTCTGTTCAATCGGAACGAGAGAATGGCTCTCTGGAGGCGCTGGCTACATTTTGAATACTTCGGCAGTCCGTTTGATCAACGAGTTTTGGCTGCACACCTGGGACTTCGTTAACACCATGCTCTACGAAGACGTCTGCCTATCAATGCTGTTGCAGGCAGGTGATGTGCAATTCCAATGGCTGCGCCATCCCGGAGAGCTTGGTCTGCAAAGTGAACGGCAAGAGGAAGTCGATCAAGGGCAGTGGTCAGTACCAGAAACTTTCTTTCATCAACATCATGATTATCAGACATGATCTCAAATTGGTGTTCCTCCATGTACCCAAGTGCGCAGGGAAGGAAATCCGAGAAGTGCTAGTAGCTGATGCAGAAGATAACGCCTTCATTAGCTTGTTCAATTACAGCTATTCAACCCGACTCCGTCGATATGTAGACCTCGCCCATCTCCCACTCGATGATTTAATGCATTGGCCAGAATTTAAGTGGCTAGAGAAATACACAGTAATTGCCGCAATCCGTGATCCGCTTTCACGCCTAAGTTCTGCTGCGAATGAATTCCACAGACAACGCTCCAAACAAGAAGAAGCGGTAGTAAATGGACCAGGTCTCCCTATTGCTTGGAAGCAAAACTACATCGCTGACCTCCCCTGGCGCCATGCCAGACGGGATCCCCGCTATATCCACTCTTTGCCAATCACAAACTTTACTCATCTGGGAGATGAGCCCATGGTGGATCATATTCTCCATTGCAACACCCTGAAGGACGACCTGTTGGCCCTAGCTAAACAAAAAGGCTGGCCAAACACGTTGATCCAAAATATCCAGACCAACATCAGAAATGCCAAAACCGAAATCAAATCTGTAAGTAACGATCACCAAGAATGGTTGATGGCACAGCGCCTCTATCAAAGAGACTTTCAAACCTTCGGCTTTGACCCTGGAACAGCACCCCAACAGCGCAAAAGTTTGCGTTCATGGCTGAAACAACGACTCAAATGGCGAACACCAGGCTGGGCTGATCAAGCCTTGGAACAACTGGATCCAAATCCTTGCTCAAGCCACAGCAGAGAGCTAACCGGATGGACGCAACAGCTGAATTGGCACTGGGGTCCGATGGCACAACAACCAGATCCTCAAAAGGCATGGCCAACAACCCGGAGCCGATGACATCACTGCCAAGCCCAAATCACACGATCTGGTTGCGTCCCCATAACGCTGCCTTTGTGTATTTGCCAAAAGTAGCCTGTACATCCTGGAAACTTCACCTTGCTGCAGCACTGAACATTCAGACAAAAGAAGAATTGAGCTACAAGAACCTCCATAACCCAAGTGCGCTGCCCTTGCCCTACGCAGCTCATCTCACCCCTAAAGAATCAGACCTCTTTAAGAGTAAACAATCTGAGGGATCATTTAAATATTTTTCAGTATTACGAGAGCCAAAAGAGCGAGCAGCTAGCGCTTATCTTGACAAGATTTTGTTTCACAAAAATCCTCAATCATTTTTCAGCCTTGAGATCATACCTGCGATTAAGAGCCATGCCAGGATAGCCACAGATGACAAACCAAGCTTTGAACAATTCCTGCTTTGGATTCTGGAATCGGAGCACCAACACGTAAGCAATGATCACTGGAAACCGATGTGTGACATTCTTCAACTAAAGCCAGAAGAAGACAACCTTAAACAATGGACTTTATGGCCAATGCAAGAAATGGCCAAAGCAGTGAGCACAATCAACCAATACCTTGGTGTTGATCTCACTTTGCCCGGGAGAGAGGCCCTCGGGCCGAGGCCCGACCGCAAGAGTAAATCTGCTCTAAATGAGCTTCTTAACCTCAGCAGCGAGGGTTTACTTCAAGAAATATACAGTGCGGATATTGCCCTTTTCAAACTGATTAAGTCTTAAATCAAGCCAACACTCCCTAACGTGAAAATCCTCTTCATCCATCAAAGCTTCCCAGGACAATACAGACATATAGTTAACTCACTTGCAAAGCAACAAGGACATCTTCTGGTGGCACTTGGGATCAACCCTCCGGCGGAAAGTATCCCAAAGAGCGTTAGGTTTATTCGCTACAAACTGGAGAGAGGAAACACCGAAGGAATTCACCCACTTGTTTCGGAAACAGAATCAAAAGTCATTCGTGCTGAGAGCTGTGCCAAGGCTGCATTTAAGCTCAAAAACAAAGGGTTCACACCCGACATTATTTGCGCTCATCCGGGCTGGGGCGAAGCTTTGTTTTTGCAAGACATCTGGCAAGAATCACCAATACTTTCCTACCAAGAGTTTTATTACATAGCTCGGGGATTTGATTATGATTTTGACCCCGAGTTTCAATCCAAACTCCCTTGGCAGAATTGTGCCAAAGTAAGGATGAAGAATGCACATAGCCAACTCAATCTTGAATCAAGCCGCTGGAATGTTACGCCAACATTATTTCAACGCAGCACCTTCCCAGCAAACTGGCAAGCTAAAATTAGCGCTATTCATGATGGAATCGATACCGCCATTGCGTCTCCAACCTCGAGCCCCGTCCAATTAAAATTACCAGACAATTCATTGATTCAATCTGGCGATCCGATTGTTACCTTTTTCAATCGATCACTAGAGCCTTATAGAGGATGCCATAGCTTCATACGAGCGATCCCTACGATTCACGATCTCTATCCAGAGGCGCGTATCGTCATTGTAGGAAGCACCAAGGGTGTAAGTTACGGCAAACCATGTGAAAACGGGGAATACAAAGACAAATTCATGGAAGAAATTAAAGGGCATTACAATCAAAGGAGAGTCCACTTCACCGAAAAGCTTCCTTACGACCAACTCCTCACATTATTGAAGATCTCTGCCGCCCATGTGTATCTCACTTACCCATTTGTACTCAGCTGGAGTTTGCTTGAAGCGATGAGTAGTGAATGCGCCATTGTTGGCTCAAAAACACCTCCGGTAGAGGAAGTTATCCAACACTCTGTCAATGGTCTTTTGGTTGACTTTTTTGAACCCAAAGCGATTGGAACGGCAGTTTGCGACTTGCTTCGTGATCGCAAACTGGCCAAGTCACTGGGGGAAAAAGCTAGAAAATCAATTCTTCAGAAATATAGTTTAGAAGTCTGCCTGCCCCAACAGCTTAATTTAATCAACCTCGTCGCCAATGGCGCCATTGGTTATTAGTTCAATCTCTGCATCTACACCATCGCCGATGACGCCCAACAAAGCCAAATACTACGACCAGATCAATCCTGATCTGCTGTATCGACTACCCACCACAGCAAAAACAATTCTAGAAATTGGTTGCGGCAGTGGTGCCTTAGGCCAAGCCTTCAAAGCAATCAATCCAGATGCCACCTATTTAGGTGTCGAATTGATGAACGAGCCAGCTCGAATCGCTCGCACAAGGCTTGATCAGGTCTGGACTTGCAATGTGGAAATAGATGGTCAATTCACACTTCCCGACAGCCATCAAAGCATCGACGCACTCGTATATGGAGACGTTCTCGAGCATCTCAATAATCCGCTTCGATTACTCCAACAACAGCAGGAATGGCTAAGTGAGGATGGTGTTGTTATCGCCTGTATTCCCAATGTTCAGCACTGGTCAGTATTGCTGAATTTAATCTCAGGCCGCTGGCCTCAAGAAGATCAAGGCATCTTTGATCGCACACACTTGCGCTGGTTTACACGCCAAAGCATCGAAGAGCTCTTTAAGGCTGCCGGCTTACATTTGGCAGAGATCCATCCCCGTATCTTCAAGCCTGAGAAAGCTCAACAATTCGCAATGGCAATGGCACCAAGCCTGAAAGCAATGAACATCAATCCTGATCAACTCCTTCAGGGCTGCGCACCATTGCAATACGTAATTACTGCAACAAAAATACCCGTGAAGCCATTAATACTCCAAGGATTAATGCTCAAACCACAGGCCGGAATGAACGAAGTTCGCATGATTCAGCCACTACGTAGTGTGGCAAGCACCCCTGGTATTCATCTGGAACTGAACCAACAATCATTAAAGCTTCAATATGCAAATACAGATATTCCGCGCATCATGATCTGGCAACGCCAGACAGTAAGTCCCACAGAAGATTGTTTAGAAAGACTCAGAAAAGTGATTAATGCGGGCTACATCCTTATCAGTGAATTCGACGACGATCCCAACAATTTCCCTGACATCCCTAAAAATAATTTTTTCAGCTTCAAAGCGATGCACGCAGTTCAAGTAAGCACAACCCCTCTCAAAAAGGTTATGAGTCCTCACAACCCCGAAGTAGAAGCATTTGAGAATTGTCTCGAGCGATTGCCAGCCAGTAACCCTGAGAAGTGGGCGGAAGCGATTGCTTCAAAAAGGCTCAGAATCTTTTTTGGTGCTCTCAACCGTGAAAATGATTGGGCGCCTTGGATGGATTCCATCAATCGCACTCTCAAACATTATCCTCAAGGCTGTGAATTTGAAGTAATTCATGACAAAGCCTTTTTTGAGTCGTTAGACACACAAAACAAGCGCTTCACGCCTCTATGCAACTATCAGTTGTATCAACAGCGGCTCGCTGGCTGTCATATCGCATTCATACCACTACAAGCTAATCGCTTCAATTCAATGAAGTCCGACCTCAAGTATGTAGAAGCATCTGGACACGAAGTCGCATCAATTGCCAGTCCTACAATATACGAATCAACCATTATTCCTGGCAAAACAGGGGCAATCTTCCACAGCGAGCAAGAACTAGAAGGCATTCTCAGCCGATGGATCGATCAGCCTTCAGAGGCACAATCATGTGCAAGAGATGCACATACTTGGGTGAAGGAAAACCGATTGCAAAAGCATCAAAGCCAGCGGCGCTTAGCGTGGTATCGCTCCTTATGGGCTCGGCGTGAATCACTCACGCAATCTCTCTACAAACGAGTTCCCGAGCTGAGGAGCATCTAAGAGAAAATTTGAAGTTTACACCCAACAAATCAAGTCCAATGCAAACCGTATTGTTCTGCCATCACCTCATAGGTCATGCGTAATCTTTGACGCAATTGTTGTCGTAATTCAGCAGATACCAACTGCGCCTCCTGGTTTCCTGAATTAGCTCTCGGCACATTTAGCAACGGGATGATATCGAGCCCCAAAAAGGTTTGCAATGTCACCCATATCGACTGTGTATCAGCAAACAAATCTTCACTACGAAGAAGCAAAAGCTGCTCTGCTGGGAACAACGCCTGATAGCGAGCTAACTGCAGCTCATAGCGACTACGAGCCAGATAGCTGTGCTCCTGATGACTGGGATGGCGCTCTCCAGCCATCACAGCAGGCTCAGCGAGAGCGAGCCTCTCGGCTTCCGCCGCCAGCGCCTCCTCTAGCTCTAGCGGTTCCAGGCCCAACCTCTGGCTGTGAAACAGTTGCGACAATGCCCGCTCCACAGGATCGCGCAACAACACAATCAATTTCACATGCGGTACTAGTGCTTTTATCCGACCAGGCGCTAACGGATGAAAGATGTAGTAAGGGGTAATCTCCCCAGCGCACTGGTCTTCCTTTGCCTTAGCGAAAAAATCGGCATACCAGGCATCACCCAACCCGTGATGCAAGCTGAAGTAATGCAGTTCCTTCCACTGCGGCAAGAACACACCAGGATGATGAGTCAGAAGCCGATAAAGGCTGGTAGTTCCACCTTTTTGAACACCCAAGCCAAGAAAACCTGGTCTACTGCACTTCATCTTCTGATGCCTGCCAATCGCATAGTTCAACCATGATGATCGCCGATCGCATTGTTTGGCTACAGCTTCCCAAAACAGACGAAAAGAGTATAAAAAAACTATTCAAGGGCTTGAGCCTTAGCCTGGATTGCAGTCAACAAAGACGACACCCCTGATAAACACGATTCGATCGCTCTGCATGAATCGAATTGATCAATGATAAGCAGAATGCCGCCAACTTTTCCTGACTAACTGCAAATTTCTGAGTGACCAATTAGCGACTAGAAGCTGAAACATCACCATCTAAAAAAGCGTGATCTGAATTGAAATCGAGTGCTCAGATTTCTCATTCTATTCCTTACTCATAGCGAGCATTTGAGTAGCAGCTGATCGATAACTGCACTATTTCAGCATTAACAAGACAGTGACACTGCTTCGACTAAGCAACATGATTGGCTATCTAAACCAAAACTTATTACCCTTCTACCCCAAGGTATAGAAAAATTTGAAAAGTCCCCAAAAGAAAATCAAAAAAGCCATCACCTCAAGTATTAAGAAGTAGTACTAGCGCATTTCTAAACCGACATGCCGAGCTGCTCAAAAGATAACTTGCAACGCATTGCGGCTCTTAATCCTTGCTGGCAAGCTTGGTCTGCAGACGTAAGTGCTTACGACGGCTGATAGGCTCCGGCCATTCGCACCAAAGCTGATGCGTCTTTCAATTCTGGTAGTCAGTCGAACTGCAACTCTTCTCAGTCGTCTGCTGAGCAGCCTGGATGAGGCAACAAATCTGGCTGCAGCTGACGTCGAAATTCTCTGCTCATGGAATGGCAGCAAGAACGCAGAAGAAGAAATCGAAAACCTTTCCAGGTATCCCCTTCGCATTGCCAACCGTGATGTTTATCACTTCGCCACCAACAACAACTGCCTTGCAGAGCAAGCGAAAGGAGATCTGCTGTTAATCATCAATGACGATGTAGTGCTTGATACAGGCTCAATTGATGCCGCCATCAACTGTCTTATCAGCACACCCAAAGCAGGCCTAGTCGGAGCACGTCTTCGTAGCAGTGACGGAATGATCACCCATGACGGCGTAGGTTTCACCAACGACCACTCCGCTTACAACCTGTTTGAAAACCTGATTCCAGCCGACAGCCACGAACTTCGCTCCTACCCGATACTCAGCCCGGCCGTGATCGGTGCCGTCATGCTTGTGCGACGTTCCGATTTCCTTGCGATTCGCTTCGATGAAGAATGCATAGTGCACGGAGAAGATACCCAGTTCTGCTTCGAGCTACGCCGTCAACGTGGCTTGGATGTAATGGTGTGCCCACAATGCAGCGGGATGCACAACCCCTCCTCAACACGTAACACTCTCCCAAGGCAAGACAGCTGCCAAGCAGATATCGATCTGTTGCGTCAACGGCGTCGTGAGTTCCTCGAACAAGCAACCGCCATAGAACTGCGTAAAGAACTTTCCTGCACAACCCGTGAGGCACATGTGCTACGAGGATCTATACAAGGTCCAAATGATGACTTAATCAGATGGCGCGATCAGGTGCACACCCTTCAACTGCATCGCCTGCGTCTTGAGCAGGAAGTACTCAGGTTGCATCAGCAATTATTCAAGCTAACGAAACAATGAGCAAAGCGCTGCCAGAAAATAGATTCAATGGCCTACGTGTTCTTGTGACGGGGTACGACCTTGAGCAAGGAGAGCATCGCGGCATTGCTGTTTATACCAAGGCGCTTATTCGCTGTCTGCATGAAGCAGGCGCGGAGGTTTGGCTGCTAACTGAATTCTCTGCCACCCTTGCCAGCCGTGGCATGCGCAGGCTCCCCCGCTCCACCCGGAGCATGATTCAAAATGCACGCATATTGGAGGCTCTTGCCACAGGACAACAAGTTAAAGATAGAAATTTTCTTGCAGAGCGCTTTGGCCTCATCCGCACCATCTTGAAGTGGAATCATCGGCTGCATCTACTGATTGAGTTTATCCAATTACCGAAGCATTATAAAAGAAAAGACCTGCACCATTTCCCACTATTAGGTCTAATAGATAACCCCTACAAGCGAATCGAACGGCTCAGCTACCTACAACACCTAGAAGGCATTATTTCCGCTCCAGGTGTGTTCTTAGCAAGCCAAACTGCTGCTCTACTTAAACAAGATAAGCCTGTTCAGATTGATCTACAAGATTTTGACCTGCTGCTCACCAGCTGTCCGCTCAATATCCTCCCCCACCATCTACCTGTGTTCGTACAAACAGTGCACGATCTAATCCCGTTGGAATACGTCTCGCACAATGAAAACTCCCTGATGTTCAGCCGCAGGCTCCAAGCTTGCCTGCCGGCCAGGCGCCTATTTGTCTCCAACTCAACTGCCAGCAAGTTTCATCATCACATCCGCTCACTAACAAAAGAAGAACAATGTAAATCCGGCTCTAGGCCTATTGCAGAGCAAGAGCAAGTCATCGTGCAGCCTCCCTCGCTGAACTTTCCTGACTGGATCCTTGCCGATCCTCATCGGATCGGGGATCACGAGCCAACCAGCTATCTACTCCGCCCTTCCCCTAAAAGAAAGAAGCGACCAAGATCGACAGGACCTTTCCAATACGTGCTTTTCAACTCCTCCGTGGAAGCACGCAAAAATCTTTTACTGCTTGCTCAGGCCTATGCCCAATCTAATCTGAGCAGCCATGGGATAATCCTGTGCGTCACTGGCAAACTCAAAGTTGACGAATACAGCAACTCCATTCAGGCGATTGTGAGCCACGAACCCGGCATCATGCTGACTGGTTACGTGGATGAAAGCACCAAGCTCGATCTCTATCTCAACTCTCTTGCCCTGCTCAGCCCTTCGCTTGTGGAAGGCTTCGGCATTCCCGTACTCGATGCTGCATGCCTAGGAATGCCAAGCATAGCCAGCGACTGCGACTCACATAACGAAATTCGTTCTATGCACGATTTTGATCAACATGTGCTGACGATATCCACGTTGCAGAGCAGCGACTGGGCAGAAGCGATGAATGCCATTGCAGGTTTAGGAGAAGCCTTTAAAGACCCCAAGCTTGCTACTAAAGAACGGCGAC
Source organism: Prochlorococcus sp. MIT 1303 (assembly GCF_001631965.1). Taxonomy (NCBI): domain Bacteria; kingdom Bacillati; phylum Cyanobacteriota; class Cyanophyceae; order Synechococcales; family Prochlorococcaceae; genus Prochlorococcus; species Prochlorococcus sp. MIT 1303. Next base: position 37,740 of record NZ_LVHK01000044.1, read on the forward strand.
GGAGGATAAGTCGCTACCAGCATTACAAATCAATTTTCTACAAAGATCTAACAGACAAGCTTGAAGCAGTATTCAACTAAACATCGAGAATCATTCAATGATTAATTTAAATCAGAAATGGTAAATTCCTACTCTCCCTATTAAGCAAAAGAATGGCCATCCAGATCCCAAAAACATTCATCCCTAATAAAAAAATCCCAACCTGCCACTGCACATCGGCTGACATCAGAGTGTGACGGACTGGGCTCAAAATCCTATAAATAGGATTCAAATTGGCCGTCCAAGCATAAGCTCCCAAGTTGGCTTTCTTGTACAAAATTGGAGACAACAAAAACACCAACTGCAAAACGATAGGCACTACCTGGTAGAAATCACGAAAGCGAGCACCAAGCAAACACACTAGCATCGGCAGCCAATAGATAAATAAAAACAAATTGATGAGGGGCAACCAGCCATAAAGCAACAGATTTATGAACAAGTCGTGTTGATAATAGCTAAGAGCTAATAATACCAAGGCGAAAGATTGTGCAAAGGTTTGAACCTGAAAAGACCACTCCTCAAGTGTATAAAAGATCGGATGCAAATTCGTATTCAAGACATGAGCCTGGTTATGCTCAAACAAATTGGGGGCTGAGCCAATCGCCGCTCCAATGGTGTTCCAGACCACTAAACCCAGGCCCAAATACACCACATAGGTATTGAAATCCTGCACTTTGAACACGGCTCCGTAGACCGAAGCAAGAGCAGCTATGGATAACAAATTAGACAAACCAAGCCAAAAACTCCCCAAGAAGGTACGCGCAAAACGCGCACGCGTTCGAGCTGTGCCTGTAAACCACCAAACGCGTCGCATCCGCCAGGCTTCGCGAATGGTTGCACGGATCGAATTGGATTTCATTATCCTGCTCTCCTGCCCGGCTGATGACCACGGTGATAAACACTCAAGGCCTCTTCTAATGAACCATCAAAAACGATTTTTCCCTCATCAAACAGCAACCCTCGCTGGCAGAAGCGACGCAATAACTCATCAGAATGAGAGGCCAAAAACAACGTGCCGGTGGTGTCTAGGAAAGTGTGCAACCGCTCTTGTGCCTTTTGATAAAAACTACTATCACCAGCACCAAATCCCTCATCCATCGCCAAGCAATCGTGGCTGCCAAAGGTGAGAACTGCAAACAACAATCGCGCTGCCATACCTTGGCTGTAGGTCTTCACAGGCAAATGAATGAAATCACCTAGGCCCGAGAAGGTCACCACGTCTTCGCTGTAGTCTTGAAAACCACGCAGGTTGCCTTTCACCAGTAAATAGTGAGCCTTGATTGCCTGAGTTCCACTCAGCTCTGGACTAGTAATAAAGCCCTTATGAATCATGGGAAAAACCGGAACATGTGCCCGGAAGCGGCCGAAGCTGTGCTGATAAATACCAGAAATCAAACGGAGAAAAGAGCTCTTCCCAGCACCGTTGTGACCGATCAGGCCCACCCGCTCTCCCTCACGCACAGTACATGTCACATCATCGAGGGCCGTGATCACAGCGCCACTCCCGCTGCGATTTAAACGACCACCAGTGACTGAGCGAATCAGTGAAGCCTTCAGGCTGCGAGTCTCAGTTGTGAACACTGGAATATCGAGACGCACATTCTCGAGCTCAAGCACAACTCGCTTCAAATCAGACTCCTCATCAGTTGCCAAATAGTGCGGCATTGCTTGTCCAAAGTGAGCTGGCGGGCGTTGCTTAGACCCGCATGGGATAGCTGTTGCCAAAGATCCGGTTCGTTTGCAAGCCGGTTTAGAGCAACAGCGAGACTAGCCCCTTGATCATCCATGTCAAAAAGCAAAGACGCCTGGCTATGGAGTTCCGCATGTACAGGGATGCGACTGGCCAAAGTGGGAACACCGCAAGCCTGGGCCTCAAGCAATGGATAATCGAACCCCTCCATCAAACTTGTCGACAACAAGCAGAAGCTCTTACGAAGCTGATGTTCGAGGTCTGTCGCTGACAAGTGCTTGAACCAAAGCACACGCTCCTGCAATTGAAGCTGTCGCGTGAGCAGCTGTAGCCGATTTGTCTCACGTCCAGTGCTACCCACAATCACTAAATGACCCTGCCAACTGTTTAGTTGTTGCAAAAATGCAGCAAACCCCTGCAAGGCAAGAGCAATGTTTTTGTTGCGCGCATGACGGGCCAACAACAAGCAATCGCCACTCAAAGGAGACTGAATAGGGTTTTCAACAGTCTCAACACCATTGTGAATCACCACAACACGACTAGCTGGCAAGCCATCAGCCACCAATAGATCTGCAACATATTCACTGATCGCAATCACGCGAGTTGCACCCTGCAAATGTCTAGACAGCCAAAAACGACTGCGCCAATTAGCTCGCCTACTACTAGGTAAAAACAAAGGTATGAGGTCATGACAAGTGATGACCTGTGGCCGGTCACGCACCGTTAGCAATCGATCGGTATAAGGGGAATAGATCAGGGCGGGATCAGCCTTGCGCACAAGACGGCGAACGGGCACGGCATGCTGAACCAATGCATTGGCCTGCAAACAACGCATAAAGCCGCTTGACTGACTTGATGGCAAAACAGCATCAGTTGCCAACTCAGCCGTGCCTTCGTTCCGCAAACGCAGCTGCGTGGGGAGCTTCTCACCAGTTGCGTCTTGCCAGGCTGACAAGAGCCGCTCCACATAACGGCTCAAGCCTGTAGGTGCTGGTTGGTAAGGCAGCAGATTGACCAGCAGGTCTTGAGAGCTCATGATCCTCCATAACTCTGCTCAGGACCTATGTCCTGAAACTGGTGCGTCCAGATCGCACGCGAAAACAAAGCGTTGTATCTCGCTCGAGACTGCTTATCTAATTGCATCAGCAAGTCTTTATCACTCAACAAACGTTGCAGCACAAATGCCAAATCCTTGGGCTGCTGTGACCATGTCATCCCTGCAAGTTGACCGACCCAGCCCATGCCAGAACGCTGCCGCTGAAATGCCAAGGAAGGAATACCAGCCGCCATCGCTTCCAACTGCACGATTCCGAAGGCCTCATTACTGCGATCCGACGGAAGCACCAACACGTCAGCCCATTCCAAGCAACAAAGCTTGATCGGTTCATCTACACAGCCCAGAAACTGAACCCTGTGATCGCCATGAAAAAGTTGCTGGCTGAGCTTCTCAAAAGCAACTCGCCGCGGCCCATCTCCCACCACCTGAAGAAACCACTCTCCCTCAACTGCAGCCAAAGCATGCAACAACAAATCCAAGCGCTTGTAACTATCAAGCCTGCCAATGAAGAGCACCCGCAAGGGAGCTTCAGCCTCATGCATCCGCAATGGCAACGCCAAAGCCGAACGCTCTAATTCGGCATCCAAGCAACAAGGAAGAACCTTCAACCGAGCGGAATGACAACCACATCGCAGCAACTCAGCTGCGAGAGCTGGTGAAGTGGTCACCACAACGCTGAGCCATGGAATTAGCCGTAAAGCCAGCCACTGGTACAAGCCAAAAAGGATGCCACTCCAACCAGGAGAACACTCCAAAAACGCATGCCAGTGAACACTCACCCATCGCTTGGGCTGCAGCAGCCGAGCCAACAACAAGATGAACAAAACACCTGGAGAGGGCAAATGGCCATGCAGAGGCTCAGATGAAAACAACAGCTTTCGCAACTGAAGGCTGGGTCGAGGCAAGAGCAAACGCCCCAGTTGAAGCCGCGGCAGCCGCTGCCGCGGGTAAGCCACTGGCAAAGAATCTGGCAAGTTCCTTCGCTGAGGCTGAGCATCAAGGCTATAAACCGGTCGCTGCCAATTACTAGCTAATTCATGAGCAACACGCTCGATACCACCAAAACCTGGTGGCCACTCGCGTAGAAGCTGCAAACAAGGCCTCTTCAAAGTGCCAGTGGCAATTTCAGCCAGGGATGACGCAAAGCAAGACGGCGAGAAAGCACCCTTTGGCTTCGGCCAGTCTCCAGAAAGGTCATCGCCTGTCGATGACTGCGATACAAAGCCAACAAGCGCGGACATTGCAGCCCATGCCAACCAGCCGTAATCAACTTGCACCAAAAGTCATAGTCCTCCCACCCTCCTGCAAGGTGGGTGTATCCGCCGACTGCTCGCCAGGCACTGCGCCTCACCAAAGCCATCGCATCAATGATGTTGCCTTCGACAAAGCCCGATTCTTGCCAGGAAGGACCACCAAGTAACGAACGCTGCTCATCCAATCGGTCTCCTTCAATCTCCATGCCCACCAAAGGATGAACAACTGCTAAGTGAGGGCATTCACTGCCACTCTCGGCAACCGCCAAGCAAGCCTGCACTGCTTCTGGCAAAAGGCGATTGTCAGCATCAAGCACAAAACACCAAGCAGAGGTTGCCGCCTCGAAAGCCGTGTTGCGTGCCACTGCCAATCCAGCGTTCTGGTGATGCCGCAACAGCAACAAGCGCACAAACGGGTGATCGCCCTCAAGCACTTGAGTCTCCATCCAAGACTTGATCACACCAGCACTGTCGTCCTGTGATGCGTCATCCACCACGATCAGCTCCAATCCTGACAATGACTGATCTCGCACGCTCTTAAGAGCAGTTGTAATCCTCTTCTCATAGTTAAAAGAACTCACTACCACTGCCACACGAGGAGGGGTATCAATGCTCCAAACGAACAGTTCATCGCAAAGCGGCGGCGAGCGGTCTTCCGCAAGCGCCATAAGCGTTTCACCCCGATGCATTGCCCTGATGTCTTCTGGCAGTAATGGTTGCTCCACTAAAAGTGGCGTTGCAGCTGGCTGCTCCAATGCCGAAAGGTCCACATCTATTAGATGATCCCTTGACTGCACAAAGAAGAGTCGTGCGGACTCACGACAAGCCTTTGCCAGCCAACCAGCTGCAGCAAGAGCACAGCCCGGCTCAGGACAACGCAAGTCTTGCCAGCCAGGGAGATATGCAATCTGGAGGTCTTCAACCTGTCTTCCTCTTTCCTCCTCTGCAGCAAGCGCCTGATCCCAGGTTGACCCCGCTGCACCAAGCACAATCAAATGATCTTTTGGAGGTGGTGCTAAGCCGAGATGCTCGCCCCAACAGCGAGGAGATACCGCCGAATCTTGCTGCAACCAACCATTGACAGGGGTGAGTGGATCAAGCCACCAAGCTGGGAAGCCAAGAGCACGAAGTAAAAGAACACGGGCAGGGTCTGGATCCCAAATCCACTGCTGCACCCTCAGATGATTGAGCCAATGAACGGCTCGATCCACTGAGGGGAGCTCTTGGTTCAAAGTGATTCGCAGCTCTGGTTCACCTGTATCCCGCAAAGACTGCAAGCGCAGCTGATAAGGGCCGCTAGTTGCTGAAGACAACTGACGCTCAGCAAGACCATTCAGCGGCAAACGTTGCAACCAAAGATGACTAGCCCAATCCAACCAGGAGGAACCGCAACTACTCAGCACCACCTCCCCTGGAGGCAAAGCCAAACTTCCTGGTGCGCGTGGTGCGGGGTAAGGTCTCCATTTTTTCAACAAAGCGAGCCAACTTCCAGGATCAGCTGCGAGCTCTTCCTGCAATGGCCATGGCTCCTGATCCAATGGCAAAGAACCTGCTGATGGCCAGCGTCGCGGCAATGGTCTCCGCTGAAGCCTGCGGTGCAAACGCAACACTGCAGGGGCTAATTCGAGGACGACGTCTTGGTCCAATCCATGCCGATGTTCCGGCTTAATGAACGCCAGAGCATCGTCGAGCTGAGCTTGTTTGGGCTGCAGCTCAGGCAAATCCAACAACAACTGACGGATCTGATTCTCTGGCTGCTCAAACCACCCGGAAAACTCCACTAGCGTCAGCCGCTGTGGATCATCACAAACATTCAAAACCTCAAGATTGTGTTGCCACCAAATGCGTTGAGCCCTGCCTTCATTCATGCCAGTAATCGGACCATCACGACGAATCAGAGATCTCACTACCTCCGCCGGATCACGAACTACCAAGACCAATTTCAGAGGAATATTTAATTCAGCAGTGAGCTTCTGCCAAATAGGCAATAGGCGACAACAGCGAGGGTCTGTAAATGCCCAGATCCCTTTCTGACGAAGACTTTCCTTTTTGAGCAGACTACGCAAACGCAGTTTGTATTCAACCGTGGCCGAGTGATCAAACCAATCTTCGGGCAAGGGAAGAGTGCCCTGAGCAGAAGGCCACCAACGCTCCAGATCAATCAGGAGTCGTTCCTGTAGATCAACAACCTCGCGCCACTCGAAATAACCCTCTGGGTTGTTCTGATCTCCTGCAATCTGCTCACCCGGAAGCAACACTCCAAGCCGTTGCATGACCCCACTGAGCATGGAATTACCGCTGCGGTGAGCTCCAAGCACCAACAACAGAGGGGATGGTGTCAAATCCACAGAGATAGCTCTTGCGGAGATTAACCGCCCCCCACAGACATCAGGCCAATGCGCTCGCCGCCATAGCCAGAACGGTCGCGCACTCGCATGCACCACTCAAGATGATCGATATACCAACTCACTGTCGCCTCCAATCCCTTACTAAAATCATGCTTTGGCTTCCAGCCCAGCTCAGTACTGATACGCGTCGAATCAATCGCATAACGACGATCATGTCCAGGACGATCGGCCACGAGTTTTATCAAACGCGCGTGTGGCGAACCATCTGGCCTCATCTTATCCATCAACGTGCAGATCATTTCTACAACCTGCTTATTCGTCTTTTCTCCATACCCACCAACGCAATAGCTACGGCCAATTTCTCCGCACGTTGCCGCCAATAACAACGCATCAACATGATCCTCCACGTACAACCAGTCGCGCACATTGGCGCCATCGCCATAAAGAGGAATCTGTTCACCAGCTAGTGCCTTGAGAATCACCACTGGGATCAACTTCTCGGGAAACTGCCAAGGTCCATAGTTGTTTGTGCAATTCGTGAGCACAACAGGCAAGCCATAGGTGTGATGCCAGGCCCGTACCAAGTGATCACTCGCCGCCTTGCTAGCCGCGTATGGAGAGCGAGGGTCATAGGGAGTGGTTTCCTCAAAGCGCCCCTCGGGACCCAGCGAGCCAAACACCTCGTCTGTACTGATGTGCAGCAAGCGAAAGGAGCGCTGCCGCTCTAACGGCAACGCGTGCCAATGAGCAAGCACAGCTTGTAGTAGATGAAATGTACCAGTGACATTGCTTTCCAAGAACGCTGCCGGACCATCAATGGATCGGTCAACATGACTTTCAGCAGCAAGGTGCAACACAAGGTCAGGGTCTGACTTCTGAACGGCCATCTTCGTGGCCTCTGCATCTAAAAGGTCGACTTGCAATAGCTGATGACGTGACTCATCAGATGCCGAACAAGCTGCCTCACGAAGGGCGGTTAGTTGCTGTTCAATACTGCTGAGATCACTCGCATAGCTAAGCTTGTCAAGGTTGAAAACACGAGTCCGAGATTCGCGTAACAACCTTCTCACGACAGCTCCGCCAATGAAGCCAGCTCCGCCAGTTACTAGAACTCTCTGAATCGATGCAGGAATAACGACTGTCATCCGAAGCAGCTTGCCGGAGTGAAGAGTAAGCGCCGTGCCGCAACTCAACCAAAACTCAGATGTAATCCAAGATCAAATGATGAAGCATCCAAGCCTTCTAAGTTCAGACTTCCTAAGGAAGTCTGAACAATCAGATCATTCCCCTCCTGTTTCACACCAACACTATTTCCATGTGCAAGCAGCAGACGATCCCCTTCCTCTGTACTGAAGTCAACAACCCGATCGTAGCCAGTTGAAATCTTGATCACATCGGCTCCGAGATCCCCAAAAATACGATCATTACCCTGGCTTCCATCAAGCCAATCATCACCTTTACCCCCCCGAAGCGTGTCATCACCGCGGCCGCCAAAGAGGGTGTCATTGCCCAAATTGCCATTCATCCAATCAGATCCTTTGTTGCCATTCATCCAATCATTGCCACTGCCACCACGAATCTTGTCGTTACCAGACATTCCGCGAATGCGATCGTTGCCTAAGCGACCATTAAAAGCTTCTGAATAATTCTCTCCAGTGATCTGATCATCACCATCACCCAATAACTGCATCTCAGCACCCCAAATCGATACCAGCGCCTCTAAATCATTAACTGAATAGGCATTTGGCCAACTCCCCGCAAGCGGATTGCGATAGGCCATCACAGTCTCTTCTGGATAAGCACTCGTCCATGGATCGGTAATCCCATCAACGACATCACCATCAGAGTTATCAAAAGGATGCTCAAGCCCAAGAGCATGGCCCAATTCATGGATGAGGGAATAACGCAAATAATTCAGATCAGCACCAAAAGCCGGCGCATTGATAAATAGCTCCCACCAATCACGACCCGCCTGATTATTCGTCGTCGCGAGACCAAGAGTGTCGCCATCAAGCTCAATCTCACTATCGTAATACAATTGGATGTCACTAATCTCTTTATCGCTGGTGAAGCGAAACTCAGCGTCCAAGCGCTGATCAAGGAGCGGCACAATATCCTGAAGAAACTGTTGATCTGCTGCACTAATTGGAAGGCTGGAAATTGTTTGGCTACCGAAACTCCCCCCTCCTACCGTCACTGCACCACCAGGAGTATGCAAATAGATATCGATAAAACCGTCACGATTGAGCTGACCCCGCGTAAAAGACGCAAAATTTTCTCCAATCAGCTCATTCGCCGCAATTGCCCTCATTGCAGTACTGGAATAGTTATAGCCACCTGTTTTAAGTTCTATTTGCCGATTAAGTTCACATAAGAAGCACATAATAAATTGCTACGTCATGCTCAAGCGTCTAATTTAGACTAGTCAAAACCAGGTGTTTGTATACCCTTCATCTGAAGGTTTCAGCTGTCTCTCAGCTAATTCCAAGGGGCTTGTATCCCCTTCATCTGAAGGTTTCAGCTGCAGACAACTCCTCCATCAAAGGAGCAACCGCATCCTTCTGAGAAAGAGATGCTGGAATCTGATCTCCATCCACGTGCACAACAGGCCAGGCAATTCCTAGGCGTGGATCATCCCAGCGGATCGCCCGTTCACAATCGCGACTCCAAAAATCCGTGGCTTTGTAGAGGACTTCAGCATGACTACTGAGGGTCAGAAAGCCATGAGCAAAGCCAACTGGTATCCAAAGTTGCTGATGCTGATCAGCATTCAAATGTGCTCCTGCCCACTGACCATACGTTGCTGAACTACGGCGCAGATCAACTGCAACATCAAAGATCTCACCTGCCACGCAACGCACCAGCTTGCCCTGGGGATGCGGCGGCAATTGATAGTGAAGTCCTCGCAGCACGCCACAAGACGAGCGCGAGTGATTGTCTTGGACAAACTCAGGCGCTTCCTGCCCATGACTGGCCAAAACGTCCTGCCATCGTCGCTGATTCCAACTCTCAAAGAAAAATCCCCGCTCATCGCCATGCACCTGAGGAGACAACAACAGAGGTCCGTTTAGATGGATCCCTGCCGAGGAGGTCAGGACTTCAGCTTGCATGAGTGGATCCTGCTTGAGGATTCTCAAGGGCTTGCAGGAGATAGTCGCCATAACCGCTCTTACATAGGGGAGCCGCCAAATCGGCCAGCTGCTCAGCCGTGATCCAACCCAATCGCCAAGCCACCTCTTCAGGGCAGCCCACTTTGAGACCTTGTCGATGCTCCAAGGTGCGGATATAGGCACCCGCCTCATGCAACGAATCACAGGTGCCCGTATCCAACCAAGCCATGCCACGACCCATTAATTCCACGCGCAGTAATCCTTCGCTCAAATACTGACGATTGAGATCCGTAATCTCAAGTTCTCCTCGCAGCGATGGTTGCACCCGTCGAGCACGCTCGACCACCGTCGAGTCATAGAAATAAAGACCGGTTACGGCATAGCGACTCCTGGGCTTTGCAGGCTTCTCCTCAATACTCAACACCTGCCCATCAGCAGCAAACTCGACAACGCCATAACGCTCGGGGTCACGCACCGGATAAGCAAACACCCTGGCACCAGCCCCAGAAGCATTGCTAGCCAAAAGCTGTGGGACCAAATCATGGCCGTGAAACAAGTTATCTCCGAGCACTAATGCTGCTGGGGCTTCAGCTAAAAAGTCAGCACCGATCAAGAACGCCTGAGCCAAACCATCGGGCCTGGGCTGCACTGCATAGCGAATGTCCATCCCCCAAGCACTGCCATCTCCAAGCAATCGCTGAAAAGCTGCCTGATCGTTAGGAGTGGTGATGATCAAGACCTCCCTGATACCCGCCAACATCAACGTGGTGAGCGGATAGAACACCATCGGTTTGTCGTAAACAGGCAGCAGTTGCTTGCTGACAGCCTGGGTAATCGGATGCAGACGCGTGCCACTGCCGCCAGCAAGGATTATTCCTTTGCGATCCATAACCACCTTTGGCTGGCTAAATGCTGCCATGTATGCATGCGAAATAAATAGCCCTTGGTACAAGCAAACCAGCCAGTCATCGTTTATCAGGCTCAAGTGCAAAAGCCTGGAACACTGATCACATATCCCAAGGGCTGCGCAAAGCTACTAAGCGAACCCATTTGAAAACAAAAAACAGCAGAGCGTTGCGCTTTCATCGCTGATGCGCATGAACAGACCATGCCTGAGCAGGCCGCGCTTGAAGTTCAAACGTGGAGAGGCTTCTCAGTCGCTGCAGCGGGCAGCCTGAGAAAATAGTGCCATCAAAAACTGGCTATGGCTGGCATCCGCCTAATCCAACACGCTCCTGGGGCCCCAGGCCTGCGCTGGCTTGGCTTAGGTCCAGGGTTCAAACCCACTCGGGGGTTACTCAAGCTGCAACGTTTGCTCAATAAGCATGCCTTCTGGGCCCAAGGCCGCAGCACGGCAAACCTGCGCAAGATTCTCGCAGGCAGCAACGTGATCATTAGCCTCTGGCGCGGCAAACGCCTAGTGGGCTTCGGACGTGCAACAAGTGACGGCATATGCCGTGCCGTTCTATGGGACATCGTCGTAGCTGGCGACCTACAGGGGCATGGCTTCGGGCGGCAAGTAATCGACGCCCTACTGGGAGCTCCTGGTATCCGCGGTGTCGAACGCGTCTATCTGATGACTACCAAAAGCCAAGGCTTCTACGAGCAACTCGGCTTTGAAAACTCCACGAGTCAACAGCTACTCCTGTTGAAACACAAGAACAACTAATTTTTCAACCTAGCAAGCGGATGAAGAGATTCGAACTCTCGACCCTCTCCTTGGCAAGGAGATGCTCTACCACTGAGCTACATCCGCAGATGCCGTTAAGACAAACGTCTCATTAGACGGAATGATCATCCATCACAAAGGTGCCACAGGTCAATCACACAAACCCAAATCAAACCCATACAGCCTTAAGGACAGAGTTAGTTATCTCAAACAGGATCACCAGATCCCAAACAAACACAACCGACAAATGAAAACCAGTACATCAAGACGTCTGGTCATCTCTAATCGCCAGCATCACCTGCTGCAATGCCAAGCGCCAATGCTTTGGCTCCAAATCCAGCAACTTATGAGAGCGAGAACAATCCAATAGGGAATAAGACGGGCGTTTAGCAGGAGTGGGGTATTTAGCGGTAGAAATCGGCTGCACTTCAGCTGCACGTTTAAGCAGACCGCTCTGCTGCCCAAGATCACCTATTGCCACAGCAAAGTCATACCAACTGGCAACTCCCGCATCGCTCCAGTGCAACAGCGTTGGCATTGATGCCAAAAAAGGCTGATGGTCTGGCTTTCCCGCTGAGTTAACTCCACTATTGATCAAAGCCCAGCAGGCATCTGCCAAACCAATCGTGGCAGTTGGGCATCCCACTTGGTCGGCCACTACACACAACGGTTCAGCAGCCAAAGCCCGTTGATGATGCAACCGCAACATGGTGAGCAAAAAATTATTTCCTAAAGGGCCATAGAGCCAGCTCGTGCGTAAAACCACCGCACGGCCTTCACAGCCAAGGAGCTTCTGCACGGCCATCTCTCCAGCCGCCTTACTCGCTCCATAAACACCGAGTGGATTGAGCTGCTGTTCAGGGCGATAAGGATGGCCTTGATTGCCAGAAAACACAAAATCCGTACTCAGCTGCAGCATTCGACCACCACTGTCTTTAAGCGCCTTGGCAAACGCCAACGGCGCTCCAGCATTCACCATCTCAGCCAAAGCAGGCTCAGACTCGGCGAGATCAACTGCGGTGTAAGCACCAGCATTAATCACCCAATCAGGCCGATGGTGACGTACAGCCTCCTTGCACGCTTCGGCATCAGACAAGTCCAGCGCCAACACACCATCAGAACCATGACGACTGGTCGCGATCAACTCAAAAGGTTGGCCAAGAACGAAAGCAGGTTGCCTAGAGCGGAGAGCCTGACCAAGCTGGCCTGAAGCGCCGGTAAGCAGCACTTTCATCAGCGGTCAGGCCAATAATGCAAGGGAAGACATCAGCGAGCCCATCTCTAGGGCCTGCAGCCCAAAACTCCAGCCCAAATTGCTCTTGATACCAGCCCGCTCAAGCGCTTGTTGCATGGTGTCGGTGGTGAGCACTCCAAAAATCATCGGGACGCCTGTCTCTCTGGACACTGAAGCAATTCCCTTACTGGCTTCAGACACAACCACGTCAAAATGGGGTGTATCGCCTCGAATCACAGCTCCAAGGGTAATCACCACCTGATAGCGACCACTACGCGCAAGATTCTGAGCCACAAGGGGCAATTCAAACGAACCGGGCACCCAGGCCACATCAAGTTGTGAACTGGTTGCAGATGTATCAACCCCATGACGTGCCAAACAATCCAGGCAACCGCTTAGCAGCTTGCTGGTCACCAAATCGTTAAACCTGGCAACAACAACAGCTATACGCAGAGCTTGTGCATCGGTATAACGCCCTTCATATGTGGCCATCATTCAGTGGCAGAAACTGCCCACATGCTCTCATCAAAGCAAGTGAGTGATTGGTTCAAACCACCAAAAAGCTGATTGCTCCGTTGAGCAAAACAAGATGGAACCAAACCCCACCAATGATTTCGATCTTTTTGATTTCAGGATTGCGGCGATCGCCAGGATTTTTTTGGGTTGCATAAAGCACCGGAATCCCAACAACCAAAAGCAATGATGCGAACAACAGGGCGTTCACAGCGATGTCGGAAATGATCTGCATGGAGTTGAGGCGGCGGAGCCAATGCTCTGATCTTTGAAAATTCTCCCACGAGGCCGAGGCTTCTCATGAAAAGGCCGCCACGGGTGTCGCGAGGCTTCACATCCTGCCCAGCACAACAGACTTACGATGCCATCTCTTTGCTGGCAGGATGATCCAATGACTGCCAACGCTGAGTTGTTGCAAGGCAGTCTGTTTGGTGATCTGGAACCGCAGTCAAACGCTGAAAGCTGCCCAGAAACCATTAAACGGGCTCTGCGTAACGATCTCTCTGATCAAGAACTCGTCGAGGAATCCCTGAGAAGGCCACGCAATCGACATCAGCCAACATCCGTTCAAAGCATCCCACTTGATTCTGAAAGCCAAGAGCAACTCGAAACAGCCGATAACGACAACGAGCTGCCCGCCTGGGCACACCACAGCCTTGTTGACCCTGAGCAGCTCACGCCAATGCTGCGTCACTACGTGGAACTCAAGGCCAAACATCCCGAAAGGATCTTGCTCTACAGACTCGGCGATTTTTTTGAATGCTTTTTTGAAGATGCCATTCAGCTCTCAAGGCTGCTGGAGCTGACTCTCACGGGCAAGGAAGGAGGTAGAGGAATCGGCCGTGTGCCGATGGCAGGGGTCCCCCACCACGCTGCAGAGCGCTATTGCGCCGAATTGATCCGCCATGGACTAAGCGTGGCCATTTGTGACCAACTGGAAACAACTCCAAGCAAAGGCGCACTGCTCAAACGTGACATCACCAGGGTGCTCACCCCAGGCACGGTGCTTGCAGAAGGCATGCTGACAGCTCGCCGCAACAATTGGCTAGCAGCAGTTGTGGTTGAGCCAGCACAAGGCAACCAACCGTTTTGCTGGGGCCTAGCCAACGCCGATGTCAGCACAGGCGAATTCCTTGTCACGCAACGGGAGGGGAGCGCTGAGCTGCACCAACACCTTGCTCAGCTCGAGGCTTCGGAACTGATCATGGCTCAAAAGATCGCAGAAAGAAGCAGGCCTGCGTGGTGTCCAGAGCAGCTCTTCCTGACAACGATGGCCACTACACCCTTCAGTCAGCCAGAGGCCGAGCGCACGCTACTCAATCATTACCGGCTCAGCACCCTTGACGGTCTAGGGCTGCAAGAGGTGCCTTTGGCACTAAGGGCCGCCGGCGGACTGCTGACTTATCTAAGGGACACCCAACCCCTCGCTGAAAACGTCGATGAAGGCATCGCCCCGATGCCCCTGGAACATCCGCTCACAGTGTTCGCAGGCGATGCCTTAGTACTCGACGCCCAAACCCGACGCAACCTAGAACTCACTAGCACCCAACGGGATGGCCAATTCCAAGGATCCCTTCTTTGGGCCGTAGACCGTACCCTCACTGCCATGGGAGCCCGCTGCCTGCGCCGCTGGATCGAGGCCCCCCTCCTAGACAGCAAAGCCATCCGCGCCCGTCAAGCAGTGGTGAGCCATCTCGTGGAGACACGCTCGCTGCGGCATTCACTGCGACGCTTGCTGCGACCGATGGGAGATCTCGAACGGCTGGCCGGCAGGGCAGGCGCCGGTCATGCTGGTGCTCGCGAACTCGTGGCTATCGCCGATGGTATTGAACGCTTACCACGGCTAGCAGAGCAACTACACAATGCACTGAGCTCTGCCCCACACTGGCTCGACAACTTGCTGACTCTGGATAAGAGCCTGCCAAGGCTGGCGGCGAGTATCCGCGAGCAATTGATCAATAACCCACCGCTCAGCCTCAGCGAGGGAGGCCTCATGCACGACAACGTCGATCCGCTACTAGATGGCCTGCGCAATCAACTGGATGACCAAGACACCTGGCTTGCAGGCCAGGAAATCCAAGAACGGAAACTCAGTGGCAACCCTAATCTGCGACTGCAATATCACCGAACCTTCGGCTACTTCCTAGCCGTAAGCAAAGCCAAGGCTTCCATGGTGCCGGACCACTGGATCCGCCGGCAGACCCTGGCCAACGAGGAACGCTTCATCACTCCAGATCTCAAAACCCGGGAAGGGCAGATCTTCCAGCTCAGAGCAAGGGCGTGCCAACGGGAATACGAACTGTTCTGCCAGTTGCGTGAGCAAGTGGGAAAACAGGCAACTTCAATCCGTAAAGCAGCCCGGGCAGTAGCAGGACTCGATGCGCTAGTCGGCCTAGCAGAAGTAGCCGCCACTGGAGACTATTGCTGCCCAGAAATCGATAACAGCAGAGAACTACAGCTCAAAACCTGCAGACACCCAGTGGTGGAACAACTACTGGTAGAGAGATCCTTCATCCCTAACGATGTAGAACTTGGCAAGGACATTGACCTCGTCGTACTCACAGGCCCAAACGCCAGTGGCAAAAGCTGCTACCTGCGTCAAATCGGCCTCATACAGTTGCTAGCCCAGGTGGGTAGTTGGGTGCCTGCAAAGCAGGCCCGTGTTGGCATCGCAGACCGCATCTTCACCCGTGTCGGCGCCGTCGATGACCTAGCGGCAGGACAATCCACCTTCATGGTGGAAATGGCAGAAACGGCCAACATTCTCCATCACGCCAGCGATCGTTCCTTGGTGCTTCTCGATGAGATTGGACGTGGCACCGCCACCTTTGATGGTCTTTCGATTGCCTGGGCGGTGAGCGAACACCTGGCAACAGATCTAAGAAGCCGCACTGTGTTCGCGACCCACTATCACGAACTCAATGGGCTGAGCCAAGAGCTGACCAATGTCGCCAATTCTCAAGTTTTGGTGGAGGAAACAGGCGACGACCTGGTGTTCCTGCATCAGGTGGCCGCAGGCGGTGCAAATCGCAGTTACGGCATTGAAGCCGCCCGTCTAGCTGGTGTGCCTGACGACGTGGTGCAACGAGCAAGGCAGGTGTTAGCTCAGCTTCAAGACGATGGCTCATCTCTGCCAGCCCTGCCAAGCGCGAAAACAATCAAAAGACAATGCTGAGAACCTTTCGCCTGACACCGACCCACTAGCCTCAATTGGCGCCCAAGAACATCGTGGACGACCTCCAAGAGAACGTTCGGGAGAGCCTCAACAAGCTCCCTCAAGACATTGTGGTTCTGCTTCGCAGTAAAAACCTGTTGAGGTCACTCGTGCAGAGGATGGTCATTGATCAAGCCTGCGCAGCTGTTCAGTTACCCGCAGAAAAACTGGATCAGGCGATTGCGAGTTTCTGCGAGCAGCATGGGCTAAGTGATGAGGAACGTCTCGAGCGATATCTCTCTCATCAAGGTCTGATCAAGCTAGACCTCATTCATCAACTCGGGATCCCTTTAAAAGTTCAATATTTAAGTCTGAAAGAATTCAGCGTCAAAGCCGAAGCGCACTTCCTCAAACGCAAGGAAGAACTCGATCAATTCACCTACAGCTTGCTCCGAGTTGAGGATTCTGATCTGGCCCATGAGCTTTACCTTCAGATCGAAGCCGGGGAAGCCGATTTCACGGTGCTGGCAACCGAACATTCCCAGGGCCGAGAGAGAGCGTCCCATGGCCTCGTAGGACCTGCAAGCCTCGGCAGAGCCCATCCCCTCCTTCGCCAGCGCTTACGCACAGCAACCCCAGGGGTCTTACTGGAGCCTTTCAAAATCGAGCAATGGTGGGTCGTCACGCGGCTTGAAGAGCGGCAACTCGCCACATTTGACTCCAACATGCAAAAACGCATGGCGATCGAATTATTCGATGGCTGGATTGAGCAACAAACCAATCAACTGATCTCAGTTGTTCGCGGCGAACAATTTGAGAATGGTGCCCTCACATGACACTGGCTAATCTGAATCACCCCCTTGCTCCGCTGCAAAACGCTTTACAGACCAAAGGTGAGCGGCTGAAGTTTCAAATCGGTCAATCCCTATGCGAAGAGAATTATCTCCCTGGTCATGTGTTGCTGATCGAAAGCGGCACCGCCCGTCTGCTTGGTAACAGTGATGGTCGCTTGACCACACGCATCAAACTTGAATCCGGCTCCTTAATCGGAGCAGTCTCTCTACTAAGAGGTGCATCTTGCGAAGCCGTACGAGCTGCAACAGAGCTTGTGGCTTGGAGCATCACAGACGCAACCTTCCAACAGCTCTACAACTCTAAAAAAGACATTCGAGACTGTTGTGAGGCTTACCTCTGGGACGCTGAAGTCGCTGCCCTTCTCCAGGGGATCCGTGCAAGCACACCCAAGAGCCACCATTCCCTGGAGGCATGGCTGAAGATGCTCGGCCCTCTGGCCACATTGATGCGCGCGAATAACGATGAAGCAGAAGCAGCCCTAAACAATGGCAAACGTCTATTCCTCGCCTCGTCGATACCCAGCTGCCCGATCAACACTGAGCTGGACTCAATCGCAACAATTCGCGAGTTAAGCAAACCCCAATCTGGTTTCTGCCTAAGGCTGATTGCCCTACCAGCCGACTCGCTAGCCACTCTGCTCAGACCAGCAGTCGATAGCAAGAGCAATGCAGCTCTGCAGAACGACGAAGAGACCCCTGAGACAGCACTGTCACTCGCACCATCAAGACCACCCGTCAGCAGCCTCAATAGCCCCTCAAGCTCCGAAGACTTCTTCGTTGGCGGTCAAGGCCCTCTCCAAGAAACCCTGGCCTGCTTCCAGATGCTGGCCAAGCTGATGAAGCTGCCATTCAGACGCGACTCGATCGAGAAAATGCTGCGTGACAGTCTGCGCCGCGGCCAAACTCCCACCCTGCGAATGTGCGGCCAGATCGCAGCCGGACTTGGCTTACACGTTGCCGGAGCCAAGGTACCAGCCTTGATGGGCACTCGCTTACAGACGCCCACCTTGGTGCCATGGAAACAAAGCTTTGCTCTCGTAACACGCAGCGATCAACTAGGCCTCACCCTGGCCTCACCAAGCGAGGGTTTTATCAAGCTAGATCCGAGTCAGCTGGAGGAAGCCTTTCCTGAAGGCATCGAACTGCTGCTCCTCGACCGTTCCAACACCACTCCTGAGCAGGCCTTTGGTCCGAGTTGGTTCTGGCCAGCACTGCAGCGCTATCGGGGGGTCTTAATCCAAGTTTTGATCGCCGGTTTCGTGGTCCAGCTCTTCACGCTGGCAAACCCCCTGTTGATCCAAGTCATCATCGATAAGGTCATCAATCAACGCAGCCTCGACACACTGCAGATCCTTGGCTTTGCCCTTGTCATCGTGACTGTGCTTGAAGGTGTGTTGGGCAGTCTCAAAACCTTTCTCTTCGCTGAAACCACCAACCGCATCGACCAACGCCTAGGCGCTGAAGTGATCGACCACCTACTGAGACTACCACTGGGCTATTTCGACAAGCGCCCAGTTGGCGAATTGGGCTCAAGGGTCAGCGAACTGGAGAAGATCCGCAACTTCCTCACCGGCCAAGCATTAACAACCATTCTTGATGCTGCCTTCTCAGTGATCTATGTGGTGGTCATGGTGATCTACAGCTGGCTGCTGACCCTGATTGCCTTAGCTGTATTACCGATTCAGGTCGGACTCACACTGCTGGGAGCACCTCTTTTCCGGCGTCAATTCCGACAAACTGCCGAGGAAAATGCCAAGACTCAAAGCCACCTGGTTGAGGTGCTAACAGGCATCCAAACAGTGAAGGCTCAGAACGTAGAAATGATCAGCCGTTGGAAGTGGCAAGAGCGTTACGGCCGTTACATCAGCCGAAGCTTCGAAAAAACAATTAGTGGCACCGCACTAAGCCAAACCAGTCAAGTGCTGCAAAAAATCTCCCAATTACTTGTGCTTTGGGTAGGCGCAAGCATGGTTTTGGCTGGAGAACTAACCCTTGGACAACTAATCGCCTTTCGCATCATTTCTGGATATGTCACCCAACCGCTGCTAAGGCTCTCAACCATCTGGCAGAGCATCCAAGAACTGAGGGTAAGTTTTGAGCGTCTTGCGGATGTGATCGACACCCCCCAAGAATCAAATGACCTCGATAAAGGCAAAGTTCCACTGCCACCGCTTGAAGGAGATGTGAGCTTTGAAGATCTCAGCTTCAGCTTCAGCAAATCGACAGCACCAGTCCTGAAAGACATCAACCTAAACATCAAGGCCGGTACCTTTGTGGGCATCGTGGGTCAGAGCGGAAGCGGCAAGAGCACATTGGTCAAGCTGCTGCCTCGTCTCTATTCCCCAGATCAAGGCCGCATCCTGATCGACGGCTATGACATCGACAAAGTAGAGCTCTACTCCTTACGACGCCAGATCGGGATCGTGCCGCAAGATCCTCTGCTGTTCTCAGGCTCGATCAGCGAAAACATAGCCCTCACCCAGCCTGATGCCGATAACAACGAAATAATCATGGCTGCAAAGTTGGCAGTCGCCCACGATTTCATCATGACGCTACCGAGCGGCTACAGCACGCCGGTGGGTGAACGGGGCTCCTCCTTAAGCGGAGGTCAACGGCAACGGATCGCAATCGCTCGGACGCTCTTAAGCAATCCCAAACTGCTGGTGATGGACGAAGCCACCAGCGCCCTTGATTACGAAACCGAACGCAAAGTTTGCGACAACCTCGTCAACGCAATGCATGACTGCACGGTTTTTTTCATCACCCACAGGCTCTCCACTGTTCGTCGAGCCGACGTGATTGTGGTGATGCATCAAGGGGCAATCGTGGAAATGGGCACTCACGAAGCCTTGATGGAAAAACTAGGTCGGTACTACGCCCTCTATCGCCAACAGGAGTCGAGCTGAAATGAACAACAAGCCCAACCCCGTCGGCGGACTGATCCGCAGAGCTCAGAACCAACTCGAGCAGAAAGTGAACTCTGTGTCACACGATGAAAGCGTGCTCCAGCAAAGCCGCTTTTGGATGCGTGCCGTGGCCTGGAGCCTGATCGGCACCACTGCCTTTGCAGTGGGCTGGTTGGCCATCGCGCGTACGGAAGAAATCGTTGTCGCACAAGGCAAACTTGAACCATTAGGCGATGTCAAAGAGATTCAAATCCCAGTTGGAGGAGTCACTAGGGACATCCTTATCAAAGGAGGTGATCGCGTCAGCAAAGGTCAGATTCTTATCCAGCTCGACACTGAAACATCCTCAGAACAAGTGAACTCCTTAGAAGCTCAGTTCACAAAAAAACAGCAACAACTAACGCTCAAACTTGAAGAACAACAGGGAACCCTAGATCTCAACCGAGAACAAGTCGCCACAACCCGAGACAATCTGGCCCTTGAACAACAAATCCTTAGCCGGTTTGAATTTCTTAGCGCACAGGGCGCTTCCTCTGAGCTTCAGTATTTACAGCAACGCAACAAGGTACGAGAACTGCGTGGAAGGGTTACCAAAGAGAAATTGGATGGCGCTCGCCAACAATCAATCCTCAATCAAGACATTGAACAGCTCAATGCCCAATTAGCCCAGCTTAAGGCTCAACTCACCGAAGCAAAAGTAACGCTGAAATACCAGTCTTTGCGTTCTCCAGTGGATGGGGTGGTTTTTGATCTCAAGCCAACCACGCCTGGCTTTGTCGCCCAGTCAAGTGAACCGGTGCTCAAGATCGTACCCTTCAACAACCTGGAAGCCGATGTGGAAATCCCCAGCAACAAAATTGGTTTCGTGCGCAAAGGCATGTCCGTTGACATCAGCATTGATTCCTTCCCCGCTACAGACTTCGGGGTACTGGAAGGCAAGGTGATCTCGATTGGCTCCGACGCACTTCCACCCGATCAACAAAAACAACGACAGGAATACCGCTTCCCAGCCACCATTCAGCTCGACAGCCAACAACTCAAACTCAAGAACGGAATCAGCCTTCCCTTGCAAGTAGGGATGTCACTTACGGCAAATATCAAGCTGCGCAGTGTGAGCTATTTACAACTACTGCTTGGCCAGTTCCAGAGCAAAACCGATTCACTTAGGCAACTATGAAGCACACAAGAGACCATCAATATTGACTTTAACACCACCAGGGAAACAACAATCGAAGATCAAACAAAGCTAATTAGTTGCTGATAAAGTCAGCAAGAAAGCAGCATCAGAATAGAGAGATAAAAACCAAGGCTCTCGATAGGAATAGTATCAAGACTAATCTAAAACAATCAAATTCACGATCCATATCACGTCTAATCAATCGTTGTACAAAATAGAAGCGTGATCTACGTCACGATTGAATGTGAGCAAGTTCTCGACTCAAAAAGTTCTAGATCACATCTAAATTCATGGCATTAATGCAAATTGATTGAAGCATTCAAAAGGCATGGCCTTTCTCTCATTATGAAACGACTCTTCAGAACTATCGCCACAAATAACAAGCAATCGAAGAGCAGAGACTTCATCAGTGAATCTCTTAATTTAGCCAAACCAACAGCAAATCAGAACAATCAAATTAGCGAAGGGCATTCAAGCCACTATTACTATAATAGTAGCGAGATGCCTCAACAAAAACAGCCCTTTGAGCTAGAAGCGAGGGGAGCATCAAATGCAAACAACAAAAGCCAAGATCCTAATCGCGACAGCAAGCTATCTTTTGATACACAAGAGATTTTCAATCCTCGTAACCATAATGCAACGAGCCTAGAAGATCCGATTCTAGGAAATCAACCTGCCCAAAAAACATTTGGCCTACGCCTAAGACAGCCGTTGGCTTCATTCAATCGTAGAGGCTTCTATTCCAAGGTCAATCAGCACGATCACGATGCATCAGATCCTGATTCTAGCAACCATAGAAATTTCTTGTTCAGGGGCAATCAAAATGCTCACAGTCAATCACACGAAGATTTCAATCATCAAGGCCAATTTGAAAGAAGATCAAATAAGTTTTCCATGGAAAAACAAAACTGGATGGCAAGAAAAGCTCAACAGGACTTCCCGGAAGATCGTACAAGCGGTGAACATGAAACTGGCGAAGAAAGCAATTCAAGCAACCCATTTAGAAAAAGTTTTTATCGCAAAGCTTTCAACAAAATCCCACGAGCAAATGATGTCGATTTAAGCATAAGCATCAAGCCATGGGACTTGAATGTAGGAAGTCTATTTGATTATGGTTATACCCGAATTTATGACGCATCACACGACGGCACAAAAAAAGAAGTTTTTGAAGATGGTGCAATCAGAATCAATTATGATGGTGATTTCTTAAATGAAAATAGGTTGGATTTCTCAGATATTTTTGGCTGGAGTTGGGGCCCATTCTCAACAATGAAGATTGGCAGTGTTGAAGCTCAAGTCAATGCAATTCACAATACTACAGGAGAAAATATAGATCTAGGCGCATATACACTAGATCTCTCAGAAGATCGTTTCCTTGTCGATCTTAACGGTAAAATAGAAGCCTCTGAAAGCTTCCTCGATAGACGCAGTAGCTGGGACTTTGATGTGGATATTGATGCTGTTTTCGCTGGCACAAGGGAAAATATAGAAGACTTTGATGAAACATTAACAATGATTGATGCGCTTGACTGGAGTACATTTAATGGTGATATTGAAGCCAATACTTTTAATTATTATGATATGGATACATTGGGGTGGGTAGGTTCTGAATATGATTCAGGCAGAATTTACAAGGCTCGTGGTGGAACCGACGAACTAATACTCAATGGTATTGATAGTGCAGACATCAAGAGCTTCAATGGCGAAACCTTCAGCGGTATGAGTGATTTCACAACTATCGGCGAGCAGGCCATTTATAAAGGCACAGCTTTCGACATCTTGAGCCTCAAAAATGGAGATGAGATTTATCTGCAAGGTTTTGAGAGGATTACAACCGAAGACGATAGCTACCGCATTAGAGAAGGAATGAGCGACAGCACAAAAGAGCAATGGAATCTAAATGCTATGGATGTTTCCGGTGCTTGGAGATTCAATAGAGGTTCTGAAGATGTTGTTCTTGTATCTCTTGATACTGGTCTTAAAGATGAATCTGATAACCCAACTGATGTTCATGATGAAATTGATCACGTTGTCAACCAAACCGGCAAGTCAAATGACTCCCATGGACATAAAGCCATGAGTGTCATGGCTGCCAAGCACGATAGTCAAAACTTGGCAGGGATTGCTCCTGGCAGTGAACTATGGGCCTACAATGTTTATAGTGGAGGGGATTCACTTTACGATTCAATTGAAGATGCTAAAGATCAACGCAATTGTAGTCAAAGACTAGTCTTTCAAGGTGGCATTCAAGGTGAAAGTTGGTGGACCGATGGAGCAACCGAGGCAGAAATGCAAACTGCTCTAGATGAAACAGCAGATTATGGCTTCTTTGCAATTGCAGCAGGAAATGGTGGACCTGGGACTGCACCATATTATGATGATTATCTAACTACTGTTTCAGGTCTAGCAAAAGCACAAACCACAAATGACAATATTGCAAGTGTCGGTGCTCTGCAATTCACAGGCACAGAAGAAATCGATGCAATTACTGGGGGTTCAATTACTAATGTGACAGGGACTCAACTTGCTGGTTATTCCAACCGAGGAGATAATCTCACATTAGTAGCACCCACTAATAGCAAAGCAATTGATGCGAATGGCACAATTAGTACCTTCGGTGGAACCTCTTGCGCAAACCCCAATGTCGCTGGAGTTGCTGCTCTTGTTTGGAGCGAAAATACAGAACTGGATGGTGGGGACGTTAGAGAAATCCTGACAACAAGTGCCATGGATCTAGGAGATCCAGGGCGTGACAACACCTACGGTGCAGGCACAATCAATGCTGAATCTGCAGTTCGTCGCTCTCATGCCCTCTCAGTCGACAATGAATTAGCCAGTCTGTACAGCAATACGGATTTTCTGGCTTGATTCATAACGCTTTCTAAGAGCTTCTACTTTCATCGCCCTGGGCATATGTCCAGGGCTTTTTTTAGCAATTCAATCTCATTGATCCAACCAAGCACGACGCAACAGAGCATTGACCGTCGCTGCAACCAGACCAGCCCCACCCCGACTACCCATTAAGCGAATGTGAGCCAGTCCGCTAACAGCTAACCGCCGCTTGCTCTCAGAGACACCTACAAACCCCACAGGCATGCCGATAATCAAACTAGGAGGAGGTGAACCTGAAGAGACAAGCTCCAGCAGTGAATCAAGGGCCGTAGGTGCACTACCAATCAACACAATCGGCGCTTGTTGATCCACATATTGAGCCGACAATTCTTGCCATGCGCATCGCAAGCCCTCGGCTGTTCGAGTGGCGTCTCGTGGAACATCATCCGGTGCCCAGTCGAGCACGCAGCGCACGGATGCCTTGAGTGAACGGCGAGCCATGGGCTTGACGGCGGCGGCGGCCATTGCCGTATCGGTGAGAATTGGCGCTCCGGCCTGCAAGGCAGCCAGCCCAAGCTCACAAGCCTCTGGACTAAAGCGCAGCAAAGGAGTTAGTCCAAAATCGCCACTGCTATGAATCAAACGTTCCAACACCTGCTGCTGCAAGGGATCCAAACCCGTTACACCCAACTGCTTCCGAATGTGACCAATGCTTTCCGTGAAGATCGGATGATCAAGCGACTTCACGTTTCTGCCTTAAGCCGGATAGACATCAAGCATCATCAGTTAACGATCTTCGGTCTGCCGCTGCAATGCCGATCCATCTCATCTGGGGCGATGATGCCGCCGCCCGAGACCACGCCATCGAGACTCTGATCGGCGATGTTGTCGATCAAGCATGGAGCAGCATCAACCTCAGCCGCCTCGATGGAGCTGATGCTGGGCAAGCCAGCCAAGCCTTGACAGAAGCACGCACACCACCCTTCGGAAGTGGCGGACGACTGGTGCTGTTACAGCGCAGTCCCTTCTGCAACGCTTGCCCGAGCGAACTGGCCAATCGTTTCGAAGACGTGCTGGATCTGATTCCAGAAACCAGCCACCTGGTGCTATGCAACCCCAACAAACCAGACGGCCGACTGCGAACAACGAAGGCCTTACAAAAGCTTGTGAAGTTGAAGCAAGCCAGCGAAAAAAGCTTTCTGCTGCCGGCGATCTGGGATGGTGCCGGTCAGCAGGAGCTGGTGGAACGCACCGCCCGCGACTTAGGCCTGCAGCTGGAGCCTGAAGCCACTACAGCACTGGTGGAAGCCATCGGCAATGACAGTACGCGACTCACCGCAGAGCTGCAAAAACTGGCTCTCCATGCCGACATTCGCCAAGAAAGCGCAACTGCTAACCAATCACCAACTTTGATTAAAGCCGAAAACGTAGCCGCGCTGATTGAAGGAATGGCCACCAATGCACTACAGGTTGGAGATTCACTCTTGGCAGGCCATGCCGGAGAAGCGATCGCCCGTCTTGATGCACTCCTGGATGCCGGTGAGCCAGCACTTCGCATCGTGGCCACCTTGACAGGCCAAATCAGAGGGTGGCTTTGGGTGAGTTTGCTGGAGCAGCAAGGGGAACGAGATGTGAACGTGATTGCCAAAGCAGCAGGCATTGGCAACCCCAAGCGGATCTACGTGATGCGCAAACAGCTACAGGGCCGACCACCGCAGCGATTCCTCACCCTGCTCAGTCGCTTGCTTGAAGTAGAAGCCGCCCTCAAGCGAGGTGCAATCCCTACTGATGCCTTCCGCGACGGGTTACTCAGCACTCCCTAATCCAGTGACGACACGCTGAAATAATCAGAATGTGTGTCAAGGGCATGGATGGCGTTGCTGGTGCAAAAATTCGGCGGATCATCCGTCGGCAACGTCGAGCGCATCCAAGCCGTCGCTGAGCGGATTGCGACCAGCAAAGATCTCGGCCACGACCTGGTGATTGTGGTATCCGCTATGGGCCAAACCACTGATGAGCTCACAGCCCTAGCGAAAGTGATCAGCGGCAATCCCCCTCAACGGGAAATGGACATGCTGCTAGCCACCGGAGAACAGGTTTCGATCTCCTTGCTTTCAATGGCACTGCATGAACTGGGTATACCAGCCATTTCGATGACTGGAGCCCAAGTGGGCATCGTGACAGAGTCTGCCTATGGCCGCGCTCGAATCCTAGACGTCCGCACTGAGCGCCTGCAATCCCTGTTGAGCACTGGAAAGGTGGTAGTCGTAGCAGGCTTCCAGGGCACAAGCCTGAGCAGCGTTGGCACCGCAGAGATCACCACCCTCGGCCGCGGTGGTTCAGATACATCTGCAGTTGCCATAGCAGCCGCCCTAGGAGCAGATGCCTGCGAGATCTACACCGATGTACCAGGAGTGCTCACAAGTGATCCACGTCAGGTCAGCGATGCCCAACTGATGCAAGAAGTGAGTTGCGACGAGATGCTTGAGCTGGCCAGTCTGGGCGCCTCCGTGTTGCACCCCCGTGCAGTCGAGATCGCCCGCAACTTTGGAGTCGCCCTGGTCGTGCGTTCTAGCTGGAGCAACGAAGCCGGAACCAAGCTCACAAGCAAATCAAAGCGCCCCATCGGTCGAGAAGGTCTAGAGCTTGGTCGCCCTGTGGATGGCGTTGAACTTGCCGAAGGTCAAGCGGTGATCGCCCTCTCTCACGTGCCAGATCAACCGGGTGTCGCAGCCACACTTTTTGAGAACCTCTCTAGCGATGGCGTGAATGTGGACCTAATCATCCAATCAACCCATGAAGGCAACAGCAATGACATTGCCTTCACAGTGGCCGAAGCCGACTTAGCGAAAGCCCACTCACTTTGCGAAGGGCTGCTTAAAAGCGTCGGTGGCAAACTCTCAGCTGAAGCCGGAATGAGCAAACTAAGCATCAGCGGAGCAGGAATCATGGGACGCCCCGGTATCGCCGCAAGCCTTTTCGACACGATCTCACGGGCAGGAATCAACCTACGGCTGATCGCCACCAGTGAGGTGAAAGTCAGCTGCGTCATCGATGCAACGCTGGGCAGCAAAGCCCTGCGTGCAGTCAGCACAGCCTTTGAACTCAGCGACAGCCAAGTACGCATCAATCCTTTGGTCAACGGCAAAGGTGAACCAGAAGTTCGAGGGGTAGCACTCGATCAAGGTCAGGCCCAGCTAAGTGTGCGAGGGGTGCCGAATCGGCCTGGGACAGCAGCAGCTCTTTGTTCAGCGATGGCAGAGGCAGGAATCAGCCTCGATGCGATTGTGCAATCGGAGCGACAACATGAGGATGGAAGCCGGGATATCAGCTTCACCCTCAAGCGCGATGAGCGAGAGCAAGCCAATAAGACTCTTGCCCCCCTACTTGCGCAATGGCCAGGAGCCAATCTGGAAGAAGGTCCTGCAATCGCCCGGGTGAGCGCAGTGGGTGCAGGCATGCCCGCCACCGCAGGTACAGCAGGCCGGATGTTCCGAGCTCTCGCAGATGCAAAGATCAATATCGCCATGATCGCCACCAGTGAAATCCGCACAAGTTGCGTGGTGGCTGAACCCGATGGGGTCAAGGCGCTGCAATCAGTGCATAAAGGCTTTGGGCTGGGTGAAGAGACTGGTCATCCAGTACAAAGCAACTCGTAATGGCTGAGAAGTTCAGCTAGGCAATCATTCAGCAGAAAGACATCCGGTTTTCATGGATTGATTCAGCTTCAAATAAACGTTGCGCCAACCTTCCAGTCTTGTTCTGAATGGGTATAGGCCTCAGCTTCCTGCAATGAACCAAAACGGCTAACAGCCTCAGCAGAGACGAGCCCCATCCCAATGGCTCAACACCCTTTAGATCACCATTCAGATGCTGAAGCGAATGGATGAACTCATGACTAATCAAGAGGCAGGGCACCTCTATAGACATCGGCCTTCAGCGCAATCTAATAGTGCCCAATGAGCCATTTAAAGCCCTATGGCTGGCATTCTTACGAGCTCATCAGATGCACCGCTAAGCACCCTTACACCAAGTAACGGCCCTGCCTCAATGAACTCATGCGCGAGCTCAATAGACTGCCCAGCACAAAGTTGTTTCGAGCTTATTTCGGCTACAGAAAAACTCGCTAAAGACTCATCAAGTCGTTGTCTTGGTTCAAAGAACAGCGCCATTCAGGCTAATGAACAAGGATCAAAGTTCCGACAACTACAAGTATCAGATGGAATGCAAACAAAAGATACTTTATAGAAAAGGTGATCGCATGAACAATGGCACATGATCAAGTATTGCGAATTAGCTTCTGCCTGAACTTCTTGATGCGATCGCGCAGGCTTGCTGCTTCCTCAAAATTAAGATTCTTGGCAGCTTCTTTCATCTTTGTTTCGAGCTGGTCAATCAACTCAGGCAAAGCATCAAGGGCTAAGCCAGCATCCTGAGCTGAATCAAGCGCATCAACAGCCCGCCCAGTAATCTGCACCAAGTCAGCATCTTTACCATCCGTCTGTAAGCGCCTTGATAACTCGAGAAACGAGAGGATCGAATTGCTCGCTCTCTTACCCGCTGGCCTTGGCACGATGCCATTCAATTCGTTGTAAGCCTTTTGAATCTCGCGTCTTCGCTCAGTTTCACTAATCGCTCTTGCCATCGAATCTGTCAAGTTGTCTGCATAAAGAAGGGCCATCCCATCCACATGCCTAGCCGCACGGCCAATGGTCTGAATCAGCGACCGCTCTGCTCGCAAGAAACCTTCCTTATCAGCATCAAGAATGACCACTAAAGACACCTCCGGAAGATCCAAACCTTCTCGAAGAAGATTGACACCAACAAGAACATCATATTCACCTAATCTCAAATCCTGAATAATCTCAATCCGCTCGATTGAATGGATTTCCGAGTGTAGATAACGAACGCGCACATCATTCTCAGCCAGATAATCGGTAAGATCTTCCGCCATACGTTTGGTCAGGGTGGTGATTAACACTCTCTCCTGCTTCTTTGCTCTAATACGGATTTCCGCCAACAAGTCGTCGACCTGGCCTTGCGTCGGTCGCACTTCCACCAAGGGATCAAGAACCCCTGTGGGCCGAATCACCTGTTCAGCCAGCTGACCATCACTCTGCGTGAGCTCCCAATCACCTGGCGTCGCACTAACAAATACAGTTTGCCTCGCCTTCCTCCAGAATTCCTCACTCTTGAGAGGACGATTATCAGCAGCACTAGGCAATCGAAAACCATGCTCAATTAAAACTTTCTTACGAGCTTGATCGCCGTTGTACATCGCCTTAAGCTGAGAACATGTCACATGACTTTCATCAACCACCAGCAACCAATCCTCAGGGAAATAGTCAATCAAGCATTCAGGAGGCGTTCCCGCGGAACGGCCAGCAAGATGGCGAGCATAGTTTTCAACACCATTGCAATAACCAACCTCCCGCAACATCTCCAAGTCGTAGGCAGTGCGTTGCTCTAAACGCTGCGCTTCCAAAAGCTTGCCTTGTTCATTGAGCACCTGCAAACGCTCACGCAGTTCATCACGAATCGCTTGAACTGCAACATTCAATCGCTCTTTAGGAGTCACAAAATGTTTGGCCGGATAAATATTAATGGCTTCCAAGCTTTGCAAAATCTCACCTGTTGTTGGATCCAGATAACGGATTGCCTCTACCTCATCACCAAAAAGCTCAATCCGTACTAGCCGATCTTCATAAGCAGGGCCAATCTCCAAGACATCCCCTCTCACGCGAAAGCGACCCCGCGTAATATCAAAGTCATTTCGACTATATTGATTATCAACCAACTCCCGCAATGAACTGCGAAGATTGAGTGTTTCGCCAACTTTAAATTTAACAGCAGCCTTTAGATATTCGCTAGGAATGCCTAGACCATAAATGCAGCTGATTGAAGCTACTACAATGACATCATTACGCTCAAATAAGGAACGCGTTGCTGAATGACGTAGCATATCAATCTCTTCATTGATTGAAGCTGTCTTGGCTATGTAGGTATCACTAACAGGCACGTAAGCCTCTGGCTGATAATAATCATAGTAAGAAATAAAATATTCAACAGAATTATCAGGAAAGAACTCCCTAAACTCATTGCAAAGTTGCGCAGCAAGCGTCTTGTTATGAGCCAAGACAAGAGCCGGACGGCCAGTCTGAGCAATCAAATTGGCAATCGTGAATGTCTTACCCGTACCTGTCGCTCCTAAAAGCGTCTGATAACGCTGGCCCTGATTGACCCCCTCCACCAACCGCGCAATCGCAGTGGGCTGATCCCCCTTCGGGCTATAGGGCGCCTTGAGCTGATACTTCGGCATTAGGGCCGTAACGGGCAGCTGCTTAGCCTATGAGCAGATGCCATGAACGGGCTATTCCAGACTGCCTCCAAAGCTGATGACCTTCTAACCAATGCCTTGAACTCTCAGGCTGAAAGCAAAGCAGCTCTCGTGAACTCAATATCAGCGATGCCGAGAAATCGCAACACAATCGTGCTCACAACGCTGTAAAAGACAGCGCCGCAGATGGCACTAAGCAAACCGTTCTTGAGCCGAAAACCATTAATCAGCCAGGCTGCCAGAGCAAATAAAAGGATCGTGATCAACCAGTTGAACAAAAACGACACTGGCCAGATCAGCCCCCCCAAGGACGTAATTGCCCAGAATGGAGCCAACAGCAACTTGAGAGGCACGATCAACAACGTACCCAATAGGCCAATCATCACCGCCGACCAAAATGCTGTGCTGAAATTGGCCATCTCAATGCCAAGGGGCAACGCAGCAACCAATAACAAAATGAGGGCCCGAATGGGCCATTGCAGCAACCAGCCGAGCGATCCAAGCATTTAAAACAACCTATGCAAAGCAGCTGACTAGACCGTGATTCACGTTAGTGAATCACTTCAGATTTGGGCGTACTGAGAGCTTCACGCAAGCCCCGCACAACAGCAACCATCGCCAGCTCATCATTGAGACGGTTCACCGCAGATCCAACACCTACACCAGCGGCACCAGCAGCAATAGCCATGGGCACCGTCACTGCCGATAAACCAGAAGCACAAAGCACAGGAACTACCCGATCAGCAGCCTTCAGTGCTGCAGAAATACTGTGAACAGCGGCCAAAGTGGGAGCAGCTTTCTCAATCAAGCCAAGACTTCCAGCACTAAATGGTTTAGCGCTCGTGCCGCCCTCCGTCTGAATCAGATCGGCACCGGCAGCAACCAGATCCACTGCCAGTTGCTCCTGCTGATCCATCGCCAACACATGTGGCACGGTCACACTCAACACCACCTCAGGCAACAACACCCTGGTTAAACGAGTCAGCTCAAAGACTTCGGCGGCACCAAAGATCCGACCCTGAGGATAAAAAGCATCGAAATTTCCAATTTCCACCATGGCAGCACCAGCTGCAACAGCTGCAGGGAAAAGCTCAGGGTCCACCGCTGACACACAAACCGGAACTCCAGCGGATTCCCGGATCGCCACTTGCACCAGATCTGGATCACAAGCCACATCAATCAGATCAGCGCCACCGTGGCCAACAGCCCGCGCCACCTGCGCCACCGAGAGGGCCTCGAAATTCATCAAACCAGCGATCACCTTGAGGGCCGAGCGCTGCTCGAGACGCTGACGCAAGTGTGTTGGCAACTGAGCGAGGCGTGTCATTTAATCAACGATCTTTAGATCCATACTCCCATTTGCCAGGCTCCTGCACGGCAGACTGGCCTCAGCTGAATGACCACTGCGCCATGGCCTCATCCAGCTCAGCGCAGCTGCCCTGGAGCGCCTGGCACGCGCGTCTGCATCACAAACTGCTAGCGAATCCAGATCTACTGCCAGCAGAAGTTTCACTCTTGATCGCCGTGTCCGGCGGTCAAGATTCGATGGCCCTGCTTGGCCTATTGATCGATCTCCAACGCAAACATGGCTGGTCTTTAGAGGTGTGGCATGGCGACCACAACTGGCATGAACAATCAGCCGCGATCGCAACTGAGCTCAAGGATTGGTGTGAAGCACACAACTTGAGCTTCTGGTCTGATCAAGCCAAACCTGGACAAACCAACAACGAAGCCACAGCGCGACATTGGCGATATGCACAACTGGCGCTTCACGCAGAACGTTTGTCATCCAACAACCCAAACCATCCATGCCGGTATGTGCTCACAGGCCACACCAGTTCTGATCGAGCTGAAACCTTGCTACTCAACCTTGCCCGAGGTGCGGACCTCGCGGGACTGAGCAGCATGCGCCAATGCAGGCCCATCAGCAAAGGCAATCCTCACAAAAACGTGCAGCTCATACGCCCTTTGCTGGGGTTCTCGCGTGAGGACACCGCCCAGATTTGCAGCGAGCTGTCCTTACCTATCTGGCTTGATCCTGCCAATTCCAATCCAGACTTCAGCCGCAACCGAGTCCGCCAAGAAGTGCTACCAGTACTGGAATCTCTCCATCCGGGCTGCAGCCTGCGCATGGCCGCTCTCGCCGAAAGGCTCAACCATCACCATGCGGACCAGGAAGCCATCGCCATGCTGGCTCTCAACAACCTCAGCAAGCAAAGCGGCCTCTGTCGTAAGGACCTTGCCCAACTACCGATCACAGCAAGAACAACTCTGTTGGCCTATTGGCTAAAGCGATCAGGAGCACCAAGTCTGCCAGCAGTCCAACTTGAACAGA
This sequence comes from Prochlorococcus sp. MIT 1303, assembly GCF_001631965.1. Classification (NCBI taxonomy): domain Bacteria; kingdom Bacillati; phylum Cyanobacteriota; class Cyanophyceae; order Synechococcales; family Prochlorococcaceae; genus Prochlorococcus; species Prochlorococcus sp. MIT 1303. Next base: position 70,248 of record NZ_LVHK01000044.1, read on the forward strand.
TCAGCCAAAGCATTGCCCCCGGAAAACCACCTGGATCTCTACACCTCGCGCAGGGCTGGAAAGTCCAATGGCAGCGAAACTCGGTACAACTAGAACATCACGACTGACTCCGGTGGACGGCGACTTCCAACAGCAGTACCTGGCCGCCGAGAAGGCCTATGGGGCAGGAAATTACGAAGCAGCTCAATCAATCTGTGAACACCTGCTAGGCCAACTAGAGCTGCACCAGAAAGGACCTGAGCAAGAAGCAATGCTGGCATGGCGGGCCTTTGTTGCTCTGCTAATGGGCCACATCCTGCTCTACGGAATGAACGATATCCAACAAGCCCAACACCACTACAACCTGGTTCTAGATAGCCAACCACAAGACACGTTGAAAGAACTCGCCGAACAAGGCTTAGAACGATGCCAAGGCGAATTGCAACGGCAACCAGCAACAACACAATCAGAAGCGACAGAGGCTGGCTCAGCAGTTGAACAACCAGAAGCTTCACAAGCCTTTCAAAGGGAGGCCAGCACAAGCGCGCCGCTACCTGAACTGCTTCGCGACCCATTCCTGAAGGCAGATACAGCGATCAACAACCAAGCCAATGGAGCAGAATTACCGCCATTTCTTCAACATCAAGACCCGGCAGAAGCCATCGCAAAGGATGCCAATCGCCAGCCATCAACAGATCTCATTCGTGATCCATTCCTTTCTCAAGAGCACACAATCATAAGCGCAACAAATACTCAAGCAACAACACCAACTTGGCTCAAATCAACAACTGATAATGACGGTAATTCAACGTCAAAGGCATCAACCCAAGCAGCTAAAGAACATTTTGATGGCAAGAGCAGCAATCAAGAATCAGTTCAAAAATCAGAAAAAAAGAATCAGACAATAGAATCACAAATCATTGAGCAAAATGTCAACACATCAGAGTCGTTCATTGAGGAAGAGAAGGCAGAGTCTCAGGATGCAAAAAATAGCGAAGTCAACATAACCAAGCAACAACAAAACCCAGAATCAAACAGAGAAATTGAGATCGGAGCAAACTCTGAATCCAAAGAGATTGAAGCAGAAGCAACAACCGTCGATTTCGCCATCGTTGCAAATCAGGAGCCTAATGATAGCAATGGCGGCTTTGAGATCTCCAAATCACAATCAGAGATGATTCTGATTACAAGTGAGCATGAAGACGACGGCAACATACAAGACAATCTTCCAGAAGACTTGCCAGCTGATATTGCACAAGACCTACTCAAAAACTCGATCATGCGGGTGATGGTGCCGCGCACAGGAACAGAAACGCAACCACCTCAAGCAAAAAAATCTGCAATCAAATCCATCAATAAGTCTGTCGAAGTCCCCAAAACAAACGAAGTGCTTAACTCCAAGCTTGAAGTCATCAAAGCGGTCAAAGATGGTTGGGATGGCTTCCGTAAATCTCCTCGAGAATTTGTTGTCTTCACTCTACTTATAGGTGCATTTAACTTAGGCTTTCAAGCAATAGGCAGCCTTCTAGTTAATGAGAACAACCCTATAAACATTGGCACGATAATCATTATCGTCTGCTCAAGCCTTGGCAGTGCAATTGTCAACCTTTGGGGCTTGACAGGAATGATTCGAGGGTCCTGGATGGTACTCAACGGCCAACGCCCTAATTTTGCTGATTTCATCCGCTGGGATGGCAGAGCTTATTTGCGCCTATTTATCAGGCAATTAGTTTTTGGATTCTTATTTTTTCTGCTCATCATTACTGGCGGCCTGCTTGCAGGTGGCCTGGCAATCATTAATCAGATTGTGATGTTCATACCAATGATTATCATTGCAATTTTTGGGGTCATTCTGAGTATTAACCAAATTTTTCTTCCCTGGATCGCGTTGCTAGAAGAGCTTGGCCCAATAGCAACAATCCAGCGCGGCTGGCAGGTTGTCAATCCATCCTGGTTAATGGTGGCCCTACTTGCCCTCTTCCAACTCCTGATCTTGACGGTCGGAACACTGCTCTGTTTTATTGGGTTGTTGGGCGCAGCTCCATTAGCAGCTTGCATCTCCACGGCTGCCTACCGACAACTGTTCAAAGAAGAAGCTGACCAAAGCGTTGCTCTAAGCAACGCCAACTAAATCACCAGGATCTGGTCAGAGCCAAAACTGCATCAATGCAAGCCAGCCAAAGGGTCTTGCCTTAGGCAACAGCTGAGCGACGGCGGCGTGTGCGACCGGAAGGCATCTCTGCTGACTCCGGTTCAGATTGAGTCTTGACATTGGCTTGATCAGAAACCGTCTTAGTAGCCGATGTTGCTGACACAGCTGCCGCAACCTTGACAGGAGCCGCAGCTGGAGTTCGGCGCCCGTTACTAGCCAGATCACGATCGCCACGAATGCGGGTCACCGATCGATCCTCAGGTTCAGCATCAGCCATACCCTTATAAGCAGGTGTTCCGCCTGGTGCCGGCTGAACTAAACACAAAAGCAAGGGCTCAACTTGCAACTCACGACGCATACGACGACCCAAGCCCACTTCCACTTCTCGCTGCAAACCCATCCAATCCACTTCAGGAGCTTTGCCATCCGTATGACGAGAAAACTGCTTCCAGCGGTTTTCCAACACCCAGCTTATTTCCCGTTCAGTCCAGAGCGACATCTTGCGAGGATCAGCAGCGGTCACGACACCTCGCAAGTTCACTCTTGGCGGTGCAACCATCACTCCATCGGTACTGATTGCAGCCAGCACAGTGACAACACCATCTTCAGCAAGTTGCTGGCGCTCTTTCAAAACACGAGCATCAACAATGCCATTGCGAGAAGCATCGAGAAGTTCAATTCCTGCCTTTACTGAGTCTCCTTTACTAATCGAATCAGCTGAAAGTTGAACGACATCACCATTATCAAGAATCAAAATGTTGTCGCTGGCTACGCCCATCGACTGAGCAGTCTTGCTGTGACAAATAAGCATGCGATGCTCACCATGGACAGGCACAAAAAACTTTGGCTTTGTTAAAGCCAGCATCAACTTGTGATCCTCCTGGAAGCCATGCCCAGACACATGGATACCCTCTCCCTTGCCATAGACCACCTTGGCTCCCAGCATCATCAAGCGATCAATGGTATTCACAACTGAGATCGTGTTACCCGGAATCGGACTGGCCGAAAAGATAATCGTGTCTGAGTTCTTGACCTGCACATGTTGATGCTCTCCGCGTGAGATGCGACTTAAAGCAGCCAACGGCTCGCCCTGACTCCCTGTCATCAACAACAGAGTCTCGCGATCAGGCATGTCACGAATCTGTTTGATCGGTACGAACAGATCATCTGGGGCACGCATATAGCCGAGTTCACGCGCCTTAGCGATCACATTGAGCATCGATCGCCCAAGCAAACCAACTTTGCGTCCGTTCTTTAAGGCCAGCTCCAAAATCATTGAAACGCGGTGAATGGAGCTCGCAAAAGTTGTGATAATCACTCGACCATCAGCTTGAGCAATATGGCGATCTAAAGCAGGAAATACCGATCGCTCAGGTGGGCAGAAGCCAGGCACTTCAGCATTGGTTGAATCACTGAACAAACACAAAACACCTTGCTCGCCGTAATGTGCAAGGCGAGCCATATCAAAATTTTCACCATCCACAGGAGTATGGTCAAACTTGAAGTCTCCTGTGAAGATCACCGAGCCAACAGGAGTGGTGATGGCAAGCGAAAAGCTATCTGCCATCGAGTGGGTATTGCGGATAAATTCCACCGAAAAATGTTGTCCAACCTTGACAACATCCCTTGGACTCACGGTCTGGATCGTGGTGCGATCTGTAACACCAGCCTCTTCCATCTTGCCCTGGAGCATTGACATGGCCAGACGCGGGCCATAGATCACTGGAATATTGAAGTGCTTGAGGTGATGAGGAATCCCACCAATATGATCTTCATGACCATGGGTCACGATCATGCCGCGGATGCGCTTTTGGTTCTCGCGTAGATAACTGGTGTCTGGCATCACCACATTGACGCCATGCATTCCATCACTGGGAAATGCCAGGCCAGCATCCACCATCATGATGTCGTCGCCGTACTCGAACACGCAGGTGTTCTTGCCAATCTCATGGAGCCCACCAAGGGGAATCACTCGTAAGCAGGGCTCTTTGGCTTTACCGTCTCTAGAAGAGGTGGATCTGGAAATGGTGGAACTAGACGTCATGACAAAAGCGTACGAAAACTATTTGGGGACTGAAATGAAGCGAGCGCTCATGGCGAAAAGCTAAAGCGTCAAGCAATCAATGTGGGAAACAGCCGTGGCGTCAGGTCTGACACAAGGCAGTCAAGGTGTTTGAAAGAGCATCTCGCATAACGGGGTCAAGAGGAAGCAAAGGGAGGCGGGGGGATCCGACCGGCCAACCGCTGAGCTCGAGGGCTGCTTTAACAGGAATCGGATTGGTGGTGACAAATAGAGCCTTGAACAAAGGTTGCAACTGCTCGTGATAACTGAGGGCAAGAGCACCCTGACCATTGAGATAGGCCTCAATCATCGCCTTAAGCCGACGACCTACAAGGTGACTTGCGACACTCACCACCCCAACAGCCCCCACCGACAACATGGGCAAAAGCAAGCCATCGTCGCCGCTGTAAACAGCCAGTTTTGAACCACACTGCAACCTCAACTGCGTCACCTCATCCGTGGTGCCACTGGCGGCTTTGAAACTCACCACATTCGGACATTCCATCAACCTTGCAACTGTTGCTGGAGCAAGCGAACAGCCAGTGCGCCCAGGAATGTTGTAGAGCATCAGCGGCAACTCAGGGGCAGCCTGAGCAATAGCCCTGAAATGGGCTTCAAGACCTTCCTGCGGAGGCTTGTTGTAATAAGGAACAACCACCAATGCCCCATCAGCACCCACCGCAGCTGCCTGAGTGGTGGCCTCTATCGCCTCAGCGGTGCTATTGCTACCAGTACCGGCAAGAACCTTCACACCTGGCCCCACTGCCTGACGGACCACCCCAAGCAATTGATGCTGCTCCTGCCAGCTCAAAGTGGGCGATTCCCCAGTCGTGCCGCAGACAACCAGCCCATCAGATCCCTCATCCACGAGATAGCGAGCAAGACGACCAGCCAAAGCCAGATCAACGCATCCATCAGCGTCAAAGGGTGTGACCATGGCCGTCAGCAAACGGCCAAAAGGAGTTGGAGACAACTCAGCAGCAGAGCTCATGATGACGACAACAACAATTCTGCAATTTGGATCGCATTTAGAGCGGCACCTTTACGGATCTGATCCCCGCATAGCCAAAGCTCGAGAGCATTGGGATGACTGATGTCCTGCCGAATGCGACCCACCGCAACCGGATCGCGATCAGTGACATCGATAGGCATGGGAAAGCGATTCTGCTCAAAATCTTCGATTAACTCGAGCCCCGCTGCCACCTTCAGCAATTGGCGAGCTTCTTCCACTGGAAAAGGCTCGTCAAACTCAATATTCACAGCCTCCGAATGGGCTCTAAGTACAGGCACCCGAACACAAGTTGCGGTAAAGCGCAAATCAGGAAGGCCCATAATTTTGCGCGTTTCATTGACCATCTTCATTTCCTCCTCGCAATAGCTATTGGCCATCAATGGAGAGTTGTGCAGGAACAAGTTGAAGGCAAGTGAATGAGGAAGCACTTCACTACAAGGCGTGTCGCCCGCTAAAACAACCTGAGTGAGCTGCTTGAGCTCCTCCATAGCGCGTGCACCTGCACCACTCGCCGACTGATAGGTGCTGACAACAACGCGACGCAAAGCACGTCTTGCAGCCAAAGGTGCCAGCACCAGAGTTAACAAAATCGTTGTGCAATTCGGATTGGCAATAACCCCCTGATGCTCTGCAACCGCCTCAGGATTGACCTCTGGCACCACGAGTGGCACGTCGGCATCCATCCTGAAGGCACTGGAGTTGTCAATCATCAGCGCACCTGCTGAGTTGATCACCTGCCGCCACTGACGCGATACGGATCCACCAGCTGAGGCCAGCACCAAATCAACCCCCTCAAAAGCAGCTTCGCTCACCTCCTGAACGACGAGGCTGGAGCCATTCCAAGGTTGAACATGGCCCGCAGAACGCGCAGATGCCAATAAGCGCAACTCACCAATGGGAAACGAGCGTTCCTGCAGCAGCTGAAGCAGCTCCTGACCCACTGCGCCACTGGCACCAAGCACAGCAACTGTGAGGGGACGATCGGGAAAAAACGATATGGGAAGCAAGCGGTGAGATCAGGTTATTGACTGAGTTCAGGGGTTCGATCTCAATAAAAAATTGAACCCAGCTGGGATAAAGCCCTAAGCCTCAATAAGGCAAGACGTTGAGACCACAATACGTGTTGAGAGATGAACTGACGCTTTCTTAGGGTGGTCTTCTGCTCGCAGTCGTCCGTCCATGAGTGCCACAGCACTACAGGTCAAAACCACGCAGAAACCCAATAGTCGGCTTGCTCTGGAAGTAGCGGTACCAGCAGAGCGCTGCCAGGCCAACTATGAGGCCGCTGTCACCCGCTTAAGCCGCACCATCAATCTTCCAGGCTTCCGCAAGGGGAAGGTTCCGCGTGCCGTTCTGCTGCAACAGATCGGCCTGGTAAGAATCCGTGCAACAGCCTTAGAAACGCTCGTCGATGCTGTCTGGCGTGAAGTCCTCGAACAAGAATCAATCGAGCCACTTTGCGAACCCGAACTCAGTGGCGGCTTTGACGCTCTTCTGGAAAGCTTTCAGCCCGGCGAGGCACTGACCCTCACCCTTGAGACAGACGTCACCCCAACCCCAAAACTTAAGGCCACCAAAGGGCTCCAAGCCGAAGCAGAAGTGGTGACTTTCGATCCCAGCAAGGTCGATGAACTGATCGAACAATCCCGCAAACAACTAGCAACCCTTGTACCCGTCGAAAGTCGCCCAGCAGCAATCGGCGATATCGCTGTGGTTAGTTTCAGCGGCACCTACGACGACGACGGCAGCGCAATCGAAGGCGGAAGTAGTGAGTCCATGGATGTCGATCTTGAAGATGGACAGATGATCCCCGGCTTCGTGGAAGGGATTATCGGTATGAGCTTGGGCAGTGAGAAAACTGTTGATTGCCACTTCCCAGACGATTACTCGAAAGAGGATGCTCGCGGCCGTAAAGCCAGCTTTGTGATCAACCTCAAGGAGCTCAAAACCCGCGAGTTGCCGGATCTTGACGATGCCTTCGCCCAGCAGTCCAGTGACAAAGCAACTCTGGAAGAACTTCGCAACGATCTAGAACAACGTCTTCAGGAAGACGCAAAGCGTCGTGATCGCAGCAATCGGCACGACGCTTTGCTGGAAGCATTGACTGAGCAGCTGGAAGTAGATCTACCAAACACCCTTGTGCAGCAAGAGATACGCAACCTTGTTGAACAAACTGCCAGTCAATTCGCCCAACAGGGGATGGACGTGAAATCCATGTTCACACCAGAGCTTGTGCGTTCCTTGATGGAATCATCACGCCCAGAAGCCGAAGAGCGCCTACGTCGCAGTCTTGCCCTCACTGCACTAGCTGAAAGCGAAGATCTCAAAATAGAAGAGAGTGAAATCAGCGCCAAGGTCAAGGAAGTAAGCCGCGAGCTTTCTGGCGAACGCGATATTGACCCGGCAAGGTTGCGTCAAGCTGTTAGCGACGACTTACTCAAAGACAAATTGCTGGACTGGCTCGAAGACAACAGCACCATTACCGAAAAGGTGCTTGAAAGCGAAGCAAAAACCAGTAAGCCCGCTGCAAAATCCAAAGGCAGCAAAACTAAGTCCACAAAAACCAAGACCAACAAAGCCAAGACTGAAAAACCTGCCTCGGACAAAACCAAGTCCTGAATGGCACCAATAGATTGATAAAAGTGCTCCCCTAAAGCCCAAACGAGTGATCGATTCCTGCTGCTACCACCCCATCCACAATCGCTGGCCGGGCATTCGTCCTGTCTCATCACCAGGGATCCTGCCCACAGTGGTGGAACAGTCGGGCCGAGGAGAACGGGCATTCGACATTTACTCACGCTTGCTACGTGAGCGAATCATCTTTCTTGGCACTGGTGTCGACGATCAAGTGGCAGATGCCCTCGTTGCTCAGATGCTCTTCCTTGAAGCCGAAGATCCCGAAAAGGACATCCAGATCTATATCAACTCCCCAGGTGGTTCAGTGACCGCTGGTTTGGCTATCTATGACACCATGCAGCAGGTCGCTCCAGACGTCGTGACCATCTGTTATGGCCTTGCTGCCAGCATGGGGGCTTTCCTTCTCTGCGGAGGTACCAAAGGCAAGCGACTGGCACTACCCAATGCACGGATCATGATTCATCAGCCCCTGGGTGGTGCCCAGGGCCAAGCAGTAGACATCGAAATCCAGGCCAAGGAGATCCTCTTCTTAAAAGAAACCCTCAACGGCCTTCTCGCCGAGCACACTGGCCAACCCCTCAACAAAATCGCTGAAGACACTGACCGCGACCACTTCCTTTCTCCAGCAAAAGCGGTTGAATACGGACTGATCGATCGGGTTGTGGATAGCCTCACAGGCGGTGGAATCGTTACGGAAGGGTGACGCAACCCTGATCTGACACGATCCTGAGCGTTCAGGCTGGCCAACATTCGTCAGATCCTGTCTGCCCGTTTGCAGTGATCACAGCCCGATGGCCAAATTCGACGCCCATCTAAAGTGCTCTTTCTGCGGCAAGTCTCAGGACCAAGTACGCAAATTGATTGCCGGGCCAGGTGTCTACATCTGCGACGAATGCATCGATCTCTGCACCGAGATCCTGGATGAAGAGCTTGTCGATAGCCAAGGCAACCCACGTCACAGCAGCGAGTCCAATCGCAAGTCTGCAACTGCTTCCCATAAAAGTGGAAAGCCAGCACCCACACTCGCCACCATACCCAAACCTCAGGAGATCAAAAACTTCCTAGATAAGCAAGTGGTGGGGCAAGAAGCTGCCAAAAAAGTACTTTCAGTCGCCGTCTATAACCACTACAAACGCCTGGCTTGGCAAGGTGACGGCCAAGGCGAAACCGATCTCTCTGCAACCAGGCTCCACAAGTCAAACATCCTGCTCATCGGCCCAACAGGCTGTGGCAAAACCCTATTAGCCCAGACCCTGGCCGAACTCCTGGACGTGCCCTTCGCCGTTGCTGATGCGACCACACTGACCGAAGCCGGCTACGTGGGCGAGGATGTCGAAAACATTTTGCTGCGGCTATTGCAAAAAGCCGACATGGACGTGGAGCATGCCCAGCGCGGCATCATTTACGTCGATGAGATCGATAAGATCGCCCGAAAAAGTGAAAACCCCTCCATTACCCGCGACGTATCCGGTGAAGGAGTACAGCAAGCCCTGCTAAAGATGCTCGAAGGCACAGTCGCCAACGTGCCCCCCCAAGGAGGGCGTAAACACCCCTATCAAGACTGCATCCAAATCGACACCAGCCAGATCCTCTTCATCTGCGGTGGTGCCTTCATTGGCCTCGAAGATGTGGTGCAACGGCGACTAGGCCGTAATGCTATCGGTTTTATGCCCAGCGATGGTCGAGGGCGCAGCCGTGCCAATCGTGATCTAAAGGCCTCACAGGTGCTTCACCACCTTGAAGCCGACGACCTCGTGCGTTATGGCTTGATCCCTGAATTCATTGGCCGCATTCCCGTGAGTGCAGTGCTTGAACCACTTGATTCACAAGCACTCGAATCGATTCTCACGGAGCCTCGTGACGCACTGGTCAAGCAATTCAGCACCCTGCTGAGCATGGACAACGTGCAGCTTGAGTTTGAATCAGATGCCGTAGAAGCTATCGCCCAGGAAGCACATCGGCGCAAGACCGGGGCCCGAGCACTACGAGGCATCATCGAAGAGTTAATGCTGGATTTGATGTACGACCTTCCCTCAAAGAAGAACGTGAAGAAATTCACCGTGACCCGCACGATGGTTGATGAACATACCGGCGGCAAGGTGCTGCCTCTACCAGCCAACGACGAGCGATCGCATCAGGAATCAGCCTGATCCAGTGGCGACGGCTGACCACCTAAGGGTGCCCCGCCAACACGGACTTTTTTTGCATCACGGAATTGATCTTGGAGATGGCAGCGTGGCCCACTATCTAGAAGGTCGGTCAATCCTGCGCAGCTCCCTTGAAGACTTCTCTCGCGGTGCAACTGTGAACGTGGTGAATCACACCCAAGCCTCTCCCTCAGGCGTGACCCTGAGACGAGCGATGAGTCGCATTGGAGAGCAGCGCTACAACCTACTTTTCAATAATTGTGAGCACTTTGCCAACTGGTGCAAAACCGGGCGACATCGAAGCAGCCAGGTCGAGGACTGGATGCAAACCAGCAGCCTAGGAGCGCTGGCACTGGGTCAAATCATCCCTGCTGCCCTACTGACAGGATTATCACTACTCCTTCGGCGAGGATTGGTGGATGAAACCTCGCGGGAACGTGCAAGGCAAGCAGTAGCTCAACTGAAAAGTCTGCGCGTGAACTTACTCAACAAACTGGAAGCAACACTGGAGCAAGCAGAGGGATGGCTTCATGGCGAACCAGACAACAACTTGATCGATCACCACAACTCCCGCAGCCGTTCTTTGCTGTTAAAAGGTCAGACCCTTGCCGATGAACTAGCAGCAATAGAAGATCTAGAAGCCCGCATCACTGCATTGCTCGACGAACCAAAAGCCAAGCCTGAGTAACCTCAACATCCCGCCAGCAGCGCATGAGCCAGGCCTACCAGCCGCTGCATCACAAATATCGACCACAGCGCTTCGATGCCCTGGTGGGGCAGGCCGCGATCGCCGCGACCCTCAGTCATGCCTTGCGCAGCAGCAGGATCGCACCGGCCTATCTATTCAGCGGTCCACGAGGCACTGGTAAAACCTCCAGTGCTCGCATCCTGGCCCGATCACTCAACTGCTTGAACTGCGACCAGCCAACACCCGAGCCATGCGGAAACTGTGAGCTCTGCAAAAGCATTGCCGCCGGCACAGCACTAGACGTGATCGAAATCGACGCCGCCTCGAACACCGGCGTAGACAACATTCGCGAACTGATCGAACGCTCCCGCTTTGCCCCGGTACAAGCCCGCTGGAAGGTGTATGTGGTGGACGAATGCCACATGCTCTCAACCGCCGCCTTCAATGCCCTACTGAAGACGCTTGAAGAACCACCGCCACGGGTGGTGTTCGTACTAGCAACAACCGATCCACAGCGAGTGCTGCCAACCATCCTCAGCCGTTGTCAGCGTTTTGATTTCAGGCGGATTCCACTGGAAGCGCTTGAAAAACACCTAGAGATGATCGCCACTCGTGAAGCCATTCCGATTGAGCCCGAAGCCCTGCATGTGGTAGCCCAGCGAGCCCAGGGAGGGCTTCGAGATGCGGAAAGCTTGCTTGATCAGCTCAGCCTGCTTCCAGGGCCCATCAAAGCAGAAGCTGTATGGGAGTTGATGGGAGCCGTGCCAGAGCAAGAGCTGCTGAAACTAGCCGCAGCCTTGGCCCAAGCCGATCCACTCTGCTTATTGGAAACCTGCCGAAACCTGCTGAATCGAGGCCGTGATCCAGGTGCACTTCTGCAAGGGCTGGCAGCGGTGTTGCGAGATTTGGTGCTCATGACTGCCGCACCCGATCGCCCTGAACTCACAAGTGTTTCTCCACAATTCCGCAATCAATTGCCGCCCCTAGCCAGCCAAATAGGTCGTCAACAGCTTTTGCAATGGCAGGTCCAACTCAAAGGAAGCGAAAGTCAGCTGCGTCACAGCGTTCAACCCCGTCTCTGGCTTGAAGTGCTTCTGCTGGGTCTGCTGGCCGAACCACCTTCCAGTGAAGCTGTAACCGCAGTGCCAATAACAAAGACAGCTCAACCAATAAACCCAGCTGCGCAGGCGATCACTGCCAACGCATTGACCCCGACAACACAAATCCAACAACCCCCTTCTGGATCAACGACGACCCACGATCCAGTCTCAGCAATCACCCCAAACGCAGTACCCGATCCACCTCCAGCCCAGAGAACCCCTAACAACAATCTGCAGGAGTTATGGCAACAAATACTTGGCAGTTTGGAGTTACCTTCCACACGCATGTTGCTCTCTCAGCAAGCCCAGCTAGTGCGCCTTGATGACCATCGCGCCGTGGTTCAAGTTGCCGGCAACTGGATGGGAATGGTGCAAAGCCGTGCAACCCTCCTGGAACAAGCAATAGCAAAAGCCCTGGGAAATTCCAGACAGCTTGTTCTCGAAAGCCAAAGCGGAAGTGCCACACCAATGCCCAGCCCACAAAAAACGGGTGCGGCACCAACACCAAACACATCCGCTTCCACTGCTGAACCATCACCACCACCACAAGTTCAATCCAGCTCTACAGGCGCTTATCCCCCAGATCCTGCAACCAGCGCCGCCATCACAGACCAGCAAAAGCCTCTAGAGGAGGATTCTCCTCCGACTCAGCCCACTTCCTCTTTAGAACCCATCGACAGCAAAGCAAAGCGACTAGCTGACTTCTTCAACGGCAAAGTGCTGGACGTGGACCTTTAAACATTCAAACCTGAACAGGCTGTTGGCCATGATGACTGGTCTTGGCCCACACCAAACTCTTCGGGAACAGTGCCATCCGTACTGTGACCCAAGGGATGACCACAAACCAGTGAGACAAATAAGTAATCGCCACCACAAGATTCCACGGGGTTGGCGATGGCAAAGCAGGCCCATCACTGATGCTCCTACAACCGCGCCAGTAAGCCATCCCTGAAATGCTGAAGGCCACGATCGAAAGGGGCCAATAGGTTGGGATAGTGCGTGTCAATAATGTGGTGAACAGATCAGCGAAAGACACCACTGGGAGGGCGTATTGAAGGAGGAAAAAACAAGCCAAATCACGACGCTGAGCCAGAGTTAACTTGCTGGACATCAAGACTGGCCAGTAGTCAAAAAATCGCTGCAATCCACCCTCGGCCCAACGTTGCCGTTGTCTCCAAAGAGCTGACAAGCTCTCCACTGCCTCCTCCTGCACTGGAGGGTTCCAGACAATCCCGACCAAAGCTCCATCTGTAAGTAAACGGAAACTCAGATCAAGATCATCTGTGACCGTATTTTCATTGAATCCCCCACAAGCCTCCAGCGTGGAGCGTTGAATCAACTGGCCATTTCCACGCAGCTCTACCACGCCTCCCCCCGCTAAGCGTCCTTGTTGAATCAAGGCATCCATAGCCATCTCCATCGCCTGAACCCTGGTGAGCAGATTGTGCTGAGAGTTGATCACCGCCTTACGCAACTGCACAGCAGACCACCCACCCTGTTGGGCAAATAACACCAGACGCTGGAGCAGGTCATCCTGCAACTGGGCATCAGCATCAAGAATCAAAAGCCATTCCCCCTGAAGCTGCTGGAGTGCTGCATTAAGAGCTCCAGACTTTCCGCCGCCTGCTCCAGAAGGACGATGAATCACGTTTAAAGAAGGAAACTGCTGCTGCAACTCATCCAGTAGAGCTGGCGTTCGGTCCTGACTACCATCATCAATAATCCAAGTAGAAAGCTTGTCCTTGGGATAGTTCAGACCGGCAAGACGTTCCACCAACCGATCAACCACAGCTTCCTCATCCCTGGCAGCGACCAAAACATCAACGCTGGGCCAGACATACTCAGCAGAGGGCTCAAGCCCTATTTCATTGGCATTGGCAGACGAGTGCTGCCGATCGCGCAAAACCGTGCGCAGGCCATACCCTCCCAAGACAAAAGCAAGCGTAATTGCAGGCAAAAGACTTCTACTTGCTTCCAACCAAAGGTGGGGTGCTGCACCAGCCCAACCGCAAGCAATCAAAAACAGGGCTGTCTTGCCGCGTCGATAATCCCCAATGACAGCGGCGGCGGCCATGCATAGACCCGAAGTCCAGCGACTCTAAGGGGCATCCCTCATCTCAGGCAAAGCTCCATAGGTCGTTCCTGGGTAGTAATGACTAAGAATCTGTTCAGTTGTCCAGCCTCGACGGGCCAGATCAACTGCTCCGGCTTGTGAAAGCCCAGCCCCATGGCCAAAACCACCGCCAGAAAGTTGCCAAACTCCGACACCAACTTCCTCAACCACGAAGAGAGTGCTTGGTAACTGACGCAAATGACGCCGAATACCGTCTAATCGAAGCACCACAGGAGGCTGATGGCCTTCATCACGTATCTCCAAAGACAAGACCCGACCACTTGGACCCCGTTCAAGAACAGTCAATCTCTGGGGCATTGACAAGCTAGGCGCCACCAAACGCAAAGCTTGTTGCAACTGTTCAGCAGTCAAAGTACGGGTCCAACGAAAACGGGGATGACCCTGGCCATAAGCACCATCGGCATTATCAAGCAATGACTTCACGACAACTCGTTCTGTGAGTGGCAAAAGGAAGCGATCTACCCAGCCAACGGATCCATCCAACTGAGCCCTTAGGTATGGAACAGACTCCATGGACCAAGCTTCAGAACCAGCGGCCATCACACCACCATTGCTGGCGTGATACACAGCATTGATCGGTTGCTCCTTCCAGCTCAACACCTTGCCAGCAGTGCTCACAATCGCCTGGCGGACTCCAAAACTGGCCTGCCTTGGATCGCTGTAAACCTGGCACTGAGTGTCACTGCACAGATGGTATCCATCAAGGGCAAACCGATGGCTATTGGCAAGCGCCCAGGTCCTAGCCAACACCGTCTGAGCAGCTAATGCTGCTGATGGAGCGCCCGCTCCAATCTCATGGGGCACCACTCCTTCCAGATACCTCTCCAGGGGAACATGTTCCACCAAAGTCCAGCTTCCGTAGGCATCAACCTGCAGTTGAAACGGCCCCAAATACACCCCACCCTTCCAACTGAGGCCATCCGGAGCATCAATCTGAATCGGACCCACCAAGCTGCGATCACCACTGTCCCCCTGAATCACAGGCTGCACAGCTGTAGAAACGATGCCCTGCCAAAGACGAATGTCCACTCCTGGGAGAGGTTGTACCCCTTGCGGCGCCCACACTTCCCATTCGCTTGGACGAGCCACCACGGCCGCAACGCCCAGCTCTCGCCACTGCGATGCAACCTGCTCCGCCGACTCGAAACTGGCGAATGGACCAGCCGCCTGACGTGACAACTGCAGGGGCTCCTCAAGAGCTACCAACCGCCAGGTGATTGTGATGACTGGAGCCCGCTGCACATCACCGCGCGCATCTTTGAGCAATAAGGGCTGATGCCCAGCACTGATCAAACGTAATGATGGAGCTGAGTGACTAGACGTCGTGCCCTGCCCCAAATAAGGCTGCAAAGCCACCCACAACAAAGACCTGCCTGAAATAGGAACCGGCGGAGCTTGTACCGCCTGATGAGTAGGCATACCAACAGAACCAACTGGTGGAATCACCTCTTGAGCGTCACAGCCCACCGTGCACACACCAAGCAAGACCAGGGCGCCACTCATGATTTGCTTTGAGCGAATCAGCGAACGATGAAAAGTCTTGGCCAATGCTGCCCCCTCGGCAAACACCCATCATGCGAAATTTGGCTTCTGGCAGGTCTTGATCGTATGGTTGTCGTTTGTGCGCAGACCGTCAGAGATGCCTAAGCTCAAGACCCGCAAAGCTGCTGCCAAGCGGTTCAAGGCAACTGTCACTGGCAAATTCATGCGCCGTCGTGCATTCCGCAATCACCTGCTGGACCACAAAAGTCCGAAATTAAAGCGCCATCTCGCCACCAAAGCCGTTGTAGATGAACGCGATGCGGAGAATGTGCGTCTGATGCTCCCTTACGCCTAAAGACCAAGCTCAACTAACAGGTCTTATACAAGCTGATCTGATTTCATTCCCTTCTTGATTTCTTAAACCATGGCCCGCGTCAAAAGAGGCAATGTTGCCCGCAAACGCCGTAACAAAATCCTGCGCCTAGCCCGCGGCTTTCAAGGCAGCAATGGAAGCCTCTTCCGCACAGCCAATCAGCGGGTCATGAAGGCTCTTTGCAATGCCTATCGAGATCGGCGGCGGCGCAAACGTGATTTTCGTCGTCTCTGGATTGCTCGCATTAATGCAGCCGCTCGGATCAACGGAGTCAGCTACAGCCGCCTGATTGGTGGCCTTAAAAAAGCCGACGTACGCATCAATCGGAAAATGTTGGCCCAACTGGCAGTAATGGATCCAAAAAGTTTCACTAGCGTGGTTACCTCCGCCAAGAGCTGATTCACTTTTTGCTTATCAATACAAGCAGTCAACAGAAACTCCAATCTGAAGATCTTTCTTGATGCCTAGCAAAAAAACTTTCATCTCTGTTCGATGACCAGAGCATCTTGAACTCTTAATAGGGCTTGTTTTTCTCTACCGTCTATTGCTTTTGAGGAGCATCCAATCCATCAAAACTAAAAAAATCATCAAGACATCAAAATAAGTTGCAGCTTGATAGCTGAGCAAGCCTTAAACCTGACTCCAAGGCTTGCCATTGCGCTGATACTCCAAGCCACTGAGGCAATTACGCCTGTACGAAAGAAAGCGCGGTCTTCGCTGATTGGCTTTCTCCGGCGTTGCCTTAGCAGCCGATGAAGCAAAAAATTGACTGATTTCAACAACGGAGACCTTCAACCCACAAGCTAAGGCAAAATCTCAATGACCTACTCGCACTTCAGACATGCAGCCACTAAGACTTTCATCACGCTGCTGAGCTGAGCAAGCCTGTTCAGCAGAACTTGATCCCAAAAAAGCAGAGAACAACTATGAATGCCGATCATGGAGGGCACTGCAACAGGAGCTTGAAATCGGCTGATGTTCTGCAGCCATGGGACTTGCCTCGATGGGTCCAAGACAAACAAGCAGGACTAAGACTCTCCGCTACATCTCTCTCATGCTCTAGAACAATGAATCTGACGTGCTGATGCACGCAGAACGTCCTATACCTGATCTGCTAGCCCACCCAAGACTCGTTCTCATCTGAGAAGATATCAAACCCTCAAATGGTGGAAGCTACTTTGAAAAGATGGTTGGAAGCCTCTACCCCCTCAGTGCTGATCTCTAACGAAGAGCAAATTTCCCGCAAGTGCCTGAACTCAATATCGATGAACTTCCAGAGCAAACTCTTTATGCCATTGGAAAAATGGTTTTTCAACGAGAAAAGCAGATGTTAAAAGTTCAAAGTCAATTCGACTACTGCCTCGATTTGACTGCAAATGCCAACTCAGCACTAAGAACTGCCCCTAAACCATGAGCGCCTTCCTGCCAGAAACGCAAACCTACCTAATTGGCCTAATCGGTTTGCTCGCAATCGTGGCTGTCATCGTGGGCAGTCAAGTTTTCAAGGCTCAACGCGACGAACGGGCACTGATCCGACTTGAAAAAAGTGGAGCGGGCTCTTCAAAAGAGGCATCCAAACTCTATGAACTGGCATCTGTACAGCTGCGTAAAAGGCTCTATCCACAGGCCATAGCATCCCTTCGCAAGGCCTTGAAGCAACTGACTGGTGAACCAGATGAAGCTAAAGCTCTGATCGAAAATGCCCTTGGGTTTGCACTCGCGGCTCAAACAGACTATTCATCAGCAGTTAGTCACTACCAGTCAGCCCTAAAAGCCAAGGCTGACTACCCTGTAGCACTAAACAACCTTGCCTTTGCTAAAGAGCGCCTTGAGCAAGATGCTGAGGCCTACGAGCTGTATCAAAAGGTGCTGAGCCTGGATCCCAAGAACAAGACAGCGCGCAAAAACCTCAAACGACTAGCAAAAACACAACCAACAAACTCACCAGAGCCCGCGGATGGGCAAGGGTTCTGATAAAGGTTCTGATGCCTGTACTGAACAGGAACTGTTCAAATCGAGCATGCCGCCCGGATTGGTAAGACGAGGTGCTTGCCAACCCACCTTTGTTAACTCCTGAAGACCAATAAAAAAACCACCTGGCTCCACTCCAGGAATCAACTGATCTGAAAGGGGTAGCAACTCCAGCTGATCTGACTTGGCATTCAAGTTTCCCTGCACAGGAGTGGTAACGCTGCCAAGACGCATCTCTCCACGCAGATCAATGATCTGACCAATCGGTGTGAGCTTGGCCAGGTTCAAGTTCACATCAACATTGGAGCCATCTGCAAAAGACTTGTAAGTGCCACACCACTGGCGAGGGATTGTCTCAGCAAGATCAACGGCGCGCGCTACCGGATCAAATCTCTGAACAGAACCCTCAACGACCAGCGGCACAGCCAATTGAGAGGAATCCAAGGGCATAGTGAGCTCGAAGGGAACCTCACTGTCAATCGAGAGATCCATGGCGAGCAGGATGGGCATGGAAAAACATGATGATGGGCACAAGCTAAAGCCAATCGGCTCAACCGGGACACTCCGCGATGACGTTCCAACAACCTCAACAGCGCCAATGGTTCTGACGCCCTCCTCACCTGACCTCCTCACAATCGGCAAACGCAACTTCCACAGCCGACTTTTTACAGGCACAGGGAAGTACCCAAGCCTAAAGGTGATGCAAGAAAGTCTGCGCTCTTCAGGATGCGAAATGGTGACGGTGGCAGTCCGCCGTGTACAAACAATGGCATCAGGCCACGCCGGCCTGATAGAAGCCATCGACTGGTCAAAAATATGGATGCTGCCCAACACCGCTGGCTGTGCAACTGCAGAGGAAGCCATTCGTGTAGCCCGACTCGGCCGCGAACTCGCCAAACTTGCAGGCCAGGAGGACAACAACTTCGTCAAGCTCGAAGTCATCCCCGACAGCCGCCACCTCCTACCTGACCCTTTCGGCACCCTTGAGGCCGCTGAACAATTGGTCAAAGAAGGCTTCGAGGTCTTGCCGTACATCAATGCCGATCCCCTCTTGGCTAAGCGCCTTGAAGAGGTGGGCTGTGCGACGGTCATGCCACTGGGCTCACCGATTGGATCAGGTCAAGGTCTGAGGAATGCCGCCAACATCTCCCTAATCATTGAAAACGCCCGAGTGCCAGTCGTTGTGGATGCTGGCATCGGTGTCCCCAGTGAAGCTGCACAGGCCCTGGAAATGGGTGCCGACGCAGTGCTGGTTAACAGCGCCATTGCCTTAGCCGGAGATCCAATCACCATGGCCGAAGCAATGCGTTGGGCGATTCAGGCCGGTAGGCAGGCTTACAGATCAGGTCGCCTACCCGAACGCGCCGCAGCGTCGCCAAGCTCACCGACAACAGGGATTATTACGGAAGCCAAGACTAAACAATTATGAAGGAACGTAACGGAAAAGCTCCTGCAAGCAATCCTGTCCATAGGGTCCGCCGAGTTGTAAGTGGTACATGCAAGTCACCGAGGAAGAGGGTGGTCGACTCAACGCCTTTGCAAGAGAACCCCGCATGGAAGTGATAGCTGAAAAAGGCAGCAGCAACGCCAACACTCGCCTGCTCCTCATCGGTGGAGCCGTGCTTGTGACATGCCTAATCATCGTCAGGATCGCCATCAGCTGAAAAACCTTGTAGTAGCTTGCCCTGACTGAGCGAATTGCTCGTTCCTGCAGGAGTTTGAGTTGAAAGTTTTGGTTCTCGGCGGCGACGGCTTCTGCGGATGGCCTTGTGCAGTGAACCTCGCTGATAGGGGTCACGACGTGTTGATCGTCGACAATCTCAGCCGCCGCAAGATCGATATCGATCTTGAAGTCGAGTCACTGACACCAATCACCAGCATTGGTGAGCGCCTCAGGGCCTGGCGAGAAATCGGAGGCAAGCCAATTCGTTTTGAGCACCTAGACATCGCCCATCAGTACGACCGATTGGTGACAATGCTCAAAACTGAACGACCCGATGCGGTGGTTCACTTTGCCGAACAGCGTGCAGCTCCCTACTCGATGAAGAGCAGCTCCACCAAGCGCTATACCGTCGATAACAACGTCAACGGCACTCACAATCTGCTCGCCGCCATCGTTGAAAGCGGCCTCGACATCCACATCGTGCACCTGGGAACGATGGGGGTGTACGGCTACGGCTCGCACCGCGGAGCCACCATTCCTGAGGGATACCTCAAAGTGGAAGTGCCCCAGCCCGATGGCAGCCGTTTCGAGGAAGAAATTCTTCACCCAGCTAGCCCTGGAAGTGTTTACCACATGACCAAGACGCTCGATCAACTGCTTTTCCTCTACTACAACAAGAATGACCAAATCAGGATCACCGACCTTCACCAAGGCATCGTCTGGGGTACCAACACTGAAGCAACCGCTAGGGATCCACGCCTAACCAACCGCTTTGATTACGACGGAGACTACGGCACAGTTCTCAACCGCTTCCTGATGCAGGCAGCAATCGGTTATCCACTCACTGTCCATGGAACAGGAGGTCAAACCCGTGCCTTCATCCACATCTGCGATTCTGTGAAGTGCGTACAACTGGCTCTTGAAAACCCACCGGCCAAAGGCGAACGAGTCAAGATTTTCAACCAAATGACCGAGAGCCACCAAGTGGGTGAACTGGCCAAGAAGGTAGCTGCCCTAACCGGCGCAGAACTAAACCATCTTCCAAACCCACGCAACGAAGCAGTGGAGAATGATCTGATTGTGGATAACCGCTGCTTCATCGAACTTGGACTCAAACCAACCACCCTCGACGATGGCCTACTTGCTGAAGTAGTCGATGTGGCAAAACGCTGGGCAGACCGCTGCGACCGCAGCCGTATCCCATGTGTATCGGCCTGGACTTCGACCCAGGCTGAGGCCATCAAGCACCCCTCCTAAACAGCCTGCCCACACCACCCGCTGAACCAGTGAAGATCGCCTTTTTCACAGAGACCTTCCTCCCAAAAGTGGATGGAATCGTGACACGACTCACCAAAACGGTGGAGCACCTGGTTGAAGCCGGTGATGAAGTGATGGTGTTCTGCCCGGAAGGCTGTCCTAGCGAATACATGGGAGCCGAATTGATAGGAGTGCCAGCCATGCCACTGCCGCTCTATCCGGAACTGAAGCTTGCCCTGCCCAGACCAGCCGTTGCCGAAGCACTAGAAACCTTCGAGCCCGATCTCGTACACGTTGTCAATCCAGCTGTACTAGGCCTTGGGGGAATTTGGTTAGCCAAAACCAACGGAATCCCTCTAATAGCGAGCTACCACACCCACCTCCCGAAATACCTAGAGCATTACGGCATGGGCATGCTTGAGCCCTTGCTCTGGGAACTTCTCAAGGCAGCCCACAATCAAGCAGTACTCAATCTCTGCACCTCAACAGCAATGGTGTCTGAATTGAGCGAGAAAGGGATCCAAAACACCGCCCTGTGGCAACGCGGTGTGGATACCGAACTCTTTCGACCGGAACTGCGCAATGAAACCATGCGCTTACGCCTTTTGAACACAAACGACGATCAAGGTGCCCTGCTTCTCTACGTAGGGCGGCTCTCCGCCGAAAAGCAAATCGAACGCATCAAACCCGTTCTCGATCGCATACCCGCGGCACGATTGGCCCTAGTAGGCGATGGACCTCACCGCCAGCAACTGGAAAAAGCATTTGAAGGCACTGCTACAACATTTGTGGGCTATCTCGAAGGGGAAGAACTAGCCAGTGCATATGCAAGCGGGGATGCCTTTCTATTCCCCTCAAGCACCGAAACCCTTGGGCTCGTTTTACTGGAAGCAATGGCAGCAGGTTGTCCTGTAGTGGGAGCCAATCGTGGCGGAATTCCAGACATCATTACCGACGGAGTCAACGGCTGTCTCTACGAGCCGGATGGAGTGGATGGAGGGTCCACCAGCCTGATCAATGCGACCCGACGACTGCTCGGCAACGATCTCGAGCGTCAAGGTCTGCGCAAAGCAGCCCGTCAAGAAGCCGAACGCTGGGGATGGGCCAGTGCCACGCAACAACTGCGGAGCTACTACAGAACAATCCTCGGCCAACCCCTCAACCTGGCCGCCTGAGACCAAACATCAGTGTGTTTTCTGCGAGTCAGTGAGTTCAACTAGAGCGTGTGCGATTCCAAGCCTGAAGCACCTGCCGTGCCATAGGCAACGCATGGACCGAACCGCCACCAGGAGTGTTCTGGGCAAAAGCAACAACGACGATTTCTGCTGACTGATATGGCGCAAAACATGCAAACCATGCGTGATCAGAGCCACCGGTACTGTCCTCGGCAGTGCCCGTCTTGCCGGCCACTTGCGGAAAGTTGGGCAAATTGAGACCTGAACCAGTCCCATCCTGCACAACCTTGCGCAAACCACGCCTAATCGTCGCCAATGTGGATGGCTTGATATCGACCTTGATGCGTCGCAGTGATGAAGTCCAGTCGATCCCACCATCTGCAAGATGAGGAGTGACCAAAAAACCCCCATTGGCGAATACGGCATAAGCGCGAGCAAGTTGCAAAGGAGTGATCTGAACTACAGATTGACCAATCGAGGCGCTGGCCATGTCCTCGGGAATCCAAGGAGTCGTTCCAGCTTCAGCCCAACCCCGACCTTTAGCCGCCCAGGCCTGATGGCCCACCAAACCCTTGCTCTCCTCATAGCCAATCTCAATCCCAGTGCGGGCATCGAAACCAAGCTTGATGGCGGCCTCATAAAGCGCCTTAGAACCCACACCCACACCCACCTGATAAAAGAAGGTATTGCTGGAGAAGCGCAACGCATCCTCATAACCGATCGTGCCAAATCCGGCACCGTTGTGGTCAGGGAAGCAATGCCCCCCATAAGTGATGCATGCCGCCGTCTTTAAACGCACATCAGGCAGAAACTTGCCGCTCTCCATGCCCGCCATACTTGTAACAGGTTTCCAAGTACTCCCCGGGTCATAGGCATTCATGGCCCGACTGAGCAATGGCTTGCTCGACGAAGCAAAAAGCTTGTCGTACTCCTTCTGCGTGGTGACCAGTTTTGAGAAAAAGTTGGGATCAAAGGCAGGGCGACTAGCCATGGCGCGAATAGCACCGTTACGAGGATCGAGTGCTACAACTGCACCGCCAGGCTTATCTTCAAGAGCCTTTTCAGCAGCCAACTGCAAATCAAGGTCAAGTGTGAGGAGGAGATCTTTACCCGCCTGTGAAGGCTTGTCACCAAGACTGCGCTGCACCTCTCCCATAGCGTTGACTTCAAGCATCTGACCACCCCACTTCCCTCGTAAATGAGGCTCATAGGCCGCCTCCACTCCAATTCGGCCAATGCGATCTCTAATCTCATAACCCTGATCAGCGAGAGTCTTAAACTCCTTTTCAGTAATTGGCTGGGTATAGCCCAAGACATGGGCGGCCAAAGTGCCGTGCGGGTAGTGACGTAGTACATCCACATCGACCTGGGCCGCTTCAAAACTGCGAGCCTGCTCTCGAAAACGCAGCACCTGCTCAGGTTTCAAATCAGTTGCCAAAGTGATGCGATAGCCATCCGTGCCAACCCCCTGTCGCCTGCGTTGATCTAAATCCTGCTTAGGAAGATTGAGCAACTGAGAAAGACTGTCACGAAGCCCAGGCCAATTACCATCACTAAGCAATCGAGGCTGCAAATAAAGGTTGTAGCTGAGCTTGCTTGAGGCAAGTACACGGCCTTGACGATCGAGCAGCCGACCACGAATCGGTGAACGGGGTACCAAGCGAATCCGATTTTCATCTGCCAACTCTCGGTATCGAGCTCCTTCCAACAGCTGTAACCAGGTCAACCGCGCCACCATGGCGCCACAAAACAAAAGCACCAGAGCAAGCAAGACCTTGGGCTGCTGGCCTAAACCACTGTGCCGCTGATTGGCACGTCCCAAAGGCCGCGATCCACTCATCAACGTCAGCTTTGTTCCACGCCAGATGTTGGCGATTTTTCGCCAACATCTGGCTGCAGGTGAAGCTGAAGAGCATCAAGCCGTCCCTCAATCCTGGCCAGCACCTCCAGCAAAATCTGCTGATCCTGAGGGTCTGGGGAATTCACAACGACATCATCAACGGCCACATTCACTGCCATCACAGGATTCCCCAGCCCTGGGCTTACTTGATCTAATCGATCACGTACTGATCGAGCAGCAGCTTCTCCTTCAACACGAAGCTCCTGGAGGGGATCACTTGAGCCCGTAAAAGCTTCCACCATTTTTCTCGCTCCACCACGACGGACCCGATCAACCATCGCCAAACCCACAGGAAGAGCATCCTGCATCAGGGAAAGGCGAAGGCTGTCGAACGAATCGTCGGCCATGCAAGCCACAAAGGTCTACCTAACAACAGTTTGCTCGGAAGGGATCAAAAGTGTTGGGCAAGACGTTTGAGACATTCCCATCGACCAGCCCCCAAAACCTGCCAAAACCAATAACGCCACCATTGGTCCCACAGCATGATGCGTTGTCTCCAAGCTGAACCATTCCCTCCAAGACCGCCAAAAACGCTCACGAGCAAAGCGCTTGCGCTCACGAGACTCTTGTTTGCAACGCCTGCGAAACGACTTCTCGACCCAGCGCTCAAAAGACTGCTTCTTTGTGACCGCCATCTTGCGCTCGACCTCAAGCAACTGGCCAGCTGTAAGTTCAGGGTGAAAAGTGCCGATCAGCTCCAAACTTTTCAGGAACATCTCAACAGCAGCATCCTTGATATCCCTTTGGCTCTCATCCAACAGAGCCCAATCAAGCTCAGGGTAAAAGCGACCACGATTGAGGCTGATCTGGTCTTCACCCAACTGACCGGGCTCCCTTAACCAACGATCGGTGTTGCTGTCAAACCTTCGCCAGTACAGGAAAGGGTTGATATAAACGGTCTTACCCGCAAACTGAATGCTGTCCTGTTGCAAACGGCGGTCTAGCTGTATGTCCTGCTGTTGGGCGACGGTCAAAAGTCTCTAGGCCAGTGGCCCAGGCTATCGAGTCATTCTGAGCTTCACCAGTCCCTCATCACCTCAACAGAATCGACTTTCACTTCAAGGGTGCTAATCAAAAATATTGAGTGATGCAAAGCATTCTCGAAGATGATTTGAGCTCATGCAGCCAAGTCAGCACAGAGAGCGTTGAAGAAGAAGACTCGACGCTAGAAAGATCGTCGAATCTTTGTCACCATCAACACATCGTCAATCGTTAACAAATGAGCGAAAGCCAAAGCTGATCATTAGCAGCATGAAATAAACTGATTCGAACGACAATTGACAAGAAAAGTGTAAAATTGTCAAAAGCCAAGACGCATAATACTCTCAATCCAAATAAAATAGCAGGACTCTTAAAACTGACACCAGAATGTATAATTCTGGATCACCTCTAATAAAACTTGAAGCCACAATTTAGAGTTGAGAAAAGAAATTCAATGCCTAAACTATTCCCACTCAATTGTGCCGGGAGGCTTGCTGGTGATGTCAAGCACAACCCGGTTTACACCGCTCACTTCATTGACAATTCGATTGGAGATACGCTCCAAAAGTTCATCAGGCATGCGTGACCAATCCGCTGTCATGCCGTCCTCACTGGACACGCAACGCAAAACAATCGGCCAAGCGTAAGTGCGCTGATCCCCCATCACCCCGACAGAGCGCACGGGCAGCAACACAGCAAAGGCCTGCCATATGTCGTGATAGAGACCTGCATCGCGAATTTCTTCGCGAACAATCAAATCGGCATCACGCAAACAATTCAACTTCTCGTCGGTCACTTCACCAAGAATACGAATCGCCAAACCTGGGCCAGGGAAGGGATGACGTCGCACAATCTCTTCCGGCAAGCCCAAAGCAAGGCCTACTTTTCGCACCTCGTCTTTAAACAATCGCCTAAGTGGCTCCACCAACTTGAACTGCAGATCCTTTGGTAGTCCCCCCACATTGTGATGGCTTTTGATCTTCACAGCCAGCCGTTCACCGGTCTTTCGATCAACGTTAGTTCCAGCACTCTCAATCACATCTGGATACAGAGTCCCCTGGGCGAGGTAATCAAATGGACCAAGTCGAGCACTCTCTTCTTCAAACACTCGAATGAATTCGGTACCAATAATTTTACGTTTCTCTTCCGGATCAACAATGCCATTCAACTTAGAAATAAACCGTTGTCTTGCATTGATATATTCAACATTGATATTAAACTTACGATCAAAGAAATCCATCAAAAACTCAGGCTCACCTTTACGCATAAACCCCTGATCAATAAACATGCACGTGAGCTGATCTCCAATGGCCTTTTTTAATAGAAAAGCCAAGGTTGAGGAATCAACTCCTCCGGACAAAGCAAGCAACACCCGTTTATCACCGACTTGAGAACGAACCTGGCTAACGGCTTCTTCAATAAATGCGGTCGTAGTCCAATCCGGTTCACAGCCACAAATGTGATAAACAAAATTTCTAATCAACGACATCCCATCAGTGGAATGAACCACCTCAGGATGAAATTGCACGCCATAAAACTGACGATTGTGATCAGCAACCGCCGCATCAGGAGTATTGGCTGTATGAGCAAGCCGAACAAACCCCTCAGGTAAGGCGCGCACGGAATCACCATGGCTCATCCACATGGTGGATCCATTCTCAACATTGGTGAGCAGATCCGTCGGGTCATCAACTTCAAGAGGAGCCTTGCCGTATTCGGCCTTGCCCGTGGCCATTTCCACCCGACCACCCAACTGCTGCACCATCAATTGCATGCCATAACAAACCCCCAGCACAGGAATACCCAAATCCCAAATGTTCGGATCACAAAGCGGCGCTCTCTCGGCATACACAGAGCTAGGTCCGCCACTCAAAATGATGCCCTTCGGGGCAAGCTGGCGAAGCTCATCCGCTGAGGTGCTATAGCTCATCACCAATGAGTAGACCTCTGTTTCTCGCACCCGACGGGCAATCAGCTCTGAATACTGAGAGCCAAAATCGAGAATGACGATTGCCGGCTGGCGCTGACCTTCAGACTGGGAATTGGACATATCAGCGAAAAAGCTCCTCTGGAGTCAACCAACAGAACGTTCAGGGTAGAGAAAGGCTTATTGGTGAATCCTCAGGGGTCACTCCCAAGACAGCCAACTGTTGAGACCCTTGGGGACCAGCCCAGCGCAACCGTCGCTGACGATCGAAAAGAGCTGCCCCAATAGCGATCGACCATGAGCCATAACGGGCAAGGTAGGCAGCGCTGCGATGCTCCACTGTTGCCGCCAGCCGATACCAAAGCTTGCGTACCAGCTCTGGATCTTGAGCTTCCAGCATCTTCAATGCTGCCTCCATGGAATCAGCCTGGCCAAGTTGCCGGATCAGATCCAACGGCAATCCTTCACGCACAGCCATGGCCGCAAGCACCTCCAAACGACCATCTGCCAGATGGTGATGAGTATGAAAAATCCCCCCTGCCAACTTCACCAACTTGCCGTGATAGCCCAACAACAACAATTGCTCCACCCCAGCCTCTGCCGCGGCCACGATGACAGGCCCCAACCAATTGCCAATCTTGAGGAGCGGCTGAGCAGCCAACCCCAACTGTCGAGCTAGATCAAGACCATTCTCACCAATCACCAAAGTCATTGCTCCACAAAAATCTGAAGCGGCACTTTGCCGACGTAGTTGCTCAATGGTCTGCTGCAACTGATCAGGAGAGGCGCTGACCTGCACATCCGCCTGGGTACCAATCAAGGCCAAGCCATCCACAACCCCAAAAGCTGCATTACTGGTACGTGCTGCCAAATCTCTACCCCTAGGCAACACAACTTCCAACTGCAGCCCTCGACCCGAAGGCACCAGGGGGTACAAATTACGACTCAAAAGCTCGCGTGCAAATCGAGACACACACGCCTCTCCACCGGACCCCAGCGTGCCAACACCCTTGCCTGCCACGAGATTCAGCCAGGCCTCTGAATGAACATTCAACTCATCATCAACACCAACAACCAACTCCTGCCACTGAACAAACACCCAAATCTCCAAACCTCTTGTGAGATCAAGACCTGGACCTGGATCGCAATGGCTGATTGCCAAAGCCTGTTCACCTCCAGCCAAAACCGCGGCAGAGGTGACTGACACAGCAAAAGGTTCGTCGCGATCAGGCAATTCAAGCAACTGAGAAGCACTGAAAGGCCTTCCAAGCAAAGCTTCGGTAGCAGCTCGGGCCGCAGCCGCGACCCAAACCGGGAGCGTCAACCCCCTTGAATCAGGATCGGCGTGATCGATAAAAAACCCTTGCTTAGGTATTTTCTAGGTTGGTTCATTACTAAGCCTTAGGCCGTGCAGGACAAACTCACCCTGATGATCCCGGGTCCTACACCGGTTCCCGAAACAGTACTCAAAGCCATGGGTCGCCACCCCATCGGCCATCGCAGTGGAGAGTTTCAAGCCGTCGTTAGACATACCACCGAGCAGCTGCGCTGGCTGCATCAGACCAAATCAGATGTTCTAGTCATCACTGGCAGCGGCACCGCTGCGATGGAAGCAGGAATCATCAATACCCTCAGCTACGGCGACAAGGTTCTCTGCGGCGACAACGGCAAGTTTGGACAGCGCTGGGTAAAGCTGGCTAAGGCTTACGGCCTGGACGTACAAGTGATAAAAGCAGACTGGGGACAACCGTTAGACCCAGAAGCCTTCAAAAGAGCACTGGAAGCAGACAATGGCAAAACAATCAAAGCCGTAATTCTCACCCACTCGGAAACCTCAACTGGGGTCATTAACGACCTTGAAACCATCAGCAAATATGTCCGCACTCACGGCAAAGCACTAACCATCGCTGATTGCGTGACAAGCCTTGGGGCCTGCAATGTACCCATGGATTCTTGGGGTCTAGATGTGGTTGCCTCCGGTTCCCAAAAGGGATACATGATGCCTCCAGGTCTCAGCTTCGTGGCCATGAGTGAACGAGCCTGGCAAGCACATCAACAATCGGATCTACCGAAGTTTTATCTCGATCTGGGGCCTTACCGAAAAACTGCCGCTCAAGACAGCAATCCATTCACCCCTGCTGTGAATCTCTACTTCGCACTGGAATCTGCGCTGGGAATGATGCAATCAGAAGGACTAGAAGCCATCTTTGACCGTCATGCCCGCCACCGCGCAGCCGCTCAGGCCAGCATGAAGGCCATCTGCCTGCCCCTGTATGCAGCTGAAGGACACGGCAGCCCAGCGATCACCGCAGTCGCACCTGAGGGAGTTGATGCAGAGCAACTGCGCAAAACTGTCAAAGAGAAATTCGACATCCTGCTAGCAGGTGGACAGGATCATCTAAAAGGGAAGGTCTTCCGTATCGGCCATCTTGGATTCGTATGTGATAGAGATATCCTCACTGCCATAGCTGCAATCGAATCCACCTTGCAATCTCTTGGCTTGCATAAAGGCAACATGGGAGATGGCCTGGCAGCAGCAGAAGCAATTCTCAGATAACAGTGCTCGCCAACAAAACGAACTCAAGCTGATCTAAACTGATAAAATGCGGGTGTAATTCAGTGGTAGAATGTCAGCTTCCCAAGCTGAACGTCGCCGGTTCGAATCCGGTCACCCGCTTATCCAAGGATTAATCAACGTTCATAGAATACTCTTCATATTTAACAAACCAAAAACCCTGTCTAATTGAAAATAGGATTCAAAGCATTAATCAATCCCAATTCAGGATCTGGGCTTGATTAATTGAAGAACTTGTGGACCAACCACTCCTGCACGACGCTCCTGATCTAATGCCTTAAGAATCAAACTGCCAGCAGCCTGAAAATCTCCCGCTTCAGCCTGTGCAGAAGCTCGGTCAAAAAAACCACTCGCGGCCTTCAAGTAAACCTCGCGTTGAATAGAAGCGGAATTCGTGCCCGCTGTTGTTCTCAAAAAAGTAGACGTCAAGACTGATCAGCTGAACCCCTTGATTGAAAGTTTAACTCGAATTGTCTAGTACAAGCAATATCGAGCATCAAAACAGCAAATGTTGTTGTCCAAATCAGCCATTTGATATGTATAGAAAATATAAGGGGGCTAAATCAGGTTCCTGGCTCCTCAATGTTGCCTCCCATAGTTTCGATCTGAGCTCTTAAGACTGACGCACGAGTCTGGTCACCACGTGTTTCGGCAACAGCCAATGCAAATTCAAGCTTCTCGAGCTGATGCCCCCCCTCATGGAAGGCCTGAAGTCTGATAGAAGATCTCGCTAACGGTGACAATACTGAGCTGGTAACCCCAGCTTTGCCAGAGGCAGAAATGGTTAAAGCCATGGATGCCTTTCTTTTTATTGTGCACCCGATGCCACCCTCATGCCGCAAGAGTGTCTGGTTCCCCTGACCAAGACTGAGGTTCTTCTCGGGCTTGATCCTCAGCTTGATCAGAACTATCAAGAAGTTCCTGGCACTGTTTTAAGAGCTGCTCAACCCCATCGAGCATCTCCATTTCCTCTGCCGGAATCCTCTGAGATTCGCTCTGCTGTCTCAACTGAAACTCCAAAGCCTCCTGACGCTGCTCCAATTTAACGAGCCTCTGCGATAAAGCAGTGATCGTCTGAACCAGGTCTTCTGCAGTACGAGTAATTCGAAAAGAAACTGACGAGGACATAGCCACAAACAAATACTTTGTCCCGATGACAACACATGAGGAATAAAGGCTCAAGTCATTAGGCAGATGGTGAGGAGAATCATTTGCGCTCAAAGTATCTGTACTTTTTCAAATCGATCCCATGCCTTCTCTGGCAACGTTGCTGATTTATCTCATGGCAGGAACAGCATTGGGTCTGCTGACATTGCGCACTGGCATTCCAGCAGCACCCCTTGCAGGTGCTCTTTTAGGTGCAGGGCTCGTGAGCATGAGCGGTCGCCTTGATGTTGCTGAATGGCCCTCAGGAACACGCACCGCAATTGAAATCGCGATCGGCACGGTGATCGGTACCGGCCTGACCAAAAGCTCCCTAGGGGAGCTGCAAAGCCTCTGGAAACCAGCCCTACTGATCACTCTGACCCTTGTACTTACTGGGATCGTGATCGGTCTTTGGAGCAGTCGATTACTAGGTATTGACCCTGTGGTTTCTCTCCTCGGCGCTGCCCCAGGAGGCATCAGTGGCATGAGTCTGGTAGGTGCGGAATTCGGCGTCGGTGCTGCAGTCGCCACCCTGCATGCTGTGAGATTAATCACCGTACTTTTGGTACTACCCCTTCTGGTGAAGCTATTGGCCCCATTAGGACTCATTGATTCCTGATTAAACCTGGACAGGACAGTTTCAATCGATAAGTTGATCAATACTGTGTTGACTTGCAAGCGATGAATCGAAATCGAAATCGAGTTGCCCTTTCACTCACACTGCTAGGCCTTGTGGGAATCAGTCTTTCTGGCACAGCTGCCCAATCAGCAACAACTGACGCCGCAAGCAAAGGAGCCCAGATCTACTGCTTCATGCGTAGTAATGGCAATAACCATGAGGTGAGCTGGACTGCCTCTTATGCCCTAATCAAACGCCAGGGAAATAGCCTTTTCAAGACCTCACCAAAGCATGCTGCCGTATTAATTACTGAAGCAGTGGTCAATGAACCCAGCAATTATCCAAACTGCGGTCAATACCTTGGCGATCTCTTCGGAAATAGCAAAAACTCTTTGTCAGTAGCTGATCAAGAAAGTAGTGATGAGACTGTCATCGACTCCTATAGCTCTGGCAATACCAACACCACCACTCCTTCAAGCACAGATCATGAGCAGCACTACAGCTATTAAATTCCCTCGCTTCCTTGCCAAACTATTTCTGAGCGGATTGCTGCTTTCCGGTCTTAGCTGCAACAGTCGCTCAGCACCAACCAATCCATCTGCTGACTCGAATATCTCGTCCCAAGCTTGCTTGGAAAATCTTGACCTCAAAGGACTCGACAAAGCCCTACTGCGCTGCAATAGCGTCGTGAGCCAACATCAAAACGACCCTGAACCACTCAACGACCGGTCACTGATCTACACCCTGCTTGGCCAAACCAATTTGGCTTGTGAAGATGTCTCCAAAGGTTTAAAGCTTCTGAATCAACAAGGCGCGTCAGCTGATCCGATGGTGCGTCACGAACTAACCGTGCGTAAAGACTCCTGCATGCAACATCTCAACATGACTGGCAAAGGCTGACGCTTGAGTCCAACACGACGAGAACCAAGCAATACCTCAATCCGCTCGGCCTTACTTGCGATCAGAGCATCCACCAGCTGATCTGCAAAACCCAGTTGGAACCAGTGACTCGTGAGTCCACCATCCATCCCCAATCGATGGCAACGATCCTCAGCCTGATCCACATCACCAGGTGTCCAGTGACGTTCAAGCAAAACCACATGCCTAGCGCGATGCAAGGTGTAACCAAGCCCGCCTACTGCATAGGTTGCCAACAAAAGGGAACTCATCCCTGATTGAAAACGATTTACAGCTTCTTGACGCTGGCCTGGACGCTGACGACCAGTTAACAACTCACCCCCTAAGCGTTGCTGCAAAAGCAACAAAGGACCAACAAAACTGCTGAAAAGGACAACAGCTTGCCCCTCAGCAAGAAGTGCTGCCACAACAGTCTCCACTGCTGGCAGCTTGAACTCCGCTGCAATCTGGCGCAAAGCCGTAAGCACCGCGAGCGATTCCGCATCTGAACGCACCAAACCCTGCTGAACACGATGGCGATAGTTGTCAGTGACAAGAGCTAGACGATGGTCAAAACCACGAGACTCCGACTCTGTAAGGACAACCCGATGCTCTTGACGACGTTTTGGGGGCAAGCCAAGCAAAGTCTGCTTGCGTCGATGCAGAACCAATGGACGTGTGAGCTTCCCTAGAGCATCGAGATCACTCGCACCACGTGAATGCCAGCGTCGCTGTCCACCTTGATCTCGCCAGTGACCCTGACAAAAACGCTCTTCAAACTTACGTTGATCTCGAGCCAAAGGATGATCAATGGCAGCCAGCAATGGATAAAGCTGATCAGGACGACCATTTTTCATCGGCGTCCCGGTGAGTAACCAAATAGCCCTTAAACGCGGATGCCGCGCAAGCCTTAAAAGAGCCTGAGTTCGTCTTGACTTGATGGACTGGCCGAAATGCGCTTCATCCACCAACAGAAGCGTTCCCGCCGCCGGCAATTCCCTAGGCAGACGAGCCCAGCTATGGATGCATACCGGCAAATCAAGACTTGCAGCTTCGATGCGCCAGTGGTCATGAAGACCCACCGGCGCCACCACCATGACCCGTACATCAGCACATCTCACCATGGCACGAGCCGCCAAAAGAGAGGTAAGAGTCTTACCAAGACCCATTTCATCAGCCAAGACTGCACCGCGCCGCGCCAACAACCAACGGGCTCCAGAGCACTGATGAGGAAGAGGTCTACGACCATCTTTCAAAACAACCTCAAGGTCTGCATAGCTCACGAGATCGCGATGGGGCGGCATCGGTGGCAAAGGCTGTTCGAACCAACTCAGCCACTGAGCCAAGTCGTCCTGCACCAAAAAACGTGTGCCAAACTGCCTCTGCAAATGTTGAGCCGCAACCAAAGGAAATTCCCAGCCCTGGCGAGTACCACGCCAAATTCCACGAGGCCTCACTTTGCGAAGCTGAGCCTGAGTCACCGCATCGAAAGGGAACGCCACCTTGACCAAACCCGCCGCAGTCAGACCCAAATAACAGCTGGAAGACGATTTAGGCGTGAGCTTCACTGCTCAAGGAACACCTAATTTACGCCCCATTGCCTTACTAGCAAGAGCGAAAGCAGCCACTGTAAAAAGCAGCGCAAAGCAAGCCAAAATAGATATTTAGACACATTGACTCAAAGAGCATGCGCGGCACACTGCACAAAACCGAGGCACTCGGATGCACAATAGGGACGCGGTTTTCCTCGAAGATCTCTGCCCCAAGTTACGTGTGCGAAGATGGAGAAAATCCCTTCACAACTATACCGCTCAAAGTTGTATCTATTGCGGCAAAACTTCTGAATCAATTGACCATATTCTGCCTCTCAGTCGCGGTGGCTTAAGTATTACTCAAAACTGCGTTCCGGCCTGTCTCTCCTGTAACGGTGACAAATCAGATGCCCATGCCTTCGAGTGGTATAGGCGCCAACGTTTCTATGATCCGCGACGCGCAATGGCCATCCGCGCCTGGATGGATGGCGATCTCAGACTGGCTTTAAGGTTGCTTCAATGGACCCAACCCAACCATAGAGAAGCTCCTGTTATCAGCCAAGATGAAGAATGGATGCCCCAGCTGGCCTAAACCAATCTCACCAGACCTGACAGGCCACCACAGGGTAATTTCTTTGGCAAATAGAAGCCTGCTGCTCAGGTTGCTCCGGAGCGAGAAGCATCGCACCTGTCAACAAAGCCAAAGGCAAGACAAAATGAAAAACCGAACTGATCTGCCGACCTTGAACGATCCTTGGACATGCCCGACGCGGCAGCATGGATACTGAAATCGCGGAAGCGCGCAAATAGGAGCTCGCCATGACCAAATCTGGAATATAATACATTTGTACTCATGCTCACAGAACTTGTCAAGCGGAGTCCGCCTCTCCCCACCGGCTCAAAGTTGCTGGTTCTCGGTGGAGGATTCAGTGGCCAGCATGTAGTGGCTCTAGCGAGAGCACTTGGCAGCACTGCTATCTGCAGCCGCAGAGACATCAACAGCCCAGACGCAGACATCGCATTTGATAGTGCCACCAAGCTGTTGCCAGCCACAAAAGTTCTAGAAGGAGTCACTCATTTACTCAGCTGCATACCGCCAGCAGCCGATGGGAAAGATCCAGTACTGACATGCTTGGGCGACCAGCTCAAAGCGTTGCCATTGCAATGGGTTGGCTATCTCTCCACCACAGGGGTTTACGGAGATCGCCAAGGACGCTGGGTCACAGAAATCGATCACCCTCAGCCTCAACAAGCACGGAGCAAAAGAAGATTGGCCTGTGAAGAGGCCTGGCAAGCTTCGGGATTACCCCTGCAGATTCTGCGACTGCCTGGCATCTACGGACCAGGCCGCTCAGTGCTTAAAAACGTCAACACAGGTCAAAGCAGAATGATCCATAAGCCCAACCAGGTGTTTTCAAGAATTCATGTCGATGACATTGCAGGCGCCATCCTGCACCTAATCCAATGCGCTGCTGATGGACAGCGACCCATCGTGATCAACGTCACCGATGACATGCCAACAGCTTATACAGACGTACTCGGGTTCGCCGCCCAACTACTTGGAAAGTCCCTACCCGAAATTGAGCCATTTGCAGTTGCCGCTGCACAGATGAATCCCATGGCACTCTCCTTCTGGCAAGAGAATCGCAGGGTTAGCAATCAGCTCTTATGCCGCGAGCTTGGCTATTCCCTGATGCATCCCAACTATCAATCCGGCCTTAGAGACTGTTATCTGGCAGAAGGTTTCAAGGTCTCACAGACGAATTTTCCTTAGTTGTTGAACGTTCCCGATCCGGACCACCAAGAATGAACTCGTTCCCATTAAAGGGCTTCTCTGGATCGATAAATGTCAACCCGGCATCGCGCAAAAACTGACTCCAATGCACCACCAACCAACCATTCCGCAACCCGGTACCAAGACCAAACAACAGCAAACCAAGCAGCAACCAGCGCATCATGGCTATGCCTTCTGAAGGCTTTGACGCTAATCAACTTATCGTTATCGCCATCGGCGATCCCGCTGGCATCGGGATGGAGGTAACCCTAAAGGCCCTCGCTTCACCAAGCTTGCCATCAAAGCTGCATCCCCAGCTGGTTGGCTGTCGAAAAAGCCTAGAACTGACCTATGCCCAATTACAAGCTCAAGGGATCTCTCCCCTAGCCAATCCAAAGAACCTCGACATCAAAGATCTACCCCTGCAGAGCACACTTCAGCCTGGATACCCCACAGCACAGAGTGGAGCCGCAAGCTTTCTATGGTTGACAAAGGCAACAGAACTCCTCTTGAAGGGTCGAGCCCGCGCCCTTGTTACCGCTCCTATTGCCAAGCAGGCCTGGCATGCAGCAGGCCATCACTATCCCGGTCAAACCGAACGACTTAAAGAACTGGTGGGAGCTGATCAAGCCTCCATGCTCTTCACCGCGATCTCACCTCATAACGGCTGGCGGTTCAACACTCTGCTAGCAACAACCCATATCCCGCTAGCAGCAGTCCCACAAGTGCTTACCCCTGAGTTGGTTAGAGCGAAGCTCAACGTACTCAAGGCATTCTGCCAAAGATTCAAAACCGATCCATCCATTGCAGTCGCAGGCCTCAATCCCCACGCTGGCGAGCAAGGCCAACTGGGCCATGAAGAGCTGAAATGGTTGATCCCAATGCTGAACAGATGGAAAACGGAGCACCCTGAGATCCAACTAGACGGTCCTTTACCTCCCGACACATGTTGGCTTTCAGCTGCAAAGGCTTGGCATGGCATCCCTTGCGCCCAAACCCCAGACGGGATCCTGGCCTTATACCACGATCAGGGTCTAATCCCAATGAAGCTGCTGGCTTTCGACTCGGCCGTCAACACCACCCTTGGGCTTCCATTTCTACGTACCTCACCTGATCACGGCACCGCCTTTGACATTGCCGGAAAGGGATGTGCCAGACCCGACAGCATGTTGGCCGCCCTAAAAGCCGCCTGGGAGCTCACGGAATCACGCTGATCAGCCAGGCTTAACACGCATCAAAACCTGACCGAACTCAACTGGCGTGCCGTTATCTACAAGGATTTCAACCACCTCGCCACTTACTTCAGATTCCAACTCATTCATCAACTTCATGGCCTCCAAAATGCACACGATCTGACCGACACCGATGCGACTACCAACTTCTACAAATGGGGATTCCCCAGGGCCAGGAGCACGATAAAACGTGCCGACCATCGGTGCCGTTACCTCCAGGAAATCAGTTCTTGAACCTGGTACCGCTGGAGGCGGAGTCCCAGGTCCGACCATCTCAACTCTCGGTTCTGGAGCCGGTGAAGGCATCTCAACGGTCGAAGACAATGGCATCACCGGAGCCACCACTGCTGGTGCAGGGATGTTCCGCCTGACCTCTAGACGAAAATCATCTCCCTCAAGGCGAAATTCCTGTATGTCGCTTTCCGCCAAGGCTGCAAGCAACTGGTGCAGTTGATCATGATCGAGCTGCATAGCCATTAGTTCTCGCGACCGAGGTAGCTGTCGTTACGTGTATCGACTTTAATTTTCTCGCCCACAGAAAGAAACAAAGGAACCATCACCTGAGCCCCAGTCTCAAGGATGGCGGGCTTAGTGCCACCGGTAGCGGTATCACCCTTAACACCAGGATCAGTTTCAGTGATTTCAAGCACCACAGAATTGGGGAGCTCCACCTCAAGAGGATTTCCGTTCCATGAGACCACATTCACCTCCATCCCTTCCTTGAGGTATTTACGACTGTCACCAATCTGCTGCGCTGTAAGCCTGGTTTCCTCATAACTAGACATGTCCATAAAGACATAGTCACCGGACTCCATATAAGTGTGTTGAAGAGTCGACTTCTCAAGCAAGGCCTGCGGAAGCATCTCCCCAGCCCTAAAGGTTTTTTCCACCACGTTGCCGCTCTGCACCGCCTTCAACTTGGTACGCACAAATGCTGAACCCTTACCCGGTTTCACATGCAAAAACTCGACTACACGCCAAACAGAACCGTCTAATTCAATCGAGGTGCCAGTGCGGAAGTCGTTACTTGAGATCATTCCCGCTGAACGGATCAGATGGATCATACGGCTGTGCCAAAGTCCCAGCACAAGAAGAGTTCCACATGCCAAATACTCCTCTACTGACCAGCCTGATCACAGTGCTCGCAGTACTTTTGCTGAATTGGGGTGATCCTGTTCTGGCTGCTCTACCAGCTGGAAGTGCAGTGACCGATGGTGCCGCAATCCTGCGAAATGCCCTACCAATCGAACAAAAAGATCTCCGCCAAATGCAAGCCACCCTTGAGGCCACTAGCAAAGTGGTTGGGTCTTCAAAGGGCAATCGCTGGGTTGCGCTAAACGAAGCTGCTTCTTCTAGTCAGTTCCTAGTAATAACCCGCAAAAAGAGCATCCTCGCAGCCATCCCAGAAGCATCTCGAGAAAAGGGTGAAGCACTTTTGGAATCCTTGGGAGAAACGGTCCAGGCCCTGGGGGATGCAGCCAGTAATCAAAACGTAGATCGCTTCATCGACCTACGTCGCGAAAGTCTCAAGCAGATCGGTGATCTAGAAGCGCTATTGGTGAATGATTTTCCTTACACCATCCCTGAGGAATTCAACTCACTACCGCGGCTTCTCGGAAGAGCAACTGTATCGATCAAAACCACAAAAGGGAACATCACTGCTGTGATTGATGGCTACAACGCCCCGCTAACAGCCGGCGCCTTCGTAGACCTAGCTCTCAAAGGCTTTTATGACGGATTGCCATTCACACGCGCTGAAGACAATTACGTACTACAAAGCGGTGACCCCACAGGACCTGAAAGCGGATACATCGACCCAACAACCAAGAAAGAACGTCAAGTTCCTCTGGAAATCCGTATTCCAGAGGAACCAACTCCTTTTTACAACCAAACCTTTGAAGACATCGGTCTTTACAAAGCCACACCAGTCCTTCCATTCGCCGCCCTTGGCACACTCGGATGGGCCCATTCCGACCAGGCTATAGACGACGGTTCCTCCCAGTTCTTTCTATTTCTCTATGATGCAGAATTAACTCCAGCTGGTCTCAACTTGGTGGATGGCCGCAATGCAGCCTTTGGCTATGTCGTTGAAGGTACCGAGTTACTTAAAAAACTCGAAATTGGTGATCAAATCTTATCGATCAAAGTTGTCGATGGAGCTGATCGGCTGAAGCCCCACGCCTGAGGACTTGTGTATGGGCGAAACCCTAGCCCAACTTGGTGAAAACGAACTACTGAATCGACTAGCCCGCTTTGCTCCTGCTGGCCAACTTGACGACGACACAGCGCAAGTCCACACCAATGAGGGAGAACTCCTCATTAATACCGATGTCATGGTGGAAGGCATTCACTTCAGCGAAGACACCACGACTCCAAAAGATGTTGGTTGGCGTTGCGTAACCGCCAACCTTTCCGACCTAGCAGCCAGTGGCGTTGATCAGATCCTGGGTATCACTGTCGGACTTGTAGTCCCTCCAGAGACCCCCTGGGACTGGGTAGAGAAGGTTTATTTAGGCATAGAAGCCGCATTGAAACAGTTTGGGGGGACCTTGCTGGGCGGCGACTGTTCCCGAGGGGATCAACGACTACTCGCAATCACCGCCCTGGGCACTCTCGGGCCAGTACGGTTGCACCGCACCCAAGCCCAACCTGGAGATTCTCTTGTCGTCAGTGGTCCCCATGGCCTCAGCCGTCTTGGCCTGGCCCTACTTCGCTCAGATCCACTGATAGAAGCAGCCCTGCTGCCAGACAAACTCAAACAAAAAGCGATAGAAGCTCATCAACACCCTCAACCATGCCTGAAGGCACTCCACGCTCTTCAAACCTGTAAGCCTGCTGAACTTCCATGGCGAGCTGGGGGCACCGACAGTAGTGACGGACTTCTGGCAGCGGTTCAAGGCCTTTGCAGAAGCAGCGGTTGCCGGGCGATTCTTGATCCAACAGGCCTACCCAAAGACCCTGACTGGCCACTAGGCCAACACTGGGATAGCTGGTGCCTAAACGGCGGAGAAGACTTTGAACTTATTCTCAGCCTGCCACCGAAATGGGCCACCGCTTGGCTGCAAGTTCTTCCATCAAGCCAAGTCATTGGTGTCATGGAACAAGGCCCACCTCGGGTGGAATGGGCGCATGGCAAAGGAGAAGTGAGCAACTTCTCAAGCTTCAAACATTTCCAATAAAGAAAGAGCACAAACCCCTCGCTAATAGGAGGGGTTTATAACTCAAAAAGAAGCTAGAAGCTCAGAAAGGTAGTAATCCTCTGAAAGATCACTTCCAATTCTTGGCCACAATCTCAGCGAGATCGACAACCCTCTGGCTATAACCCCACTCGTTGTCATACCAAGCAACCACTTTCACCAAATTGTCGCCAATAGTCATCGTGAGATCCTCGTCAACGATGGTGGATTCATTAGTACCGGCGTAGTCACTAGAAACCAAAGGAAGATCACCATATTTAATGATTCCCTTCATGCCACCCTGAGAAGCCGATTTGAGTGCAGCATTCACTTCTTCAGCAGTCGTGGAACGACCAGACTCAAAAACTAGATCTACCGCTGAAACGTTTGGGGTTGGTACACGCATGGCAATACCCGTGAGCTTGCCCTTCATCTGTGGATAAACCAAAGCCACAGCCTTGGCAGCGCCAGTTGAGGTCGGAACAATATTCATGGCTGCCGCACGAGCACGGCGAAGATCACGATGGCTGTTATCGAGGATCCGCTGATCACCGGTGTAGCTATGAATCGTCGTCATCAGGCCCTTATTGATCCCAAAGGTCTGATCAAGCACCTTCACGATTGGTGCCAGGCAATTGGTTGTGCAGCTGGCATTACTGAGAACATTGAAATCACCGTGACGGTACTGATCAGCATTGACGCCCACGACATATGTGCCAACACCATCTCCTTTACCTGGAGCCGTGAGGATCACTTTCTTCGCACCAGCCTCGATGTGTTTACTAGCCCCCACATCAGTATTGAAAACCCCGGTGGACTCGATCACAAGATCGATACCCCACTCCTTCCAAGGAAGATTCAAGGGGTTGCGATCTGAAAAACACTTAATGGTTTTGCCGTTGATAACAAAAGTGTCATCGGTATAACCGATCTCCGCATCCTTGATCTGTCCAAGAATTGAATCGTACTTAAGCAGATGAGCATTGGTCTTAGGGTCAGAAGTGACATTGATGCCAACCACATCAATACCCGTGTTCGCACCACGGCTTAGCCAACAACGCATGAAGTTGCGACCGATTCGGCCGAATCCATTGATCGCAACACGCAGAGTCATAACAAAAACGGGGAAACCGCAAGGGAAGTGGCCGCCGATCATACAGAAATAGGTTGCACTTTCCGCTGTTCCGGATGAGGAGGCGGCCCATACCTGGCACAAGGTCAACCCCGGCCGGACCTCTCCAAAACATAAGAATGACGGGCTTTTAGCCCAAGACTGGCTTATCTTTTGAGCCTATGGTTTTGCCCATTGACCAGCACGCTCAACCGCCAGCAACCCATCCACTTC
Organism: Prochlorococcus sp. MIT 1303; assembly: GCF_001631965.1. Classification (NCBI taxonomy): domain Bacteria; kingdom Bacillati; phylum Cyanobacteriota; class Cyanophyceae; order Synechococcales; family Prochlorococcaceae; genus Prochlorococcus; species Prochlorococcus sp. MIT 1303. Next base: position 111,184 of record NZ_LVHK01000044.1, read on the forward strand.
ATAGGTGTTGGCGGCATCGGCATGTCTGCACTAGCTCTAATTCTGGTGAATCGAGGTCATATCGTCTCCGGCTCCGACTCACGAGAAAACACTACCGTTGAGCAACTGAGAGCTCAAGGAGTAAGGGTCTTCCGCGATCAGAGCGCCGCAAACATCGATGCCATTTGTAGCAACGTAGATCTCCTTCCTTTGGTTGTGATCAGCACAGCCATTCCCAAGAGCAATCCTGAGCTCAAGGCAGCCAAGCTGTCTCAATTGAAAATCTTGCATCGCTCAGACCTCCTTGCTGCCTTGATTCAGGCACAACCATCTATTGCAGTAGCCGGAAGCCATGGCAAAACCACAACCAGCACCCTGCTCACAACACTGCTGGCCACAACCGATCAAGACCCAACAGCTGTGATTGGTGGTGTCGTGCCTTACTACGACAGCAATGGCCATGCGGGCAAAGGACGACTGCTAGTAGCAGAAGCTGATGAATCTGATGGATCTCTCGTCAAGTTTCAGGCAACGCTCGGCGTAATCACCAACTTGGAGTTAGATCACACCGACCACTACGCCAATCTTGATGAACTGATCAACACCATGAAGCGGTTCGGCCAAGGTTGCCGACGACTGCTGACCAACTTCGACTGCCCAATCCTCAAGGAGCATTTCGATGCCACAGCTTGGTGGTCAGTCAAAACCTCAGCGGGTGTTGATTTTGCAGCTTTACCAATTTGCCTCAATGGCGATCAAACAATTGCGGACATTTACGAGCAGGGCAAACGGATGGGGCAAATCACACTGCCAATGCCCGGACTTCACAACCTCAGCAATGCTATGGCAGCTATCGCAGCCTGCAGACTCGAAGGACTGTCCTTTGAGGACGTGCAACAAGGTCTTGCTGACCTGCAGCCTCCTGGGCGCCGTTTCGACTTCCGAGGCACCTGGGAGGGTCGCCAAATCGTTGATGATTACGCCCACCATCCAAGCGAAGTCAGCGCCACACTCACAATGGCGCGCTTGATAGTAACTAGTGGTCGTAGCCAACTACCGAACCCACCCAAACGCATTTTGGCCGTGTTCCAGCCTCATCGATACAGCCGTACAAACGAATTTCTCTACGACTTCGCAAGGGCACTCGGTGAAGCGGATGCTGTTCTGCTAGCACCCGTTTACAGCGCCGGAGAGAACCCTATTCAGGGAGCAACGAGTGAGAGCCTGGCTAAAGCGATCAGAATCCAACACCCCAGCCTGCCAGTCGCCGTAGCCGAAAACTTTAATCAGCTAACCCTATTGGTGCAAAAACACAGCCTCAAAGATGACCTAGTCCTCGCCATGGGTGCAGGCAATATCAACAATCTATGGAGACAACTGACATGTCTTGACAACGCAAAGAGATGCCCACCCTCCCTGGCAGCCTGACCCTAGTGAAGGGGATCAAGCCCCAACCACTGGTTTCTCTTGCCAACTTCACGAGCTGGCGCGTCGGAGGGCCTGCGGAATGGTTTGCATCACCCAGCAGCGTGGAGGAACTACAGACACTGATTGCTTGGGCTTATGAACAAAAGATGCCCTGTCGAGTCATCGGAGCAGGATCAAACCTACTGATCAACGACGCTGGCTTGCCGGGCCTGAGCCTTTGCATGCGCAAACTCCAAGGGAGCGACCTAGATCCAAAGACTGGCATTGTCGAAGCCTTGGCCGGTGAACCAATCCCCAACCTTTCCAAACGCGCCGCAAAGGCTGGCCTACATGGCCTGGAATGGGCCGTTGGGATTCCTGGAACAGTTGGTGGTGCAGCCGTCATGAATGCTGGAGCCCAGGGCGGCTGCACAGCCGACTGGCTGGAATCTGTACAAGTCCTCGACCTCAATGGCGAGGGCCCTTTTGAACTGAGCCGCCAAGAGCTTGACTACGCCTACCGACAAAGTCTCTTGCAGGAAAAAAAACTCGTCGTGCTCTCAGCCAGATTCCGCCTAGACCCCGGGCATGATCACAAGGAGCTCAATCAAATCACACAGCAAAACCTCACTCATCGCACGACGACACAGCCTTATCAATTGCCTAGTTGCGGAAGTGTCTTTCGCAACCCAGAACCCCTCAAAGCTGGTCGTCTAATCGAAGCGCTGGGTCTGAAAGGTCACCGCATTGGAGGAGCTGAAGTCTCACCCATTCACGCCAACTTCATCGTCAATATTGGTGGAGCCACGGCTGCCGACATCAATCAAATGATCACCCTCATTCAGCAACGGGTACAGATGGCCCATGGAGTGATGCTTCATCCTGAAGTGAAACGACTTGGTTTCGAAGCGACCGCTTAATCTGCCCATTCCTCCAGCAACGCAATGGCAGGGTTCGGACTTCCCAATTTCGGCCAACTCACCGAAGCCTTCCGCAAGGCCCAACAAATCCAACAAAACGCCCAAAAACTGCAGGAAGAGCTAGATGCCATGGAAATTGAGGGCAGCAGCCCAGACGGCAGAGCAAGTATCTGGCTATCTGGCAACCAGCAACCACTGCGTGTGCGCCTTGAACCCTCACTGCTTGCCGAAGGACAAGATGCCAGCGAAACCGCGATCTTGGCCGCTCTTCAATCCGCCTATGAGCACTCCACCACCACCATGAAAGAGCAAATGGAAGAACTTACAGGAGGCCTGAACCTGAACCTCCCCGGGATGAGCGACTGAGGCACTCCATCTCCTCCAAAAAACGCTTATAGATTGGATATCGTTCCCAACTTTTGTCGACCCCACAACCGGGCTCATCACGATGGAAACAATCCCTAAATCTGCAGGGATAATCTTCAAGCTGTCCATCAAGTTCAGGGAACAACACCGCAAGCTTGCGCGGATCAGCAGGAAGTTCAGGTCGATTAAACCCTGGTGTATCAGCAACAAGAGATCCTTCACACAGTCGAAAGAGTTCAACATGACGAGTGGTATGCCTGCCACGTTGTAATCTTCCAGAAACAGCGCCTACGCGCAGGGATAGCTCGGGTAAGAGCTGATTGAGCAAACTGGTCTTACCCACACCTGAAGGACCACAAAAGACAGCAAGTCGTGTACTGCTGAGTTTGTTTTTTAGGGCACCCAACCCCTCTCCGGTCTGCACAGAGACCGCCATAGGCCGATACCCCCAACCCCTTAGCCGCACTAGCTGCTGCTCGAGCTGATCCGAAGTGATCAGGTCGCGTTTGGTGAGGATGAGGTGAACATCAACACCAGTCTGCTCAGCGGACAGTAGAAAACGACTCGCTTGGTCAGCGTCAAAGCAAGGCTGCTTGACTGCCAAGGCAACAACAACAGCCGTAACGTTGGCGACTGGCGGGCGGTTGATCCAACTCTGCCTAGGTTCCACATCACCAACCACAGCTCGACGCTCCTGCCAATCGATTGCTTCCACCCAAACTCGATCCCCCACATGCACTGCAGCCCCGCGATGGTCAAGGCGCGTTCGACGAGTACAAAGCAAGCGCAATGGTTCAGCATCAGTTGATCGTGTCCAGCTCACCAATGAAGACGGATTAAAAGTCTCGAGTTCTACCTCGAGAAAATTGGCTTGTAAGGCCACCACCATCCCTGCAAGCCGCGGTGCCTCAGCCGCCGCCACAGGTCACCATCAACCTCAACCAAGTGTTTCCCTGAGCAATAATCTCGACGCGATGGCCTGCCTCTACTAACCCTGGCACCACCATCGCCTCAGGTTCCCCACGGTCAAGATCCACCTGAAGACGTTCCTTGGCCTTAAGACCCTCGAGAGCCAAGCGACAGCGAATAAAATTGATCGGGCAGGGAGTGCCACGCAAATCAATCTGCTGATCAGGAACCAGCTGGGCGGTCATCCTTTCTGACCAAACAAACGAGCAAACAAACCACTGTTGTGGTGGTGATGCTGCCTACCTTTAGCGGAATGATGGCCAGCCAGATCTTCAAGCAAGCCCCTCTCCTCATCAGAAAGACGAATGGGCAACTTCACATTGATAGAAATGCGCTGATTACCTCTTGCTACTGGGTTACCTAGCTTAGGAATACCCTTGTTTTCAAGGATTAGTACAGCATTGGGCTGCGTTCCAGCAGGAATCTCAAGACTGGTGTTGCCATCAACCGTATCAACCTCAATGATGTCTCCAAGGATTGCTTGGAGGTAACTCACGTTGACTTCTGAAAGCACCGTAATCCCATCACGTCGCAATTGGGGATGGGATTTCACCGTCAAAAATACGTAAAGGTCTCCAGAAGGTCCACCCCGCAAACCAGCATTTCCCTCACCGGCAACTCTCAGACGAGTTCCGGTATCAACCCCAGCGGGAATATTGATGCGCAATTTCTTGCGAACCTGACGTACACCCTGGCCAGCACATGCACCACAAGGATCTGAAATCACCTGTCCAGTACCTTCACAACTGGGACATTCCGCCACCTGAGTGAAACTCCCGAAAGGTGTTCTGGTCGCTCGTCGCACCTGACCAACACCACCACAAGTGGAACAGGTCGTTGGTCCACTACCCACCTTGGCTCCAGTGCCGTTACAGGTGTCGCAAGTTTCAAGATGGGGAATTTTGATTTCTCGTTCCTGTCCGAAAACAGCTTGCTCAAAATCAATCTTCAAGTCGTAGCGAAGATCATCTCCTTGCTGCGGTCCCCGTCTTCGTGGACGACCACCACCAGATCCACCAGCCCCACCAAAACCACTAAAAAAGGTCTCAAAGAGATCGGCAAAGCCACCCATATCTCCCACATCGGGCATGCCCCCTGCACCCCCAAGCCCAGCCTCGCCAAATTGGTCATAACGGCCACGAGTCTGAGGATCACTAAGCACCTCATAAGCACGACCGATCTCCTTGAAACGATCCTCTGCACCAGGATCCTTATTGATATCTGGGTGATACTGACGTGCCAAACGGCGATAAGCCCGCTTCAGGGTATCGCCATCAGCATCTTTGCTGACCCCTAGCAGGTCGTAATAATCAGCCATCAGCTCGTCAACACTCCTTCACCCTAAAGGGCAACAGCATGCAATCAGACCCCTGGTTGATCAGGATCTGCCTCACCTTGAAAAGTTGCAGTGGAGTCATCATTGGATTGAGCTGAAGAAGGAGAGGCGCCACTCTGCGGGCCTGGTCCCATAGACACCTTCACAAGAGCATGGCGAAGCACCCTGCCATTGAGGTGATATCCACGCTGAAGCTCCTCTGTGACTACATCCTCTGGATGCTCCTCACTGGGCTCTCTTGAAACAGCCTCATGGAGCGTGGGATCAAACGCCTGTCCAACAACCCGCATTGAAGCAACGCCCAATTGCTTGAGCACCTCAACAAGCTGTTTATAAAGACCCTGATAACTGCGATGAAGAGCCTGGGCCTCCTCTCCCTGAGGCTCTAATTGCTGACGAGCTCGCTCAAAATTGTCCACCACCGGCAGAATTTCACTCAAAGTAGTACAGATGAGCTGCAATCGCAGATCGTCCTGATCGCGACTCTGACGTTTGCGGAAATTATCGAAATCTGCAGCAATCCGCATGTACTGACTACGAAGAGTTTCGTGCTCTTCCCGCAGGCTGCTGTGCTCCTGCTCCAACTGCTGTAAGCGAGCCTCATTATCCGCTAATGGTGCAGATTGAGCTGAAGGCTGACCCTCGTCTGAATTCATAGATGCCACTGATTCCAGAGGCAAGGAAGCCTCTAAACCCTCAGCAGCAGGATCGTGAGCTGGGGTAGGGGCGTCGCCACTCATGCTGACCGGTTGCAAATTCACGTCTATACATGTTGATGGGAGTAGCACACCTCCCACAAGCGGCGGAAGCCCGCACCTCCAATTTCATTTCTTCTTCGTGACCCAGGGCCGACCAATCCCCAAAGCAACCAACAGCATCCAGGAGCGACTGGAACTGGAACTGCTCCTACAAGTCAGTGTGCTTAGCCAAGAAGAACTTGTTGTCGGAGTGGAGCTAATGGCCAACCAAACCACGCTTGACATCTCAACGTGGCAACAATTCCAGGCCCTGCCAATCAACATGCACAACCAACATTTGGTTGTAGCCATCTCGGACCAATGCAATGAGCAAACCAAAAATCAACTGATCTCAGTGCTGCAGTCCCAAGGCTTCAGCACAGAATTCCGTCTCGCGCTGGCATCCGACATCAGCCAGCTACTTGCACCAATGAGATCTGAGCAGCACGTTGAATCTGCATCCAAGTCAAAATCAACAAAGCCAATTGCACAAACACCAACCTCCCTGCTGGCAGGATTTAGTGCAGAAGGCATGCTCGAAGAAGATCCTGAAGAACAAGCCAGACTTGCTAGTTCCGTAGAGGATTTGGAGTCCAGCTTGATGGACTCAGACAGCTCACCAGTCATCAACCTGGTGGACCGCATACTGCTAGAGGCACTGCAAACAGAAGCCAGCGACGTACACGTTGAGCCGCAACAAGACGGACTACAGATTCGCTTCCGTCAAGACGGTGTATTGCAACGCTATATCGAACCCCTCCCGAGCCGGTTGATCCCTGCTGTTACCTCACGCTTCAAGATCATGGCCGACCTAGACATCGCAGAACGGCGCATGGCTCAGGACGGTCGCATTCGTCGCACATATCGCAATCGTATGGTCGATTTCAGGGTTAATAGCCTGCCCAGCCGTTACGGGGAAAAAATCTGTCTGCGACTCCTCGACAGCAGTGCTACACAACTCGGGCTAGACAAACTGATCAGCAACCCAAGTGCTCTCTCTCTCGTACGCAACTTGGGCTCTAAGCCCTTCGGCATGATCCTTGTGACAGGTCCAACAGGATCAGGCAAGTCAACAACCCTTTACTCCCTACTGGCAGAACGCAACGAGCCTGGTATCAACATTTCCACCGTAGAAGATCCCATCGAATACACCCTCCCTGGGATTACCCAATGTCAAGTGAACAGGGAAAAAGGCTTCGATTTCAGTACTGCACTGAGAGCCTTCATGCGTCAAGACCCAGACGTTCTGCTGGTCGGTGAAACCCGTGACCTAGAAACCGCAAAAACCGCCATCGAAGCCGCACTGACTGGTCATCTGGTGCTAACCACGCTGCATTGCAATGACGCATCAAGTGCCATCGCCCGCCTCAACGAGATGGGCGTGGAACCATTCATGGTGAGCGCCTCGTTGATTGGCATCGTCTCTCAAAGACTTCTACGAAGAGTATGCAGTTCTTGTCGTAAGCCCTATCACCCAACTGAAAAAGAACTGGGTCGATTTGGATTGATTGCCCATAAAGAAACTGGCGTGACCTTTTTCAAGGCCCACCATCACGCTCAAGAAAAACAGCCGTGCCCCAACTGTCAAGGCAGCGGCTACAAGGGCCGAGTTGGTGTCTATGAAGTACTGCGCATGAACGAAGAGCTCGCTACAGCCGTCGCCAAAGGTGCCACTACTGATTTGGTAAGACGTCTGGCGCTCGAGGCTGGTATGAAAACTCTGTTGGGCTACAGCCTTGACCTGGTGCGAGAAGGCCACACCACCCTTGAAGAAGTAGAACGAATGATCCTCACCGATTCCGGATTGGAATCAGAGCGCCGCGCCAGAGCCCTTAGCACTGTCACCTGCAACGTCTGCGGGGCAGGCCTCCAAGACGACTGGCTGGAATGTCCCTACTGTCTAACCGCACGCCAATGAAGGGCCCGTCATGGATCTAATGATCGAGGACCTGATGGAACAGCTTGTTCAAGGTGGCGGCAGTGATCTTCACATTGCTACCGGCCAGCCCCCGTATGGACGATTCAGCGGTGAATTAAAGCCAATGACCAATACCCCCCTATCCGAAGAAACATGCAACAAGCTGATTTTCTCAATGCTCAACAACAGTCAGAGAAAGACTCTTGAACAAACCTGGGAGCTTGACTGTGCCTATGGGCTAAAGGGTGTGGCGCGCTTTCGTGTGAATGTCTATCGACAGAAGGGAAGTTACGCCGCCTGTCTACGGGCTCTTGGTAGCACGATCCCGAGTATTGAAAGTCTCAACCTGCCACCAGTAGTCATCGAAACCAGCAAACGACCAAGGGGATTAGTGCTAGTAACAGGACCAACCGGATCAGGCAAAACAACAACCCTGGCTTCCCTGCTGGACCACATCAATCACACCAGAAGCGAACATATCCTCACGATCGAAGATCCAATCGAATTCGTATACAAAAGCGATCTCAGCCTTGTGCACCAGCGACAGCTCAATGAAGACACACGCAGTTTTGGCAATGCCCTGCGTGCGGCACTACGTGAAGATCCTGATGTGATCCTAGTGGGCGAAATGCGCGACCTGGAAACCATTCAACTGGCCATCAGCGCCGCCGAAACAGGTCACCTCGTGTTCGGCACCCTGCACACCAACTCAGCGGCACAAACGGTCGATCGCATGGTCGATGTTTTCCCCCCAAACCAACAAACCCAAATCAGAGTTCAACTCTCAGGAAGCCTGCTAGCCATTTTTTCGCAAACACTCTGCCGTCGCCAAAATCCACAACCAGAACAGTTTGGGCGAGTCATGGCTCAAGAAATCTTGATCAACACCCCAGCCACAGCAAACCTGATCAGAGAAGGCAAAACTGCACAGCTCTACTCCCAAATTCAAACCGGAGGAGAACTAGGGATGCAAACACTAGAAAAAGCCCTTGCGAGTCTGACTAAACAAGGTGAAATTAGCCGCTCTGAAGCCATCGCCAAAGCCAGTAAACCCAGCGAACTGGAGCAACTCCTCAACGATGGCTAAGAGTCAGAACTAAGCGATGACCTCCTTTGTCGCAACCTACGAATCTGCAAGTGGTCAAACACGCACGATGACCATCAAAGCGGCCGACCTAACAACAGCAAAAAAGTTACTACGTCGTCGTGGAATACGAGCAACTGACCTGCAAGCAACCCTCAACAATAAAGGACAAGAAAATAGCAAAAAAATTGACCGCCAAAACAACACAGAATCATCAAAAATTGGACTCTTTTCCATCGATCTAAGTGCAGCTTTCGAAAAGCCTCCAGGTGTAAAAGAAAAAGCAGTTTTCGCAAACAAATTCGCAACTCTGGTAGATGCAGGCGTTCCGATCGTGCGCAGTCTCGACCTAATGGCTAGTCAGCAGCGCTTGCCTATGTTCAAACGTGCCTTGATGAAGGTGTCTCTTGATGTAAATGAAGGCAGTGCCATGGGCACTGCTATGCGCAAGTGGCCAAAGGTATTCGATCAACTAAGTATCGCCATGGTGGCAGCCGGAGAAGCTGGTGGTGTTTTGGATGAAGCTCTCAAGCGACTCGCCAAGCTATTAGAAGACAATGCCCGACTCAAGAACCAAATCAAAGGGGCCCTGGGATACCCAGTCGCCGTGCTGGTGATAGCGATCCTCGTATTCCTAGGCATGACCATCTTCTTAATCCCCACCTTTGCAGGCATCTTTGAAGATTTAGGCGCCGAGCTGCCGCTATTCACCCAGTTGATGGTCGACCTAAGCAACTTATTGCGCTCCTCCTATTCCCTGCTATTAGCAGGTGTCCTAGTGGTGTGCGCTTTGATTTTCAACCGCTACTACGCCACTTACCAAGGACGACGTCAGATCGATCGACTGACGCTGCGAATTCCCCTATTCGGAGATCTAATCATCAAAACTGCCACAGCTCAATTCTGCAGAATCTTCAGCTCACTGATCAAAGCAGGCGTACCAATCCTGATGTCACTAGAAATTGCCAGTGAAACCGCTGGCAATACAATCATTTCCGACGCCATTCTTGAATCACGCACCCTTGTGCAGGAAGGGGTGCTCCTTAGTGTTGCCTTGATTCGCCAAAAAGTGCTTCCAGAAATGGCCTTAAGCATGCTGGCCATTGGCGAGGAAACCGGAGATATGGATCAAATGATCAGCAAGGTGGCTGATTTTTACGAAGATGAGGTCTCTACCACGGTGAAAGCTCTTACCTCAGCGCTTGAGCCCGCGATGATCGTAGTAGTAGGTGGCATCGTGGGCTCCATCCTGCTGGCGATGTATCTCCCCATGTTCACCGTGTTTGATCAGATCCAGTAGCAAGCTGCAAACCCTTTGCAATGGCCTGACCAGCAAGCCAACCGCTGGTCCAACAATGCTGAAAGTTGAACCCTCCCGTCAGCCCATCCACATCAAGAAGTTCCCCAGCAAAATAAAGGCCTGGACACACTCGACTCTCCATCGTCGCGAGATTCACCTCACCCAACTGCACTCCCCCAGCCGTAACGAACTCTTCTCCAAATGGCCCCTTGCCACCGATTGAGTAACAGCTGGAAACCAAAGCTTCAAACAAAAGACGTTCCAAACGGGCAGGACAATCCGCCCAACGCAAATCCGGATTAGCACCCACTTGAACCAACAAGGACAACCAAAGACGACGGGGCAAGTTAGGCACAGGACGAGCTGATCCCAGAGTGCGTCTACCTTGGTGATGACGTAGGTCACGCAGTGACTGCTTCACCAGATTGTGACTACTCATGCCAAGCCAATTGACAAAAAGTTTTCCCCGATAGTGATCACCTTGCAAAACCCTTGCAGCAAAAGCAGTAAGCCGCAGAATGGCCGGCCCACTTAATCCCCAATGAGTAATCAACACCCTGCCGGTCTGCTGAAAGTTTTGACCTCCTGCCTTAAGACTGAGATGAACGCCATCGAGAGCCAAACCAGAACAGGCGATTAACGCAGGTGCCTCCAGAGCAAGACTGAACAGAGAAGGAACAGACGGGACAAGCTGATGACCCATCGCTGCCGCCAAGCGACGACCACTGGGATGCCCACCCGTAGCCAATAAAACCCTTTGAGCCTCAAAAGAAGAGCCATCCCGACATTGAACTAAAAACCCTGCAGCACCCAGACGCTCCAAACTCTTTACAAGCTTCTGACTGCGCAAGCGGACCCCAGCCACCACTGCTGCCTGCTGCAGACACGCCACCACTGCAGAGGAGCAATTAGCCACAGGGAACATCCGCCCATCCGGCTCTGCCACAAGCTCCAGGCCCCGATCGGCAAACCAAGCCACCGCATCACCGGTAGCAAAACGGCTAAAGAGGCCCCGCAATGGGCGGCCACCTCGGGGGTAATTGGTCACCAAATCACCTGGCTCCCAGCAGGCATGAGTCACGTTGCAACGGCCGCCACCACTGATCTTCACCTTCGTCAATGGCTCAGAGGTGGCCTCCAACACATGCACAAAAGCCAAACCCTCCTCAGCCGCAGTGATTGCCCCAAAAAAACCTGAGGCACCACCACCAACAACGATCAAATCAACTGGCGGGTCGGAAAGTAAGGGCAACTCCGTTATTGCAATAGCGCTTGCCGGTTGGCCTGGGACCATCATTGAAGACATGTCCCTGATGACCGCCACAGCGCCGGCAATGATATTCGCTGCGAGGAATAATCAATTTGAAATCTACTTTCGTTTGAATAGCTCCAGCAAGGGGCTCCCAGAAACTTGGCCAGCCAGTACCACTATCGAATTTCGCCGCAGAAGAAAACAACGGCAGATCGCAACCTGCACAGTGATAGATGCCCACACGCTTCTCCTTGTTGAGAGAACTCGTAAAAGGGCGCTCGGTTCCCTCCTCTCGAAGCACCCGATAAGCCTCAGGGGAAAGACGCTTTGCCCACTGCTCATTACTAAGCGACCAATCAAGATCCTCAGCCCTCGTAGCAGCAAAGGCTGCTGCAGGTCTCCTATAAACACCAAAGGCTCCTGCAATAGTGGCTATCAGCAGAGAACGACGACTCAATAGCAAAGCAGTAATGGGCATAAGCGCAGCCAAAATCAATGACCTTCTTTCTAGGAAAGCGCAACACAACTATGAAGGCAGCATGAATCAATGATGGCTCCTTTCACGCCACAGGTTGATGGTGCTTATCGGTTCAGCGTGGCTCCAATGCTCGACTGCACAGATCGACACTTCAGGGTACTAATGCGACAAATCAGTCGCCGGGCGTTGCTGTACACGGAAATGTTGGTGGCCCAAGCTCTGCATCACAGCAACCGTCTTGATCATCTGCTCGATTTCGACATCATCGAGCATCCCCTGTCTCTACAAGTAGGAGGCGATGATCCAAAAATGCTTGCAGAAGCAGCGCGTCTAGCCGATGCCTGGGGCTACGACGAAATCAACCTCAACGTGGGATGTCCCAGCTCAAGAGCAAAAGCAGGCAACTTCGGTGCCTGCCTAATGGCTAAACCTGATCAAGTCGCACGTTGTGTTGAAGCGATGGCGATGGCGAGCCCTCTTCCAGTCACAGTGAAACACCGTCTAGGAATTGATGATTTCGATAGCGACGCTCTACTCATGACCTTTGTCGACCGAGTGTCCATCGCAGGAGCCACTCGCTTTACTGTGCATGCACGAAAAGCCTGGCTAGAAGGGCTTGACCCCAAACAAAACCGCACGATTCCACCACTTCAACATCAACGAGTCACCCATCTCAAGCAACAACGCCCGCAGCTCACTATTGAAATCAATGGAGGACTAGAACACCCTGCCGACTGCCTAACAGCGCTGCAAACCTGTGATGGGGCAATGGTGGGGCGAGCAGCGTATGCGCATCCGCTCCGCTGGCAGAGCATGGATGAGCTGGTCTATGGAGAACAACCACGCTCAATCAATGCTTCTCAAGTCATAGGAGGATTACTCCCTCATGCCGAAAACCACCTAAGCCGAGGTGGCCGGCTATGGGATCTTTGCCGACATCTTTTACAACTCGTTGAAGGGGTACCGGGCGCCAAAGCCTGGCGGCGAGAGCTTGGCATCAAGGCTCAAAAAGCCGATGCCGATCTAAGAGTGCTACAAAAAGCAGCCCAGCAACTTGAAGATGCCGGGCTTTAAGGACTTAACTCAGCCCTCCGCTCCCTCATATCCGCTGTAGCTGTCACCACCTTCACCCTCAGGTGCAGCGCCTCCCCTACGACGACGAGTGCGACCCTCGTCATAGGAACTTGTTTCAGGAGAAGCTCCGCCATAACTGCGATCTTCCCAACCACGAGCTCCGGAACCACGATCTCCACCGCCGCCGCCGCCGCCATATCCACCGCCGCCGCCGCCATATCCACCGCCGCCACCGCCATATCCGCCGCCGCCACCACGACGGGGCGCACTGCCACGTGGCTCTGCCTTATTAATCCTCAAAGGGCGACCCATCATTTCCGCCCCTTGAAGAGCCTCGATAGCCGCAGGCTCAGCTGACTCATCAGCCATCTCAACAAAAGCAAAGCCCCTTTTGCGTCCTGTGTCGCGTTCCAAGGGCAAAGCACAATTCGCAACCTCACCAAAAGGTGCAAACAATTCAATAACGTCTTCCTGCTCAGCGCGGAAGGGAAGATTGCCGACAAAAATACTCACTTTCCTTGTGGACCGTAAAAAAAGTAGTGGACCAATTGGCCAGGTATAGCCATTAGTTCATGATTCGGGAATGAATCAATCCACCTTTGGCGCCATCAGCGTAGACCCGCCGAGGCATTTCGATCATGACAGTCCGGAATCAAGGCGGCTACGCCAGTGACGCAGTTGCTCCTCAACTCGATCAAAACCAGTGCCACCTTCACTAATCCGCACAGCCACAACCCGCTTTGGAGCCAATGCTTCATGCAAATCCTCAGCAATAGCGGAGTGAAATTCCTGCCATTGTTCAAGGCTTAGATCACAAAGCAAAATCCCTTCGTCTAAACAACGCTTCACAACCGCACCCACCAATTGGTAGGCCTCCCGAAAGGGCACTCCTTTAGCAACCAGGTAGTCAGCCACATCAGTGGCATTGGAAAAATCGGATTCAACGGCAGCTGCCAAGCGTTCCGAACAAAACTCCAACCCTTGCTCCATCAAAATCGACATGGCTTCCACACAATCTTTAGTAGTGCGAACGGTGTCAAAGAGAGCTTCCTTATCCTCCTGAAAATCCTTGTTGTAAGCCAATGGCAATCCCTTAATCATGGTCAGGAGACCCTGAAGGTGACCAAACACACGACCACATTTGCCTCGTACCAATTCAGGCACATCAGGATTCTTCTTCTGAGGCATCAAGCTGCTGCCAGTGGCACAACGGTCGCTAAGACGCACAAATGCAAATTCCTCAGACGCCCAGAAAATCACCTCCTCCGCCAGGCGACTGAGATGGACCATGACCAACGAAGCCGCCGCTGTGTACTCAACAGCAAAATCGCGATCACTTACCGCATCCAGACTATTCGCGTAAATACACTCAAAGCCAAGTGCTGCTGCTGTATTTTGGCGATCAATAGGCACTGATGTTCCTGCAAGGGCAGCCGCGCCAAGCGGCGAAATATTGACTCGTCCGCGAACATCTTTAAGCCGATCTCTATCCCTTTGGATCATCTCGATATAAGCCAAAAGATGATGGGCCAAGCAAAGCGGCTGGGCACGCTGTAAGTGGGTGTATCCGGGAATCAAAGTTTGACGATGGGATTCTGCCTGTGTCAAAAGAGCATGCTGAAACCGCTCCAATACACAATCCAAATCATCCAAGCGACGCCGTAACCACAAGCGCAGATCCGTGCCTACCTGATCATTGCGACTTCGGCCGGTATGAAGTTTCTTACCGACAGGCCCTAATAAAGCGATCAGGCGCCGTTCAACAGCGAAATGAACATCTTCATCAACAAGTCCTGGCTGAAACTCTCCTGCCGCTGCCTCTGAGCGGATTTTCTCAAGGCCGCCCTCAAGCTGAGCCGCCTCTTCAAGACTGATCACTCCACATTCGCCAAGCATGCGTGCATGAGCGATAGACCCATCTAAATCTTCTTGGAGCAGAGTGATGTCAAAGCTGATGGAAGCATTGAACCGCTCAATAACCGGATGCAATCCCTCTTCAAACCTTTTGCTCCAGCCTTCTGCAGAACCACCGGTTACTCCACCTGCCATCCCTTCATGAGCAGCGAGTCAACAGCTTGTCAGGCCAGGGACACAGACGGCAGCGTTACCTCCTCTGGCACTTTCAAAACCACCATTGAGGCATCATCTTCCAGTTGATGGTCCACACCGACAAACCGATCCAAACGGGCAAATAACTGATCAAGAATCCCCTGTGCGCCTAAACCACTTCGACAAGATCCCTCCATTGTGCGAATCAAGCGAGCTTCATCAAAACGATCTCCGGTGATGCCAGAAGCTTCGGTAACACCGTCTGTGTAGTAAATAATCACGTCACCAGGCTTGAGCAAAATTTCACCACAGCTGTAATCCGCCTCTGGCTGAAGTCCAATCAGCAAACCAGGCACATCAAGCCGACTCACACTGCGTTGCTCAGCTCGCCAGATCAGAGGAGGATTATGAGCAGCATTTGCATAGCGAAGACGACGCGTGCGCGGATCGTAGTCAGAATAAAAAAGAGTCACAAACCTATGGGACTGAGCCAAGTCCTCTTGAGCTAGCTGATTGAGATCATGGAGAATCCGATTGGGCGGCAGACCACTTAACACCTCTGCACGCAACATGCCCCTGAGCATGGTCATTAATAAACCAGCAGGTACACCCTTACCCATCACATCTCCCATCACAAGACCCCAACGACCTCGTTCCTTACGTCGACCGATCAGTTCTGGACGGGTAGGGATGAAATCGTAATAATCGCCGCCGACCTGAAAGGCGGGACGGCAACGAGCCGCAAGCTCGACACCTTCAATCACAGGACAACGATCTGGCAAGAGCTGAGCCTGAATCTCTGCCCCGATACTGAGTTGACGATCCACCCGCTCGTGAAGACGAGCCTCCTGAAGCATCAGATCGTTCTCAATAGCCACCCCAGTAAGGTCAGCCACCAACTGCACATGGCGACGGTGAACATCACTCCAAATCAGAGCTGCTTGAGGATCAAAAACATAAAGCCTGCCACGCTGCTGCCCGCGAGCAACTAATGAGGTGGCAAACATCCCGGCCCTAGCCAAATGGCGCTGAACCAACTGATCCATAGCAAGAACCTGTGCCTCATCAGTACCGAAACCTGTGGCAAAACCTGCTTCAAATGAAGCCAACTGCCTCACTAATTCCTGACTCTGATCAAATGGCACTGCCTGAAGCTGCTCTCTCCACAAACGACCATCAACCTGAAAAGGCACAAGCAATGCTCCTTGTACGCCCACCAGGCGGGAGGCCACCACAGGGACCAATTCGAGAAAACGATGCAGATTGGTGAAACTGCGCAGGGCAAAACCCAACGAAACCAACAAGTCCTGATTTCGGCGCTGCTCCCTCGACAAGCTATCAAGCAATTGCCGCAACGACGTAGAGGCTGACACCTGCTGAGAAGCGCTACGAAAAGAAGGAGTCTGATGTCGCCGTGGCGGCTTACTGCTCACAGCAACGGCACAGCAGGGTTAGAAAGTTAGCAAGATCAACTGCTTCAGGCAGCCGCCAGAACATCAATAGTTAGCCAAGAGTGCCTCAACAAATTCAAAACTGTTGAACGGTCGTAAATCACGGATCCCTTCACCAGCGCCGATAAAACGAATCGGCAACCTCGCTTCTGAAGCCACCGCTAAGGCCACTCCACCACGAGATGTGCCATCCAACTTGGTAATCACTACCCCTGTAAGAGCGGCCGCCTGGGCAAAAGCCATGGCTTGTCGCAATCCGTTCTGACCTTGACTGGCATCAAGTATCAAAAGAGATTCAACCCTGGCTTCAGGTGCTAAACGATCAATAATTCGTCGAACCTTCTGTAGCTCCTCCATCAAATTGTGCTTTGTCTGCAAACGACCAGCTGTGTCAACAAGCACAAGGTCTGTTGATTTAGATCGGGCCGCACCAATTGCATCAAACACAACAGCAGCAGGATCAGCATTGGCAGTGGAATTGGCTATGACCGGAACACCACTGCGAGCACCCCACACCTTGACCTGTTCAACAGCAGCGGCCCGAAAGGTGTCAGCAGCAGCAATCAAAGCGCTGTAACCACTGCGTACTGCCAAGTTTGCCAACTTGCCAAGAGTGGTGGTCTTGCCAACACCATTCACTCCCACAAATAACCAGATATTGAGACGACCCCGTTCTGGCGCCAAAAGATCAGTGCCAGTGTCCTGAATCGGAGCCTCCAAAAGATTGCAAAGTTGTTGTTTAAGAAAGCGAAGTCCTTCAGCAGGATCCACAACTTCTTCGTTCATTCGGCGACGAAGCGCATCGAGAACTTGATCCGTAGCTTCAACTCCCGCATCAGCTCTCAAAAGTAATGTTTCAAGGTCATCAAGCACCTCAGGAGTAAGGGGGTCATCCCCGAGGTTTTCCAAAAGGCCTTTGACAAAACCTTGACGGGTCTTTTCAAGACCACGCCTGAGTCGACCCAACCAATCAATCTCCTCTAAAGAAATTTTTTCCGGCTTACGCCCCTGTGCGGCAAGCACTTCTGCAGACCACGCAAAGGTTTCGTCAAACTCACCAAGCTTGGGTTCAGGCGAGGTTTCCGAAAATTGAGATTGCTGAGCTAGTTGAGGCGAAACCTCCTCAACCCTTGCTTCAAGCTCTTGTTGACGAGACTGCCTCTGGAGGGCAGCTTGCTCCAATAAAGAACCCCCAGCCTCAAGACTTGAAGACTGAGCACTCAATTCAGGTTGAACATTCGCAGTAAGGGCTGTTTCGCTAGCAGAGTCAATCTCAACTGAAGCCTGTGACGTTTTCTGCTGCTCTTGCTGTGCTTTTAAGCGGGCATAAGCATTGCGAGCCCACTCCAAAGAGGATTCCTCCTGGTTCATTGGAGAAGATTCCTCTTGATTATTAGAGGAATCGGAGCTGAGCTCCTCAGAGCCTTCTGCTTTCTCCTCTAAAACTTTCTCAGTAGAAACATCGTCACTGGCTTGACGATTAAACCAGTCGTAAACCATTAGGCCAACGTCACAGTGGAGGCATCATGCAAGCGTCTCAAGACACCATTAATCATGCGACGACCTTGATCATCGCTGTAGCGATGGGCCAATTCAACAGCTTCATTGCAAGCCACAGCAGATGGAGTCTGAAGAGCAGTCAAGTCCACCACAGCCAACCTCAAGATATCCCGATCAATACGAGGCAAACGACTCAAGCGCCAGCCCTCCATAACAGCATCAATACTTGCATCAATGCTGTTGCGTTGTTCTATCACCAACCTCACACGCTCTAGAGCCCCAAGCCGAATCTGCTCCTGGTTTCCTAACGCCAGCAAACGGGGGATTTCCAAACTTGTTGAAACACCATTAATAACCTGTTCTGCACCAATAAGACAAGCCTGTAAATGCTCACGAACCTGACTCGTAGAGCTCGCATCACGATCTTGAAACTCACTATCGAGTAAATGCTGTTGAGCATTCTCAAGCTCAACAGCACAAGTATCAAGACCCTCTCTCCAATGTTGACTCAGGGTATCAAAAGCCTTCTGAAGAAGACTCTCCAAAGATATTGTTTTCAACCTCGAACTTTCACGTTCGGGAATCTGACCAAGCACCAAAAGAGCCAGTTCTCGAGCAAGTGATCTGGACTGCATGATCGACACAAAAACGGGAGGAGACGAACTCAAACCTGGGTCGTAGTCGTAGAAGACGGGGCAGTATTAGAACGCAATTGAGTCATCAAACTTGAGAAACTGCGATTCATAGGAGGCTCTTGTTCATCAGGGTTCACAATTCCTGCTGAAATAATTGTGCGGAAAGCATCCTCCACGGAAATATTTAAATTGCGAACCGAAGATTCCGGCACCAAGGTATACCAACCCGTGGTGGGATTAGGGGCAGTGGGAATAAACACACTCAGCAAAGGCTGATCAAGCTCAGCTTGTAGTGAGGGACCTACCAAACCGGTCACAAACCCAACACTAAACAAGCCCTCACGGGGATATTCCACCAACACCACTCGACGAAAACGCTTCGAATTATCTCTTAGGAAAGTTTCCAAAAGCTGCTTAAGGGTCTTATAAACCGAACCAGCAAGAGGTATCCGAGAAAGAGTTCCCTCACCAAACTCAAGCAGCCAACGTCCAACAATATTGCGAGCCATCAAGCCAATCAAAAGGATGCCAAGCAAAGGCACCGTAAGGCCCAGGCTCAAATTAATCAGATCCTGAAGAAGTGGATTAAGGGTGATGAACGGATTGACCTGTTTGGGGATCGACGTAAGAAATGCCAGTACAAATCTGCTGACAGTGGTAGCCAACCAGATCGTTGTCGCCAAAGGTATGACTACCAACAACCCTGCAATGAGATCGTTCTTGAGATCCTGCTGAAGCCTTGAGGTCAGCGGAAGATCTGTTCTGGGATTGGACTGCACCAAGGAAAGTCTGAGGCCAAAAGCGGACTTGATTGAACCAACCTAACCAGCTGTCTGACTTCTGCCGAGTTTTAAAGCACGGCTGTGAGCGCAAGCAACACAAAAGCCACTGCAAGCACAACAGCACTAAGGGTGCCACCAAAACGACGCTGATTCACTGCAAGATTGCGCTGCCGCTCCATTTGCTGGATCTGCTGATCCATCTGAGTCAATTGACCAGCGACGAAATCATTGGCTGCCTTTTGCTGATCTTCATCTGTTGCAGTAGCAGGCAACTGACCAGCTTGTGCAAGCTGAGCACCAAGGACCTTGAGAGCTTCAGGGTTCTGAGCCTGTCTACGGGCTTCCTCAAGCTGATCTCGCCTTTGCTTCAAAGTTTGATTTGCCTGTCCAGCGAGGGTCTGATTACCGGAGATCGCCATTGGAATCACTGCGATCATGGCAATAGCAAAAAGACTAGAAAAAGCACAAATCAGCCAGCGAATCGGCAGTTTTGCTTTGCCTGGATGATCCAGCCTGGAACTGATCAACATCAGCAACAGACCTATAAATCCCATCGGAGAAAGCGTAACCAAACGCTGAACCATCACTTGCTGAAACTCCGCCGAAGCCCAATCGCTTGCACCAAGCAAGACAACCATCTGCAACAGCAGCAAAATCACGAGGGTGAGTCCAAGCCAGCGCATCAAAGGAGTTAAACGACCGGCTGAACTTGATCCCAACTCAGAAGCAGGCAAGGCACGATGCCAAAAGGTAATCAAGTGTACGGTTGATGGTTGTGAAAATCTGCGCCAACCAAGATCAACTCAGCCATGAGCTCAAAGAGCAAGCAAAAAAACAAGGTTTTGATCCTGTAGGAATTGCCAGGTTCCCGGGTAGTGACCGACTCCAACTTCGCTCCGCTGCTCTACAGCGCTGGCTAAAAGCTGGTCATCAGGCCGACATGGCATGGATGGCCTCATCGCAAAGGCAACAGGCGGACCAACTACTCGAAGGGATGACAAGCCTGCTGGCGGTAGGTCTGAACTACTTCGTCAATGTACAAAGAGTTCCAGGCAAATTATTAGTTGCTCGCTATGCATGGGGACGGGACTATCACCGAGTGATCAAGCAAAGGCTCCGAAGAGTAGGTCGCTGGCTTGAACAACAGCGACCTAACTGCCGCTGGAAAATCTGCGTAGATACCGCTCCATTACTCGACAAAGCCTGGGCAGAAGAGGCCGGTCTCGGTTGGATCGGCAAGCACAGCAACCTGATCAATACCCAGCGAGGTTCATGGATGGTGCTGGGTCATCTTCTTTGCACCGAACCACTCACCCCAGACCAACCCGCCCAGTCCCTGTGCGGCAAATGCCAATCCTGTCTAGAGATGTGTCCCACCGAAGCCATCACCGAACCCTTTGTGATCGATTCACGTCGATGCCTGGCATACCACACAATCGAAAACCGGAACCCTGACTTACCAGAAAACATTGTGAGGTCCTTGGGGGATTGGGTCGCCGGATGTGACATCTGTCAAGACGTCTGCCCATGGAATCAACAATCTCTTCCCCATAGCAATGATCCTGATGTACAGCCTCGTGATTGGTTACTCAAGCTGACGCACAATCAGGCCCTCTCATGGAGCGATACAACTTGGAGTGAACAGTTACGCGGATCTGCTCTGAAAAGAATCAAACCATGGATGTGGCGTCGCAATGCAGCCTCAACGCAAACCAACAAACCTCCTACGCTGCAAAAGAACTAAATCCATGGAATGAAACTGAACCAGCTGCGATATAAACCGCTTAACGGCTGGCTCAGAGGAGCTGTTCTAGGGCTCATCACCACAATTGTGGCAACACCTCCTACTCATGCCCTCATTCCCTACGTCTACGAGCCAAGTCCTCTTGAATTAAAAGGAGCCAGCCTCGGCATTGGACGCACAGCCGCCCAATTGCTGCAACTGGGTCAACCAAAAGAGGCCGCGCTATTGGCAGCACTTGCTGTCCGACTGCAACCAGAAGATGAGCGTCTCTGGTCAATTTTTGCAGAAGCCCAACTACGCAGCGATCAACTTGATGCTGCAAGCCATTCTCTAGCGCGAGCAAAACAACTCAACCCCAAGAAAGCAGGCCTTTGGTTCGCTGAAGCTTCCCTTGCCCTGCGCGATAACCGGCCTGCAGACGCCGTGAGCCTCCTCATCCAAGGTCTAGAACTCGACCCAGACAATGCTGGTGCTTACTTTGATCTAGGCAACGCAAGAGTGATGCAAGCCAATCTTCAGATCGCTCTCGAGGCTTTTGAAAAAGCCTCCGGCTTAAAGCCAACATTCTGGGAAGCCGTTAATAACCAAGGAATCGTGTTGTTTGAAATGGGCAAAATCAAAGCTGCCATCAACCGCTGGCGGCGTGTACTACAAATCAAACGCAATGCTGAACCAATGCTTGCCCTTGCGGCTGCATTGAATCAAATCAACCCTGGCAGCACAGAAGCACTCGCACTTGCCAACCAAGCCCTCGCAGAAAATCCAAATTACGTCTTACCAAGACACCAGAAAGAGCAGCTCTGGGGAGAACGCCTTCGCCAAGCCACCAGT
This sequence comes from Prochlorococcus sp. MIT 1303, assembly GCF_001631965.1. Taxonomy (NCBI): domain Bacteria; kingdom Bacillati; phylum Cyanobacteriota; class Cyanophyceae; order Synechococcales; family Prochlorococcaceae; genus Prochlorococcus; species Prochlorococcus sp. MIT 1303. Next base: position 132,996 of record NZ_LVHK01000044.1, read on the forward strand.
CATTTACTGACAAACCCAAATCTACGATCAGCCGTGGAACGAGCTGAAGCCAACGCTGATACAAACCAATAGGCACTGATCAACAGTGCTGGTATCCGCTAAGTAGATCTGTAGGCTGAGCGCTTTAAGCCCTCTAATCCCAAATCTGGATGGCCGAGGAGCGCCTTCAACCAATCGCGTTGCATCAAGAGATGCAACGCTCCTATCTCGAATACGCGATGAGCGTAATCGTAGGAAGAGCATTGCCCGATGCCCGGGATGGCCTCAAGCCAGTTCAGAGGCGCATCCTATTTGCAATGCACGAGCTAGGCCTGACGCCAGATCGTCCCTATAGAAAATGCGCCCGTGTTGTTGGAGATGTCCTAGGGAAATATCACCCTCATGGCGATCAAGCCGTTTACGACGCACTCGTTCGACTCGTTCAGAACTTTTCAAGCCGTTTCCCAGTGTTGGATGGACACGGCAACTTCGGCTCCGTTGATGACGATCCGCCTGCGGCCATGCGTTACACAGAAACGCGTCTGGCTTCAATCGCCCATATGGCGTTGTTGGATGAAATCGGTGAGGAAACAGTTGATTTTACTGCGAATTTTGATGGCTCCCAACAGGAACCCTCAGTACTGCCAGCCCAACTTCCCTTCCTACTACTAAATGGTTGTTCGGGAATCGCCGTGGGTATGGCGACCAGCATTCCACCCCACAACCTTGGCGAAGTGGTCGATGGATTGATTGCCCTGATACGCAAGCCCGATCTCAGTGACGACAAATTACTTGGTCTAATTCCTGGCCCAGACTTTCCAACTGGTGGAGAGATCCTGCTGGGCACTGGCATCCATGAGACCTACCTCAAAGGACGCGGCAGCATCCCAATGCGTGGCGTGGCCCATGTCGAAGAAATACAACCTGGAAAGGGTAGGCACCGCCGAAATGCTGTTGTCGTCACTGAATTGCCCTATCAACTCAGCAAAGCTGGCTGGATCGAAAAACTGGCAGATCTTGTTAACAATGGAAAAATCGGTGGCATTGCCGATATTCGCGACGAAAGCGACCGAGAAGGAATGAGGATAGTGGTGGAACTGCGCCGAGATGCCAACCCAGAGAATGTTCTCGGCGATCTGCATCGACGCACCTCCCTACAAAGCAATTTCGGTGCAATTCTTCTGGCTCTTGTTAACGGCCAACCACAACAACTTTCGCTGAGAAAATTGCTACAAACCTTTCTCGAGTACCGAGAACTCACAGTTATCCGAAGAACCAACCATGCCCTAGGAAAAACAAAAACTCGCCTGGAAGTGGTGGAAGGATTGATCACAGCATTGAACGCACTACAAGCTGTCATTGCAATGATCCAAGAGGCTGCAGATGCTGCTGCTGCAAGAGCCCGTCTGATGGTGCAATTAGATCTAAATGAAAAGCAAGCCGACGCTGTTTTGGCAATGCCACTACGACGACTTACGAGTCTGGAACAAAGCAGTTTGAGGCAAGAAGCCAAAGAACTGCAAGGCAAACAAGAACAACTTCAATTCCTTCTCGAAAATCGTGAAAGCATGCTGGAAGTACTCATTCAAGAACTTCGACAGCTCAAAAAGCGCTTTAACAACCCCCGCCGAACTCGCCTTGTGGAGGGTGGCGATGATCTGGTCGCTGAGCGAGCGGCAAACCAAAGACCGAATGCTGAAGTTCAACGACAACAAGCACTATCCGCCCTGCCAAGTGATGGACGAATACTCATCCAACAAGACAGCCAGGTCAAGGTAATGAGCCCACAAATCCTCGGTCGACTTCACCTCAACGAAGCCTGCAAACTCGGCGATGGAACCTCGCCAGCCAGATTGATCTTGCCAATTGAACCAGCCCCACGTCTACTTGCGGTGACAAACAATGGTCGAGTAGCTCTAGTCCGGTGGGAATTTGCAGGGCAACAACCCGGGTCGCTGGAACGCTTCCTACCAGGAGGATTAGAAAAAGAAACATTGATCAACATATTCCCCTTGCTCGTAGATCAAAACCTAAGCCTAGGTCTACTGAGCAGCGATGGACGCTTCAAACGATTACCCTTAGAAGAAGTAATGGAACTTTCCGGAAGAGCAGCAACCATTGTTAAATTAAAAGATGGTGTTGAATTAAAATCAGCATTCATTTGCAAAGCAAATGATGATGTCATTTTAGCAAGTAACATAGGAAGAGTAATCAGAATTAATGTTAATAACGACAGCATGCCATTGATGGGAAAATTAGCTCAGGGGCCTATGACAATGCGACTATTACCAGAAGAAATGGTCGTTGGAGCAATTTCTTGTCCACCAAACTGTGAAAGCACTGTATTACTTGTCACACGCCTAGGTAAATTCGCCAAGCTATTGGTCTCTTCGATAAGAGTCTGCCAGAGAGGAGATTTAGGCGAAATTGGGTTAACAATAAAAGATTCAAGCCGAGATCAAGATCGAGTCGTTGACATCTGTAATGGCAATAAGTTGGTCGGCCTAGTAAGTAGCCAAGGTCGCCATGGCCGTATCGAAGCTGGAGAACTGGAACTGACCATGCCTATCAAACCAAATCTAAACATTATGGAATTAAAAGACAACGAAGAAATTCAAAAACTCGTGCCACTAATCACGACTAATAATATTATAGATTAAGCATTTAACACTTAAGGCCTTGATAATCACCTTTATTAAGACAATTGTGTGCGTTCTATCCAATCAAGATATTCAGAAGTAACTGTCCCTGTAATATACTCTCCGGTAAAACAAGAAAGCTCAAGCTCAGAAACACCTGAACCTTCAACAATTGCTGCTTCTAGATCAGCAACCTCTTGATAGACCATGTGATCAGTGGAAAGTTCAGAAGAGATTTCAGGAATAGTGCGATTATAAGCAATCAGCTCATGCCGATTTGGCATATTTATGCCATAAACATGTGAATATCGCACTGGTGGTGCTGCAGAAGTAAACGTGACTTTATTCGCACCGGCAACTCGAGCCATTTGTACTATCTCCTTCGAAGTCGTGCCACGTACAATTGAATCATCCACAATTAAAACATTCTTACCTTTAAATTCTGTTCCCATAGCATTTAACTTTTGTCTAACAGATTTCTTACGTTGAGCTTGTCCAGGCATAATAAATGTACGGCCTACATAACGATTTTTAAAAAAGCCCTCTCGATATTCAATCCCAAGCTGTCTAGCCACTTGCATAGCAGCAGGCCGTGAAGAGTCAGGAATTGGCATCACAACATCTATATCGCCAGATGGCGTGTACTTTGCAATAGTTTCTGCAAGTCGATCCCCCATCCTTAATCGAGCCTCGTAAACCGAAATTCCACTCATCACTGAATCAGGTCGAGCAAGATAAACATACTCAAATGAACATGGCACAAGACGCGGATTCTTCGCACACTGACGTGAATAAAGCTCACCATTTTGAGTAATAAAAATAGCCTCTCCAGGATCAACATCCCTAACAATCTCATAATCACCATTCTCTAATACCAATGACTCACTAGCTACAATCCACTCATCAGCACCTTCTAAAGACTTACGTTTACCAAGGACCAATGGCCTAATCCCAAACGGATCGCGAAAGGCAAGAAGACCGTGCCCTGCAATCAAAGCAATAGATGTATAAGAACCTTCTACTCGTTGATGTACAGACGTTACAGCATCAAATACCTGATCAGGAGTAAGATCACTACCATAAATTTTCAATTGCAATTCAGTAGCTAGAACATTAAGCAACATCTCCGTATCACTCTTTGAATTTGTATGGCGACGATCAATATTGAACAAGTCGCGATCAAGCTCTCGAGTATTGGTAAGGTTACCGTTATGAATAAGAATGATTCCGTAAGGAGCATTCACATAAAATGGTTGTGCTTCTTCTTCCCGCTCAGCTGCACCCTTAGTTGCATATCTGACATGACCAAGACCAATATTACCGATTAAGGAACGCATATCACGTGTGCGATAGGCCTCCCGCACTTGCCCCCTTGCCTTATGCAAGTGAAAAACACTGCCATCCATGGTGGCTATGCCAGTAGAGTCCTGACCCCGGTGCTGTAGAAGCAGCAAGCTGTCATAAATCTGCTGATTGACCAGCGCAGTAGAAACAATGCCAACAATGCCGCACATGTGAAGCTCAACTCCTCAAATGCATAAGCCAAGGAAGACATTTTGCACCAAAGCTCAACTCAGACGCTTGAAGAGAGATCCAAGCCCATACGACGAGGGATTGCCTGCTCAAAGCACTCCCTCAGCTGATTCAAAGGAAGCTGAACCAAGCGATTGCCAGCCTGAGTGATCAGCAACTCCTCATCAGCCGTAACAACACCAAGGTACTGATCAAACACTGCGCCAGGGGATGCGGTCTTTGCCTGATTTAAAACCTTTTGCCAGGCAACAGCCTGCGTCGACGGAACACTCACCAAGATGCGTGAACCACCTTCCGCAAATAACAACCGATCCAATCGAGCATCGCTGGATGGTAACTCAAGATGTGCACCCAAGTTTGCAGCGATACAGCACTCAGCAACTGCAACTGCAAGACCTCCATCACTTAGATCATGAGCAGAGCGAACAAATCCCTCGGTAATAGAATTGCGTAGGAAAGATTGAACTAAACACTCGAATTTCAGATCAATCTCCGGAGGCCTACCAGTAACTAAACCATGAATACATTCAAGATAACTACTACCCGCAAGGCTAACGCGAGGATCAACCCCAACTGTTGTATCGATAGGCACGCCTAAAAGCCAAATCAAATCACCAGGCTCAAGCCAAGCCTGACCACAAACATTTGCAAGATCATGAACTAAGCCAACCATTCCAACAACTGGTGTTGGGTGAATAGGTTGTATTTCTCCATCAGCTAAGCGAGTCTCATTATATAGAGAAACATTTCCTCCAGTTACTGGTGTTGAAAAAGTCTTGCAAGCCTTAGAAAGACCACGACAAGCTAAAGCCAATTGCCAATACCCAGTAGGCGTTTCCGGAGAAGGAAAATTGAGATTATCTGTGACAGCCAAAGGCTCCGCACCAACACAACTAAGATTTCTGGCCGCTTCTGCTACAGCGGCCATAGCACCACGTTCTGGATCAAGAAAAACCCATCGATTAGGACAATCAACAACTGCCGCAACTCCCCGCTTTACCTCATCTACAGAGCCTTTACCTTGTTGTGGACGTAATCTCACAACAGCAGCATCAGAAACTCCTGGGGCTGAAACTGTATTGGCTTGAACCTGATGGTCATATTGACGATAAACCCAACGTTTTGAAGCAATCGTAGGGTCATCAAGTAACTTTAGAAGAATTTCATCCCATGAAAGATTACTACCAAAATGAGATTGTGAATTTAAATTGATCCCTTTTAAACCAACAACTGGTAATAGATTCTCCTGCCAGTCCCATTTGGCCTGAATCTCTAGCGGAGGATCACTCAATAATTCATGTCGATCAATTGGAGTGTCATCAGCTAATGCATTAGCAGGCACCTCAGCAACAACTTCTCCTTTTTGCAAAACACGAACCACCTTCTCTTCAAGAACGCAACCAACAATTGCTGCTTGCAACCCCCAACGGATAAATCTCTCCATCAAAGATTGCTCTTGTCCAGGCTTCACCACAAAAAGCATTCTCTCTTGAGATTCCGAAAGTAAAAACTCATATGGAGTCATCCCAAGCTCACGAGCAGGAACTCGATCAAGATCGAGTTCAATACCAAGACCACCCTTAGCAGCCATCTCCGAACAGCTACAAGTAAGACCAGCCGCACCCATATCCTGAGCAGCAACAACATCGCCACTCTTAAAAGCTTCAAGACAAGCTTCAATTAAACCTTTTTCCAAAAATGGATCACCAACCTGAACCGCAGGACGATCATCCAGAGAAGCTTTTGTGAGCTCTGCACTAGCAAAACTGGCACCACCCATACCATCACGACCAGTTGTACTACCGACATAAATCACCGGATAACCAACACCATGAGCCCCAGAACAAACAATCTCATCTGTTTCCATCAGCCCAAGAGCCATTGCATTAACTAACGGGTTGCCGGAATAACTGGAATCAAACGCCACCTCACCACCAACGGTAGGAACTCCCACGCAATTGCCGTAATGAGCAATACCTTCAACGACCCCCTCCATAAGACCAACATTACGTTCATCTTCAAGAGGTCCAAAACGTAAAGCATTAAGGAGCGCAATAGGCCTTGCACCCATAGTAAAAATATCTCTCAAGATTCCGCCAACACCTGTAGCAGCTCCTTGAAAAGGTTCCAATGCAGAAGGATGATTATGGCTTTCGATTTTGAAAGCCAAGCTCTGACCATCTCCTAAATCGACGACACCAGCATTTTCTCCAGGACCAACCAAAATCCGATGACCACTTGTAGGAAAGCTGCTGAGCAAAGGCCTTGAATTGCGATAACAGCAGTGTTCAGACCACATCACACCAAACATTCCCAGCTCAACTCGGTTAGGTGCACGTTGGAGACGACGACAAATCTCGTCGTAATCATGTGGTTTAAGACCTTCATGACGTAAAGCCGCAGCCACGTCATAGTCAACTGTCAAATCGGAGCCCTGACACACGAGATCTAACTCATCTCTTCCCAGTTTTGCTTATAAAGCTCAAACCCAAGGATCATCCTGACCATCGCCTCTACCGTCCGGACGGCGGCGGCGACGTAATTCTTCAGTTGATTGAGAAAAATTGTCAGTCTGTTGATCATCCCAACCTTCTAAGGGATCCATTTCAGCCATATCAGAAGACTTCCAAGAACGCTCAACTGGTTCATCCCAGGGAGGATCCTCCAACCAGCCTTCCAAACGATCACTGGCCCGGTCACCAATCTTGTGAAGTTGATCGCGCCAATGACGGGAACGCTTGATTAAACCCTGACGAACACTGGAATGAACCAAGGGAAGATCATCTAAACCACGCAAAGCAGTAGCAACCATTCCTGGTTGCTGATCAACAATGCGATCAGTTGTTAATCGCCATCGACTACTGCCTGGAAGCCGAGGATCACTGCGAGAGACCAAATAATGAAGGATTTTCCCTGTTGTGGGAATAAAAACAAAATCAGCCACCAAACCGAGGCGGTGCCCATCGCGATCCAACAAATCAGCATCTAACAAAGTCGGAAGACGCTCAAGCGTGATCTGATCAGAAACAGCCGGTTGCCCTTTAACAAAAACCTCTTGCTCATTAATCCCACGCGACTGATCCAACCGCCAAACATCCCTCGACACTCGAAGTGCTGATGGACGACTAACCCAACCAAGTAAACGATGAACAGGAGGATGCATCCAAGGCATTACACCAGGGCCGTGATCTAACCCCTGATCACAACGGACACGATGATGCAACAAATCACTCAATAAAATCTGATCAGGAAGATTCAAAGTTCAAGAACGAATTTGTACTGGCATCACCAAATATGTAAAACCAATATCATCATCCTTTGGCGAAATAATTGCAGGTGTAGTTGGAGCATTACAGCGCAGTACAATACGGTCACTATCCATCACCTTCAAACCATCTAGTACATAACGAACATTAAAAGCAATCTGAACAGCATCCCCATTAAATTCAGCCGATAGCGATTCAGAACCACTGCCTACATCCTGAGCATCAGCACTAATTTGTAAAATCTCAGAAGTATTGTCACCACTAACCTTTACAACATTGTTATGTTGATCAGCTAATACAGCTATTCGTTCTAAAGCTGCAATAAAAGCACGCCGATCAACATCGAAACTCCGAGCAAAACCATCAGGAATTAACTGACGATAGTTAGGATAGGTACCGTCTAATGTTCGACTAGTTACGACTTGATCAGCAGCTAAAAACACCACCTGACCTTTATCGCAAAACAAACTCACTTGATCATCACCACGCCATCCAGCGATCAAACGCTCTACTTCCCGCAGAGAGCGAGAAGGAAGCGTTACGGAAAAATTCTCACCTTCATCATCCATCTCAGATGAGACCGTAGTCTCAACAGCTAAGGCATCTGCCAAGCTTAAAACTGCAAGGCGGTGACCATCAGTTGCCGCTGCTTCCATCGCTTTACCATCAAAATGCAGATGAACTCCTGTTAGTAACTGTTTAGCTTCATCTGAACTGCTAGCAAAAAGAGTTCCTCGAAGAGCTTTCAAAAGAGCCATCGCATTAACCTTGACAGCCTTACCACTTTCAACAAGAGGTAATTCAGGAAAATCATCAGCAGACATGCCACGCATCTGATAACTCCCGCTTGAACTTTTGAGTTCAACCTGTTCACCAGCCTCATCAGTGGCCAAAGTGATAGGTGAATCACTTGAAAGCCTTGAAACAATTTCCCCTAATAGGCGCGCAGGCAAAGTAATCGCGCCACTCGATTCCACCGAGGCAGTCAATACCGTTTGAATACCAAGGCTCAGGTCAAAACCCGTGAGGCTCAGACGATCGGTGCCAGCATCAGCAGTGAGAAGGACGTTGGCTAGCACTGGATGAGTGGGTCGTGAAGCCACGGCTCTGCTAACGAGCTGTAGTGCTGTATTGAGTTCAGCCTGTGAACAAACCAGTTTCATTGAATCAATGTCACGACTAGAACAAGAACGCTGAAGAGGTCTCCCAGAATTTCACAAGCCAGCAAGAAGTGCAATGGCAGATCATTCTCATTCATAACCTCCCGTCTTTATTAATTAAATTATTAAAAGAAATTAAAAGAATCGTAGTAGTAGGGCTTGAGGAAATCGTGGAAAATTGTACAAATCCTTTATGGTGACTGGACTCTAATGGTTATAGACTTGTGGAAAGGATAGTTGGACATGTGGAGAGATGGTGTTCTTTCCACATTTTAATCAATTGGGGAAAAGGCTGAAGTTTTTAAATGGTTGGGTTTTGCGGCCTTTTCCCCAATTTTAATAATAATTTGAGCATGATTTCCACAGTCAGATTTTAGATGGTCTATTCGAGATGCTGGTGTTTGCTTGATCCTTAAAAACCCATGACATGAGCCACAGTGGTTAGATCTGGATTTACATCTGTATGAAATGTTGCATCGTTGTTATTGATGGCACAATCTGGATCTTTTAAACCGTTGCCAGTCAGGACACATACAACTGTTGCCCCTGAAGGGACTTCAGACGCACGTTTTAATAATCCTGCTACAGAAGCAGCACTTGCAGGTTCACAGAAAATCCCTTCCTCGCGACCAAGCAATTTGTAAGCTTCTAGAATTTTTTCATCTGAAACATCAAGAAAGGCTCCATTGCTGCTTGACTTTGCGGCAATGGCCTTTTCTTTGTTGACTGGGTTGCCTATTCTAATTGCCGTTGCAATTGTATTTGGATTGTTTACGGTTTTGTTGAAAACTAATGGAGCAGACCCACTTGCTTGGAATCCCATCATTTGTGGTAGAAGTTGACATTTTCCGGCTTGTTTGTATTCTTGAAAACCCATCCAATAAGCAGTGATGTTACCTGCATTACCCATTGGGATGCACAGCCATTCTGGGGCTTCTCCGAGAGCATCAACAATTTCAAAGGCTGCAGTTTTTTGACCTTGAAGCCGGTAGGGGTTAACGGAATTCACCAGAGTTACTGGGTATTTCAAGGCCATTTCTTGAACAATGTCGAGAGCACGATCAAAATTGCCTCGAATTGCTAGCACTTCAGCGCCATAAACTAAAGCTTGAGCTAACTTTCCTTGCGCTACATAACCGTCTGGAATTAATACAAAAGCACGCATACCAGCGCGTCTTGCATATGCAGCAGCAGCAGCAGATGTGTTGCCTGTACTGGCACATATCACTCCTTCACAATTAGCTTCTTTGGCCTTGCTGATCGCCATCGTCATGCCTCTGTCCTTAAAGGACCCTGTGGGGTTGAGGCCGTCGTATTTCACGTAGACTTTGACTCCCCTGCCAATCTGTTCAGCTATGGAGCTGACAGGGATCAATGGCGTCGCTCCTTCTTTGAGTGTCACGACAGGTGTGGTATCGCTTACCGGTAACCAGGATCTATACGCTTCTATTAGGCCAGGCCAATCCTGCATCACAGGGGTTGTGGAGATAGCTTCAGGGAGGTTTTGGCTGAGGGACACCAATACAGAGCAAGAGAGCAGTGTTTAGTTGGAATCTAAGCCTTAAGGCTTAGATTCCTTAAGGCCGTCTAGTGGCGAATCGGAAAAGAATTTCACTAGACCAGCGATTGACTCAGCTTTTTGCATGATTCCAAACAGAGCCGGTAGGTTTACTGTCATTGTTTCGTTGGGATAGGCTTTTAGAAAGTGGATGGCATTAAGACCGCCCTTCCCTATTTGCATGCCATTGATGACTCCAGCTCTGAATGCTGGAACGCTTACCGAAGGGTTTGGCACGTTGAGAGGGTAGATGATTTTGGATATGCGGTTGATGATTACGTTGCCAATGCGGGTGGTCATTAATCGACTGGTAAGCCCTATAGGAAGTTCTAGCTTTTTATTGAGGAGCTTTGAAACAGTTTCTGGGTTTTGTCGACTGAATTTCAGGGCATCTTTTAACAGGCCTCTGGCTTTTCCTGTTTTTGCTAGATATTCCAAATCTGACACTGAGATTGAGCGGCGGAAGGCACCACTGACTAAGGCCACTTCTTTGGCTGCTTCTGCTTTCGGCATCGTTGAAAACAGACTTAATCCCAAACTTAGGCAGAGAGCCATCAGAGATCGATAAGAATGTTTTTTGGATTGATTCATTAGTGAACCCTTTAGTCACAGAATTTAGGGTGAAACTCCTGCTGCTACCTTGACAAGACGGACAACACCACGTTCGGCGAGACCCTGCGCAACTTTTATACCCATTTTGTGGGTATCAGGTTCGCGGATCAGTCTTGGTAGGCGGCTGAGGACTAGTTCAGGAGTGAAGCCTGGCAGGTTTTGCAAGATAACGATCAGTTGCCGAATTGGTTCTAAATCAAGCAGTGAGCCATCGTCAGAATTTTCAGACTCCGAACCAATGGCTATAAGTGGAGGTTGCAAGGATCGCGGTAGGTTACGACCTAGACGTTGAAATGTTTGCCAGCCAAAGGCGTCAAGGCGGTTGATTATTGCTTCAACAAGTTGTTCTCTCAAGAGACCACCGTTGATTGAGAACAGGAAATCGATGACCTGATCAATTAAGCTGTCTAAGTCGAGCTGGGCTTGGCTTGCAGCACTTGCTACAAGGTTTTCTAGTCGAGTCCAGCGGAAGATTTCTCCGTCAAATAGCATTTCTTTGAGGCTTTGGCGTAATTGAGGGTCGGGATCTTCCATGAGTCGCCGAGCGAAGTAAGGATAAGCGGCACCAAGAATTTTGAATTCTGAATCTACGCTTAATGCGATACCTTCAAGGGTTATCAGTGAACGAATAATTAATGCGTAGTATGGAGGTACCTTGAAAGGGAACTTGTACATTACGCCAGAGAGGTCATCAGTTACGCTTTTGAAATCAAGGCGACTTACACCCATCTCTAGAGCTTGGCTGAAGACACTTTCAAACGCAGGTACAATTGGTTCTAGATTGACATCTTCTGCTAGAAAACCGAGTTTTACAAAGTCTCGTGAAAGGTTGTTGAAATTACGGTTTACCAGATGTACTACTGCTTCAATTAAGCCTGTACGTGATTCTCGGCTCACCTCACTCATCATTCCGAAATCGAGGTAGCAGAGCCGCCCATCGGCCATAGCTAGAAGGTTGCCAGGATGTGGATCAGCGTGGAAAAACCCGTGTTCCAACAACTGTTGCAAGCTGCAGTTAACTCCGACTTCAACCATATTATTGGGATCGATTCCTAGCTCTCTCACTGCCTTTAGATTAGTGAGTTTTACTCCATCAATCCATTCCATTGTAAGTACTCTACGGCTAGTAGCTTGTCGATAGATTATTGGTACAGCGATGCGTTGATTATGGCTGTGAAGCGTGCGGAAACGCTCTGCATTGGCAGCTTCATTAAGGTAATCCATCTCTTCAAATACTCTTCGGCCTAGCTCATCAATCAGCGCCACAAGATCACTACGTATCAACCTCACATTGCTTTTGAGCCATGCGGCAATGTTCCGTACGATGTAGAGATCAAGGGTGATTTGTTCACGAAGTCCTGGTCGTTGTACCTTCACGGCCACCTGTTGACCTCCTTTGAGTACGCCTCGGTGGACCTGTCCTAGAGAGGCGGCAGAGATGGGTTCTTTGTCGAGTTGTTCGTAGATCTCTTCGATTGGTGTTTCAAGATCTTCTTCTATGCAGGCCATAGCCATGACACTGTCGAAGCCTGGCAATTGGTCTTGTAGTTGTGAAAGTTCTTCCAGTAGAACTGGTGGTACTAGGTCTGGTCGACTGGAAAGAGCTTGTCCAGCCTTAATGAAAGCAGGGCCAAGCTCTACTAAGAGTTCCGCGAATTCTCGTGCTCGTTCCCGAGCACGATTTGCATCGTTCAGTAAGCCAAAAACTTTGTCCCCTGCTAAGCCAATCAGGAAGAGACCAATTGGTAGAAGTGTTTGCCAGAGTCGGCGCAAAAGGCGCTGTGGATGGCCGGCATAAATTCTGGTAATTGCAGCAGGGTCGTATTCAAGTAGGCCTGCCGCCTCGATGAAATCCCCGAGTTCTGTTTCCATCCTGAGTGGGGTCTTGATCATTCACCCCTTCTAAACGAACCTTGCTGCCGCTACGGTCGGAATCATCACAGGGCTGGACGTGCTCACCGGTCTGCTGCTGCAGAACATAGCTCTGATCGAGAGTCTTGAACTGGAGTTCAGCTCCGGCTTTACGGTGCTCACCGGCGAGACCGGCGCAGGCAAGTCGATTCTTCTCGATGCCCTCGATGCGGTGCTGGGTGGAGCGCAGGGGGCCAGCGGCGTTCGTTTGCTACGCGCTGGTTCTGATCGAGCCAGGATCGAAGCTGCGTTTCAACTCAGCCCTGCGCTTGAACAGTGGTTGATCGGGGCGGAGTTTGACCCTGAAGAGGAGCTCTTGATCAGTCGTGAATGGAAACGGCAGGAGGGTGATCGCTTTTCTAGTCGCTGCCGGCTGAACGGCAGTACGGTGAATCGTCAGCAGTTGCTTGAGCTCAGACCGCTGCTGATTGATCTCACTGTTCAGGGCCAGATCCAGCTGTTGTCGCGTGCGGGGCAGCAACGGTTATGGCTGGACCGTCTCGGTGGTTCTTCGCTGGCAGAGGTCAAGGCACAGGTGGCTGATGCCTGGACGGACTGGCGCGTTGCTGCAGATGCCCTGATCGCTCTCGAGCAGGAACAGCAGCGTTTCGAACAGGAGCGGGCTGAACAGGAGCAGCAGTTGGAGCAGCTTCAAGCTGCTGATCTCGAGGATCCAGACGAGCAGCAGCGGCTGGAGCATGAACAGGATCGCCTGGTTCATGGCGTGAGGCTTCTCGAGGGTCTGGCCTTGTTGTTTGGGCGTCTCCGCGATGGTGCGGATCAGGGGCCCTCTCTGCAGGATCACTTCTCGGCGTCCATCCAGGAGCTTCAGGCCATGGCCCAGCTGGATGGTTCCCTGGAGCCGCTGCGGGATCAGGCTCTGGATCTCGGGGCCGGTGTTGACGCTTTGCTGCGATCCCTCGATCAATACGGTCTGGCGCTCGAGAGCGATCCAGATCATCTGGAGCGGATCCAAGACCGCCTGTCGGTACTAAAACGCCTGCAGCGCCGCTATGGCCTTGATCTGGCCGGTTTGATTCTGCGTCGCGATGACCTGCTTCACCGTCTGGGTGCTGAAGGATTCGCGGCTGATCTCGCCCGCCTGCATCAGGACGAGAACGACCGACGCCAGAGCCGTGATCAAGCCAATGCGGCGTTGCATCGCGAGCGTTCCAATGCAGCGGAGGCTCTGGAGGCGTCGTTGCTTGAGCTGTTGCCCCCAATGGGCCTGGCCAACATGCGTTTCAAGGTGGATCTCACCCCCTGTGATCCCGCTGACCATGGTGCGGATGCTGTGCAATTCCTGTTTTCCGCCAATCCTGGCCAACCGATGGCACCGTTGACGGAGGTGGCGTCCGGTGGTGAGATGTCCCGTTTTCTGCTGGCGCTTAAGACCACCCTTGCCGCAGTGGATGGGTCCAGCACGCTGTTGTTTGACGAGATTGATGCCGGCGTCAGTGGACGCGTTAGTGGAGCGATGGCGGATCTTCTTCAGACCCTGGCGCGTCAACGCCAGGTGTTTTGCGTCACCCACCAACCGCTCGTGGCGGCCGTGGCCGATCACCATTTCCGGGTAAGTAAGCATGTGGAGGACGGCGTGACTCACTCGCGAGTGTCCCGACTGCGGGACACTCAGGAACGCCGCCAGGAGCTAGCTGACCTCGCTGGTGGTAATCAGGCTGATGCCTATGCAGCGAGCCTGCTGGACCAGCGCACAGCTTGAAGGCTTCGGTTCTGCCTAAGCTCTTGAGCTTTCCAACGGGTCCTGATGGCGCGAGCTGCTGCCAAGATCGCTGACTCAGCTGGCCGGCTGGCGACTCAGGACGACGTGATTCGCGTGAGGGGTGCCCGGCAGCACAACCTCAAGAACGTCGACGTCACCATCCCCCGCAACAAGCTGGTGGTGTTCACCGGAGTCAGTGGCAGCGGCAAGAGTTCGCTGGCCTTCGACACGATCTTTGCGGAGGGACAACGCCGCTATGTCGAAAGTCTGTCGGCCTATGCCAGGCAGTTCTTGGGGCAGGTGGACAAGCCCGATGTCGATGCGATCGAGGGTCTCTCGCCGGCGATCTCGATCGACCAGAAATCCACCAGTCACAACCCGCGGTCGACGGTGGGCACCGTCACGGAGATTCAGGATTACCTTCGTTTGTTGTTCGGTCGCGCTGGCGAACCCCACTGCCCCAAATGTGGCCGCTCGATTAAGCCGCAGAGCATCGACGAGATGGTCGATCAGATCCTTCTTTTGCCGGAGGGGACCCGCTATCAGTTGTTGGCGCCGGTGGTGCGCGGCAAGAAGGGCACCCACACCAAGCTGATCAGTGGCCTGGCAGCAGAGGGTTTCGCCCGGGTTCGCATCAACGGTGAGGTGCGCGAGCTGGCCGACAACATTGAGCTGGACAAGAACCACAGCCACAACATCGAAGTGGTGGTCGATCGTCTTGTTGCCCGTGAGGGGATCCAGGAACGGCTGACCGATTCCCTCCGCACGGCTCTCAAACGCGGCGATGGTTTGGCGTTGGTGGAGGTGGTGCCCAAGAAGGGTGAGGAACTTCCCGACGGCGTTGAGCGGGAGCGTCTCTATTCCGAGAACTTCGCCTGCCCGGTGCACGGCGCTGTGATGGAGGAACTGTCGCCACGGCTGTTTTCCTTCAACAGTCCCTATGGCGCCTGTGAGGCTTGCCATGGCATTGGCCATCTGCGCAAATTCACCGTGGACCGGGTGATTCCGGATCCATCCCAGCCGGTGTACGCCGCTGTTGCTCCCTGGGCGGAAAAAGACAACAGCTATTACTTCTCTCTGCTCTATTCAGTGGGTGAAGCCTTTGGCTTTGAGATCAAGACCCCATGGAATGAGCTCACGGACGAACAGTTGGATGTGTTGCTCAATGGAAGCCGCGAACCGATTCTGATTCAGGCCGATAGCCGGTATCGCAAGGGCAAAGGGGGGTACACCCGCCCGTTTGAGGGCATTCTTCCAATCCTTGAGCGGCAGCTCCGTGATGCCAGCGGAGAAGCCCAGCGCCAGAAGTTGGAGAAGTACCTCGAGCTGGTTCCTTGTGAAGCCTGTGGCGGTCAGCGGCTCCGACCCGAAGCCCTGGCGGTGAAGGTGGGTCCTTATCGGATTACTGAACTCACTTCTATCAGCGTGGCGCTGACTCTTGAACGCATCGAAAAGCTGATGGGCGTTGGAGCAGCTAATGGATCTGAGCCTTTGCTCAATTCACGTCAGATCCAGATCGGTGATTTGGTCTTGCGTGAGATTCATATGCGTCTTCGCTTTCTTCTTGATGTTGGGCTCGAATATCTCAGTTTGGATCGACCCGCGATGACCTTATCTGGCGGTGAGGCTCAGAGGATTCGTTTGGCGACTCAGATCGGTGCTGGTCTTACGGGTGTGCTTTATGTGCTTGATGAACCAAGCATTGGTTTGCATCAGCGGGACAATGATCGTCTGTTAGCCACGCTCAGACGTTTAAGGGATCTGGGTAACACTTTATTGGTGGTAGAACATGATGAGGACACCATTCGTGCCGCTGACCATCTTGTAGATATTGGTCCAGGGGCAGGGGTGCATGGGGGTCATATTGTTGTTGAAGGATCTTTGGATCATCTGTTGATGGCTGAAGAATCTTTGACAGGTGCATATCTCAGTGGCCGCCGCTCTATTCCTACACCTAGAGAGAGGAGAGAAGGAAGCAGTCGCAGGCTTCGTTTGATTGATTGTGATCGCAATAATCTTAAAAATCTCACCGTAGATTTTCCTTTAGGGCGCCTTGTTGCGGTCACAGGAGTCAGTGGTAGTGGTAAGAGCACTTTGGTGAATGAGTTACTTCATCCTGCCTTAGATCACAGTTTGGGTTTGAAGGTGCCTTTCCCTCAAGGCTTGGGCGAGTTGCGAGGTGTCAATGCGATCGACAAGGTGATCGTGATTGACCAGTCTCCAATCGGCCGTACACCGCGCTCTAATCCAGCCACCTACACCGGTGCGTTTGATCCGATTCGTCAGGTATTTGCTGCTTCCGTTGAGGCAAAGGCTCGTGGTTATCAGGTTGGTCAGTTTAGTTTCAATGTGAAAGGTGGTCGCTGTGAGGCTTGTCGTGGTCAAGGGGTGAATGTGATTGAAATGAACTTTTTGCCAGATGTTTATGTTCAGTGCGATGTCTGCAAAGGTGCTCGATTTAATCGGGAGACCTTACAGGTCACTTACAAGGGCCACACCATTGCAGATGTTTTGCAGATGACGGTTGAGCAGGCTGCAGAGGTTTTTTCTGCTATTCCCCAGGCGGCTGATCGATTGCGCACGTTGGTTGATGTGGGACTGGGATATGTGAAGTTAGGTCAGCCTGCGCCCACGCTTTCAGGTGGTGAAGCTCAACGTGTGAAGCTTGCTACCGAGCTCTCAAAGCGCGCTACTGGTAAAACCCTTTATTTGATTGATGAACCAACCACTGGCCTCAGTTTTTACGACGTTCATAAGTTGATGGATGTTATGCAGCGTCTTGTTGATAAAGGCAATTCAATTATCGTGATAGAACACAACTTGGATGTAATTCGTTGTTCTGATTGGATTATTGATCTTGGCCCTGAAGGAGGAGATTGTGGTGGCGATCTTCTGGTCACGGGGACTCCAGAACAGGTTGCATCCCATCCCACTAGCCATACGGGGCATTATCTCAAGAAGGTGTTAGCGAAGCATCCTCCTGAGACTGTGTCTGTTGCAGCTTGATGATGTTTTTTCGTTCCCGTCTTTGGCTGTTTGCAATCAGTTTTGGAGCGGGGCTTGGACTTTTTCCAAGCGCTGCTCCTGCACTTGAACGCTTGGTGTTTGATTTGCCTGTACTGGAAAGTCAGATATATTTTGAGCTTGGCGCTGCTCAGAGCGCAGGCGATCTAATTGATGCCAATCCCGATTTTGTGGAGTTGGATCGGGCTACGGATGGTGCTTTTGTGCGACTTCTCAATCAGGTCTTTAACGCTCCCCTGCCAGCGCAGATTGAGAAGGTGATTGAGAAGTCTGTCGGGCAGCCTCTTTTGGAGCAGGCTCTGATCGTAGTAACCAAGTTGGTTCAAGTTGAGGGGTTGCCCCAAGACACCAGTGGAAGGATGTTGCTTGAGGCGCTTTCGCGTGCTTCCAAGAGTGGTCAGCCAACTGTGCTTGGTTTGTTGCGACAAATCCCTGGTCAAGCTGCATCCATCAATTTGTCGAAATTGGCCAGCTATGTCTCACGGCTTCAACGTAATCAGCTAGCAGCAAATCTGCTTGTGGAGAAAGAGGCTCCTGTTCAGATTAAAACTGGATTACGCATGCCGCTTACCGGGTTGTGGTTAAGTCAGCAAGTTGATTTTCAGGCTTCCCATCGCTCGAAACCGATACGGGTGGTGGTGATACAACCGAAGTCTCGTGCAAATGGTCGCTTGGTGGTCATTTCACATGGGCTTTGGGAGTCTCCGAGAGATCTTCAGGGTTGGGCTGAATATCTTTCTGCTAACGGTTATACGGTGTTGCTCCCGGAGCATCAGGGCAGTGATGCTGATCAGCAGAAGGCGATGTTGGCGGGTGATCAACCTCCGCCGGGACCTCAAGAGTTGCGTCTTCGTGCGATGGATGTGACTGCGATGCTCTCTGCTGTGGAGTCAGGTGGTTTGTTGTCAAGACTTTCCCTCAATACAGATGAGGTCGCTGTTGTTGGTCATTCATGGGGGGCGACTACGGCGATTCAATTGGCTGGGGCACGCTCAACGGATGTGAAGCTCGCTGCTCGTTGTCATAACCAGGATGACCCTGAGCGCAATATCAGCTGGATACTGCAGTGCAGTTGGCTTTCCAAAATGAATGAGTCTTCTGTTGAAGACTCACGGGTCAAGGCAGTTGTGGCGGTGAGTCCGCCGTTACGTCTTCTATTTGATCCAAGTAGAACTTCAGTTTTGACAGCCAAGGTTTTGTTGGTTAGTGGCACTCGTGATTGGGTCGTGCCTCCGGTGCCTGAGGCTCTGGTGCCCATGCGTGATAGTGGTGCTTTGGAGTTTGGCCATCGCTTGGTGCTTGCCCAAGATGGTGGTCACTTCAACTTGATGGCACCTGCAAATCAGCTTCAGCCGGCCACTTTGGCGCCCCTCATTCTTGCTTGGATTAATGAACAGCTTGCAAATCCTGGTGTTGCCACCTTTAGTGGCGGCGGTTGGGGTGATGCTGTGCATCCTTTAGTGGATGTGACTGATGCGGCTCTGAACCTGTATCGCTGAGGCTTTTTGGCCTGGCTTGTTGCGAGCAAGAGGCTTCATTATTCTGTCTTTGAGGTTTGTATTTCTCAACGATTCGTTCTAGGATTTTTCTTTTTAAAAGAGAAAACACATAGAGGGAATATATTGTTGTCGTTTCTAGTGAGCTGGGAGGTTTGGTTCTCATCCTTTCTTTAGGCTTATGAGGATGGAAGTTCCTTGATTATTTCTTGATGGCCATCCGCATCTGGATGGTTTCGTTGATCGCCTTGGAGGCATCAGATGGGTTTGAGATTGCTTCATCTGCATCTTCATGGACTGTTTCGATCTCACGACTTGGAATTGGGTCGCGATGCTGATACAGGAGGCCAGGCTCTTTATGTGCTCGAGCTTGTCAGGGGCCTGGCAGCGCGTTCGGAAATTGAGCAGGTTGAGGTGGTTACCCGCTTAATTCATGATCGTCGTGTTTCTACTGACTATGCCAATCCCATTGAGGATATTGCTCCTGGGGCCAAGATCATCAGGCTGCCTTTTGGACCAAGACGATATTTGCGCAAGGAGTTGTTTTGGCCCTATTTGGATGATTTAGCGGATCAGACCGTTAGCCATCTCCAGCAGCAAGAACATCTTCCTGATTGGATTCATGCTCATTACGCCGATGCAGGCTATGTGGGAGCCCTTGTGAGTCGCAGGCTGGGTGTTCCCTTGGTGTTTACAGGTCATTCCTTGGGCAGGGAAAAGTTGCGGCGTCTGTTGGGAGTTGGTGGAGACCATGAACAGATCGAGCAAACATATGCCATTGGTCAACGCATTGATGCTGAAGAGTTCACTCTTGCTCATTGCAGTTTGGTGATTACGAGTACTCGCCAGGAAATTGATCATCAATACGCTCGCTATGGGCGTTTTGTTCCGGAGCAAGCGGAGGTGGTGCCTCCCGGCGTTGATTCCATTCGCTTCCATCCACTCCAATCTTCTAGTGAAACGGATGTTGTTGATGGATTGCTCGCGCCCTTTTTGAGGAAACCTTCTTTACCTCCTCTTTTGGCCATTTCCAGAGCTGTGCGTCGTAAGAATATTCCTTTTTTGGTGGAGGCTTACGGCCGCTCGCCTGTGTTGCGTCAACGGCATAATCTTGTGCTTGTACTCGGCTGTCGGGATGATCCTCGTCAGTTGGAGAAGCAACAGCGGGAGGTGTTCCAGCAGGTTTTTGATCTCGTGGATCGTTACGACCTCTATGGCCGGGTGGCTTATCCCAAACAGCACCGTCGTGATCAGATCCCAGCGATTTACCGATGGGCAGCCTTGAATCGTGGTTTGTTTGTGAATCCAGCGCTTACCGAGCCCTTTGGGCTCACTTTGCTTGAAGCGGCGGCCTGTGGTTTGCCGATGGTGGCGACTGATGACGGTGGTCCACGCGACATCCTTGCTCGTTGTGACAACGGCTTGTTGGTTGACGTTACTGATCTGGAGGCACTTCAGGATGTAATGGAGCAGGCTGGTTCAGACGCAGATCAGTGGCGTCTTTGGAGTGATAACGGGATTGAGGCGGTCAGTCGGCATTTCAGTTGGGATGCTCATGTTTGCCATTACTTGGCATTGATGAAGCAACGTCTTGAATTGTCTCAGCCACGAATCTGGGCCACAGATAAAGAGTGTCTGGGCAGTCCACTGGGGCAGAGTTTGTTGTTGCTTGATCTTGATAGTTCTCTCGAAGAACCCGAGGCAGAGGGT
Source organism: Prochlorococcus sp. MIT 1303 (assembly GCF_001631965.1). Taxonomy (NCBI): domain Bacteria; kingdom Bacillati; phylum Cyanobacteriota; class Cyanophyceae; order Synechococcales; family Prochlorococcaceae; genus Prochlorococcus; species Prochlorococcus sp. MIT 1303. The sequence continues at coordinate 153,607 of NZ_LVHK01000044.1, forward strand.
TTGGCTTCGCTGCGGGAGGGATTGGAATCCATTGGCTCTGGCGATGCGCATGGTCTGGGAGTATTGACGGGTCGTTCTGTGCAGGCTGCAAAAAAGCGTTATGCAGAGCTGAATCTTCCTTCTCCTCGGGTTTGGATTAGTCGCGCGGGTACTGAAATCCATTACGGATTGGAGGATCAGTCGGATCGCTTTTGGCAGGCCCATATCGACGTTGATTGGCGGCGACAGGCAGTGGTGTCTGCTTTAGCTGATCTCAAGGACCATTTGACGCTTCAGGACGATCAGGAGCAGGGTCCTCACAAGGTGAGTTATCTATTGAAAGAGCATGGTGAGGCGATTTTGCCACTCGTCCGTCAGCGTTTAAGGCAAAGGAGTCAGGCGGCACGTCCTCATTTGCGTTGTCATTGGTTTTTGGATGTGGTGCCTTTGCGAGCTTCCCGAAGCGAAGCCATTCGCTATCTCTCTCTTCGTTGGGGATTACCTCTTGAGCAGATTTTGGTTGTTGCCAGTCAACAAGGTGATGCTGAATTGGTAAGGGGATTGACTGCTTCAGTAGTCCTTGCAGAGCATGATCCTTGTCTGGAGGGTTTGCGACATCAGCAACGAGTGTTTTTTGCTAACAACCCGCATTTGTTTGGACTTTTAGATGGCTTAAATCACTATCGATTTTTCTTAAAGTCTTAACTGACACCCTTACCCTTTATTACCTGGATGGATGCGGCGGCTCGATCAGCTTTAGAGCGAACTGCCTCCATAGACTTGCCTTTGGCTAAAGCAACCCCCATGCGACGCCCTGGTCGAGCATTGGGTTTGCCGAACAGCAATATCTGGGTGTCAATTTCTGAGAGGGCTTTCTCCACTCCTTTGTAGGAAATGGATGAGAGATTGTCTTTTGCCAGGATTACCCTGCTTGCTGCTGCATCTGCAGTTTGAATAGTAGGAATAGGTAAGTTCAGCACTGCGCGCAGGTGTAGTTCGAATTCACTAAGGTTTTGGCTGATAAGGGTGACAAGTCCGGTGTCATGTGGTCTTGGTGATAGTTCCGAGAAAATCACTTCATTGCCACAAAGAAAGAACTCCACCCCGAACAATCCCACACCACCAAGATTTTTGGTAATAGTCAGAGCCATTGATTGGGCTTGCTTGAGTTGTTCAGTAGAGAGTTCTGCTGGTTGCCAGCTGCATTGATAATCTCCTCCAATTTGTTCATGGCCGATTGGTTCGCAGAAGAGGGTGGAGCCATCCTCTTGGCGAATTGTGAGCAAGGTAATTTCGAGATCAAAGTGAAGGAACTCTTCCACGATGACTCGCGTTGAGTTACCCCGGGACCCTGCCATAGCGGCTTGCCAGGCTTGCCGTAGGCCTTCAGGATTGCTAACCACACTTTGGCCTTTGCCGGAGGAGCTCATGACTGGTTTGACCACCACTGGCCAGCCCAGGGGCTCAGCTGCATGTTTGAGTTCTTCGGCACTGCCGGCATAAGCAAATTTTGGGGTCAGTAGAGCCAATTCAGCGCTGGCGAGATCTCTGATTCGATCGCGATTCATCGTTACGGCTGTGGCTCGGGCCGTAGGGATCACTGTGATTCCTTCGTTTTCAAGCTCTGCTAGTGCATTGACTGCCAATGCTTCGATCTCTGGAATGACTACATCCGGTTGGTGATGCCTGATGATGGCTGTGAGGGCTTCTGAATTGTTCATGTCCAGAACCTCTGCTTGGTCTGCTACTTGCATGGCCGGGGCCCCGGAGTATCGATCACAGGCGATGACATGGCAGCCCAACCGTTGAGCGGCGATTGTTATTTCTTTGCCGAGTTCTCCGCTGCCAAGTAACAGCAAGGTTTTTGGTAAGACAGTCATCATGAAGGTGTTAATGATGAGTTGATCTTCGCGCTCGGCTGGTTAGGGGAATTGCCTTAAAAGTGGTATTTGAGATCCCTTTACACTTTGAGATCAGGGATCAGCGTGAGCTGTCGAAAGGCTGGTTCTTCGCTGATGAACCCCCAGGCTTCGAATACATTGGGATCAGGATGAGTGATGCGTTGTTGTTGCATGTTTTGTTCCAGCCGAAAGCCTTCTCGGGCCATGCGGCGCATCAGACTTGCAGCCTCTTCGAAACGGGAAGCCATGGCTTCAAGGCTTGCGCAGTCGCTTGTGAGACCAGCCTCTTTCCAGGTGAAGTAACTCATTTCTTTAATACACAAGATTGATGGTGATGACGACTGGGTGTTTGACGCTTCGAGGTTCCGCAGACCACATTTGCTATTGGGTTGGTATGGATTTTTCTCGTTGGCAGTTTTTCTGTGTTAACAGTTCAATCATTATCGGCGGACAAACCTGCCCGACCGAGAGAGGTTGTTCTCAATAAGTACGACACAATTGAGAATCTCTGGCCTTTGCCCCCATTGGCTTTGTTTGCACGAGCAAAACGCTCACTTTGCTTGATAAGACTTGGAGTTTAGTGATTTCAGGGTGATGCACCATGAGGTGCCTTCGTGGGTGTGTGCTTGACAAGCCTCAGAGGAAGCAAGGCCAATGTGTACACCAGGAAGGGGATGTAGAACTTTGGGTCTTCACGTGTGTGTTCAACGTAGGTGAGCAGAAAGACGGTCCAAAGCCAGTGGCTGCCAATCAAATGAAGTCTCTTCCAATTTTTCATGCCCATCCATTGCTGGGCTCGATCAGTGGAAGTTAAGGCCATCAGGAAAACAAAAACATAACCAAGACCACCGAAAATCCACTGGCCCATTGATTGATCTTCGAGAAAAGGTTCTGGGAAGTTCAAAGAGATCAACACAATCAGGCTGAGGTGAATGAAGTGTGAAGCTGCAAAGCTCAGTCCGATGTAGCGCCTGTTGTGAAGAGTCCAGGTCGTAAAAGGTGTTTTCCAGAGGGAATAGACACTCGATGCGGTAAAGGCAATGGAGAAGAGAAATAGAGAGCTTCTACCGGTGTAATCAATGCCTGCTTTGATCGTTTCGGCACTCCAGCCGCTCAAAACGAAAAAGATGGTAAGCATCAAAAGGATCATGCCAGTGGCCCAAGAAGTGATGCTCCAGCCCTGTAGTTTCATGACCTTCATTTCGGTATTGATATTCTGGAACTGATACGAGTTGCTTGCAAGAAGTGAGTTTAAAAGTGCATCCATCTTTCATAGAGAGGGAGGTATTTTACCAAATGTCTACCCTCTTGAAGAGCCTGTAAGCTTTTCTATGCTCGATCAATTGATTGGTAATGATGCATCTCATCAGTCATGTGATGTAAGTATTGGCGTAGTTAGGTAGTAAGGAAAATAAAAAATCATATAATTCGCTTATGCCTGAGCTTATTTTCTTGGTAGCTTTTGAAGTTTTGACAGTCTTGGCTGTTAGCTATTTTGAGTGTTGCCTAAAAGGGCAGCCAGTATTAGGAGCCTAAGGCTTAAAATTCATAAAATAAGTTATCAAACAAAAGTCTTGCCTTAGGAGCCTTCGCAGTGATCGATACCACAAATAAGTCAACTAATCAGCGAGCATATTTTTAATCACGTGAACTACGTATCGTGCACTTCCCTGGCCTTTTACCAGCGCAGTAATACGCGCTTAGGCTTGATAGGGAATTGTCGTGTCCTGCATGTCCGCAGCACTCCCCCAGCTGCTAGATCAGGTGTTGCATCAGATCAATGGCGTTGTTTTAGGCAAACCCCAGCAGGTGCGTCTTGCCGTTTCCTGTCTACTAGCACGCGGACATCTATTAATTGAAGATCTTCCTGGCATGGGCAAAACCACCTTGGCGGAAGCCTTGGCTCGCAGTTTTGGCCTGACCTTCAACAGGGTTCATTTCACAAATGATCTTCTACCTGCTGATCTCATCGGCGTATCGATTTACGAAAAAAAAACCGAAACCTTTCAGTTTCATCAGGGGCCGTTGTTTTGCAATGTGCTGCTTGCCGATGAGATCAACCGCGCCAGCCCACGCACTCAGAGTGCCCTCTTGGAAGCCATGTCTTCCAACGTAGTCAGCGTTGATGGCATCAGCCATCCACTACCTCAGCCATTTTTTGTGATTGCAACTCAAAACGGTTTGGATCAAACCGGCACATCGCCACTACCTGAATCACAACTCGACCGCTTTCTGATGCGGCTTTCAATTGGTTTTCCCGATCGAGATGCCGAGCGCAATTTGCTTTTAGGCCATGCCAATCCAGTGGATCAGTTGGAGAACGGCATCGATTGCCGTGGCTTGATCGAAGCCCAGCAGCAATGCAGTGATTTAACAGTGCAAAGCTCACTTGTGGACTATGTACTCGATCTATTAGCAACCAGCAGATACCAAAACAGTCCTGCCGCGCTCTCACCAAGAGCTGGCCAAGGCCTCATCGCCGCCGCCAGGGGCTGGGCACTACTAGAGCAGCGCAAATACGTCACCCCAGCCGATGTGATTTCCGTGTTTACAGCTATTGCTGAACACCGATTGGATGCTGGTCAACCAAGAGGCCCAGACAGCCTTAGCGAACATTTACTCAAACAGGTGGACGCCATTCGATGATCCAGGGTCTTCGCAAGCGGCTGAAGCAGCGTCTTACCCGTGAAGGAACGCAGCTAACCCTCAGCATGCGCAAGCTCTACATCCTGCCTTCAGCTTTTGGCGGACTCTGGCTGCTTGGTATCGCAGTGCTCTACCTGATTGGCATCAACAGCAACAGCAATGGGCCATTACTTCTGGCCTTCCTCTGCTCCGGCCTGTTCCTGTTAAGCATGTTCCTCACTCAGTTCAACCTGCAAGGACTTGAGCTCTCCATTGCCGCAGTTGATGCTGGCTTTGCAGGCGAACTGGTGCCTTATCCCATCTGTCTTCAAAGCCGCCATGAGAGGTATGGACTGCGGCTTGTATTCAGCCATCAACCCTTAATGGTGCAACCATTGGTGCCAATAGGTATCTCCTTGGCACAACCATGTTGGCAACCAAGCCGGCGAGGCCTCCAAACGCCTGGTCGACTCAAGATTTTCTCAAGGGCACCACTAGGCCTTTTCGTCTGCTGGAGCTACTGGTTGCCACCCCAACAACAACTTATCTATCCCAAGGCTGTTTCAGGTCCGGTCATCGAACAGTGGCGACCATGGCAGCAAGAACATCAAACCACGAGCCATACAAACCATGCCAACGGCACAGACGACTTCCAGGACCTCAGCCCCCATCGACCGGAAGAAGGTCTCCAACGGGTTGCATGGAAACAACTTGCAGGAGGGCGTGGCTGGCTGACAAAACGCTTCAGCGCCGCAGCCGCAAGTCAACGCGTACTCAAGCTAGATCCGCAGTTGCCCTTCGAGACAGCTCTTGAGCACTTGACGGATCGAGTCATGAAGCTCTGTCAAAGCGATCAGCCCTTTGCCATGGAACTACCAGGGTGCAACCTGCCCCATGGCCGTGGTCGGCAACATCTCGACGCTGCATTGCAAGCCCTGGCTTTGGCATGAGCAATATCCGCCTTGCCATTTATTTGCAAAGCGGATCATTGGCGACGTTATGGCTCCAATTGCTGAGCATGCGTGAAGCCCAACCGATGGTGCTGATCAGCTTGCCGTTACTCATTTTTCTGAAATTGTGGTCCCCCCCTCTACTTCAACGTCCGGGCTGGCTTCCCAATGGTTTGCTGTTTGGCTTGGGAATGGCCTGGCTAACCCAGATTTCGCTCGGTGCGATGAGCGGTTTGCTGATCAGCTGCGCCAACCTGTTTTGGCTATTAAGCGGTCTCAAGCTGCTGGAAGCTCTCCAGCCAGCGGCGATTCGTCGCACTGGTCTGCTGCTGTTACTAGCCATTGGGATGGCTGGTGTTTTCGCCCAAGGGTTGGGATCCAGTCTGATGCAAGGGATCTCAGCTTTTCTGGCAGTGGGGTCTCTACTGGGCCTGGAGCTTGGTGCCGCAAAAGGCCGCGGACTTCTACAAAGTCTGCTGCTTTTGGTGAGCGTCAGCCTGCCGCTGATGGTGGCCTTGTTTTTGCTTGCACCGCGAATTGGGCCCCTATGGCAATTGCAAACTGCTCATCAGACAGGCCTTAGCGATCAACTGGTTCCAGGCTCAATTGCCTCCCTGGTTCAAAACAATTCCACAGCTATGCGCCTGCAGTTCAAAGGCATGGCTCCTCCTCCTCCTGCTCAGCGGTATTGGCGAGTGATGGCGCTGAACGAGTTCGATGGTCGCCGCTGGTCGATCTCCAAGGCAGAACCGAGCCTGGCCTCACCGACACCGCCAACTTCGGAGGCCTTACTACCGCAACAACTGGTGCTGCTAGAAGCCAACAACCTGCATTGGTTGCCATGGAATGGCCGTGGTCTACCCATGCCGTCTGAGATTCGTCGCAGCAACAACGGCGGTCTTTGGCAACCAATGCCAGTGCAAAGCCGCATTGTTTACAGCCTGGTAGCGGCGGGCCCTGATGCGAAAGAGCCCTGGCGCAAACTGCCTTCCAGACCGACTGACAAGTATCTTCCCAACAACAGCAACCCACGTTTAAAAGCTCTAGGCAATCAATGGAGTCAATTGCCCGAACCCGAACAACGTCTGGAGAGAGCCAAGCGCTGGTTTCTCGCTCAAGGCTTCCGCTACACACTCAAGCCTGGTCTTCTTCCCTATCGAGATGCCCTTGATACCTTTCTCTTTGAAAACAAGAAAGGATTCTGCGAGCATTTTGCTGCTGGTTTTACTGCCTTAATGCGGGCCGCAGATGTCCCCGCCAGGGTTGTGATTGGCTACCAGGGCGGAGAATGGATACAAGATTTTGGCAATGAAAACGGTCACCTGAAGGTGACCCAGGCTGATGCTCATGCCTGGAGTGAAGTCTGGCTACCAGGGCGGGGCTGGATCCGCGTAGATCCCACAGGATGGGTCGTACCAAGTCGCCTTGAGCAAAACCTTTTTAACAGTCTTGCTGCTGCAGGCAGCAATGCCGATCAACGACTGCTATTTAATGCCCCCGGCTGGATGCGTTGGCTACAAGGGCAATGGCAAACCCTTGATTTGAACTGGAACTTATGGGTGATGCAATTTGACCAAGCCAAACAGGAAGAATTGCTACGCAAACTTTTTGGTGCCCATGCCAGCCGCTGGCAAGGAACACTACTGCTGGTAAGCGTGGCCATTTTGCTGGCAGTCGCTCTTGTGGTGCTGGGCTGGCTACAACCACAAAACAAAAACAAGCTCCGCAAAGAACTAGACGACTGCTTATTCAGGCTGGGGATCACACCCCAAGCGGGAGAACCACTTGAGTCATGCCTGGCTAACAAAGGACTTTCAAGCGAATTCAAACAAAAGCTTGTGCAGCTCGTGATGGCCTATCAGGAACAGCGGTTCGCCGAGAACCACAGCATTCCTCAACGTCAGTTGATCATTCAGCTGCGCACGCTCAGGCGTCTGAACAAGACAAACTTCATTTTTCAATTCAGAATGCGTGCCAAATCATTAATAAAATCTGCTGAAGTCAAACTACAAGTCTTAAACCAACAGCTGTCTAACATAAAAGTCATCTATCAAGATCGCAAGAGTGAAAGGAAATGATCACGACATCACCACTGACTATTGTCATGACATATTCATGGTTTACTTGCTGAAGAGTAAGTAAATAGTTAGGGGTGATAAATTAGGCGATTCTTATAGTTTTGTTGAGTGAGAAAGAGGGATAAATATTTTACCAGAGTTGGTTTCTGGTCGTAAGATTAGATATCAGCTAAATTTTTTTTATCAGTTGCAGTAATGATCAAGAAGCTTACGTGCTTTTCCAGGCTCTCTGCTATGGGAATAGGCTTCGCGCTCTATTTGCAAATTGTCTTTGAAATTTATTGCGTATAAAGGGTGAGCAACCTTTTCATCTATTGATACGGAATATTTGAGTGGCAGTCCAAGGGGGCGCGGTTTATTATTAATGGAACCTGACGCACAACTTTGGGCCACATGTATTGCTTCGTGGCTTAGCGCTTCATGAAAATCTAGCGTTCCATTGTCAACTAATACTTGTCGAAGTATTATTCGATTGCTTGACGGATTCCATGTTCCTACTGCTTGAACAGAATGTGTTTCCCCGATAAAAATGGGTATCCCAAGTGACCTCAACTTTTTTATAAGTTGAGCAATAGCAGTTTTTTCCGCCTGAAATTTGGAGGGGTTCTTGATTCTTTGCTTTAACTCCTCCAACGTAAGGGTTCCTTCATGAAGTCTTTTTTGATATGTATAGCGCTTTGAGCCATCTGCAATTGTTATAACCTTTGGCCTCCATCTTTTATCTGCAGAAACCAGACGGTTGATCAATGCCGAAACATTGGTGATCTCCTTTAAGTCATGAACATGATTGGAACCAGGACTTCTTCTCTTGCTATGAACATTTTTTCGCCTTGCTGACTCATCTGTTTTTCTTGTCGGAAAGTTTGCCGCTTCTTTATTGCAAGAGGAGACAAGCAACGATAAAAAGGTTGCCACAAAAATAAAGCTCTTCATGAATTATTTAAACAAGCTTTCTCCATGGCTTAGCTAGCATCATTAGTTTTGAGAAGTTCTCGATCAGAGCACTCTGCAAAGAATAGAGTTTATTGACCAGGTCATTAACGTGCTGATGGAAAGGCCAAGGCTGGCTTGAAAGCATAATAATCATATTAGCGCTGGTGTCATGTCTGACAAGCTTTATGACGTAGTTTAATGGATGAATTTCAAAATATTGCCCATTCTTATTTGTTTGTTTTTATTAGTGTAGAGCTGCTCACTCTCCTTACCTATCTCACGCTGGAATAGTTCATTGTATAGGTTTTCTGTGGCGATTTTCTTGTCTTCTTCAGAGGCATATAGGCCCCTTGCTTTATTTAATTCTCCACCATCTAGCCAGATTCCACCACAGTTCGCACATTCATCGACCACCACCTTTCTCTTGATGCTGAAGTAATGTCGCATGAGCTTAATATCAACACATTTGGGGCAATTCCTTCTTGTTTCTAAATCTAACTTGACATTTGAATCCATTTCAATGTCAAGAAGTTGGCCAGCTTCTTCGTGTGTCTCGTCGAATTTATTTAACTCATAATTATCAAACCATATTCCACCGCAGCCTCCTTGGCATACATCAAGCTCTGTTCCGCAAATGATAATATGTGTGGTTTGTTTCTCACATGCCGGGCATTGCATAGTGACTCTACTCCCTTTATTTATATAAAACTATAGCGGACTTAAGCCTTGCGAACAGAATGTTGCTCAAAGCGCTTGACAATGCTGCTGTCCCTATCACAGTAAGAGAAGTTGGCATGGGCTAGTGCATCGATAGCAACCGCATAGTTGTTTCTATGCAAATGACTATTGAAAGTCACACTAAAATTTTGCTGGTAAATATCTTGCCAATTTTTGAATTCAGCATGAGCATTTTCGATAAAATCAGCCAGTAAATGCTAACTGTAATTGTCGCTAAAGCTTTGAAAGCCAAGACCTGAATATTGTTGTTTGTCTAGGCTGTGTGACTCTGCGCTAGCATTTTTTACAAATACATTACAATTGCCTTTGTTTTGCATTGATTTTGTGGGAGCAAAAAGATGGCTTAAAGTCGTCTTTAAAGTGGCTTTAGAATCCTGGCATCCGCCATTTAAATATTTTGATGAATGGTATCTTGATAAGACTTGGATTTAGTGAGTTAAGGATGCTGCACCATGAGGTGCCTTCGTGGGTGTGTGCTTGACAAGCCTCAGAGGAAGCAAGGCCAATGTGTACACCAGGAAGGGGATGTAGAACTTTGGGTCTTCACGTGTGTGTTCAACGTAGGTGAGCAGAAAGACGGTCCAAAGCCAGTGGCTGCCAATCAAATGAAGTCTCTTCCAATTTTTCATGCCCATCCATTGCTGGGCTCGATCAGTGGAAGTTAAGGCCATCAGGAAAACAAAAACATAACCAAGACCACCGAAAATCCACTGGCCCATTGATTGATCTTCGAGAAAAGGTTCTGGGAAGTTCAAAGAGATCAACACAATCAGGCTGAGGTGAATGAAGTGTGAAGCTGCAAAGCTCAGTCCGATGTAGCGCCTGTTGTGAAGAGTCCAGGTCGTAAAAGGTGTTTTCCAGAGGGAATAGACACTCGATGCGGTAAAGGCAATGGAGAAGAGAAATAGAGAGCTTCTACCGGTGTAATCAATGCCTGCTTTGATCGTTTCGGCACTCCAGCCGCTCAAAACGAAAAAGATGGTAAGCATCAGAAGGATCATGCCAGTGGCCCAAGAAGTGATGCTCCAGCCCTGTAGTTTCATGACCTTCATTTCGGTATTGATATTCTGGAACTGATACGAGTTGCTTGCAAGAAGTGAGTTTAAAAGTGCATCTTTATTTCTTATAGAAGTAACTCATGCGAGCACTTATGCAGTGGGGCGTAATAGCAGACCCAGCAGCACTAAGCCGCCAGTGATCGACCAAAATCTTCGCACCACCATTTGCTCGTCGGCACCCCCCAGTTCGAAGTGGTGGTGAAGCGGGGCCATGCGGAACACGCGTCGTCCAACGCCGTTAGGCCCTTTTGTGGCTTTGAACACCCACACCTGAATAATCACAGAGAGGGATTCAGCCAAGAAAACACCACCCATGAGCAATAGCGGCCAGAGGCTGTTGGAGAGGATTGCGACTCCACTCAAGGCGGCCCCCATTGCTAGAGAGCCTGTGTCGCCCATGAACACCTGGGCTGGGTTGCGGTTGTGCATCAGAAAACCGAGCCAGGCCCCTGCCATTGCCATGCAGAAGCCTGCTAGTACAGGATCGCCATCATTGCCTCTGAGCATCAGTTGAATTGCTAGTCCAGTGAAGACAAGTGCCCCGCAACCACTGGCTAGCCCATCGAGTCCGTCGGTGAGATTGGTGGCGTTGCTTTCCGCTAGGAACACGAACAGTGCTAGTGGCCAGATCATGAATCCCATCTGGATGGACATGCCAAGGGGCAGGGCGATGCTGGAGTCGATCCAGTTTTGCCAGCCCGCCCAAGTGAGAAAGATCAGGCCGGCTGCGGCTTGAAGTAGAAGTTTTCCTCGAGGGGTAAGACCAGTGTTGGTTCCCCGCGTGAGACTGCACCAGTCGTCGAAGCCACCGATCACCATGTAAGCCAGGGTGATGCATGCCAGAGCTAGTAGTTGCTCGCTGCTTTCGTCAGTAACACTGACGAAACTTCCGATGATGACCCCAGCAGGAACGACTAGCAGCCCACCCATGGTTGGGGTGCCAGATTTGCGCTGATGAGTCTGTGGTCCGTCTTCTCGAATCACTTGCCCCATTTTTAGGGCCCTTAACTTTGGGATGCCCCAGCTTGCGATCAGCACTGAAATCAGTGTTGAAATCATCAACGGCAAGCTGAGCAGACTGTTGGCTATGAAGCGGTCTGATGTGAAGCTTGCAGCAAAGATAACGATCCCGAGCAAGCTTGCGGACGTTGTCCCATTAGTCCACCACCTTTGTGTATCCGTATCAGCCAATGGCTTCGGAGAGTTGCTCACGTCAGGGCTTGATTGGCGGTGCGTAATGAAGTGAGCAGGCTTCTTCGGTTTGAGAAAATGGCTATTCTTCCCAGTTTTCTTCTGTTTGTTCGTCGTCGGCTTTGTAATCTTCTTTCTCTCCCATCAAGGCCGAAAGCTCCTCTTCCTCTACTGTGCTGACCTCTGGTGAGGTGGATTCTTCATCGGCGACTAGCCTCCCACTTGCTTCGAGCCAACTCAGCAGATCTGGTTCTTCGCGTAGGGGCAAAACTGGGGCAGGTTCTGTTCTTCTATAGCGCGTAAGAGCAGGGTTGATGCCGTCGAGTGCGCTCAGGTTGATCGTATCGAGGGCGCTCATTTGTGAGGACATAGACCAATCAGCCAACATAGTTCATTGACTTCCTTTGATCAGGTGTTTTTTTCTTCCAAGCTGATCTTGATGGTTCTTGCCTGGGGCTTGGCCTTACTACTCAGCTTTGGCTTGCGGTTTTGGGGTCTGTTGCATCCTGAGCCTTTTGTAATTCGGCCCCTCCTGGTGGCGTTGTTGCTCTTTGCTCCTGCGGTTGGCCTCGGGATTTGGGTCATGCGGGAGGGATTTCCTACGGCTGATTCCGGGTCTTTGGTCAACGGGAAGGGAGAATCTTTGAATTGTGATTCGGAGTCCAGTTGATGGGGCGTGCGAAGAAGGTGGTGCTTGCTTATTCCGGTGGTGTTGATACCAGCGTTTGCATCCCATATCTCAAGCATGAATGGGGGGTAGACGAGGTGATCACCTTTGCTGCCGATTTAGGTCAGGGTGATGAGCTTGATCCCATCCGCCTTAAGGCTCTTGATGCTGGTGCTAGTCAGTCTCTGGTGGGAGATTTGATAGAGCCTTTTGTAGAACAGTTTGCTTTGCCGGCGATTCGTGCCAATGCTCTTTATGAAGGTCGTTATCCACTGTCTACGGCTTTAGCTCGCCCCCTGATTGCTCGTCAGTTGGTAGAGGTTGCCAGGGAGGTCGGGGCCGATGCGGTTGCTCATGGCTGTACGGGTAAAGGCAACGATCAGGTGCGTTTTGATTTGGCCATTGCAGCACTAGCACCTGATCTCAAGGTGCTAACTCCCGCTCGGGAATGGAGCATGAGCAGAGAGGAGGCGATCGCCTATGGCGAACGCTGTGGGATCCCTGCCCCCGTGAGTAAGAAATCGCCTTATTCGATTGATCTGAATCTTTTGGGTCGAAGTATTGAAGCGGGTCCTCTTGAAGATCCGATGGTGGCTCCGCCCGAGGAGGTCTTTGCCATGACCTCCTCGATTGACGCTGCACCCTCTCAGGCTCAGGACATTGAGATCAGTTTTGAAGCTGGTAATCCTGTGGCTATTGATGGGGTGCGACTTGATTCGGTGGGTTTGATCAAGGAGGCGAATCGTCTTGCTGGACGGCATGGTTTCGGTCGCCTTGACATCATTGAGAATCGGGTGGTTGGTATCAAGAGTCGGGAGATTTATGAAACTCCAGGGTTACTTTTATTGATTCGTGCTCATCAGGAATTGGAGAGTTTGACACTTGCTGCGGATGTGTTGCGCATGAAGCGTCAATTGGAGATGCAATGGGCTGAGCTGGTCTATCAGGGTCTTTGGTTTTCCCCTTTGAAGGATGCTCTGGATGGATTCATGGATCGCACTCAGATTTATGTGAATGGCTTGGTGCGGATTCGTCTCCATAAAGGCAATGCCATGGTGATTGGCCGGAGCTCTGACACCAACAGCTTGTATATATCTGAGATGGCTACCTATGGCAGCGAGGACAACTTTGACCACAGGGCTGCTGAAGGATTTATCTACATCTGGGGACTTCCAAGTCGCCTTTGGGCAGCAGCTCGGCGAGGCTAAGTTGTGATCTTTTGATTAGTTTTCTTGTGGAGATTATCCTCTGCCTCCAAGCCATCTTGTGCGAAGCAGGGAAGGCACTCTTAATGTGTGAGGCTCCTCAAGCATGATTGACTCAGTTTGAATAGCAGAGTTTTGAGTATGCGTGATTAGGCGATAGCGCTCTAGTAGGGGGATGAGTCGTTGTTGAAATTTTCGTTCGAAAATATCAGGGAGTTCCTTTAGGAGTGCTTCGTATTCCTGGACTTGCTCCTTAAGGTCTTTGATTTGACTTTTAAGTAGATCTTGTTGGTCATAAGGATTTTCTTTGCAGTTAGATCTGATCTCAGCCTTGGTTAGCAGCAACTTGCCTGTTGATTTCCGCCATTGTTGGATGGCATCACGTCTGGTTATTTTTTTATTTTCTTGTTGTGTTTCCTGTTTCTTCCAAATTGGAAGAGGGCTTTGATGGTCCTGATGGGCAACGCGCATGGCAGAAAGGTAACGCCAAGCAGCTTTTTCAACAATGGTGTTGATCAGGCTTCTACGGCTGCGGCTTCCTGCTGTTCTACTGGCTCAGGCTCACTCCCGGGGACGATTCTGGGAGCAGGTAGCGGACCTTCCTGCTTCACAGTTAGGTAGCGAATCACGTCTTCACTGAGACGCATGGCTTTTTCCAGCACGGCCACTTGTTGTCCATTGCCGTTGTGGCTTAGCTGCACATAGATGCCTTCCTTGTGATTTGAGATTGGATAGGCCAGGCGTCGCTTGCCACGCATTTGATTGTCGAGGACCTCTGCCCCAGCTTCAGTCACCATCTCGCGGTACTTGGTGACATGGGTTTCGACTTCCTCTTCCGGGATGTCCGGCCTGAGGATGTACATGGTTTCGTAATAAGGTTGTTGACTCATTAGGTGTTCCGACAGGGACTTAAAGGCTCACGGCAGTGAGCGACGGAGCGACCAGCCTATCTCTTTGTGGTCATTGTTTTAGGAGAGCTGCATGCGAACGGCTTGGCTGATACCTGGCAGGTCTGGTTCACGTCCTCTTAGGCATTCGATGAGGGCGAAAATCACGATGGCAAGCATTGCGACCAGCACAGTGCTGGTTAGCGTGCGCAGCATGAAAGCACCACTAAGAGGTTGTAGAAGGATTTGGAAGGCATAGCCCAGTAGTACGACAACAATGTCTACTAGTAGTGCTTGCAGTGTGTTGAAGCGAAGAAAATAGGGAACTTTAGGGTTCCTTACAACGGCAAGAAAGAGCAAGAAAAATATTAGAAGACTTCCGAACGGGATCCCTTGTTCCAGGATCATGAAGGGTAGGGCTGGAAGTGCAAGCAATTCAAGCAATGGAAATTGCACAAATAAACTTCGCCCAAATGGAATGGTGTCGCTCCAAGGGAGCATGTAAATCAGCACTCCCAGCAATCGTTGCCAGATAGGGATCAGCATGGGGGTCAGATCACTGCTATGACGCTAAACCGTGAGCCAGCCCAGAGCAGCTTTTCTCATCTCTTCGACAGGCACCTGGTTGTTGCCGCTCCAGAGCCTTAGAGAGGCAGCGCCTTGTTGAACAAGCATTTCGAGGCCATCTATGCAATGGCAGCCATGTTCAGTTCCTAAGGTCAGCCAGGCGGTTGGTTTTGGTGTGTAAATCAGGTCATAGAGAGTTGTCTTTGGGCTTAGGTTTTGCCAAATGTTCTTCCCCAGGGGCATTGGCGCTCTAGGAGTTGATGTTTCCGAACGGTTTTGGGACATGCCTACTGGTGTGGTGTTGACCACCAGATCGGCTTTGGTTAGCTGTTCAACCAGAGCAGGGTCCTGTTGGAGAATTCCTTGCAAGAGCACTTGGCAATCAGATTCGGAGCTGGCTGGGTTGGGCTGGAGATCATCGAGAAATCTCTTCAGCGCATCAGATCGGCGGCCAACCACCATGATTTGAGCCAATTTTAAATCTTGTAGACCTGCAACGACTGCGCGGGCGCTACCACCGCAACCGAGCACGACGGCACGACGCCCATGCCACTCGCACTTGCTTTCTTGAAGGGGTGCAATAAAACCGGCCACGTCTGTGTTGGTGCCTGTCCAGCCGCCGTCGACATGAGGGATCAGAGTGTTGACGGCTTTAAGTCGTTTTGCTAGTGGGCTGAGCTCTCGACAGGTTTTGGCCACGTCTTGTTTGTGGGGGATGGTGATGTTCAGGCCAAGGCAGTTGATCGAACGCAGAGCGCAGAGCACATTGGCCAGATCGTTGGTTTCGCAGGGCATGGCCATGTAGCACCAGTCGAGATTCATTGCAGTGAGGGCTGCGTTTTGCATCACTGGTGAGAGGGAATGGTGCACTGGTTGGCCGAGCAGGCCTATTAGGGAGGTTGTGCCGCTAATCATTCCCATTGCTTGATCGGGTTCTGTGCCCAGCCTGCCGGGCGAGCTGTTCGGGAACCACACCTCGCCTCTAAGTGGCCTCACTGCCGAGGATGCACCTGTTCAAGACAGAGATCTTTAGGAGGTCGGCACGAATGGGAAAGGTTGTTGGCATTGACCTTGGAACCACGAACAGTTGTGTCGCCGTAATGGAGGGTGGCAAGCCCGTCGTGATTGCTAACGCTGAAGGGTTTAGAACAACTCCCTCCGTGGTCGCGTATACCAAAAATCAGGATCAATTGGTTGGCCAGATCGCCAAGCGCCAAGCGGTGATGAACACTGATAACACCTTTTATTCAGCGAAGCGCTTCGTTGGTCGTCGGGTTGATGAGGTGAACGAAGAATCGAAGGAAGTGAGCTATGAGGTTGAGAAGTCTGGCTCTAATGTGAGGTTGAAGTGCCCGGTTCTTGATAAGCAGTTTTCTCCTGAGGAAGTGAGTGCTCAGGTGTTGCGCAAGTTAGCTGAGGACGCTGGTAAGTATCTCGGTGAGAACGTAACCCAGGCCGTGATCACGGTGCCTGCCTATTTTAATGATTCACAGAGACAGGCCACCAAAGACGCCGGCAAGATAGCTGGCTTAGAGGTGCTACGCATCATTAACGAGCCAACCGCGGCTGCGTTGGCGTATGGCCTCGATAAGAAGAGCAATGAGCGAATTCTGGTGTTTGACCTGGGTGGTGGAACCTTTGATGTTTCTGTGCTCGAGGTAGGTGATGGTGTTTTTGAGGTTCTATCTACCTCTGGTGACACTCATCTAGGCGGAGATGATTTCGACAAAGTGATTGTTGATCATCTGGCTGCAACTTTTAAGGCCAATGAAGGTATTGATCTGCGTCAGGATAAGCAGGCTCTTCAGCGGCTCACTGAGGCGGGAGAGAAAGCCAAGATCGAGCTTTCCAGTGCTACGCAAAGTGAGATCAACCTGCCATTTATTACTGCTACCTCTGAGGGGCCTAAGCATCTCGATCTAACCCTGACACGTGCCAAATTTGAGGAATTGGCTTCAAAGCTGATTGATCGTTGTCGTGTACCTGTGGAGCAGGCTCTTAAGGACGCCAAACTCTCTTCTGGTGAACTTGACGAAATCGTGATGGTGGGCGGCTCCAGCCGCATGCCTGCAGTCCAGGAACTTGTTAAGAGGGTTACGGGTAAAGATCCCAATCAGACTGTCAATCCTGATGAGGTTGTTGCAGTAGGCGCTGCCATACAGGGCGGGGTATTGGCTGGTGAAGTTAAGGACATCTTGCTGCTTGACGTCACTCCTCTCTCCTTGGGTGTGGAGACTCTTGGTGGTGTGATGACCAAGATGATTACGCGTAATACGACTGTTCCTACGAAGAAGTCGGAAACGTATTCCACGGCGGTTGATGGACAAACCAATGTGGAGATTCACGTGCTTCAGGGTGAACGTGAGATGGCCTCTGATAATAAGAGCTTGGGAACATTCCGTCTTGATGGAATTCCTCCTGCCCCTCGTGGTGTTCCTCAGATTGAGGTGACTTTTGATATCGATGCTAACGGTATTCTTAGTGTTAATGCCAAGGATAAGGGTAGCGGTAAGGAGCAAAGCATTTCGATTACTGGTGCTTCAACCCTCTCTGAAAATGAGGTTGAGAAGATGGTTAAGGATGCTGAGACCAATGCTTCAGCTGATAAAGAAAAGCGTGAGCGCATTGACATTAAGAACCAGGCTGAGACTCTTGTTTATCAGGCGGAAAAGCAACTCGGAGAGTTGGCTGACAAGGTTGATGCTGATTCAAAGGCAAAGGTGGAAGATAAGCGCGTCAAGCTTAAGGCTGCCATTGAGAAAGATGACTTTGATGCGATGAAGTCACTATTGGAGGAACTGCAGCAGGAGCTTTATACCTTGGGCGCTTCTGTTTATCAGCAGGCGGGTGCCGCCGCTGCAGAATCCGGAGCTGATGCTGGAGCAGCTGGCACTGATGCCGGAGATTCAAGTAGCGGTGATGATGTGATCGACGCAGAATTTACTGAGTCGAAGTGATCGGATAGTTTGATTGCTGATGTTATCAAGACTGATTTGCTTTTGTCCCTATAGCTAGCAATAAGCTTTAAGTTCTTCTTGCTAACATTTGTATTTCTGTGGTTATGTGAATGCCATATATTTTTTAATGGTTTTTATTCTTTAATTAGTCAAGTTTGCATCAAGAAACAAAGGATTTCTTGGATTTTTTTGATCAGAGATTCTGCTCTGCTGAAATTAATCCGAATGCTTGGCAGTCTTGCTTACATGCATTAGCCACCTTTTGGAATAGCGATCTCTCGTTTAGGCTTTTATTTGACTGGCACTGGTAAATAGATGCTAATTATGGATGGGCTGGTTTGAGAAAGTATTATGCCTGGAGAGGCTAAAGATCAAATATTTGCAAAATAGGTTGATTTGATTGATGGTATTGTTAATGGATCATATGGATTAAATGATCCATTTCGAAAGCTGCTTTGCTTTCATCCAAGAGTTGATCTATGCGTAAAGAGCTTATTGGAGGTTGCAGGCCTGCTGCCCACTGATCTTTTGTTTGATTGACTTAATATGCCTAACTGTATCAACATTGAGACACCCTATTATTTTGACGAAAATGATAGATATGCATACTCTCACAAATACATGCCTGATGGCAGGAAGAGGATATTTCTACTCATGTGCCGCTAGATTTGATTGATTTAATCTTTTTTGCTGCTTGTTCTTTAGCATATCAATGATTGCCTGGTAGCACTTGAATCTTGTGATCAGTGCTTGAAGAGTGGAGTACCTCGTTACTCTTATTTTGCACCTATCTACTCACAATTTTTGCAAGGTGACCATGCTTGATCCCGTAGGATTTTAAATTCCCTTAAAACCTTTGAGATTTCATCTTTTGTTTCATAACGATCAATAAACAAAGCCTATTGATCTAGGAATTAATGAAGCAAAGGAGGCTCAGGTCTTTTTGGTAAACGTTAACCTTAATCGAATTCCGAATCGTTTGATGTCGAGGATTGTCAGAGAATCTTAAATGAGTCATTATTTTATGTTTGGCATTAGATCGTGAGGAGGATGTGAATCTTTCAAAGTATTATGAGAATATAGTTGCAGAAATTAGAAACTTCAATTCTAGTATTTGCAGCCTCATCACGATTGGATTTAGGGCTCATTCGTTCAATAATGAGTTGTTATCAATGTAGGCGCAATGTCTTAAAAATTAGGATGAGATTAAATTGCTTATGTTTTTCTCTTAGAGCAGTTAGCTCTGTAAATCTGAATGCTCTGAGTCAAAGACTTGTGGGTAAAGCCTGTTGTATGGCAACTTCTAATGAACTTTTTAACGTGTTAATGTTGCATCCACTGTCTATAGGCAGTGATCTGTGTTATAGCTTGCAGGATAGAAAATCCCATTCGCTAAAGTTTATGGAAACCCTTGGAACCATTTTCGCTTGTTTGCTGGCAGTAGTTCCTGTTGGCCTGTTGTTACATTTTTATGCCAGGCACCGAGACAAAGAGATAACTCTGAATTAACGCTCCTTGCTTTATTTCTTCAACATCATGGAGTCTCACCATCTATCAAGCAGCAGCTTCTTACGCATTGAGTAATTTTAATCGCATTTTAGGAGCTTGATCAATTTAGATGGGTACTGGCTTTTCGAGGAATTAAGGCAATCCAAGTGTGTGTCTACCGGCTCATCGAGATTTCTTTGACGCAGCAAACTGGTTATCTCCGGATGCCTTGCTGTTGGATGCTGTTGGATGATTGAAAATTGATCAAGAGTCAAGTCAAGATCTTGTCTCGTGAGTGAGTTGCTCTTTGACCCATGCAGCGCTGGCCGGGGCGAGCAAGACGCCATTTCGGTAATGGCCTGTAGCCACGATTAGCCCGGGCTCTAGTTTTTCTAAAAGAGGTGCTGGACGTTCGACAGGTCGAGCGCGCAATCCATGCCATTGGTTTTTCACAGTCGCGCTCTCTAACCAATCCGGGGCATCTCCCTCGAGGTGTTGCATGGCCTTTAGGTGGCTCGCTATTGGTTGCACTCCTGGCTCGAGAGTGGCACCTATCCAGATCTGATTGGGTCCGTGGGGGATCAGGTTGATGCCATGGCTCACGAGTACGGCAGGCCAGCCGCTCCAATTGTGCTGATCTGAGATCAGCTCTAGATCCAGCACTTGTCCAAGCACAGGGGTCATGGGAAGACTGTGGCCTAGTGGTTCCAGCAGGGCTTCGCTGCCCAGTGCTGCACAGATCACGACAGCCTCTTGGTGCAAATTTGTTCCTCCCGCAAGTTGAAGGCGCCACTGTTTTTGTTTGACAGATGAACTTCGTTCCAGCGAGACGACTGGTTCTTGGATTTGTTGTACGCCTTGCTCTTGAAGGGCGGCCCGTAGGCATTTTTGTAGGAGTATCGGGTCTAGATAACCGTCTTGATGAGAGATCAGCCCCCCATGTTGCGTGTTTGGCCATGATCGGCCCATGCAGGGATTCGAGTTTGGTGAGATCAGCTCAAGGCCGAGATGTTGCCGTTGTTCTGCGAGTTGCTTCATCAGGGTGGCTTCTGCTTCGCTACTCGCAAGTTGAATCAGAGGCGTGTTGAGCTTGAGCGGATGCTCTTGACTGCTCAGTTCTGCAACCCACTCTGGCCAGAGGGTCATGCTGTGTTGTCGGAGTCGCCAGGCTCGTCCACTGCTGCGCCTGAAAACATGCCCCATGAGTACCCCTAGCGAAGCAGTTGTTCCCGGTAGGGTCCCTGATCTGTTAATCGGTTGATCCAGTTTTGGATCAATCAGCCTCACTTGGTGGCCATGCTTGGCTAAATACCAGGCTGTGCCAGCGCCAACCGCACCGGCGCCAATGATTGCAACGGTGGAAGCAGTCATTCTTGATATTGACGAGCAATGCATCTCACTTTGAGGTGTTCTTGGTGCTGACGTTCGTCAAGACAGAATGAGTTTTTGCAATCAGGTTGAGTGAGCTCCCCTCTTGGTGCTGTATGGAATCCCTACGGTTACAAGCTTCGTGTGATTCTGCAGCTCATCTGCCCAGATCGGCCTGCTTTGGTGAGTGAGTTGTCGGGATGGGTGGCTGTTAATGGAGGCAATATTCTTCATGCTGATCACCATACGGATGTTGGGGCTGGCCTGTTTCTGAGCAGGATCGAATTTGGGATTGAGGGCTTCGGATTGCCTCGAGAGGCGATAGCACCGGCTGTGAATGCTTTGGCAGATCGCCTCGGGGGTCAGGCTCAATTGCATTTTTCGGATGAGATCCCTCGGGTGGCGATCTTCGCCAGCAAGCAGAGTCACTGTCTGTTGGATCTGCTTTGGCGCACTCGCAGTGGGGAGTTGCCGATGCAGGTGCCGCTTGTGATTGCTAACCACTCTCAATTGGAGCCTTTATGCAGGGAGTTTGGTGTTTGTTTTGAGTGTGTTCCTATGACGCCTGCCAGCAAGCCTGAGGCGGAACACACCATGCTGGATTTGTTGGCTGAGCATCGGATTGAGCTGGTTGTGTTGGCCAAGTACATGCAGGTGCTTAGTGGTGCTTTTCTAGAGCGTTTCCCCACCGTGATTAATATTCACCATTCTTTCCTGCCGGCTTTTAAGGGGGCACAGCCCTATCACAGGGCCTGGGATCGAGGGGTGAAAGTGATTGGGGCTACCGCCCATTACGTCACTGAAGATCTGGATGACGGGCCGATTATTGAGCAGACCATCGAGCATGTAAACCATCGTGATGAGGTGGAAGATTTGATTCGTAAAGGACGTGATACGGAACGTCTCGCTTTGGCAAGGGCCTTGAGATTGCATCTTTGTCGCCAGGTGATGGTCTATCGCGGTAGAACCGCTGTTTTTGCATGACGGTGTTGGCTTGGATGGCTCGATGTCGCCCTGCTGCTGCGACCTCCATTGGATGGCTTGCTTTCCAGTGGGGGCTTTTTTTGTTGCCTTCCAGTGCATTGTTGGCAGGCCTGTTGCTGCTTACGGCCCTGGTGCTTGGTAGTTGTCAGCGACAGCAACCGTTTTGGCGCGATCCCTGGAATTGGCCTTTGCTGATTGCCGCACTGTTGATGCTGGTTGGTTGCGTGCAGGCCTATTCGGGTGGACGTGCTTGGGTTGGTCTGGGGAATTGGTTGCCTTTCTTTTGGGCTTTTTGGGCTTTTCAGCCTTATTTAGTTAGTGATGAAGCCCGACGACGTTGTGCCCTTTGGCTTGTCGCTGGCACTTTGCCTGTGGTGATTACCGGTCTCGGACAGCTCTGGTGGGGATGGCAGGGGCCATGGCAATTGTTCGGTGGCTTAATCGTCTGGTTCATGGC
Source organism: Prochlorococcus sp. MIT 1303 (assembly GCF_001631965.1). Classification (NCBI taxonomy): domain Bacteria; kingdom Bacillati; phylum Cyanobacteriota; class Cyanophyceae; order Synechococcales; family Prochlorococcaceae; genus Prochlorococcus; species Prochlorococcus sp. MIT 1303. Next base: position 175,640 of record NZ_LVHK01000044.1, read on the forward strand.
TCCAGGGGGGGAGCCTACTGGCCGTTTATCTGGTCTATTTGATTACGCAAATATTGCTGGAGCCTGGTTGGCCTTGGTTTGGCCATTCTGTTTTGCAGCTCTGCTTCAGCCTGCCCTCAGTCGTTTTCAACGCAGTGTGGCTTTGGGGGTCGCTATTGCTGTTGTGGCTGCATTGGTTCTCACCGACTCACGAAATGCTTGGGGAGGGTTGATGTTGGCGATTCCCTTTGTTTTTGGGCCCGCCAGGTGGCCCTGGTTGTTGCCGTTGATCGTGTTAGCGCTGATACCAGTGACCCTTGCAGCATTACCAGGCAGTCCTTCAGGTTTGCAGCAGTGGGCACGCACGTTTGTGCCTGAGGGTATTTGGGCGCGTCTTAATGACATGCGCTATATCCAAGATCGTGAGTTGATGTCAACTCGCATGAGCCAGTGGGGGGTGGCTCTGCAGTTCATTGATTCTCGTCCTTGGCTGGGTTGGGGGGCTGCTGCTTTTTCAGTGCTCTATCCGCTGCGGACTGGTCAGTGGCATGGCCATGCCCATAACCTTCCTCTTGAACTTGCTGTGAGCCATGGGATACCCGTGGCTCTGCTAGTGGTGGGGACTGTTTTAGCCCTCTTGATCACAGTCTTGCGACGTGGTGTGTTGACTGGTGGAGTCTTGATAAGCCGAGGTTTGAGTAGCACGGTCTTTGACCGTGCTTGGTGGACAGCAAGTTTGATCCTGGTGGTGATGCACGCTACTGATATGCCTTTCTTTGACAGTCGGCTCAACATTGCCGGCTGGATTCTTTTGGCTGGATTGCGTTGCATCATTCTTCCCCAGCAGTCACTCCAACATGCTCGTTTAGGGCTTGATGATGATGTTCGATGAGTTGCTTTTGGTTGAGGGGCCCTTCTAGATGGGTCCAGGGAAGTGTTCGTGATGGCTCCCATGATTCATGCACCACTTCTTCCCAGGCGGGTGGGCGGGGTAGTGGTGTGGCTTGTTCAGTCGTTGTACTGAGATCCCCTTCACGTGCTGCTTTGTAAGCCTTTTTCCAGCTGCCTAGTTTGTTGTGTGAGCCCCGGACAGATGCAATCACAGGGGCGAGGCGTCGGTCACTGCGTGACAGCAGAGCCTGGATCGTGCTCCATCCGAAGCTTTCTGGTCGCACCTCAATGCCTTTTGGTTTCAGTTGTTTTGCTAGTTGTTTGAGTCGTTTCTCCGCCTTACGGTTGATCCCGTGCCATTGAAAGGGAGTATGAGCCTTAGGGACAAAGGTGCTGACTCCCAGAGTGAGGCGTAAGCCTGGGGTTGTTTTTTTGAGGTTCAGTAACAGATTGCTCGTGTCGTCTATATCGGAGTCTTCTTCGGTAGGCAGTCCAACCATGCCGTAGAGCTTCAGGCCCCTGAGGCCGCCTTCAAACGCATATTTGGCAGCCGCAAAAATTTCTTCTTGAGCAAGCTTTTTATTGATCATTGCGCGAATGCGCTCGCTGCCGCTTTCGATGGCAATTGTGAGTGATTTACTGCCGCGGCGGTTCAGGATCCTGGTCAATTCTGAGTTCACTGTGGCTGCCCGTACAGAGCTAACGCTGAGGCGGATGTCGTTGAAGCGATCTTTGTCTAACCATTGCAGTAGCTCACCAAATTGAGGGTGTTGGGTAACAGAGGCGCCTAGTAGTCCAAGTCTCTTGGTGGCGGTGAGTCCTTTCTCAATGGCAGGGATGAGTCCATCGTCTAAGGATGGACTGCGGAAGGGCAGTGTGAGATAGCTTGCAAGACAGAATCGGCAAAGTTCTGGGCAGCTGCGCACCACCTCAACCATATGGATGTTTGGCCAGGCAGCATCTGGCGTGATCACTGTGGAATGAGTGAGGGTGTTGCCGCGCCAGGTTTGCTTCGCGATTGAGGGGGGTAAGTCGGATTCGCTGGGCTTTACTGTCAGCAGGGTGTCGTCAGCGTCGTAGATGGGTTCATAGAACCTTGGTACATAGACACCTGGAATCTTTGCCAGAGCTCGCAGGCGATCAGTTCGTGGCAACTGTTTCACTTGTTGGAGCGTATCGATGAAGGCTGGCAAAAGTTCTTCCCCGTCTCCCAACAACACCACATCGAAAAATGGAGCTAGGGGTTCGGGGTTAGCTGTGAGTACAGGACCACCACCAAAAACAATCGGGTTGTTTTCTCCGCGTTGATGACTCCATAGCGGGATGCGTTGTTGCTCAAGTAGATCCAGTAATACCGGACCATCCAGTTCCCAGCTCAGGGAGAGTCCGAACAGGTCGCATGTGCGATGGGGGATGTCCCCTTGATCGGTAAATAACCGCCTTACATCGATGTCTTCACGTTTAGCGAGGGTGGCCCAGATAACTTGATATCCCAGGCTGGTAATCCCAATGCTGTATGTGCTTGGGAACGCCAGCACGGCTCGGAGCGCTCCAGGTTCGGGAACGGCGGGGGTGAATAGGAGCGTTTCCTTGTTCAGGAGGTCAACCTTGGCAACATCAGTTCATCATGCAGAGGTAATCGGTATCGGGTGCGAAATCATCTGATGTACGTCAATAAATCAATGGTTAAGGAATCAGCCCTTCATCATTGGGTTGATTGATCTTGTTTGATTATATGTTTTGATCTGCCAGCTGTCTTTAGCGAATTCCTTGCTTCACTTTATATTGATGGAGTAAGAATTTAGATGACTACCTGCCTTTTAGGGATCTAGGTTATTGTGATATTTAATGGCAATATTGGCTGACGTCTTGAGCTCAGGAGCGGATATTTACGAGTCTTGTTATGCAGATTATGAGAATTCAAATAATATGGGTTGTTTTGATTCTCTTTGTAAAATTTTTCTAGAGGATGGATTTTGGCTGTCTGTAAATTATCCAGTTTATTTAGATATTATAAGTAGCAGATTGCTTCTTTCGATTGGTTACTCTTTGTATTCCATTTTGATTTGTCTTTCATAGATTGAGTGTTCATTAAAGAGGCGAGCGACGAGAAAGCTCGATAGGCATGCAACTAGTATTGGTTTGAGGATTAGTAAATCTTTTGTTAGTGCGAAGGCCAAAAACATGGCTGTGATCGGTGTGCGTGAGCAGCTGGCTACGAACGCTCCCATGCCTGCAAAAATGAAGGTACTGGGTGCATGGCCAGTGAGCATTTCTGCCCAGTCTCCACAGGCCAGGCCGATTGCTCCTCCTAGGGTCAGCATCGGGACAAATAAGCCTCCTGGAGCTCCTGAGGCAGCTGCGAGCCCGGTAGTGAAAAACAGCACGACGAAGGTGCTCAGAGCCATCAGAGGACCAGCTTCTCCTCCACCGACCAGATCTTGGAGGTTATCCAAATTCCTAAAGCTCTCAGGAAGAGCTGCATAAACCCCTCCGAGTACACCACCACTGAGCACCATCCTTAAAACGAGTCGATTGCCGAACCAGTTTTTACCTTTGCGTTGCATCGCTAGGACGTAGCGGCAGTAAAACTCCGCCAAGACTCCAGTGACCAAACCAAGGGCGATTAGGTAGCCCAGGTCGATTGGTAGAAAGTGCACTAGGGGTGTGTATTCACGTTCCAGTTGAAAGCCCACGCCTTTGCTAAGACTTCCAGCTGATGGACTTAGCCCTAGAAATCCGAACACATCGGCCCAAGTATCAGCCCAGAAGGTGGTGACAACCACCAGCAGCAAGACTGCAGGTTTTGCAGAATGAAGTAGCTCTTCAATGACATAAACAAAGCCTCCAATTGGCGCACTGAAAATAGCGGCTAGACCTGCCCCACCTCCAGCAGCGACAATGACTCGGCGAAAGGCGATTGGTGCCTTTAACCATTGAGCAAATTTCCAAGCGACAGAGCCTCCCATTTGCACTGCTGGTCCTTCTGGACCAAGTGGAAAACCACTGCCGATGGCTATAACTCCTGCGACTAGCTTGACCATCCCAACCCTCAATCCCATTGGTACGGATCGATGGCGTAAAAATGCCATGATGTGGCTCACCCCTGAACCGCTCGCAGAGGGGGCTAGACGGGAAACAAGCAACCCAGAAACCAAGCCTCCTGTGGCACCAAGGGCTGGTAGGACGATCCATGGCGGAAGAAGCTCAAGAAGCTTGAATCGCCACTTGGCGAGGCTATAGATACCAGCTTTGAAAAGCACTCCTGTGAGGGCCGCTCCAAGGCCCGTAAGCATCAGAGCCAGCACAACCACAAACCAGCGCTGTTCTAAGAGTTTGCGGATGCTGCGACTGGACTGCATCAGATTTTGTTGCTGGTTTAGATCATTCGGCATGGCCATTGGTGGGTGAAAACTCTGCAAGAACTTCTGCTTGTATGTCGTTACTTACCACGCGTCCTTGATCTACAAAGCCATCAATCTGGTTGAAATTTAGATAGCGATAAAGCTCAGATGAGAGGGGGTCAATTTTTTCTGTAGCGATCGAAAGGTATTCTTTTGGTGTAGGGATTCTGCCTAATAAGGCACATACTGCTGCCAACTCAGCACTGCCTAAATAGACCTGGGCTCCTTGGCCTAGTCGATTGTTGAAGTTTCGAGTGCTTGTGGAGAAAACGGTTGTGTTGTCTTCCACGCGTGCTTGATTGCCCATACATAATGAACAACCAGGCATTTCCATGCGGCTCCCTGCAGCTTCGAAGATTTTGTAGTAACCCTCTTCTTGAAGCATGGCTTCATCCATTCTTGTTGGTGGGCAAACCCATAGGCGAGCTTTGCTGGTTCCAGACCCTTCAAGAATTTTTGCGGCAGCTCTGTAGTGGCCGATGTTGGTCATACAGGAGCCGATAAAGACTTCCTGCACTGGATTGTTTGCAACCTCACTGAGTAGTTTTACATTGTCGGGATCGTTGGGACAGGCCAGTACGGGTTCTTTGAGTTCGTCGAGGTTGATATTTATGATTTCGGCATACTCTGCGTTTTGATCAGCGCTAATCAATTCTGGCTTTGCCAGCCAAGCTTCCATGGCTTTGATACGTCTTGCCAGGGTGCGAGCATCCTGATAACCGCGGGCAATCATGTTTTTTAGCAATGCAATATTGCTGCGAAGGTATTCAGCAACCGTTGATTCAGAGAGTTTGATCGTGCAGCCAGCGCAGGAACGTTCAGCAGTGGCATCGGTTAGTTCAAAGGCTTGCTCCAGCTTCAGATCAGGTAATCCTTCGATTTCCATGATTTTGCCGTTAAAGACATTGAGTTTGTTGGCTTTTTCTACGCTGAGTAGACCTTCTTGAATCGCGACCAAGGGGATGGCATTGACGACGTCACGCAGTGTGATGCCGCTCTGCAGTGAGCCGCTGAAACGAACCAGTACAGATTCCGGCATGTCTAGGGGCATGGCACCGATAGCTGCAGCAAAAGCCACCACGCCAGAACCTCCGGGGAAAGAAATGCCTAAGGGGAAACGAGTGTGGCTATCGCCGCCTGTTCCCACTGTGTCTGGCAGAAGCATGCGGTTCAGCCAGCTGTGGATGATCCCATCGCCTGGATGAAGTGCTACTCCACCACGCTGGGCGAAGAAATCGGGAAGTTCTTTCTGGGTTTGTAGATCTACAGGCTTCGGGTAGGCAGCGGTGTGGCAGAAGCTTTGCATGACTAGATCTGCTGCAAATCCCAGGCAGGCGAGCTCCTTCATTTCGTCCCGGGTCATTGGTCCAGTTGTGTCTTGGCTGCCTACAGTTGTCATCAGCGGTTCGCAACTTGTCCCAGGACGTATTCCTTCGAGACCACAAGCAAGACCAACGATTTTTTGGGCCTGGGTATACCCCTTGCCCGTTTCAGGAGTGTCTCCTGGGCGGACGAATAGATCGGATGTTGTCAGTCCAAATTGAGAACGCACTTTGTCGGTTAGTGCTCTGCCGATCAGTAGGGAGATACGCCCACCCGCTCGCACTTCGTCGCTGATGGTGATTGGTTTGAGCTTGAAGTGAGCCACGATTTCGCCTGCTTTAGCTTCTCCGAAGGCCCGTTCGATGGTGCCGGCATGTGGACGGATGGTGATCACATCGCCACTTTGCAGTTGACTGACATCACATTCGATTGGTAGGGCGCCGGAGTCTTCCGCTGTGTTGAAGAAAATGGGAGCGATTTTGCCGCCAAGGATGACGCCGCCGGATCGCTTGTTGGGTACGTAAGGGATATCGGCGCCTATGTGCCAAAGCACCGAATTGATTGCTGATTTGCGAGAACTGCCCGTACCCACCACATCGCCCACGTAGGCAATGGGATGGCCTTTTGCCTTCAGGCTGATGATCTTGGCAAGGGCATTGGGATCCCGTGTTTCCAGCATGGCCAGAGCATGCAGGGGGATGTCTGGTCGTGTGGTGGCATGGGTGGCTGGGGATAGATCGTCGGTATTGGTTTCACCATCAACTTTGAAGACGGTGACTGTGATCTCTTTGGCTAAGACTGGTTTGGAGGTGAACCATTCAGCGGCGGCCCAGCTTTCTACAACTTGTTTGGCGAAGCGATTGGTTTCAGCTAGTTCGATAACGTCATGGACAGCGTCGTAGACGAGCAGGGTGCGACTCAGGCCTTTAGCGGCGCATTCAGCTAGCTCGTGGTCATTGTGTTGAAGCAGCTCAATCAGAGCTGCAACGTTGTACCCCCCAATCATCGTGCCTAGCAGTTTTGTGGCTTCTAAAGGAGTAATGAGTGGGCTCTTGCTGTTTCCCTGGGCGATAGCACTCAGCCAGGTTGCCTTCACGTAGGCAGCTTCATCTACGCCTGGAGGGATGCGTTCACGCAACAGGTACAGCAATTCAGAGCTATCTCCTGCTGGTGGATTTTGTAAAACTAAGGTGAGTGCTTGGGTTTGTTCGGCAGTGAGGGGCAGGGGGGGGATGCCCTGGGCGTCACGTTCGGCGGCGAGCTGGCGATAAGCACTCAGCATTTGGGTGATTCCTCGGCAGCGGTAATGGCCCTTCTATTGTTATTTGCCGTCGATCCCTCCTGGAAGGAGATCGATATTGAAATGCAATTACCGGATGCTGCCACCTTGGTGGTTTCCTAGCCTGGGTTGTCATGAATTCTGGCGAAATGACCACCACCTCCGACTTGCATGTGGTGGATACCCGGCCTTTGGTGTCACCCGTCTTGCTTCATCAGGAGCTGCCCCTCGATGTAGTGGCTCTCAAAACCGTTGCAGATACTCGTAGGCGCATCCAGGCAATTCTGCGTGGTGAGGATCCCCGCTTGCTGGTGATTGTTGGCCCCTGCTCGGTTCATGACATTGCCTCTGCAAGGGACTATGCCCGTCAGTTGGAGCCATTGCGACAGCGATATGCCGCCCAGTTGGAGGTGGTTTTGCGGGTCTATTTCGAAAAACCTCGCACCACCGTTGGCTGGAAAGGTCTCATCAATGATCCCCATCTCGATGGTTCATATGACATCAACACTGGCTTGAGGCGTGCGCGGTCGTTGTTGCTCGATCTTGCCCGCGAGGGTATGCCCACGGCCACTGAATTGCTGGATCCGGTTGTTCCTCAATACATCGCTGATTTGATCAGTTGGACGGCGATTGGAGCCAGAACCACTGAGAGTCAGACCCATCGGGAGATGGCTTCTGGATTGTCAATGCCCGTTGGTTACAAAAACGGTACCGATGGCAGTGCCAAGATTGCTATCCATGCGATGCAGGCAGCATCTAGACCGCATCATTTTCTAGGGATCAATCGGCAGGGTCAGGCTTCGATTGTGCATACAACTGGAAACCCTGATGGCCATCTCGTGTTGCGGGGAGGTAATGGCTGCACCAATTACCATCCCGAAGCGGTGGAAGGGGTTGCAAAAGAATTAATGAAGGCTGGCTTGGCTGATCGGTTGATGGTGGATTGCAGCCATGACAATTCGAATAAAGATTTTCGGCGACAGTCAGAGGTGCTGCAGGCTGTTGCTACTCAGGTACGCCAAGGATCAACCCACCTCATGGGTGTGATGTTGGAAAGTCATCTTGTCGAGGGCAATCAGAAATTGCCTGAAGACCTCTCTACTCTTGTCTATGGTCAAAGCATTACGGATGCTTGTATCGATATAGAGACAACGGCAACTCTCCTTGAGGATTTGGCGGCTGCAGTGGCTTCAGTGACGTTGTCACCAATAACTTGAAGAGTTTTTAGATCGCTGTCATCCATGACCAGGCGACTGCGACTCCCATTGGCACAGTGAGGTTGTCGATACCCCAGCGACTTAGTTGCTCTAGTCCAACGGCAAGGCCTGTGACGGCGAAGATGCGTAGGGGATGGAAGTTAGCGTCAATGAGCAGGCTTAGAGTGAACAGAATGATTAGGGTTATCACAGCCATGGTAAGAGTGCCTGCGATTGATTTGCGTTGACCCCATATCAACCAATTGGGTGAGCGTACTTTGCGACCGATGAGGCCAGCTAACCCATCGCCGAAAGCCATCACAAGCACTCCGGAGCAGACCGCTGCAGCATTTTCTGGCCAGAAGAAAATCAGCAACAGGGTGATTGTTAGAGCGTATGCCACTGTGCCGTAGCTGTGTCGATTGACGTCTTCAATAGCTGGTAGTAAGCGCCAGCGGTGGTTGATGAGGATCACAATGGTAATGAGGATTGCCATTGGAATCGCCCAATCCGATGGGATCCCGAGCCACCAGGCTAAAGGGATCACTGGGCCAGTACCGATGTGAACGATCTTGCGACTTAGTTCTCGTTGGTTAGGCCAGCGGACCCTGCAAACCACAGCAGCTGAAAGCACAAAAGCTATCCAGCATGCAATGGCAACCAGAGAGTTGATATACCCCAAGACTTAACTCATGCAGCTTGTTGATGGTTGGTCATCATCCGTAGCTTGAGAATGGCTTTGGCCTCCAACTGTCGTACGCGTTCTCGTGAGACGCTGATTTGCCGACCGATTTCAGCGAGGGTCAGTGGTTCTTCACCATCTAGACCGAAGCGCAAGCGCAGGATTTTCTGTTCACGTTCATTGAGCTGAGATAGCCAACCTCCTAGGTGTTCCTTTTGGATGCTGCGATCTAGGCCTTCCATTGGTTCGGCCCCATTGGGGTCGGGTATCAGTTCACCTAGGGTGCTGCGGTCTTCTTCTCCGCGGGCATGGGCATCGAGGGATGCGCAAGGAGCGCTTTGAGCGATGAGATCCTCAAGGTCTTGGGGTTGAATGCCCATGGCATGGGCTAACTCCAATCGATTTGGTTGACGGCCGAAACGATGGGAAAGCTCTCTTGAGATGCGTCGCATCTTGGAGAGTTTTTCGCTGATGTGAATGGGTAGACGGATGGTGCGGGCGCTGTTGTCGATGGCCCTGGTCATCCCTTGACGAATCCACCAATAGGCGTAGGTGGAGAACTTATAACCCATGGCTGGATCGAACTTGTCGACAGCACGTTCGAGACCAATGGCTCCTTCTTGGACTAGGTCAAGGAGTTCAAGGCCCTGATTCTGATATTTTTTGGCAACGCTAACCACGAGCCGGAGGTTGGCTGACATCATGCGGTCACGGGCGCGTTTGCCCATGCGAATTTTGTGGCGTTGTCGTGGAGTGTGGTCTTGCTCTGGTAACTCCAGCAATTCCTTCATCGCTTGCACATGGTGTGCCAGCTCAATTTCCTCAGCTGCGGTCAGCAAAGGGACGCGTCCGATGCTGCTCAGGTAGAACCCGATCGCATCAGTACCCAAACGACCACCTTGGCGATTTTGGTTACGGGATGTCTGCCCGTTACGGCCAGCTCGATTCGCTTTTTCTGAAGGTTGCTTAGATGTAGACGGTAATACAACTTCTGACGAAGGCGTGAGTGAAGCACCCTTCGCAGATTCCAGAGGGATCCCCATCACCCTGGCCTCCTAAATTAGATTTGCGCGGAATGTAGCACTCACAGAGCTTAGAAACTTGGTTGAAGCAAAAAGTTTTTGTTAGCCCATGCGAGTGATCAGTTGATTGGTCGCTTCTAAGTAAAAAAACTGTTTTGCATGCTGATCATTCCTTTTTAGGTAGCAAAGAGCACTTTCTTACAGTTATGGTCTCGTGAGGCACGGAGTTTCACCCTGCAGGGATGCCTTGTTGCCAGAGGTTGATCAGCTGTTGCTGTGCACGATGTTCTTCACTATTGGGCTTGGGTTGGCGCTGTAAAAAGCTGCCATCGCTCTGCATATCCCAGGCTTCCCGGTTGTCGTTTAGGTAGAGGTTCAGCAGTCGCTCTAGGTGTTCCTTTTGCTCTGGTTCTTCAATTGGAGTAACGGCTTCCACGCGTCTGTCTAAGTTTCGAGGCATCAAGTCTGCGCTGCCGATATAAACCTCTGGGTTGTTGTCATTGGCAAACCAGAAGATACGGGAGTGTTCCAGGAACCTGCCGATGATGCTGATCACGCTGATGTTTTCGCTGAACCCTTTTCGCCCTGGGTAGAGACAGCACATACCGCGGATGATCAGTTCAATGCGAACTCCAACTTGGGAAGCTTCGTAGAGCAGGCTAATGATGGCTGGATCTACCAGAGCATTCATCTTGGCGCGGATGTGTCCGCCTCTACCTTCGCGGGCGTGTTCGATTTCGCGGAGGATCAGTGATTCCATCCCCTTGCGTAGGGTGACAGGCGCCACCAGAAGTCGACGGAATCTTTGTTGCTTTGAAAAGCCAGTGAGATAATTAAATAGTTCAACTAGATCTTGGCTGAGTTCCGGTCGTGCAGAGAGCAGGCCAAGGTCGGTGTAGAGACGTGATGTCTTCGAGTTGTAGTTACCTGTGCCGATGTGCACGTAGCTGCGTAGGCGCTCTTTTTCTTTGCGAACGACCAAGATGGTTTTTGTGTGTGTTTTTAGTCCTAAAACGCCATAGACAACGTGAACGCCCGATCGCTCTAGATGACGGGCCCATTGAATATTGTTGCCTTCATCGAAGCGTGCCTTGAGTTCAACCAGAGCCATGACCTGCTTACCGTGTTCGGCTGCACGGATCAGGGCCGCAATGATTGGGGAATCCTTGGATGTCCGATAGAGCGTGATCTTGATTCCCATGACGAGGGGATCGTCTGCTGCTTGATTGATGAATTCCTCTACAGAGGTCGCGAACAGTTCGTATGGGTGGTGAAGGAGAATGTCTTTGCGGCGAATCACCGAGAAGATGCTTTTGAATTCTTCTTCTTTGATTGATTCGTCTTCAAGCATTCTGCGCTGGCTTCGGGATAGAACTTTGGCGGTCAGGCCAATGTGGGGTTGGTCTTTGAGTTGCTCCAGGGGCAAACGCATGAGACCGAATAGATCATCGAGGCCTAGTAGTCCCTCGATGCGATAAAGGTCGTTTTCTTCAACAGCCATACCTTCAATCAGCATCTCAACGACTCTCTGGGGCATTTCGTTTGTCACTTCGAGTCTCACCACTTCTCCGCCCATCCGCCGCTTGTGAAGGCCCTGTTCCATGGCGCTCATGAGATCGTCGGCTTCTAGGTCCCTGAGTTCAAGGTCGGCATCGCGGGTGACTCGGAAGAAGTAGTGCTCTTCAATCTTCATTCCGGGGAAGAGCAATTTGAGGTTGAAGGCCACCACTTGCTCCAATGGAACTGCTGTGTGAACCGGCTTGGGATTGATGCCACTTAGATCAGGAGGTATCTCGACAAAACGAGGCATCGTTTTTTGTGGAATCTTGACCCGGGCGAATTGTTGTTGGCCTGTTTCCGGATCGAGGATCAGGGTCGCAATGTTGAGGCTGAGATTGCTAACGAAAGGGAAGGGATGGGCTTGATCCACGGCTAGTGGTGTCAGCACCGGGAAAATGGCTGTCTGGAAATAATTGTCAACCCAGAGGCGTTCTTTTTGATTGAGTTGCTCGTAGTCGAGTAGGTGAACACCTTGCTCGACTAGCTGGTTTTTGAGGTGTTTACGGTAGTGATCTTGTTGTTGCTCGATGAGAGGAACAAGGTGATCTCGGATCGTGAGGAGCTGCTGAATAGGGGTTAGACCATCTGCGCTGGTTTTGGTAATGCCGGCTTCCACTTGCGCTTTTAGGGAGGCCACGCGAACCATGAAGAATTCGTCGAGGTTGTTGCTGAAGATGGCACTGAACTTGGCTTGTTCCAGCAGCGGGGTGCGCGTATCCAGTGCCTGAGCAAGGACCCTTTCGTTGAAGGCGATCCAGCTGAGCTCGCGGTTGATGTAGTGCTCCGAAGCTACCGCTGGATTACTCATTGAAGGCCAGTTTGTTCATCCACTATCCAGGCAAAGTAGCAATCATGATTGTTTGATTGTTGTGTTCCTTGTGCTTGCAGGCAGGCCTCCTGCAACAAGGGCAATCACTCCCACTAGTACGAGGCTGGCCAGCCAGAAGGGACTGCGAGTGCCTATTTGGTCGTAGGCGAATCCTGCGGCGGCTGCACCAAGGAAGGTCCCTAGACTCTGAAGACCTTGAAGGCTACCGAGCACTGCCCCTTGGCCAGCGTTGTCGAGGCGTCTGGAGACAAGCGCTCTCAAGCATGGCACGACTAGACCTGTGCCAAGGGCTAGTACCGATACGGCAGTGAATACAACAGAAATCGAATTCTGCTGAGTGGCCATGGGCAATAGCAGACAGCCTGCAATGACGAAGCCAATGCCAGCAATGGTGAGCCGCCATTCGCCGAAGGATTTGACCAGTGGACCGATTAGCAGCCCTTGAACCACCATTGCGATCACGCCTACAACTGCAAAGGTCAGGCCTGCCAAACTGACTGTCCATGAGAAGGCTTGCTTCAGGTAAAGCACCAGCACAGCTGTGAAACCGTTGAATGCCATGAAGAACAGGAAGAAGGCGAAACAAAGGCGGCTTACTAGTGGATTGGCAAAGATCTGAGCTAGCTGGGTGATCGGGTTGAGTTGTCTTTTGCTTGGTAGGGAATTGCGAGCTGCTGGCGGGTGTGTTTCGGGAAGGATATAGATCACAAGGAGCAGGTTCGCGACTGCGAAGGCTGTGGCGGCTATACCGGGTAGAGCGATATTGACCTCTGCTAAGCGGCCACCGATATAAGGGCCCAAGATGAACCCGAGGCCGAATGCAACGCCAATAAGGCCGAATGCCTTTGCTCGGTTCTCAGGTGTTGAGATGTCGGCAAGCACTGCGGTGGCGCTACTTGCTGTGCCACCGCTAACGCCATCGATGATTCTTGCTGAGAAGAGAAGGATCAGGGGAACAATGCCGATCCAAGCGGCTGGAAGTATGTTCCAATCAATCCATATTGTGATAGCGAATAAGCCAAGGCCTACTACTGAGCCAGCAACGCAAGCGGTTAAAACTGGTTTGCGGCCAAAGCGATCACTGAGAGCGCCAATTAGGGGAGCCACGACGAATTGAGCCAATGCATAAGTACCTCCCAGTAGCCCCAGAATTGTGCCGCTGTCTGTGAAGCGTCCTGGGAGGTATGGAAGTAATGGCAGTAAGAGGGTTTCACCTAGGCGATCGTTCAACAGAGTGACAAAGGCACAGAGAAAGATGGGAATCTGTGGTCGGCGCAATTGGGAATGAGTCAGGATGAATGTCACGATCCCATAGAGACTTGACGCCATTGATCTAAATGGCAGGCTCTTGTGATTTGTCGCCGCTTAAGACCCCTTACAAAAACTGATCATTTTGTTGTCAGGGAGATTTATGCCGATGCGATTGAATCTCAAGGGGAAGGCTTGTATTCCCCTGCTCAGATCAGTGCTTGGGCAGCCTTGGCCTGGTTACCAGGAGTTCTGGATCGGCCACTGATCGAAGGACGAGGTTGGTTGAGTCTTGAGAACGACGAGGTTGAGGCTTTCGCTCTTCGTTATCCCTCTGACCGTTTGGCGTTGCTTTATTGCCGGGGCCGCTCTGCTCGTTGTGGCCATGCCACTGCGTTGCTTGAACAGGTAGAAGCTGAAGCCTTGCAGGAAGGCCAGCTAATCTTGGTGACGGAAGCCAGTTTGTGTAGTCACCCTTTGCTGTTGAAGTGGGGCTGGATTGAAATGGCTAAGGAAGTGATTCAGATCGGAGGTGTGAGTTTCGATCGTTATCGCATGGCGAAAAACCTACAGGCTCGCTTCAAATGATGGTCTCTCTCCAAGCAATGAGCTGCTCAAGCGTGGTTTGGGCTAAGCCTGATTGCAGACACTTTTCAGCATGAGCGATACCTTCATCGAGGTTGTCGGCAAGGCCCGCTAACCATAGGTAGGTACCAGCATTCCAGAGGAGGGGCTGGCTTAATGGCCCGCGATTGTGCAGAGCTTCCATTGCCTGCTCGCGCCACTCCGTAAGGTTGCTCCACTCAACGTCTTGGCTAAAGCAGCCGTGGTTACGGGGGTGGAGGATGAGTCGTTCTGGCTTGCCGTTTTGAACTCGGGATGTGATGCAAGTTCGACTTGTGGGAAGGTCTGTGCTTCCTTCGAGCCCTTTCACGGTCACGAGATTTGTTTCACCAGCTAGCTCAAGGGCTTTCCAGGCGCGGTCTTCGGTGGGTGGATGCACGAAGCCGCTGACGAGTAAATGCTGTCCTTGATGTGCTGTCCAAAGCAGCTCCAAACTGGCCACAGGCGGTCGCTTGCCGATGTCGTCGCGATAACTGATCAAGCTTTCGGCCAGTGGGAAGTGATCTGGCTGGTAGATCAGTGCCAGACCATGTTGTTGAAAGCCAGCTTCTAGGTTTGCTATTGATAGGTCTTGGAGTTGTAGCCCTAAGGCTTTGAATAACTCTTCTGTGGTGACGCCATATTTGATTGGCATACGCTGCCCCCCTTGCAAGACGACGGGTTGAGCAGCGTTGAGTAGGACCAGTGCTGTGAGCGGATAAATCGGGGCTGTTCGCTTGCGGCCGTCGAATGGCATCCCAAAGCAAATGGGTCGTTTCTGGCCATTGGCTGATTTCAGTTTGGGCCCAAGGACTCTGTATGTATCGAGCATGCCGGCGAGTTCCTGGGGCTCGGGTCGACGAATGCGATGGGCGATGAGGAAGGCGCCAATTTGAGCAGGGCTGGCTTGGGCTGTAAGGATGAGATGCAAGGCATCAGCTGATTCTTCACGGCTCATGCCACGACTGGTTTGCTCTCCACTTCCCACCTTCCTGAGGTGGGCTTTGAAGCGTTCACGGCCGGATAATTCGGGGCATGTGGTCACGATTGATTGCCGGAACTCATTGGATCTTTCCGTAGTCATGTAGCTGGGTGGAGTAGCGATTAAGATATCCTTGTGACACGTCTGCTTGGCACAGGCCTAATTGGCTCAGTTGGGCTTTAGGAATCACTTCAACGATAAAGCGAGGCTGTTTGCATTTCAGCGTAGTTATGTCCTTTAAGTGCAAGGTTCGAATCTCCAAAGTTTTTTGCGCTGGGGTATTGATCAACGTCGAGACTAGTTTTATGCTATTTTTTCATTTGATTACCGGGTTTTTGATTGCAAGGATTCGGAATGCATCTTGCATGGAAGATTCATCTAAGAGTAAGAGTGCTTTTTGTGGCACCGTAGTTCTGCTTTTCTGTGGTTGATTGGTGTCAATGAAGTGAATCATTAGATGCGATTGCTTTTGCTTGGATTGAAGTTTTCCTTTGTTGCCATCATCCTCTTTTTGATTAAATAACCCATATTGGCGTATCCGTTGGCTATGGATTCAGGATCATGATCTGTATTGCTGAGCAAGTTGTTTTTTGGCTAGGTCTCGATGGAGATCAGTTGGCAGACTTTGGCTGAGCTTGAACAGGTTTGATTGACTGCTGGATGTGCCGATGCAGCCCAGGGCTAGTAATGCTGCTCGTGTTGTCGCTTCGGAACCTTTTCTTGCTACTTCGGCAATGCGGTTGCTGATGTCGACACCATCGCGTCGTTGCAGAATTCGAATGGTGCTTAACACCACCGGATCGCGTATGTCGTTGAGGAGGTCGTCAAGGAGGTTCAGCAGCTCGTCATCGCTGAGTTGGTATGCCTTGAAGTTCAACAACTCCAGACCAGCCATGCGCATTGCTTGGGAAGGTTCTCTGAAAATCCTTTTTATAAGCAAAATTGGCACTATGGCTCCCCAGCAGGCCATTGCTTGTAGTACCTCGAGCTCCAGTTCTTCTCTATCACCAAGTTGTTGGATGAGCCAGTCTCGAGCCTCAGGTTGATGGCAGAGGCCAGCTGCATGGATGAGCTCGGACTGCTTACCATGTTGCTTAAGCAGGGTTTTTAATATTCCCCAGCCATCATCACCAAGTAAGCCCAGTCTTTCCGCTAAGGCTTTACGTAGATCAGCAGACTGGCTGGGGCAGTAAACATTCCCCAGCCAGTCTGCTTCTAGAGGAGCCTTACCTACTTTATTGAGACGTTCCCAGAGAACGGCTTCATCGAAGCTCATGAATGTTCTAGATCAGCGTGCGCCTAGTTCGGCGGCGAGTTCACGTTCCAGCTTCTCATCGTGAACCGTAGGCAGTACGTTGCTCATTTGGGTGCGATGGGTGCTGTAGAAGAGCATGCCGATAAACACCATCCCGCCAATGATGTTGCCGAGGGTGACTGGAATGAAGTTCCAAACGATTACCTGGCCAAAGGAAACGCCTGAACCAAGCATGGGTCCGGCGGTGTGTAGGAACATGTTCACCACGATGTGCTCCATTCCCATGGTTTGGAATGCTGTGATCGGCAGCCAGCAGGCCAGGATCTTTCCTGGAACGCTCTTGCTTACCAAGGCCATCGTGACCCCAAGACAAACTAGCCAGTTGGCAATCATGCCGCGTAGGAACGCGAGGAAGAAACCAGTGCTGCCTAGGTCTTGATATTTGGCCACGACATTGGCCTTATTGAGTGCCATGATCTTGGCGGCAATCACGGCCCAACCTTTGCCCCCATCGGCTGCCGCAAGTGGCTCAACGGTGCCTGCGCTGGTAAGGCTTGTGGCGAGTAATAGAGCCACCAATGCACAGCCGATGAAATTGCCAATCCAAACCCATATCCAGTTGCGGAAGGTTGCTTGCCATGTGCTTTTCCCAGCCCAGGTTGCCATTGGCAATAAGGCGAAGTTGCCTGTGACGAGCTCCATGCCGAAGAGCACGATGCTGGCAAACCCAAAGGGGAAGAGAACGGAGCCTAGAAATGGCATTCCAGACTGGACTCCTACGGTGATGGCTAAGCAGGTGGCTAGGCCAAGAATCGCTCCTGAATAGAAACCACGTACCAGCAGATTTTTAATACTGACACTGGATTTTTTTCCGCCGGCAGTAATCATGCCGTCGACGAGTTCATTGGGCAGGACGTAGTCCATTTGGGATGTGTTCACATCCATGGCAGTTCTCGTTGGGGTGGAGTGTTGAAGGAAGGAATTGAGGGTTTCAGCCGCTGATTCGGTTCATCAGGCGTGAGAAGACATCTCGGCCACCTTCTTTTTGATTGATTGCAGGCTTGTCGCTACCGCTGTTGCTTAACCAGTTGACAAAGCGAGAGAAAAGATCACGTGCTTGGGAAGTCGATTGCATGGTGGGGCTTGATAGGTGATTGATTTAAGAACGGTGGTTTAGCGATCGCAGCTCAAGGGGATGGGCTGCTGTTTTCGCCTAAATTGCTGAACCAGTTCATGAAGTTGGAGAAAGGGTCGCTGTTCTGCTTCGGTTGGCTACGAGGTTGAGCACCGAAGCGTTCGATCAGTAATTCCCGCAGTACGTCTTTCAGTTCGCTGCCAGGAATGCCTTTGCGATGCAGTGTCCCGATTCGGGCATCCGGCCCTTGCCGGCCTTCAAGGCTGAGGTCATAGGCCTCAACCATGCCTTGGCCCCCGTTCGGTGCACGGGCTTTGGTTCCTGTGAGGCCGATTGCGCCCATGTAGGCCTGGCCACAGCTGTTGGGACAGCCAGTCCAATGGACTTTTATTTCCTCAGGGAGGATGAGTTCTGCATCCAGTTCATGGGCCATTGCCATGGCCTGATCTTTGGTGTTTGTAAGGGCGAAGCTGCAGTACGTATTTCCTGTGCAGGAGACAGTGCCGGCGGCAAAGGAACCGGGTTCAAGTGGAAAACGCTGTAGCAGTGGATCAGCTTGAAATTTGTCGAGGTTGGTATTTGATAGCCCCACCAAAATGATGTTCTGGTCTTCAGTAAGACGAATTTCACCACTGCCATAGTTAAGACTGGCGCTAGCAAGATCCTGAAGATCTTCTGCGCTTAATCGTCCAACGGGTACATGCATGCCGGCGTAGTGAAGTCCTGTTTGTTTCTGAGGGTGGATTCCGTAAAAAGAGCGAGGCTTGTCGTCAAATACAGAACCGGGATCAGGAGTTAGCGGTCCAAATTTTTCCGCCACCATGGTGCGAAACGCTTCGATGCCCACGCTGTCGAGGTACATGCGAAACCTGCCCTTAGGGCGATTGTTACGCTCACCGTTATCTCGCCATAGCGTTAGAATAGTGCCGGTGAGCCGACAGATTTCATTCGGTTTAACCCAGGCATTTAAAGGCAGCGCATAGTCATTCATCTGCGAGGAGAGGATCCCTCCGAGCCAGACGCCGAAACCCATCACCCCATCGTGTTCCACTGGATGGAAGATGATGTCGTTATGGAGCAGGAAATTATCGCGGGCCCCTGCAACTGCCGTATTCCATTTGCGGGGAAGGTTGGAGAATTCATGGTTTCCTTTTCCTTGATTCGTGAGGAAATTTTGTAGTTCAGTTGTGTATGGGCGAGTATCAACAATTTCAAGAGGGTCAATCCCAGCCAGTGGATTTCCTGTGACATTGCGTGGGTTATCAAAACCTGATTGGATTGTGTTGAGACCTGCCTCTTCAAGACGTCTGAGGATTTCGGGAAGATCACTCAGTAAAACACCACGAAGCTGTAGGTTTTGGCGTGTTGTGATGTCGCAACTGCCGTCTTCTCCGTAGCGACCCACGATTGAGGCCACTACTTTTATTTGGTGGCTATTGAGAACACCATTGGGTACCCTTAGCCGTAGCATGAACTTGCCAGGAGTTTTGGGTCGCCAGAACATTCCATACCATTTCAGGCGCAGTTCGAGGTCTGTTTTATCGACCTGTTCCCAACCAACCTGAGCAAAGGTTTCAAGTTCATCACCAACATCTAAGCCATCTTTAAAAGCTTTGTTTTGCTCAATTTTGTTGAGCTTCTTTCCTTGGAGAAATTGTTTAGCAGGAGAGCTAATAACCATGACATTTTGTTGAAATTAAACTTGAAAAGAAGTGATCATGTTTTTTAAACTTTATTTGCTTATTCGATGCCCATGGTTTTTAGACTCTGCCATTATTGAAGTAAGGGTAAGTTGCGAATGGAGTCATTAAGCCTGATGGAAGAGGGTATTGGCGGTATCAGATTGAACAAAAGTGAGCATTTGTGTGAAATTCAAGATTTGGTGTCTTTGTATACATTCTGAGCCCGGCTGATTTGACTGAGCCAGGGGTGTTGAGGATTCAGGTCACGCTGCGAATGGAGTCATTAAGCCTGATGGAAGAGGGTATTGGCGGTATCAGATTGAACAAAACTGAGCATTTGTGTGAAATTCAAGATTTGGTGTTTATCGATACATCTAGGTGCACAAGTTTCCTTCTTTATGGTTGCTGTGTATAAATTTTAAGTGATTTCAGTATTGGCGGCCTATCTCTCCCAGCCAACGGATTGTGCCTTGTCTGAGCATTTTCCACACACGGTTCATGGCAGCTAAATCCCTTTCGAAGTCACTGTTAAAGCGTTTTGAGCGGGTTGCACCCTGTCTGCCTTGGCGACCACTCGTCCTCAACCGAGTTTGCGACTGTGTTCGATAGCGACGGGATGCCATGGTTGCAGTTGACTATTAAGACTGGAATGACTTCACCAGTTTCGGATGTCTTAGATCCGTGGCCGTTGTTACGAAAGCATGAGCAGGTTGGTTGTAAGCGCGCTTTGCGTTTGATCGTGCATGGCCGTGCTGGTGGGTATGTTCCTTCTTGTGTGCGTTCTTTTGCTCTGCAGGTCGCGCAACGTCGAGGCACACCTGTGCTGGTAGAGGCCTTAACGGCTACTGATCGCCATGAGCAGAGTGCAGATCCTATTTGGCTGGTTCCTTTGTTGTTGCTGCCTGGTTCTCATGTTCGAGAGGATGTGCCGTTGATTCGTCAGCGACTTCAGCAACAGGGTGTGAACACCAGGTTGGTGCCTTTCTTGGGTGCCTGGCCCTCTTGGTGGCGATTGTTACAGCAGTGGGTGCAGCGTCAGGATTGTCGTGATGGCTCTCTTGTTTTGGTTCACCATCCCCTTCGCCAGGGTGTTGCTCATCGCTATTTAAGTTTGCTGCAGCAGCGGCTGGCGTTGCCCATGCTTTCCTGGGACGACTGGCATGCTGATGTCGCTTCAGCGAAGGAGGCATCCACGCCTCTTTTTCTTGCCTTGGCGCCAATCCAGATTACGCAGACGCTGCGCGATTCTGGGGTGATGACTTCCCTACTTGAGATTGAGTTATTTCGATTGGGTTTGATTGATTTGCTGGCTGCATTGCCATGAGCTCTTTGGACTTTGGCACTGTGTATTTGGTGGGTGCAGGCCCTGGTGATCCTGATTTGCTCACACTGAAGGCTTATCGTCTGCTTCGCCAGTGCGGAGCCTTGGTTCACGATGCTCTGGTGCCTAAGGAAGTACTCGAGTTAGTACCCGAGTCTTGTGAACGGCATTTTGTTGGTAAACGTCGAGAACGTCATTGGGTCCCACAGTCCAAGACAAATGAGTTGCTTGTTGAATTGGCTCAGCGTCATTCCTGTGTAGTACGCCTAAAAGGTGGTGATCCTTTTCTGTTTGGGCGGGGTGGTGAGGAGGCCGCCTATTTGCAGAGTCATGGGGTATCGGTGGAGGTGGTCCCTGGGATTACAGCGGGGATGGCTGCGCCGGCCTATGTGGGTATTCCTCTGACCCATCGTTGTGGTGGTAGTTCTGTCACCTTTGTGACAGGTCACGAGAAGATCGACAAACAGCGCCCTTCTGTGAATTGGAAGGATCTTGCTAGCGCAAGTGACAGCCTGGTGATTTATATGGGTTTGCATAACCTTGCTTATATCGTCGAAGAGTTGATTGCCGGTGGACTCGATCCAGCTACGTCCGCAGCAATCATTCAACAGGGCACTGTCGTAGGTCAGCGCTACCTCAAAGCTCCCTTGGAACAGTTGGTTCAAAGGGTGCAGAGCGAAGGGTTTGCAGCTCCGTCGATTGTGATTGTGGGTGCAGTAGTTGATGAACAGGTGGCAGCGTGTGCTCCTCAGCCGGCTGAGGTTGTGATGCCGATTAAGTCTTGATCTATGACTTAGCAAACTAAAGGTAGATGTTGAATTTAGCGTTTAGATTAGGAGATATCGCTGGGCCATTGGTAGTTCTTCTGCGGGGTCGCATGTGAGTAAATCGCCGTCGGCGAACACCTCGTAAGTTTGTGGATCTACCTCTACTTTTGGTAGTGAATTGTTGTTGTGCATTTCTGCTTTGCCGATCGTGCGGGTGTTCAGAACGGGAATGCAGGCACGTTGCAGCCCCAGCTTGTTGGGAAGATCTGTTTCGATGGCCGCTTGGCTCAGGAAGGTGAGGCAGCTGGGGGCAAGGGCTTTGCCGAATGCTGCAAACATTGGTCTGCCATGGACTGGTCCAGGTGTTGGAATCGAGGCATTAGCATCGCCCATTTGCGCCCAGATGATTGACCCGCCCTTGATGACAAGTTCTGGCCGCACGCCGAAGAAGCCTGGCTTCCAGAGCACCAAGTCTGCCAGTTTGCCTACCTCTACTGAGCCAACATGGTTGTCAATGCCGTGGGCAATGGCGGGGTTGATCGTTACTTTGGCGATGTAGCGCTTTAGGCGGTTGTTGTCGTTACGAGTGCCACGTGGATTGGCAGCATCTTCTGGCAGAGGGCCTCTCTGAACTTTCATCTTGTGAGCGGTCTGGAATGTTCTGCTAATCACCTCTCCGACTCGTCCCATCGCTTGGGAATCACTGGCAATGATGCTGAAGGCACCGAGGTCGTGGAGAATATCTTCCGCGGCGATCGTTTCGCGACGGATGCGCGATTCGGCAAAGGCCACATCTTCAGGAATCGCTGGATCTAGGTGGTGGCAAACCATGAGCATGTCGAGGTGCTCTTCCAGGGTGTTGCGGGTGTAAGGCCGGGTTGGATTTGTGGAGCTGGGCAGCACGTTGCTTTCACCACAGATACGGATGATGTCTGGTGCATGGCCTCCACCGGCCCCTTCGGTATGGAAGGTGTGGATGGTGCGTCCGCCGATGGCTCGGATTGTGTCTTCTACAAAACCTGCTTCATTGAGCGTGTCTGTGTGGATGCAGACCTGGACATCAAAGCGATCGGCTACCGAAAGACAGCAGTCAATAGCTGCTGGAGTGGTACCCCAGTCTTCGTGGAGTTTGAGGCCGCAGGCACCGGCTAGTACTTGCTCCTCGATAGCTTCAGCTGTACTGGCATTGCCTTTACCAAAGAAGCCAAGATTCATCGGCAAGCCTTCGGCTGCTTGCAGCATGCGGCTGATATGAAAGGCGCCAGGTGTACAGGTAGTGGCATTGGTGCCTGTTGCCGGACCTGTACCACCACCGAGCATGGTGGTAACGCCGCTAGCTAGGGCAGTCTCGATTTGCTGTGGGCAAATGAAATGGATGTGGCTATCGATGGCGCCGGCGGTCACGATGTGACCCTCTCCAGCAATGGCTTCAGTGCCTGGGCCGATCACAATGTCAATCCCGTCAGTGATGTCGGGATTGCCAGCCTTGCCGATGGCAACGATCCGTCCGTCTCGTAGGCCGATATCTGCTTTGACGATCCCCCACCAGTCGAGGATCAGGGCATTGGTGATCACGGTGTCAACAGCACCATTGGCGCGGGATTGCTGGGATTGCCCCATGCCGTCGCGGATCACTTTCCCTCCACCGAATTTGACTTCTTCGCCGTAGGTGGTGAAATCGCGTTCCACCTCCAGGATCAACTCGGTGTCTGCTAGGCGTATGCGGTCACCTGTGGTGGGGCCGTAGGTTTCGGCGTAGGCCTGGCGATCCATCCGGTAGGCCATAGCAATGCAGCGAAAGGGACGAGGTGTAGAAGCAGTTCAGTCGAGGGGTCCGTTGACCAGACCGTTGAAACCAAAAACCTTGCGGTGACCAGCAAGGGCAACCAGGCGCACGTCACGTTCGTCGCCGGGTTCGAAGCGGATCGCTGTTCCAGCAGGGATGTCCAATCGGTGCCCCCGTGCAGCATCACGATCGAAGTGCAGAGCTGTATTGGTCTCGAAAAAGTGAAAGTGGGAGCCAACTTGGATCGGTCGATCGCCACTATTGGCCACGCGCAGGGTGAGGGTTGGCCGGTTGCTGTTGAGTTCAAGCGTGCCCGGTTCAGGAATCAGTTCACCGGGGATTAGCGGAGGCATGGGGATTTTTTAGCGGATGGGGTCGTGGAGGGTGACCAATTTGGTGCCGTCCTTAAAGACGGCTTCGATTTGCACCTCCGGGATCAGTTCGGGAACACCATCCATCACCTGATCGCGACGCAGCCAAGTGCTGCCTTCGGCCATCAGCTCCGCGACGGATTGGCCGTCACGAGCGCCTTCGATGACAAGGAAGCTGAGCCAGGCCACGGCTTCGGGGTGGTTGAGCCGCAGGCCGCGGTTGAGGCGTCGTTCTGCAAGCAGGGCAGCGGTGACGATCAGGAGTTTGTCTTTTTCCTGGGGGCTGAGGTGCATGGAAGCCAGGATTTCATTTCAGTGTGGCGAGGCAGAAGGCGATTGATGGTCCTTTGTGAACCTTTCGTTTGAGAACGTTCCCTCTTCTTGCAGGGGCCATTCTCGTGGAGGTTGAGGAGTGCTTAGCCGCCGTAGCTGGCGTGTGCGGGCCCAGAGGCGGGAAAACCATTGGCGCGCGGCTTGGCTTGATGGCCCTATATATCGGGCCACTAAGCCTTGATCGAGACCACCACAAGCCATCGAACCTTCTAGGTTTGCGCGATCTGTTCGACAGTTCCGCAGAAGTATCTCCATCACGTCGGCAGTCAGAGGATTCGGTGCGGCCCAAACAAAAGATCCGAACACGGGCTGTGTCCCCATGCCGTGCAAACTCTGCAGCACTTCGCTGTTGAGCTCGAGTTGATCGACTAGTTCCCATTGACGACCAATCGGGGTTTGTCGGCAGATCTCCAGGCTTGACCTCCAGGCGCCTTCGTTCAGTGTTTCTCCAGCAGCTGTGCGACCTAGGCGCACCACTTCGGCGCAGAGAAAACTGGCTTTTGGTTGCAGTTCGACTTGCATCCGTTGCTTGTAGAGGCCTCCTTGAAAAACCACGAGCTCTTGGGGTAACCATTCCAGGTCAGCATTGGTTTCTAGTTCGAAGTGACACTCTTGACTTGCCCAGCGGCCTTTGGGGTGTTGTTTGGAGCGGCCTACGGAGCCATAGACCTTCTGGGCAGCCACACTTGTGACCAGGCCGCGGCTGTCTGCTCCAGCTTTGACATTCACACTGAGCTGATCTCCTCCGACCAAACCCCCTGCGGTGTGAAGTAAGGGCAGTTGACAGCGGCCGTCGTGATCAAGATTGGCACGCTGAATCTTGAATGGAGCCGTGCATTGGCTCTGATGCACGGTGAGCCGGGATTGAAGATCGTCTGTCGCAGTTTTGCTGATCAGTTGCAGGGAACATTGGCCGTGCCAGGGTTTATCGCCAGTCATCGGAGCACGCTGTGATCGAGCACGGTTTAACTCTTTAGCAACACTCACGGATGGAGCAGTTGCCGTTTGGCAGGCTTATGGTCATGAGCTTGGTCGATTTTCCTTCTCTCGATACTGTTCCGGTGCTCACCCGCAGGCTTGATGCTGTTGGGGTTGAGGCTTGTATGGAATTGCCTCTTACTGCTGAAGAACGCACACGTTTGCGAGGGCTGCGATGCACGGCTTGTGGTCAGTCCGTCTTATTGCAATTGCCGCGGCAGGGCCCATTGCAGCCTGGAGAAAGTTTGGCTGCGGCGGAAGGTCCTGTTTTGGTGAGGGTGGTCGCTGCTCCTGAGAAACTTTTGGTGGTTAGGGCTCCTTCAGAACTGGCTTTGCTTGAGGCGGCTTATCACTTGGGTAATCGTCACGTGGCACTAGAGCTACGCACGCAGCAGCTGCGTTTGCTAGATGATCCTGTCTTAGCCGATCTGCTGCGGGTGCGTGGCTTGGCTCTGGAGTCTGTGATGGAGCCTTTTTATCCGGAGCCTGGGGCCTATCAAGGCGTCCATAGCCATGATCACCAGACCATTGATGGGCAGCAACAACGTCATCACTGATGAGCAATCTCGCTTTGCTTCAGCTTGTTAGCCCGGCTTTGCCGGTGGGTGCGTTCAGTTATTCGGAGGGTTTGGAACTGCTGGTGCAGCGAGATCAGCTTCAGGATGGAGCAACTTTGGCACGTTGGTTGGAGGCGGAGCTCAGTCGCGGGCAGGTCATGATCGAAGCTGCTGCTTTGCGCCCGCTGCGTCATTCCCTCAGCCAATGGAAGGTGAGTGCTGAGCAGGGCAAAGTTGACCATGGCACTGACGTGCGCGATTGGGCTCAATGGTTGATTGCACTGCGAGATGCGGCTGAAGTAAGAGCGCAGCAACAGCAGATGGGTCGCTCTCTTTTGCAGTTATTAGCTGACCTGGGTCATCCTCTCCCTGATGGAGGAGTGGATTTTGGTTGGCCAGTGGCGTGGGCTTGGGCTGGTTTGTCTTGGGAGATAACGCCTTTGGAGGTTGTGAAGGGTTACTTGTTTGGCTGGGTGGCTAATCAGCTCAGTGCGGCCGTGCGTCTTGTTCCGCTGGGGCCAACTGAGGCACAACGGTTGCAGCGTCAGCTTCAGCCGCTGATTGAAATGCAGGCCAGTAGCTTGCTTGATGTGGATCCAAAGCAGCTTTGGTGCGGAGGAGTGGGTTCTGCTATTGCACAGCTCTCCCATGCTGAGCTGTATTCCCGATTATTCCGGAGCTGATGAGTAGCAAACTGCGTTTAGGTGTGGCTGGCCCGGTGGGTTCGGGTAAGACAGCACTAGTGGAGGCAATGTGTCGCCGTCTACGAGATCAGTTGCAATTGGCAGTTGTCACCAATGACATCTATACCCAGGAAGATGCAGAGTTCTTGACGCGTGTTGGAGCTCTTGAGCCAGAGCGTATTCGCGGAGTGGAAACAGGCGGTTGTCCTCATACTGCTATTCGTGAGGATTGTTCGATTAATCGCGCGGCCGTAGAAGATCTGGAGCGAAATTTTCCAGATCTTGATGTTGTGCTTGTGGAGAGTGGTGGCGATAATCTTGCCGCCAGCTTCAGTCCAGAATTGGTGGACCTTTGCATTTATGTGATTGATGTGGCGGCTGGCGACAAGATCCCTCGCAAGGGTGGCCCTGGGATTACACGCTCGGATTTATTGGTGATCAACAAGATTGATCTCGCTGTCCATGTCGGGGCCGATTTGGAAGTGATGAAGCGCGATACGACGCGGATGCGGGGAGAGCGCCCTTGGTGCTTCACCAACTTGCGGAGCGGCGATGGCTTGGAGAGCGTGCTGCAATTTTTGTTGCAACAGCTACCAAATCGCCCTTAGCAATGATCAGCGCAAAGGGCTTTGTATCATTCACTACAGAATCATGCCTGGCTGATCTTTACGTTCCCCAGGCCGCCCGAATAGGCGTGCTCCATATTCTGCCTATCTACGGTTTCAATGAACGTTTCATTCTCAAAGCGCCTTGTGGCTGGCTTCGCCGCAACCGCCGTTGGTGTCAGCATTACGGCTTGCGGTGGTGGTAGTGATAAAACCGCTAATACCGATTTCGACGACACGGTCACGGTTGGTATCCTCCATTCCTTAAGTGGCACCATGGCCATCTCGGAGTCCACCCTTGTGGACACCGAGAAAATGGCGATTGAAGAGATCAACGCTGCCGGTGGTGTTGAAGTTGATGGCAAGAAATACAAGATCGACTACATCGTTGAAGATGGCGCTTCTGATTGGCCAACCTTCGCTGAGAAGTCCAAGAAGTTGATCGATCAAGATAGTGTTCCTGTTGTCTTTGGTGGTTGGACTTCCGCAAGCCGTAAGGCGATGCTGCCGGTTTACGAATCGAAGAATGCATTCCTCTATTACCCGATTCAGTACGAGGGCCAGGAGTGTTCCAATAACATCTTCTACACAGGTGCGACTCCGAATCAGCAGTCGGAGCCTGCAACCAAGTTCATGTTCGAGAAGTCGCCCGCTGCTGGCAAGCCCTTCTTCCTTGTAGGTTCTGATTACGTTTTCCCTCGCACCTCCAATACCATCACTAAGGAGCAGGTCAAAGCTCTTGGTGGGAAAGTGGTTGGAGAGGATTATTTGCCCCTCGGCAACACTGAAGTGGCGCCGATCATTGCCAAGATCAAGAAGGCATTGCCTGATGGTGGTGTGATCATCAACACCCTCAATGGTGACCAGAACGTCGCTTTCTTTAAGCAAATTCAGGATGCCGGACTGACTCCTGACAATGGCTACTACGTGATGAGCTATTCCATCGCGGAAGAAGAGATCAGCACGATCGGGCCTGAGTTCCTTGAGGGACACTATGGGGCTTGGAATTACATGATGTCGATTGATACGCCTGCTTCGAAGAAGTTTGCATCTGACTTCAAGGCCAAATATGGCAATGATCGTCAGGTTGCTGACCCTCAGGAGTCGGCTTACAACATGGTGTATCTGTGGAAAGCTGCGGTAGAGAAGGCCAATAGCTTTGATGACGACAAGGTACGTGAAGCTTTGATCGGAATTGAGTTTGATGCGCCTCAGGGTCCTGTGAAAGTGATGCCAAACCATCACCTGTCCCAGACTGTACGTATCGGCAAGATCACCAAAGATGGTCAGTTCGAGATTCTCGAAGAGACCGACGGCCCTGTGGCTCCACAGGCTTGGAACCAGTTCGAGCCCAGTTCTAAGGGCTATGCTTGCGACTGGACTGATGCCAACAAAGGCGAGAAGTACAAGCTTTGATTGCCTCGCCAAGGCGTTTTTCCGCTTTGGCATTGTTTGGGAGGAGTCCGGAAACGGGCTCCTCCTTTCGTCGTTTTTCCGGTCTCTGATCTTCGCCCGTGCAACTGCTTCTTGAAAGTCTTTTCAATGGTGTGGCCATCGGCTCGGTGCTGCTGGTTGCTGCCCTCGGACTGGCGATAGTCTTCGGCCTGATGGGTGTCATTAACCTCGCCCATGGCGAGTTGATCATGCTCGGGGCCTACACCACTTATGTGGTACAGCTGATCTTCAAGCTGCCTGCTCTGCAGCCTTTCTACAACGCTTATGTGTTGGTGGCGATTCCTCTGGCCTTCATCGTTAGTGGTGTGGTTGGTATATTGCTAGAACGCACCGTGATTCGTCGTCTCTACGGCAACCCGTTGGAGACATTGTTGGCGACATGGGGCGTTAGCCTGATTCTGCAGCAGTTTGTGCGCAGTTTTCCATTGGCTTATGCGGCTGGCTTGGTGCTGGCGTTAGTGCTTGGCTTCAGTCTGCCGATCATTCTTCCTGACAAGCTTTTGCAGGGGCCGCGGGCCCGCCTGGTGCGTGCTGGAAGCTGGCTTGTGTCTGCTCTGGCTGGGGTGTTACTGGCGGGTGGTTTGGCCTCTCAGATCAGTCGTATCGCTCGTGCGACCTCTCGCAATGTCGATGTCACGGCACCTAAGTGGATGCGTGGGGGGATTGAACTGTCGGGCATGACCTTCCCCGTACCACGCTTGGTGATCATTGTGATCACGATCCTCGCTGTACTCGGCATCACCTGGTTTTTGAATCGCAGTGTGTGGGGGATGCGCATCAGGGCAGTGACTCAGAATCGTTCCATGAGTGATTGCCTTGGAATCTCAACCGATACTGTTGATGTGCTTACCTTTGGTATCGGCTCCGGTTTGGCTGGCATCGCTGGGGTCGCGGTGTCTTTGTTGGGATCCGTGGGACCCAACGTCGGCACTTCTTATATCGTTGGTTGCTTCATGGTGGTAGTGCTTGGAGGTGTGGGAAATCTGTTCGGCACCGTGTTGGCCTCCTTTGCTATTGGGGTGCTAACAGACCTGATCGGTGCTGGCCGTTTGCTCAGTATCTGGCCTTCGATGCCTGCGCCTTTGGCGAGTGTGGTTGATTTTTTTGCTACCACGAGCATGGCCCAGGTGATGGTGTTTGCGCTGATTGTGGTGTTCCTGCAGTTCCGACCTGCTGGTCTGTTTCCCCAGAGGGGACGCATGGTGGAGGCTTAAATCGATGTTGCAAGCGTTTCAACAACGCCGTTGGCCCCTGGTGATTGTCTGGGTCTTGATCATTGCTGCGATTGTGGCGGCGCCTGCAGTGGTGTCGGTATTTGGGCTCAACCTGCTCGGTCGTTTTCTCTCTCTCTCGATCGTGGCCCTCGGCATTGATTTGATTTGGGGTTTTACAGGCTTATTGAGCCTGGGTCAGGGCATCTTCTTTGCGCTCGGTGGTTACGCAGCCGCAATGTACCTTCAGCTCAACAGTTCGAGCGAACAACCCAACGGGATTCCAGAGTTCTTCGGCCTTTATGGGGTGGATCAACTGCCTGGATTTTGGCAGCCGTTTCATTCGCCTTGGTTCACGCTGATTGCCATCTGGTTGATCCCTGCACTGCTTGCAGCGCTGTTAGGGAACTTGGTGTTCCGCAACCGGATCAAGGGAGTTTATTTTTCGATTCTTACCCAGGCCGCCTTGCTGGTTTTCTTTAATTTCTTCAACGGACAGCAGAAACTGATCAATGGCACCAACGGTCTTAAGACCGATGTTACAGAGCTCTTTGGCCAGCAGGTGGGCTCTGCATTCATGCAGCGAGGCTTCTTCTGGTTAACGGCCGTGATGGTGATCTTGGCCTGGTTGGCTGTGCGCTGGGTGGTGCGTGGCCGTTTTGGTGAAGTGTTGATCGCCATTCGCGATGATGAGCCGCGTTTGCGTTTTGCTGGCTACAACCCCACCTTGTTTAAAACCATCGTGTTTGCGATGGCTGGTGGCTTGGCCGGCATCGGCGGTGCTCTTTACACCGTGCAGTCCGGCATCGTCTCGCCGCAATACATGACTGTTCCCTTCTCAATCGACATGGTGATTTGGGTGGCAGTGGGCGGACGCGGAACTTTGATTGGTGCCATTCTTGGCGCTCTAGTCATTAATTTGGCGAGGAGCCAAATCAGCACGGTTTGGCCAGAAGGCTGGCTATTTATCCTGGGAGGCTTGTTTATTCTCGTCGTTACGGCACTACCAGAAGGTGTTGTGGGCTGGTGGCAGGCGGGTGGGCCACGAAACCTGCTTACTCGCTTGGGTGTCGCGCGCAGGATCGGCACCTATCCACGCTTGGAAATGGATGGTAAGGAGGAGGCGAAGTCATGACAACTGCTTTGCTTGAGCTGCGTCAAATCAGTGTCAGCTTTGATGGCTTTATGGCACTGCGTGATCTCAATCTCAGCCTGCAGCCAGGAGAATTGCGTGCCGTGATTGGTCCCAACGGTGCAGGCAAGACCACCTTCCTTGACGTGATTACTGGCAAGCTTCGACCAACGGCAGGTGATGTTTTGTTTAAGGGCCAATCTCTTTTAAACAAGCCGGAACACAGGATTGCGCGGCTTGGGATTGGTAGGAAGTTTCAGAGCCCGAGAGTCTTCGAAAACCTCACTGTTGAGGAAAACCTCGCCTTGGCGGTCAGTCATCCAAAGCGCCCTTGGCCACTTTTAAGCTCAGGTCTTAATGCTGTTGAGCGCGATCGCATAGCCCATTTGATGGGTATCGTTTCCCTGCAGACACGTGCGCATCAAGTTGCTGGATCGTTGTCTCATGGGCAGAAGCAGTGGTTGGAGATCGCCATGCTTGTGGGTCAGTCACCTGACCTGTTATTGGTTGATGAGCCAGTTGCTGGTTTGACGGATGAGGAAACAGATCTCACTGCGGATCTGCTCAAGTCTCTTGTTGGTGATCACACTGTTTTGGTGATTGACCATGACATGGAGTTCATCCGGCGCCTGGAGAGTCAGGTTTCTGTTCTTCATCAGGGCCACGTTCTCTGCGAGGGCTCGATGGATCAGATTCAGTGTGATCCACGCGTGATCGAGGTGTATCTAGGTCGTAATGAGGAGGTTGCCTGATGCAGCGCTTTCTACCTATGCAGTTCATGATTCTCTGCAGCCGATGACCATTCTTGAGATCCGTGGTCTAAACACCTACTACAGTGAGAGCCATATCCTTAGGGATGTCGACCTCACTGTGAAAGCTGGTGAGATGGTCTGCTTGATTGGTCGCAACGGTGTGGGCAAGACCACCTTGTTGAAATCATTGATCGGTCTGTTGCGTCCTCGTAGTGGAGAGATTCTGTTTAATGGTGAAGGCTTGGATCGCCATCCTCCGCATCAGCGGGCCCGTGCTGGCATTGGTTATGTGCCTCAGGGGCGAGAAATTATTCCCCATCTGACGGTGGAGGAGAACCTGATGCTAGGGATGGAGGCATTGCCCGGCGGCTTGGCGCGAAACCACAGCATTGACCCGCTTGTTTATGAGTTGTTCCCGATCTTGCAGGAGTTTTTGCCGCGTAAGGGCGGAGACCTCAGTGGTGGGCAACAGCAGCAGCTTGCGATTGCTCGGGCTCTGCTTGGTAAGCCGAAATTGCTCCTGCTAGATGAACCGACGGAGGGTATTCAGCCCAATATCGTTCAAGACATTGAAAGGGCTGTTCGACGCATCATTGCCGAGACAGGGATTGGCGTTCTTTTGGTAGAGCAGCATCTGCACTTTGTTCGTCAAGCTGATCGCTACTACGCCATGCAACGAGGTGGCATTGTGGCCAGTGGTCCGACCAGCGACCTTAGTCAGGCAGTGGTGGATCAATTCCTCAGTGTATGAGTGCGTATGGAGATGTTTAGGGCTGGGGCATTAATCTGTATGTCTGGGAGAAGTGTCAGTGTTGTTGGCTTTTAAGAGGGAGTACCAAAGGCCTTCAGGATCCGACCATGCTCTGAGCAGATGATCATCGAGCTTCACGATGGGTTGGCAGCTGAGGCTATTAATCAGTAGCCATTGATCATCTTTTTCTGGTGTGGCTTCTAGTTGAGTTTCTTGCAGCCATCCTTGTTCGAGGCCCTGTTGTCGCATGACACCTGGTAGACAGCCACTAGCAAGCCGAGGTGTGAGCCAATGATTGTTTCGTCGCACGATGAGGTTGGCGGTACTGCCACAACAAAGTTCACCGCTTGTGCTTAGCAGTATGGCCTCATCGCAATTCGCTTTCTGTGCTTCGTGGCGGGCCTGTATCGCTTGACCGTAGGCGAAGGTTTTGCAACGACTCAAGCAACTATTGGCGTTGCGACGCTCATGGCAACTGATGATCGTCGTAAGTGGAGTAAAGCAGGGTTCCACTGCATTCAGCTCTAGCCAGAAGCGATGGGTTGTTGAACTCGGGTTGCTCTGGGGCAGACTGATGCCTCGGCTTGACCTATCGCCACGGCTCCAGTTGAGGCGCAGGGCCCCATTGCCATTGTCCAAGTTGCATTGTTTCAGGCCCTCTTTGATCAGAGGTGTCAACCATTTCGCTGTAGGCGGGGGGGCCATCTCTAGTAGGCATGCGCTGGTCTGCCAGCGGCTGAGATGAGCATTGAGGAGTTGTGGATGTCCATCAAGGATCAGAATTGTCTCAAAGATGCCATCGGCAAGCTGCAGGCCTCGATCTCTTAGAGGAAGAGCGAGCTCCGCAGTGCTCCCCCAGCTGCCATCGATCCAGGCAATCTGGTTTTTCATTGCAGTGCCTCCAGTAGTGGCAGCAGTTTCCAGTTCAGCTCATCAGCTTCGCAATAGGGGTCGGAACCGGTCACGATGCCGCAGCCGGCATGGGCTCGTAACGTGTTCCCCTCGAGCAACATCGAGCGAATCAGAATGCTGCTGTCGAGCTGCCCATCCCAGTTGAGATGCAACAACGATCCGCAATAGGGCCCGCGTGCTGTTGGTTCCAGTTCGTTCAGCCGCTGACAGGCGCGCAGCTTGGGGGCACCGCTGATGGAGCCTCCCGGCCAACAGGCTTGTAGTAGGTCTACCCAAGATTGGTCTGATCGAAGCCGTCCTTGCACTACTGAGGTGAGGTGATGCACATGGGGATAGCTCTCAAGGCCTACCAATTCAGGCACTGTGATGGAGCCGGGTTTACAGACTCGCCCTAGATCGTTGCGCAATAGATCGACGATCATCACGTTTTCAGCTCGGTCTTTGCTGCTGCAAACAAGATCAGCTGCCAGATCAGCGTCTTGGCTTTGATTGGGGTGGCGTGGTCGGGTCCCTTTGATTGGTCGCGTTTCAACTTCTCCTGTGGGGAGTGCTTTTAGGAAACGCTCTGGAGAGGCGGAGATCACGGCTTCACCTTTTGCAAGGCCTGCAGCTATCACTAGGCCGGCAAATGGAGCTGGGTTGTGGTGACGAAGTTTTAGGAAAAGGTCTACGGCGAAGCTTCCGGAAGGGATCGTGGTGGTACAGCAAGCGCTGAGATTGGCTTGGAAAATATCGCCGTTGGCAATCCAATGTCTGATCTGCTGCACATCACGTGCATAGTCAGCTCTAGTGGTGAGCCATTCCCATGCATTGACGGGAATGTTGAGGTCTGTTGTTGCAAGTAACGACTCACCTTTGCTGCTTTTAGGTGCATCTTCAGGTGGGTTGGCTTCTAGCCAGCTTGCCAATTCTTGCAGTCGTTTGGGATGACATCCTTCAATCCAGAGTTGATGCTTTTGAAGGTCAAATCGCAGTACTGGGTCATGTTGCGCCATCCACAGAGTCGCCATGGAATCTGCTTTCCAGGGATTTTTGGGTTCTATCCAGGCTGCTGCTTCGTAGCTAAGCCAGCCTGTCCAGTGTCCTGGTTCTAGATCACGTAGGGCTTCGAATGGGTTGCTGGCGCCTTTTTCGCCAGGGATGCCTCGGCAACAAATCTGATTAATGGGATCGACTGCCAGAGTCGCCCAACGACCTAGACCACTGCCGTCTCCATCCAGCCAGACAAGCCCAGCTTCTCCCCAAGTTTTGGTGAGTTGTTTTGCCAAATTCGCTGGTTCTTGCCAGCGGCAAAGTCGCCGCTCCAGAGAAGTCATGGTGTTGGCTTGCTGCAGAGATCTGATCTGCCAGCCTCGCTCAAAGCTGCATCGCGGATGCGGCAGCTGTCGCATATGCCGCAGGCATGATCGCCTCCGCTATAGCAACTCCAGGTTTTATCGATTGGTACCCCTAGCCTCAGCGCCTCTTGCACAATTCGTTTCTTGTTCAAATGCATGAGTGGAGCCCAGAGCTTGATTCCATGTCCTTCACGGCCAGCCTTATTGGCCAGATCAGCCAAGCTCTGATAGGCCTTGAGATAGTCAGGTCTGCAGTCTGGGTAGCCGGAGTAGTCCATTGCATTTATCCCTAACACCAGCCGATTGGCATTGCGGGCTTCGGCAAGACTGAGGCCAATGGCAATGAAGACCGTGTTGCGTCCAGGTACGTAAGTGTTGGGGATCACTCCGTCCACGACTCCTTCACTGGGTACTGTTTGCGTTAGATCGGTGAGGGAGGAGCCTCCCCAACTGCCAAGGTTGACACTGATTACATGGTGTTCGGTTAGACCCATGTGGGCCGCTAGCGCGTCAGCGGCTTGCAGTTCTTTGCGATGTCGTTGCCCGTAATCAAAGGAAAGTCCGATGACCTTTTGACCTGCTTCCACTGCCAAGGCAGCGGCAGTGGCGGAATCAAGACCTCCTGATAGCAGGGCAATGGTTGTTGAGTGGATCATGCTGGCCATTCTCTAGCGCTTGTTGGTATGCAGGCATCAATTCAGAACAGAATCTTTTTCGGGCTGGTTGTTTTGTGGTCGACGACAGTGTTGGAACCCCTGCGGGCAATACCTCGAATGGATTTGAATGATTACCCGCAGCCGATTGCTGGACAGCAACGCTGGGTGATTCAGCTCCCAGGGTTGCTAGCAAAAAGTTCTGATCCTGGCCTGTCCACTAATGCTGTGGATTGGCGGGTCCAGTTGATTGTGGGTCGAACGATCCAATTGGACTGCAATCAGTATCACTTGGCTGGTCAAGGGCTGAGGATGGAGCGGCTTCAAGGAGCTGAGCAGCGGATGCTCTATAGCGTTGCAGGTGCAGTCAAGGTGATGTCCACCCGCATGGTTTGTCCTCCTGATGAGCCGATGCGTGAGAGCTTTCTGGTTCTTGGCAGTAAGCCCTATTTGGTTCCCTATAACGCCTCCTTCCCGATCGTCGTTGATGTACCTGGTGGCTTAGAGGTGCGTTGGCGGTTGTGGAAGGCTGAGATCACTCAGCGTGAGGCAACCAAGCTTTGAGCTTCAACGGATACCAAGCCACTTGTGGGTTTGCATGCTGAGCCTCCAGTGGGGATGACTTTGTACGTGTTCGAAAGCTAGTTGTTGACCTGTTGTTGTTTCCCAGCCAGGTTGAAGGAAGAGGAGTGGTTCCTTTGATGTGTTGCTGAGGCGTGATTGTGAGGCGTTGTCGTTCTTTCTCGCTTCCAAGGCAGCTTTGGCCATGACTTCGGCGAAGTTCAGATCGTCTGTTTCATGAACTACAACTTTAAGCTCATGACACGCTGCTAATAAGTCTGTGCGAGGTGGCGCATGGCGTTTTGGTGAGAGGGTGATCCATGTGGGAACACCGCTGAGCTGATTCACTCCGCTGGTTTCTAGATGGATTGGCAATGGCCCGCCGGGGCTTGTTTCTGTAGCCCTGTGTAGGGCTTCACATAGGGGCGCGATGTTGTGTTGCAATGGCTCACCCCCGGTCAACACCACAAAGGCCGCGCCATCTTTTGCTGCTGTTGCTGTTTCCTCTGCTAGTTGTTCAAGCGTGATTTGCGGATGGTTTCTCGAGTTCCAAGAGTGCTTGGTGTCGCACCATGAACAGCCAACATCACAGCCGGCGAGCCTGATGAAGAAGGCGCTGCGACCGACATGGGCTCCTTCTCCTTGTAGGGAATGGAAGGTTTCTACTACCGGCAGATTGCCGGTCATCCAATCCGGCTGGGTTGCTCCTGAGCGGAGATGTTGGTCTGGCTTTGTCGTCGTAGGGCTTCGTCAGGTGAGGCTGGTAGTCGTAGTTGAGCTGCCTCGATTAATCCCCGGAAGAGGGGATGGGGTTTTCCGGGTCGGGATAGAAATTCAGGGTGGTATTGGCAGGCTGTGAAGAAGGGATGACCTTTCAGCTCGATCAGTTCTACGAGGCGTCCATCGGGTGAGCTACCGCTGATGGTGTAGCCGGATTCAATAAATAGGTTGCGGTAGGAGTTGTTGAATTCATAGCGATGGCGGTGGCGTTCGTAGACAACCTGTTCGCCATAAAGCTTCTGAGCCAACGTGTCTGGTGCGATGCGGCATGGATAGACTCCAAGCCTCATTGTGCCGCCCAGATCTACGACGTCTTGTTGCTCTGGCAGGAGGTGGATCACAGGATGGCTGGTGTTGGGCTCCAGCTCGGAACTGCTGGCTCCAGTGAGTCCTGCCTGGTTGCGTGCCCACTCGATCACAGCGCATTGCATGCCTAGACAAAGCCCTAGGAATGGCACTCGTTGTTCTCTCGCCCAGCGAATGGCAGCAACTTTGCCATCGACGCCGCGGTTACCGAAGCCTCCAGGAACTACAACAGCATCCATTCCTTTGAGTAGGTTTTCAGGACCATGCGTTTCGATCTGCTCGGCGCAGACCCAAGACAGCTCGAGGGAGGCATCTTGGGTGAGGCAGGCATGACGCAGGGCCTCCACTACTGAAAGGTAGGCGTCGTTGAGTTGCACATATTTTCCGACTAGGGCCACCTTCACAGCGGGACCTGGGTTGCGCAGCTTATGAACCAGCTGAACCCAGCTTTTCATGTCGCTGTCATGGTCAGTCAGGTTGAGTACATCCAGCATTTCTAGACAGAGGCCCTCTTCCTCTAGTGAGATGGGTACGGCATAAATGCTGTCGGCATCAAGGGCAGTGATGACAGCCCGGTTTGGTACCCCGCAGAAGCCTCCGATTTTGCTCTTGAGGTCTTCATTGATTGGGCGGTCGCTGCGGCAAACCAGTACATCTGGTTGTATGCCGATTGCGCGCAGTTCTTTGACGGAGTGCTGTGTGGGCTTGGTTTTGATTTCACCAGATGTGCCGATGAACGGGAGAAGGGTCACATGGATGTAGGCGAGGTCGTTGCGTCCTACGTCACCACGGAATTCACGGATTGCTTCGAGGAAGGGCAGAGATTCGATGTCTCCGACAGTGCCGCCGATTTCTGTGATCACGACATCTGCACCACTATTGGCGGCTACTCGGTGGATACGTTCGCGAATCTCACCAGTGATGTGGGGGATCACTTGCACAGTGCCGCCGTTGTAGTCGCCGCGCCGTTCCTTATTGATGACTGCTTGATAGATCGAGCCAGTGGTTACGCTATTGAGGCGTGACATGGCTGTGTCAGTAAAGCGCTCGTAGTGCCCAAGATCCAAGTCGGTTTCGGCGCCGTCTTCGGTGACGAACACTTCACCATGTTGAAATGGACTCATGGTGCCTGGGTCCACATTGAGGTAGGGATCCAGCTTCAGGATCGAGACGCTGTAGCCACGCGACTTGAGTAGGCGACCAAGGCTTGCGGCCACAATTCCCTTGCCGATGCTTGATACGACTCCACCGGTAACAAAGACGAACTTGGCCATGAATTTCAGGCTGATTCTTTAAGTTAGCTCGGCTTTCTCATGCTTCCAGCAGGCTGCGCAGCATCCAGGCGGTTTTTTCGTGAATCTCAAGCCGCTGGGTTAATAGATCGGCGCTGGGCTGGTCATTGGCGGCTTCAGCCAGTTTGAAAATTTCCCGAGCGGTGCGTGCCACTTCTTCATGACCATCGACCAGCTCGCGCACCATTTCGAGGGTGGCGGGATGGTGCTCCGCTTCCTTGATCGAAGCGAGTTGTCCGCGGGTATTGCCGCCGAAGGGTGCCAGAAAACCAAGGGCACGAATGCGTTCGGCGATCACATCGAGGGCATTCCAGAGCTCGGTGTATTGCTCCATACACATCAGGTGGAGCGTGTTGAACATCGGGCCGGTTACGTTGCAGTGGAATCCGTGGGTTTTGCCGTAGAGCACATAGGTATCGGCGAGAACCCTTCCAAGGCCGTCAGAGATTGCCTGTCGTTTGTCTGCTGGGATGCCGATTTCAACGAAGGAGGTCTGAGGTATTGAAATTCATTGCGTTTGTTAAGTGTTAATCAGGAATCGAGATTTTGAATGTAGTCCCGTACCTTGCAGCGACGTTGCGGTTGACGCAATTTCAAGAGGGCATGGGTTTCAATCTGACGCACTCGTTCTCGCGATAGATGCATTGCCTCGCCAATTTGCGTCAGGGTTTGCGGAGTGTCGTCTTCAAGTCCAAAACGTCGTCTGATGACTGTCGCTTCGCGGTTGCTTAGTTCATCCAGCAAGATTTCAAGGTCGTTGTGCAATTGATCGCGGGTGAGTTTCTCCTCTGGGGTTGCGTTGCTGTCTTCCAGCAGATCGCCGAGTTGACTGTCTTGTTCTTGGCCTATTCGAGTTTCCAGGGAGATCGAACGTGGAACCCTCATTAGGGTTAGGCGCACTGTTTCTTCACTAAGGCCAAGTGCCTTGGCGAGATCGGCAATCGAAGCTAATCGTCCTTGGTTGCTAGCAATCTCCTGTTGAACCCGTTTGATGCGGTTTAGTTTTTCGGTGATGTGCATCGGCAGTCGGATCGTCCGACTTTGCGTCGCAATGGCCCTGGTGATGCCCTGACGGATCCACCAGTAGGCGTAGGTGCTGAAGCGGAAACCTCTAGCGGGGTCAAATTTCTCTACTGCGCGTTCCAAGCCCAGGGTGCCTTCTTGCACCAGATCCAGCAGTTCTATGCCCCGTTGTTGATATTTCTTGGCTACAGCCACCACAAGCCGAAGGTTGGCCTGGATCATCTGATCCTTGGCACGCCGACCAGCTCGCAAACTTCGCTTGAGTGCCAAGGGGTCAAGACCAGTCAGGGCTCCCCAGGTTTTGTAACCAGTCTCGATTTTCTCTTGCAGCTCGGCCAGGGTGAGCCCAGCAGCCATAGCCCATTCCTGTTTGGTGGGCCAGTGGCAGGAATGGTTCGCTTCTCGCTGCTGTAACTCCTCCAGTCTTTGTAATTCTTTGATCGCTTCTTGGCTGGAGGCCAGTTGCCTTTCCTGTTTGAGTAGGGCTTCCCTGCGCTGCACAAGTCGCGCCAGGGTCACTTCCTCTTCATGGGTCAGTAGCTCTACGCGTCCAATGTCCTGTAAGTAGAGACGCACAGGATCAGTGCTGCCGCTTCTGCGGACTCGGGAAGTCTTGGTTTGCTGGGGGCTGCTCTTCAAGGGTTGCCCGCGAAGATATGCCTTCAGGGTTAATGAAGACGCCCCTTGTTGTCTGGAATCCGCTGAATCTATTCGGGATCGACCCAGGTACTTTCTACATGCAGTTCCTCTAATTGATGGTTGGAGACACCTGCGGGGGCTTGGGTCATCAGGCAGCGAGCTTGTTGGGTTTTTGGGAAGGCAATCGTGTCGCGGATCGAGTCTTCCCCTGTGAGCAGCATGACGATCCGATCCATCCCGAATGCCAAGCCGCCATGAGGTGGGGCTCCCATCTCAAGGGCATCGATGAGGAAGCCGAATTGTTGATTTGCTTCTTCTAGGGGCAGACCGATGGTTTGCAGCACTTGTCGTTGCAGTTCGGCATTGTGGATGCGCAGTGATCCGCCGCCAAGCTCCAGCCCATTCAAGACAAGGTCATAGGCCTGAGCACGGGCTTGAGGTAGGCGCTCCATCCAGGCGTCGGGATCGTTGCCTAGATCGTCTTTATTTGGTGCACAGAAGGGGTGATGGAGAGCCTCAAGGCGGTTTTCTTCTGCGTTCAACTCGAACATCGGGAAGTCCACGACCCAGAGGAACTGCCATAGCTTGTTGTCTTGGTCTGTGGGGATCAGGCCCAGCTCGCGGCCCAGGAATTGCCGCACCCGGTCAAGGGCGCTGTTGACGGTGGCCGTCTTGCCGGCTCCGAACAAAATCAGGTCGCCCGCTTTGGCTCCAGTCTGTTTCAGCAGGGCTGTCTTTTGTTTGCTGTTGAGGTTGTCTTTGATCGCACCGATGCTGTCGATCTCATCGGAATCGCGTACACGGATGAAAGCCAGGCCACCGGCCCCAGCTTTTTGGGCTTCGTTGAAAATGTCTCCGCCGGGTTTGATGCGCACGTTGCTGATCAGGTCGTTCCCGTTTGGCACAGTGATGCACTTGACGGAGCCTCCAGCGGCTATGGCCCCGGAGAAGACTTTGAAGCCCATGTCTTTGAGGATGTCGCTGACATCATTGAGCTCCATTCCATAGCGGGTATCGGGTCGGTCGGTGCCGTATCGGTCCATGGCCTCATTCCAGGTCAATCTTGGGAAGGGAAGTGGTAGGTCGATGCCCTTCACTGCTTTCCAGATGGTGGCGATCAGTCGTTCATTGAGATCGAGTATTTGCTCTTGATCCATGAAGCTCATCTCGATGTCCAGCTGGGTGAATTCCGGCTGCCTGTCGGCGCGTAGGTCTTCGTCGCGGAAGCAGCGAGCTACTTGGTAGTAGCGCTCTAAGCCGCCCACCATGAGTAATTGTTTGAACAGCTGGGGGGATTGAGGCAGAGCAAACCATTCACCGCTGCATACCCTTGAAGGCACTAGGTAGTCGCGGGCTCCTTCGGGAGTGGAGCGTGTGAGAACAGGTGTTTCCACTTCGATGAATCCCTCGTCTTCCAAAAAACGACGAGCCGTTTTAATGGTTGTGTGGCGTAGCTGGAGATTGCGGCTCATTCGCTCCCGGCGCAGATCCAGGTGGCGGTGACGCAGACGTAGTTCTTCTTTGACGGGTTCTTCGTCGTGGATCGAGACCGTAAAGGGCAGGTTGCCTGTGACGGGGTTGAGTACCTCGAGACCATCAGCCAGTACCTCAATCTCGCCCGTGCTGAGTTTGCTGTTGATTGCATCGGCCGGCCTGGGTCTGACCAGACCAGTGATCTGCAGGACGGTTTCATTCCGCAGGCTCTCCGCGCTGGCGAATAGCTCAGCACCTTGATCGGGATCCACGGTGATTTGTATGGTTCCACTGCGGTCTCGCAGATCGATGAAGATCACTCCGCCATGGTCGCGACAGCGATCAACCCAGCCACACAGTTGCACGTTGGAGGCGATGTGCTTACTGCGCAGTTCGCCGCAACTGTTGCTGCGCATGGTGAAGGCTTCAGGATGAAAAGCGAGTTTCCCACAGGGGCTTGTTGCCGCTTATTAGAGCGACCGGTTTTGGCGATGGCTTTCAGCTATGGCCTTCAGCTAAGGGAAGGACGGCGATAAAAGGGGCGCTTCACCACCGTTGCCGGGTGGTGCTTGCCGCGGATCTCTACCTCCACTTCGTTGCCGATGCGGGCTAGAGCTGTGGGTAGATATCCCAGGGCTATCGCTTCTCCCAGGCTGGGCGACCAGGTGCCGCTTGTGATTTCTCCCACTTTGTTGTTGTTGTGAAGCAGTGGGTATCCATGACGGGCTATGGCTCGTCCAGACAGCTTTAGGCCGACCAAGCGGCGAATGGGGCCTTGCTCTGCTTGTTGCTCTAGAGCCGTTCGACCCATGAATGGAGCAGGCATTTCCAGGTGTACCAACCAGCCGAGACCAGCCTCGAAGGGTGTTGTATTGATGTCCATGTCCTGTCCATAGAGGTGCATTGCTGCCTCTAGACGCAAGGTGTCACGGGAACCGAGTCCGCATGGGATGACTCCTTCGGTGAGCAATTGGAGCCAGAGGGCTCTGCCGGCTTCTGCCTCCAGCAGCAGTTCAAAGCCGTCTTCGCCGGTGTAGCCAGTTCGTGCAACGAAGACTGAAGAGGGATCTTCCGCTCCCAGGCCGTAAAACTGAACTTGGCGATGGCCGAAGCGGGGAAGGCTCGCTAGTGATTCGCCACTTAAGCGTTCCAACACCTTGGTCGCTTGGGGTCCTTGTAGTGCCAGTAAGACGCCATTGCTCTTGGCATCCGAGAGTGCGATGCCTGCGGGCTGCAAATGTTGCTTTAACCAGATGGTGTCGGTTTCGCTGCAGGCTGCATTAATCACAATCAGCAGGCTTTGGCTGTCTTGCTTATTGGTGCCAAGGTCGTAAACAACTAGGTCATCGAGAATTCCGCCTGTTTCGTTGAGCAGCACCGTGTAGCAAGCCTCACC
The DNA here is from genome assembly GCF_001631965.1 of Prochlorococcus sp. MIT 1303. Taxonomy (NCBI): domain Bacteria; kingdom Bacillati; phylum Cyanobacteriota; class Cyanophyceae; order Synechococcales; family Prochlorococcaceae; genus Prochlorococcus; species Prochlorococcus sp. MIT 1303. Next base: position 217,784 of record NZ_LVHK01000044.1, read on the forward strand.
TGGACCGATGCGATTGAGGTCGGTTGGCACTAGTGCCTGCAAGGTGTCTTTGGGGTTGGTTCCTTCGAGACGCAGCACTCCCATATGAGAGATATCGAACATTCCCACCTGCTGACGCACTGCCTGATGTTCTTGGAGTAGGCCAGAGAACTGCACTGGCATGTCCCAGCCGGCAAATGGCACCATCCGGCCTCCTGCATCTCGGCAGAGGTCATGGAGGGGTGTGTGTTGCAGATTCACGGGCTGGAAGTTGCAGTGCCGAAATCCTATGGAGGGTGCTATCGGGTTTGCAGAAGCGGAAGGAAAGTCGCAGATTTGACGATTTCAGTCGTCCAATCCGTCAACAGTCCTTACCCTGAGCGTCATTCGGGGATTGAAAAATGTCCACGAGAGCCAGCTGCAAAACCTGTGAACACTGTGGTACCAGTCAGTTGGCGGCTCCGGGTTGGTGTCGTCTTAGGCAAATCAGCGTGCATCCTGAGTTGGCGCACGTTGCTCTGTGTCATCACTGGACAGAACAAGCCCCATCACTGCCATTGTTGAAGGAGAAAGCGACTGAAATTCAGATGGATCGGCAGCTTGAGCTTGGTCGTACTTTGGTTGGTTGTCTTAGTGAGGATCTTTAATCAGGGGATACAAGGGAGCTGTTTTCAGACCTGGATGTTGTCCGAACTGCTTTGAGTGTTAGAAGATCCTGCTCGAAATTCTGCTGACGCAATGGAGTGATGCTGCTCAATTTTGCTCAGATGTTGCACACAGGCTGAGCAGCATGAGCAGGCTGCGGGTCACCTTGGCGCCGAGCACACTACTCATCCCTGAAGGATCAAGTTGGGGGGCGAGTTCCACCACGTCTGCGCCGACAAGCTGATGGTGTCGTATTACATCCACGACGGTGGCAAAATCGCGCCATAGAAAGCCGCCTGGTTCAGGTGTCCCCGTCCCCGGCAGTACGGATGGGTCGAACCAATCCAAATCCACGGTGAGATAGAGAGGTTTGCCTTGATGGGGTTCAAGGGCTTTAGCTAACTCAGTCGCTGCTTGGCCGGGGTTGTGGTTCACCAGCCGTTGCTGATCGTGTAGTTCCTGAAACTCTGCGCGTGTGCCACTGCGGATTGCTAACTGCAGCAGCTGAGCGCTGGGAAGTACCTCGAGGCAACGGCGCATGGCACAGGCATGGCTGTGTCGCGCACCTAGATATTCTTGGCGGAGGTCTGCATGGGCATCCAGTTGCAACAGCACGAGATCTGAATGAGATTCAGTGATTGCAGCCACTGCTCCGGAGCTGATCGAGTGCTCGCCGCCTAGCATCAGCGGCCTGAGACCCATTTGCAGCACGTTGTGGGTGGCTTTTTTGACTGCTTCTACAACGGGCTTAGGGTCGCCACAGGGAATCTCAAGGGCGCCAAGGTCAGTGAAGGCAAGATCTTCTAGATCTAGATCAAGCTGCGGGCAGTAGCTCTCTAGGCCATTGCTGACGTCGCGGATGGCTGCCGGACCGAAGCGGCTGCCTGGGCGGAATGAAGAGGTGCCGTCGTAAGGCACGCCAAAAAGTCCGACGTTGCATCCGGTAGGGTCGCGTCTTGCAGCCATGAAGATGGCACCTTCGCTGTCGAATCTTGCTGCAGTGGTGGTTGTGTTTTGGGGCATCAAGTCAGTTCCCTTTCAATGAAAGCTGGGATGGCTTCAAAGGCACCCTGTTGCCAGCGTGGGCTCCAGATTTCACAGCCTGAGGAGATGGCGGCCGCTCTTGCTGGGAGTGGGTTGCGATAACGAGGACCATCGATGGCGGCGAAGGTCCAGCTCCACCAGCCGCTTGGATACATCGGCACCCAGCCGTAGAGGGGATCTGCGTAGCCGAAAATTTGACGGATCAGACGAACAGTGTCGATGTGAATCTGGCGGAACGCTTCTGGGGACTCGCTTTGAGTAGCAAAAACTCCTCCGGGCCGCAGGATGCGTCGGCAATGCTCAAAGAAGGTTTGATTGAAGAGACCTTCCGCGGGCCCCGCAGGATCTGAGCCGTCTACAAGGATCACGTCGTAGGAGCAGTCAGCTGCATTGGCGACCCAGGCAATGCCGTCTGCCAGGTTGAGCTGAAAGCGGGGATCGCTCCAAGCATGGCCTCCAAGGCTGGGCAGATGCTTTTGGCTAAGTTCCACAACTCGACCATCAATTTCCACCATGTCGAGGTGTTTGACGCCTTGGTAGCGCAGGCACTCCCTTGCTGTGCCGCCATCGCCACCCCCAATGACCAACACCTTTTCAAGTTGGGCAGCGCTACACAGAGCTGGGTGAACCAAGGATTCGTGATAGTGGCGTTCTTGGTGTTCTGCGGTCATCCAGCAGCCGTCGAGCAACAGCCCTTTCCCGTAGCGGTTGCTATCGATCACCGTGATTCGCTGGTATGGGCTTTTTTCATCAACCAATACACGGCCTTGAAGGCCATAGCGAACGCCCTGGTGGTGTTCATCGATCCAGCCTTCTTCTGGAGTTGAAGGGCTGTCCATGGCAAGGAGGCCTATAACTGTCTTCCAGCTAAGCCCCCTGTAGGGCTTGGTTGCCAGCGTGGGCCCATGGTGCAAGACCTTTTGATTACGAATCGCTTGCTGATTTCTGCTGCTGAACTGCAGTGGTGTTTTCAAGGGCTTCTGGGCCTGGAGGGCCGGCGAGCAAAGGAATTGACTTAATTCAATGTTTTGAGTCCTTTTTGGTTGTTCTGTCCGAAGGACGTTGTTTTGTACTTAGAAGTGCATCTTTACATGAATAATTAACGCAATTCATGCTGACTGAATGCTAATTAGGCATCGAGTGAAGGTTTAGATTGTCGGGTACGTTTTAATTCGCCGCGCAGTTTTTTGGCTTGAAGACGACGTTTCTTTGCTGCTTGATTGGGTTTGGTTGGTTTGCGTGTCTTGGGAACTGCTTCTAAGCCCATTCGTAAAAAATAAGCCAGTTTGGAAAGGGCTAACTGACGGTTTTGATATTGCGAACGTTCTTCCTCTGCAACCACACGTACACAACCAGCCACCAAGCGATGTTGAAGTTGATTTAATAAGCGTTTTTTTCGAAAAGGTCCTAGTGCAGATGTTGCGTTGAGATCAAAGATCAGTTCAACTCGACTATTGGTCTTATTGACGTTTTGCCCACCAGGACCTGAAGCTTTGGAGAATCGCCATTGTAATTCAGCTGATGGGATGACTAATTGTGAATTAACTCTTAGATCGTCCATTGACTTTTGTCGCAGATCTTGGAAGTATTTTTTAGGAGTATGACTCTATTGAAGTGGGCTTAGTGGCATGGGCATGCTAATGATTAAAACACATGATTGTTGCAGGTCAAGATTTGGCTAGGCTAGATTTAACTGGCCATGGCATTGGCGCTAACCCTTCTTTTTTGAAGGTTGAGATTGTTCATACTTTTGCTTATGGAAACTTCGCAAGACAAGCTTAGAATCTTCTCCTAAGCTAATGACTGGGTTTTGAGGTCGAATCGCTTTTTGGATGCTTTCAAAGCCAAACAATCCCAATGATCCATTCAATGAATAATTGGCGTCCAAGGACTAAATTAATAAGCAGGTGATCATTCTTCTTTTTTTTGATTATTACGATTTCGGAATGCCCTCTCGCCTGTCCAAAATGCGATTGCAATTAATACGGCTGTAATCGTTAGGGGAAAATCGGTAATTGATACAGCGAACATTGGATAAATCATCTCTGGCTTTACCTGAAGTAGATGGCTTGAGTTTGAGGTTGTAAATTTAGGCTATAGAACTTGTTCTCATATGCCTTCAATGTGTGTTAATTCGATATCTTTTTGTCGTCAGCCTCTTCTCGAATTGCTGCTTTGGCTTCTTGCCAAAGTTGTTCTAGTTCCGTCAGTGCGTGGCCGCTTAGCTGGCCCTCGAGTGCTGCTTCAACGCGAGAAAAGCGATCAAGAAAGCGTTGGTTTGTACCTGAAAGGCCTTCTTCTGGGTTTAGGCCGCACCAGCGAGCAACATTCACAAGAGTGAACAGCACATCACCAAGTTCTGTTTGTGCATGGGCTTGGTTTTCATGCTCTACCGCCTCTTTGAGTTCCTCGAACTCTTCTTGCACTTTTCCCCATACTCCATCGATGGTGTTCCACTCGAAGCCAACGTTCGCGACCTTTTTGGAGATGGCCATCGCTCCAGCCAGAGCTGGCTGACCTCTGACCTTGCTACGTAGACGATCGCTTAGTGGACTTTTAGAGGCTGAGCTGGGTTGCTCGCTCGCTTTGATCGATTCCCAACTTTGCCGAACTGCTTTGCTGTCGATTGCGACTGCCTCTGCGAACACATGCGGGTGACGGCGAATCAGCTTTGCGCTGATGCCTCGGGCGATGTCTTCAAGATTGAAGCGTCCTTCTTCGTTAGCGATCTGAGCATGTAGAACGACCTGCAGCAGAAGGTCCCCTAGTTCTTCGCTGAGGTGGTTGTCATCGCCGTTGCGGATGGCGTCGGCCACTTCGTGGGCTTCTTCCAACATGCATGGAATCAAGGAGGTATGGGTCTGCTCCAGATCCCAGGGGCAACCTTCCTTTGGATCCCTGAGCTGGGCCACGATGTTGACCAGCTCCGCGATGGCTTCTGTGGGAGCCAGATGCTGTTCGGCGTCCATGGCCATTGGTTTGTATTGGCCTACCTTCTCATCGATGACGCCAGCGATGCCATTCGGCGGGGAGGGGATCGCCATCGAGAATCAGGTGTAGCCAAACGCTGGCTTCCAGCCCGAGCAGCAGTGACAGGATTGGTTGGGGATTAAGCCGCAGCTGCTCATTCAATGCTTTGGCAAGGCTGAGCGGTGCAGGACAACCCAGCGGCTGCAAGAGCATCAGTAGTAGGCCAGTCCAACTCATCAGGTAGGCGAGCCTTAGACCGGTACCGATCAGTGGGCCGTGGGAGAAGAGGGAGCGATGGGGAATCAGCTTGCGGTAGGGCCACCAAAGTCCTTGCAAGACCCCCCAGCGCTTCAATGGTTTTGAGTAAGTGTCGAGGTCTGGCGAAAGCCACAGTCCGCCGACTACAAAGGCGAGCCCACCCATCAGACCACTAGGCAAACCCATCACAAAGCTCAGAGCGAAGCCAAATGGAAGGCTCCAGAAGCAGGTGGCTTTGTCGTGGTCTTCGCCTGAGGCCATGTCTCTTCTATGGTGATCAAGTCCACCCTGACCTCTTGGGGCACAATTGTCTCTAGGGGCGATTAGCTCAGCGGTAGAGCGCCTGCCTTACAAGCAGGATGTCGCTGGTTCGAACCCAGCATCGCCCATTCATTGGCCTCAATGAATTTTTGGTTTGCCTAAAACTCATAAAAAGCTGTTCACTCAATTCAATGAGCCTTAAATGCGATTGCTAACTGATGGTATTGGCAGGCCAATAAGCTGAATTCTGCACCTTGCTTTGTGTCAAGACATGCACCTGAAGAATGTTTTATTGCATCTTTAATTATGAATGCCTTTGAATCTGACTTTTGAGGCCATGAGTGAAGCCTTCGCGAACGGAAATCTGTAATTGAGCATGCTTTTAATGTGCTAATCGGCTTACGGTCTTTACAAAGCATATCGCTTGATGATGAGTCGTGATTAGGGCAACAAAGTAATGCTCCAATCTTTCCTGAGCCAGGTCGAGAGGAGTTGCTGGTAGGCCGTCTATGTTTCAATTGAGTAGCAATATAAATATTGCCCCAGTTCAGCCATTCTCTCAAATGAATCTGCTTGCACTGTTTAGAGCTCTCTGCCTGCTCTGCCGATTCAGGCAGGACTTCATCATGATCCTCATCAATTCAGCATGAGGCGAGCTTCTGATCACAACTCCCTTCAGACCCATGAAGGTTGATCCGCATTATCAAGGCAGGATTCCCAAGTCCTAGGCCTGAAAGGGTCCGCGGCAGAGCTTGATTTCTTGAGCATGAAGAATTTCGCTAGGGATGCAATAGTGATGCATCGTTAATTCTTTGAGATGGAAAATGGTCCGCGCCTAGGCATTACGCCAACGGCCGCAGCTGAGCTGGTTCGACAGGCTGCTTTGGCCGGCAAGCCAGGCTTGATGCACCTCGATTTGATTAAGGCCACCTGCGATGAGGGTTGGCTTTACATACGACTCCAGCCTGGTGAATGTGGTGGTGTGCCTCTCGCTCGAGCCGATGGCATCACTCTTTTTGCACCGGTGGGCCAGTTCCATTTACTTTCGGGTCTCACCCTCAATTATTATGGAGATTTGAGTGGTGGCGGTTTCTTGATTAGTGTGCCTGAGGGAGCTGAAGCAACTGCTTGTGGTGGAGGTTTTCGTTTTATAGAAAAAGAACGGTAGTTATTTCTAGCAAATGCTCCGGCTTATTTAACATGCCATCTGAATTTTGGCATGGTTAAATTGTTCAACTGTGATTTGATTTGTTGGCGATAGCTTTTCTTGTTGATCATTTTCATTGCTTTGACGTATGAACTTTGCAGGAGGTTGGGCCGCTAGATAAGCATTTCTTCAGTGATATTTCAGGTCAGGGTTTGACCCTTTTGGCAACTCTCACAGTGACCAAAGAACTCAAGTGTGTGAAAGATCAGCTGAAAATTATGACTTTGTTCTTGCGGGATTTTGAGGTTGTGCAAAGGGCAATGATCGATCGGCAGCGTTTTGCCGCAGTCCACGCATGTGAGGTGATGAAGGTCCCTTTCCACTGGCGCATAGAGGGCTTCACCTGTAGGTAGGTGTCGGCATCTCACCAGTCCTCGTTGTTGAAGCTGGCGCAAGTTTCTGTATACGGTCGCAAGTCCCATGGCATAGGGGCTGTCCTGCAAGGCGCGATACAGCTGCTGACCGCTCATTTCATCGCAACAGCCACGTAGTTCTTTCAAAAGTTGGTTCTGCCGCAGTGTGGGCTGACTCTGATCGACAGGCATGGATGAGCTCGTTCACTTGCTCTTTTAGCTCAGAGGAGCTGGCAAGAGGATTGCTTTTGACAAATTTTTTGCATAAATGATTCTAGACAATCAACGAGCAAGACCATTGCACGAATTCAATTTCATGCAAAAAAGCAGATGTTTGAGCTGATCTCAAGAGAATATAGAATCTTTGATTGACAAACTCTTTGCCTCATTTTGAAATGACATTCATCAGAACTTTGGTTTGTGATTTAGTTTCGGCAATTGACTCACTGATGTGTCATTCATCGCGATGATTCGCAATCAATGGCTAATTTTTATATTTTTTACTGAAAATCAAGCCGGCCCTGCAAGATATGAAGGTCTTTGTTCTCAAGTGGTAGAACTCCAGTGGCCTTGCGTTGATTGCTAATTAAGCCAGCATCCTTCAAGGGCTGGAGGTGAAAATAAGCGCGTGATTGTTCAAGCTGTCATTGATTAATCAGAGCAGACAATGTTTTTCAGGCCAGGGAAGTTCTTTTATTTTTTGCATGACAATAGGATCTGGAAGCGTCTTGATTGGAGTTCTGGCACTTGCTTTGGCAGGGCTTCGTATGAAAATCAAGTGGAAGACTATTCGCCAAGCTTTTGAACTCACAAGGGCAATTAGCTTCGCCTGATGCTCAACGCGAGTCAGTCGCTGCCTGTAGGTTATAAGTAGTTTTTAAGGTTGCTTTGGATGCTCATATCATTACATGATTAGCAGCGATCACTGGGCACAAGTTTTCAACCTGATCCATCCAATATCATGAAAAATTCTGCAAAAGATTTCCATTGCTGCAGAATCAGCCACATGCACAGTTGAGCTAGATGGATAGGCTCGCCACAGCCTGGGCGATATTTCAGGGCCTTCTGCTTGAAGCGATTCCCTTCCTGTTGCTGGGTGTCACCATTGCTGGCCTGGCCCGCTGGCTTGTACCCCAGGGGGCCTGGATCGGACGTCTCCCCCGCCATCCACTGCTCGCGCCGATCACGGGTGCCTTAATGGGTTTTGCCCTACCTGCTTGTGAATGCGGCAATGTTCCTGTCGCCCGCCGCTTACTGGCCAGCGGTGCTCCTCTGGGAACAGCCTTCGGCTTTTTGTTTGCAGCGCCAGTCCTGAATCCGATCGTTCTCGCCAGCACCTGGGCCGCTTTTCCTGATCAGTCTTGGTTGCTGATTGCTAGACCACTCGGAGCCTTTCTCATCGCTCTGTTACTGAGTGCACTCCTGGTGCAGCTACCAGAAGCGCAACTGATTGAATCGTCCCTATTGGCAGAACGGCGTCTTAGCCAGCCCTTGAGCAGTATCGGTCTATTAGAAAGAGGCGGTGGGCTGATCGGAGCCGCGATACCAGATCCACAACCAACGAGAATTGAGCGACCTCAACTCAGTGAGGTGCTGGAACAAAGCAGCCGGGAATTTCTTGACTTGCTTGCTCTGCTCGTGCTCGGTTGTGTGATCGCCGCCCTTGTGCAGACCTGGTTGCCACGCAGTTGGCTCTTGGCGGTAGGCAGCGCGCCGACACTCTCGATTGTGGCGTTAATGCTGCTGGCGATTGTGGTCTCGGTGTGCTCAAGCGTGGATGCCTTTCTGGCCCTTGGCTTCGCTGCCCAGGTGACACCTGGAGCCCTGCTGGCGTTCCTGTTACTGGGTCCGGTAGTGGATCTGAAACTTGCAGGTCTGTTCACTGTATTGCTCAGGCCAAAAGCAATTGGCATCACAGCAATCGTGGCCTGTCTAGGCGTGTTGCTCATCGGCCAGTGGGTCAATTTATGGCAACTTTGAACAGGAGAAAACGATGATGCGTGCCCTGCTTCTGCAGCTGTGGGGATGGATGGTGGTCTGGAGTGTTCATTCAGGCCGCCTCGATCTCCTTCTCGCTGGTGGCTTCCACAAACTTGTGAGTGCTTCAGGAGTGGCGCTGCTGATTGCGGGTGTGATGGTGGGGCTGAAAAGCCGCAAGCGGAAAGAATCAGTCTCATGGCCCTGGCTGGCCAGTGCTGGGATGGCAGTACTTGTGTTAGTCGTGCCCCCGCAACCTTCCTTCAGCGACCTGGCAGCCTCGCGCCCGCAAGGCCTACTTGAATCGCCGGATCTGGCTTTCGTGCTGCCGCCTCAACAGCGCACGCTTACGGACTGGGTAAGGCTATTGCGCAGCCAGCCTGACCCGGATCTGGTGGATGGCAATCCTGTCAACATCAGTGGATTTGTGCTCAAGAGAGGCGATCAGCCAGCCCAGATCGCACGCCTTACGGTGCGCTGCTGTCTGGCGGATGCCACCCCTGCAGGGCTACCGGTGTCCTGGCCATTGGAGGCTCAACCCAAGGTCAATCAGTGGCTCAAGATTGAAGGGCAGATGAAGGTGGAAACACGTCAGGGCCAGAGAGTCGCCGTTGTGGTTCCCGAGACAATCACACCGATTCAAAGGCCGGAACGACCGCTGGAACCATGAAGCAAAAGATGTGGGTGCTGCTAACAAGCTTCGCGGCTCTGGTGCTGGCGCAACAGCAACTGCTGCTGAGCCGTCCACCCCGCTTGCTGTCACGCACACCGCAGCCCCTTCAGTCAGGTAGCGCTGCCCTTGACCTTCGCTTCAGTCGGCCGATGCAACTGGGGAGCGTGGCGGCAGATAGTCAACTACAACCGGACCTACCTCACCGTTGGCAGGGGGAGAACAATCTTCTGCATTTGTTGATTGATGCCAATCAGAGAATCAAGGCTTCAATTCAGCTGACGGTTGCTGGACAGGATCATCGAGCCCAGGCTCTACCCCCCCAACACTGGTGGTGGGATCCGAGACCCTGGCTGTTAGTGAATCGCCCGGTGGATGGCGGAGACCAACTGCAAGTCCAGAGCCGTGATGGGCGTTGGATACCCCTGAGCCCCACGCTGAATCAGATTCAGAGAGTTGTTCCCCTTGGCAATGGCAAGGGAGCCGCCTTGATCGAAAAGGATAAGGACTGGAAGCAACGACTCTTTTTGCTGCCTTTGTTGCCACGCAATATCACGGCTCATCGCGACCAGCTCGCTGCTCCAAAGGCAGGGAAATTGATGCCATTAGTGCCAGGGCAATATCTTTTTGCTGATCTCAGCAGCAACCTGAACGGTGACCTGCTTGCGCAAACAGGAGGATTCTCTCCAGGAAGTGGACGCACTGAACTGATCAAAGCGGATGGCCAGAGAAGAACCCTTGAGATCAAAGCCTCCGGTCCGATCCAGCTGCTGCCGGCCGGTGGTGGAGCAGTTGTGCCCACCTTCAACGGGCTGACACTGCGTCCATTGATTGAAAACTACAAGACCCCCCAACTCCTCCCCGGGGCAAGGGATCTCGGAGATTTCTGCCAAGCCACGGGCAGGGTAGTACTCATCCGCCATTGGCCCGACTATCGCCGTTCAATCGAGTTGGTGATTCCAGGATTGCCCCCTAAGCAGCTCTGGCTTGGCGAAGAGTCAGTGCTGGCCTTGAGTTGTGATAACAGGGGCGAACGTGTTTGGGCGGTTCTTGGTCGCAGGCAGGATCGCCGCATGCAACATGAGCTTCTTCTGCTGGATGGCGACGGCTTGGTACTGGGCCGCCGCCAACTAGCACCATGGACTTTTAAGCCACGTTCAATGCTGCAGTTTGACCCTGTGGGCGAACAGTTGTTGATGACTGTCACCAAGCCAGGATTGGACGCAGGTCGAGCGGCTCTGATGGATGCCACCACGCTTGAATGGCTCAAGGTATTGCCAGTACGAATTAAGGAGGCACTTTGGTTGTCCGCAGGGTGATCTATCGCTGTTTGCTTAGAAGCTGAATGTGACGCCGGTGCCGACATGGTGCTGCCAGCCTTCACCCCAGCCTGAGCCTCCTTCTGAACTGTAGGTGGGCTGCCAGTGGGCGAACAGAACAGTGTTGTTGCCGACAGGATATGCAACTTCCAGTTCGCCTGCGAAATCGGTGCGCTGTTCTAGTCCGGAGTAGCTGCCCGGTACGTAGAAGCGTGGTCCAGCGTTGAGGCTGATGTTCAACAGGTCGACATTGAAACCGACTCCAACTCGGGGATCGGTGTAGTTGCCCATCCATGTGCCATCCGATTCCCATCCCTGCCGATGCTCGATAGAGAGATAAACGCCATCGATCAGGTCTTCGAGGCGATCGCCGAGAGCAAAATTGACATCTCCATCACCCAGTGCCCAAACCAATTTCGCGCCTAGTTCATTCTTCAGACCCTTAATGTCTTCGCCTTGATCCTTGGTGACGTAGTAGGGATTCCAGGAAACCGAGAGGCTCAGCCGATCGTTAGGGGAATAGCGCGCCTGTAGGAAACCGCGGACATCGGAGCGTTTGTAGTCGGTGTCATGGGCCCCATGGCCAGCATGGTCGTCATGGCCAGCATGCTCATCGTCGTCGTCATGATCGTCATGCTCGGCATGGTCGTCGTCATCATGCTCGTCATGATCGTCGTCAGCATGGTCGCCATGGTCATCGCCATGGTCGTCGTTATGCTCATCATGGTCGTCATGCTCGGCATGTTCATCGTCGCTATGGCTATCCGTCTCCTCGTCATGCTCATCCACATGAACCTTGCCGTAAAAGTGTTCCGCTTCACCCCACACCAGGGCTGGACCAATGGCGGCTTCAATCGCGAAGCTACCGTTATTGCCAAGACCCCACTCCATCACTACGCCAAACAAACCATCGATGGCGTAGTGCTCAGGGCTGCCCTCGAGGTTGGTTTCGAACCCTCCATGGCCTTCGATGGTGAGAACGGGGGATGTACGAAATTCACCTGCCTCTAGCGCTTCTGCGCCACCGCCGCCATGGTTGCCACCTGCAACGCTGGGGCGGCAGAGGCTGGCATCAAGCGTTGTTGGAGCAAGTAGGAGCGCTAGAAGTAAAAGCTTGGGCCGATTGAAGAGACGATGAGACATTGGTTTGTGTAGGAATGACTTGAAAGGGATTCAACAAAGGTGAAATTGATTGTTCAACGAATTGCGGACCAACGCGCCATCAGCTCATCGGCAGCAGCCTGATCACACTGGCCTCCTTGGCCTTGGACCACAGTGCAAATGTTTAGCGTTGCCGTGCCCACTGTGGAGCGATCGGGAGCGAGGCCATCGGCGAACAGAGGTGAGCTATAAACGGGCAGACCAGTGCTGCGGCTGATACGGCGCAGGGTCTTGCTGACAGGCAGAGATTCAGGGAAAAGGGTTTGGGCGCCGGAGCCCTGCACTTCAGCTGTGATCGTTCGAAGGCTAGAGGGGCGCAAAACGCCTCCGGTTGTGAAGGAATCGAGCATGGTGATTTGTCTCAGCCCATAGCGATTCGTAAGGTAGCTATAAGCTTTGTGTTCACTCACGAGAACGCGCTGATTCTCAGGAATCGTGGCGAACTGGTTACCGCCCCAATCACCAACTGCATTGAGCACGTTAATCGCTTCTGCCGCCCGAGCAGCCAATGCAGCCTGTTGCGTTGCAGGCAGGACAGGAGCGAGACGCTCAGCAATAACGGTCACCATCGCGGCCGAGTTGGCGGGATCGTGCCAGACATGGGGGTCTGACTCGTCGTGGTCATGAGCACCATGCTCCGCATGGCCGTTGTCGTGGTTTGCGTGGACCGTAGTGGGTATTGCTTTCTCCGCTACGGCTACCACCTTGGCTGAGCCGCTGATTTTGTTTGCACTCGGGGTGAGGTTGTAGCCGTTGTGCAACACCAAACTCGCACTGCTCAGAGCTTGTCGATCACTGGGTTTGAGCCGGTAGTTGTGGGGATCGCTACCCGGTTGAATCAGGCAAACCACCTTGGCATCTGAGGCCACAAGGGTGCGAGTGAGATCACAGAGCACACCATCAATGGCTACCACGGTTGGCTGACTTGCCTGTGCAGAAACTGGAGTAGCGGAGACTGTGGCTAGAACAAGTAGAGCGTTTATGGCTGAAGGTGTGATACGGCGAGCTGAAGCCAAAATGTTCTAAAATGAGAATGATTCCCATTTTTATGACCAGGCGGGGTTCTGTGCGTGCTCTTGTTTCAGTTCCAAGACAGGACCAAGGTCTTCATCAGTTGGGTGTTGGCATTGCCTCAGCGATGCCGAGCCTCAGCGTGCGAGGTGTCTCCTATGACTACGACAACTGCCCTGCCATTAAGAGCGTTGATCTCGACCTTAACCCTGGGACGCTTACAGCCCTCGTCGGTCCTAATGGTGCTGGTAAGTCCACCCTGCTTCATTTGATTCAGGGTTGCCTTAGAGCGAACCAGGGCACGATTGAAAGCAACGGCAGTATTGCTTTGATGCCACAACGGGCGTCGATCGACTGGTCGTTTCCGATCACGGTGACGCAGATGGTGGAGTTGGGAAGATTGCGTAGGCGCAATCGAGGGCAGCAGCTTTCTGCGCAGCAGCTACTCAATCAGGTTGGGCTGAATGGTCTCGGTGCTCGACGTCTCGACCGGCTTTCAGGAGGCCAGCAGCAGCGGGTGCTGCTGGCACGGGCACTGATGCAGCAGACCAGCATCTTGCTGCTCGATGAACCTTGCAGCGCCATCGACCCGCCGACGCGTGAACACCTACTCATAGTGATGCGCCAGCAAGCAGAATCGGGACAAACCCTACTCGTGAGTAGCCATGATTGGGGCAGTGCCCTGGACAGTTATGACCGAGTGGTGGTGCTCGACGGCACGGTTCTTGCCTGTGGCACACCCGAGGAAGTGCGCCAGAACCTCACCGACATGACTTGCATGATGGGCAGTCACTGCTGTGGATGACTTTGGCGTTTGGTGGCTAACGCCACTGATCCTGGCTCTGATGGTTGGGGTGATCTGCCCGACGACTGGTGCTCTGCTGATTACTCAGCGACGCATCCTTTTAGCCAATCTGATGGCCCATTCGGTCTTGCCAGGGCTGGTGCTTGCGCTGGCATTCGAGCTGGATCCCCTAATCGGTGGTTTGCTGAGCGGTCTGCTGGGTGCGTTGCTGGCAGAACAGCTCAACCATCGCTTCAAAGGCCGGGAGGAGGGCGCAATGAACACCGTGCTGGCGGGTTTCACTGCCCTGGGGGTGCTGCTGGTGCCCCTGCTGCAAGCGCGAATCGATCTGGAAGCCCTTCTTTTTGGAGACATGCTTGCTGGCAACGGTAGCGATGTGATCCGGACGCTGATCGCTGCCGCTGCCTTGCTGCTGCTGTTGCTCAGTCGTTATCAGGATCTTGTGTTTCTCGGTGTGGATCAGGAGGGTGCGATCGCGGCGCGACGACCGGTCATGCAGATCCGTTTCATCACGATTCTGATCACCGCTTTGGTCGTGATCAGTGCAATCACTGCCGTTGGTGTTGTGCTTGTGATTGCCCTGCTTTGCGCTCCTGTGTTGGTGAATCTTGATCGCAGCGAGAGTCTGCGCGTCTTGATGCTGCGCTCTGCTGGCACTGGTGTGCTGCTGAGCAGTGGCGGATTAATGCTGGCGATTTTGTTGGATCTGCCGCCTGGGCCTTTGATTGGGGTGCTTTGTCTGGTGTTGTTGCTTTTTTGGCGCCGTTGACCAAGGTTCAGATTGACATCGATACTGACGGCAAAAGTTGTTCGGAGTTGCCATCCCCTAGGCAATCGAGCAGAGACAGTTCATGAGAGCCTTCTCTGCCAAAAAGTTCAACGCCTTGCCCTCGTATGTTGCTGGCATCGAAGCTCATCAAAAGAAGGCGTCGATCGGCAGAGCCGAAATGAACCAGTCTGGCGATGTTGTCTTTTTCTAAGCCTGGTTCACCACTGATTAAGACTGGCTTGCGCTCTGGATCATTGGCTGCTTGGCGAATGGATTCCCGTAACTTGCAGGCATAGCGGCTGCCTCCCACGACGCCGCGGCGTGGGCGACCGATTAGGTAGGGAGCCATCCGCATCATGCATTGATGGCTGGGGGTGGTGGACTCCATACCGAACAGACACGAGGGACATCCAACTCATCCAAGCTGACAGAAAGCCATTGCGGCTCAAGCTCATCTTGATCAATTAATTCATGGGGCTAAGCGCTCGATGCGCCAGGTTTGCGCATGGTGGCTGTCTTGTTGGGGCCGGTAGCGAAATCGATCGTTTAGCCGGTTCTCGCGTCCCTGCCAGAATTCGAATTCAGTCGGAACCACCCGAAAGCCACCCCAGAACTCAGGGAGGGGTACTTCACCATTGGCGAAGCGACGATTCATTTCTTGCCATTTCATGTCCAGGATCTGGCGCGAGCTGATCACTTGGCTTTGCTGCGATACCCAGACCCCAAGGCGACTCCCGAAGGGCCTTGAGCTGAAATAGGCCTGAGATTCAGCTCTGCTGATGCGCTCAGCAGGGCCCATGATTGCGACTTGCCGCTCAAGCTCATACCAGGGAAATAGCAGGCTCACATTCGGATGCGCAGAAATGTCTTGGGCTTTTCGGCTGCCGTAATTGGTGAAGAACACAAATCCGTGCTTGTCAAAGGCTTTGAGCAGCACTGTGCGGCTACTGGGGCGCTTGCCATCAAAGGTGCTGAGTACCATGGCTGTGGACTCTTGCAGATCAGCTGCGATGGCTTGCTGAAGCCAGCGACGGAATTGCTCGACTGGATCGGTATCTAGGTCGACACTGCGCAGGCTTGCTCTTTGGTAATTTCGCCTAATCGCTGCAATGTCTTGATCAGGGGAGGGTGCACCCATGGGGGGTTAAGAAGGTCCTTAGCAATGCCGCTTGGGCCCGCCGCTTGATGTTCTATCTGTTTAGCAGGGTGTATTACTGCTGAGGCTTAATCCTTTCAGTATCGGTTTTGAAAGATCTGAATTTGCCGCACTGGTCAAGATCCGCATCAGCGCCTTGCAATGAGCTCATCAATGGATGGGTGTTGCGTTTTTAGGTTTAACTCCCTCGGGTAGCAGGGCTCCTTCTAGCTTGCTGTCCCCAGATCGCATCCATTTAGGTCCGCTCCGCGTAGATCGGCCTCGCAGAAGGATGTGCGGTAGAAGCAGCAGCGAAGCAGGTTGGCTCCGTGCAGATTGGTTCTCTGCAGAAGGACATAACTAAGGTCTGCGTTGTTGAGATCTTCTTTGCCTAGGTCAGTGAGTTGATCGAGGTATGAACGGAATTCTGCCTCGACTAGCCGGGTGTGATGCCATCTGCTGCTGGCAGCAATCACGCCTCTTAAGCAGCAGCGATGCATGACAGCCTCGCTGAAGTTTGCTTTTGCATACGGGATCTGGAGAGGTCAGCTTCGTGCCAAAACGATTGCTGAGCTTGACGATTGGAAAGATCTGCCCCCCATAGCAAGGCTTCTTGAAAACAGCATCCCTGGACGTTGGCATTGCTTAGCTGGGCATGACCAAAGCGGGCTTCCTTGAAACAGCTTTCGGTGAGTTCGCAACTTGATAGATCGAGATCAAGACCATCGACTTGAATGAGCTGAAGCCCTGGAAAACAACGCTTGCCATCAGCAAGGGCTTGTCGTAATTGGTCGAGGTTTTGTGGGCTAAGGGAAGGGATCTCCTCGATCAAATGATGGAGGAGAGCTCGTCGAGCTGTTGGCGGCGGGCGGTCATGATCAGTTTTTGCGCCTGGCTAATCAGTTTGAACACAGCCTTGTCCATCACCTCGTAGTACACGAGGGATCCTTCAGGGCGGCGATGCACCACTCCAGCGATGGTCAGCAGCTTCAGGTGTTTCGATACCAGGGCCTGGCTTAGGTCAGTTTTTTCAACAACGGCAGTTACATTGAGAGGTCCGCTCCTGAGTGCCTCAAGAACTGCCAGGCGATTGGGCTCTGAGAACACTTTGAAGTACTCGGCGAGGAGCTCCATATCAATAACTTATATAAAACAGAATAAACTTAGCGTGACCTGCTGAGACTTGATGAGGTATGTTAACGCAATAGCGTTATATTGGCTTAGGCCTCCTTTTTGGATTGTTGTCTGGGCCGAAGCCCCTGCAGGCTTGTAGTTACAGGATTGCTGATCAGCCTTGAGACTTCTAGATCTTGCGGGTTCTTGGGCGCGATTGGCTGTATCGAGGCTGCTTGTGTTCTTGTGTTGTGATTTGGATACTCGGTGTATTTTGCGATTGCCTAAGGAAAAGGGCGATTTTTAAAGCAAAGGCCTTATGATCACTTGCCAGTTAGAGCAAGGTGATGACGGCCACTACTGCTACTGCCCCTACCATGAGAGGAGGAGGGAGGAATGAGCTTCCGCCACACCTTGATGACAACCTCCTGACTCCGCGTTTTTACACCACAGAATTCGATAAGGCAGCCAAAACTGATCTTGACATCGCCCGCAAAGATTTTGAGGCGATGTTTAAAGAGATGGAAGCAGACTACAACCTGAAACATTTTGATCGCAAGGCTTCTCTAGAGCGCCTTTCTGAACTCTCTCCTGAGGACAAGGCTATTTATGAGAGCTACTTGGTTCGCTCTGTGGTCTCAGAGTTTTCTGGATTTTTACTCTTTAAGGAGATCTCAAATAGATTTAAGAAAGCAGGTCGTCAGGAATTAGGGCAGTTTTTTACATTTTTAGCAAGGGATGAAGCTCGTCATGCAGGTTTTCTTGGTAGGGCATTAAAGGCAGAAGGAATTAATGTTGATTTGCCAAACTTAGGCAACAAAAGAGCGGCCACATTTTTTCCGCTCAGCTGGGTGCTCTACTCTTTATATCTTTCTGAGAAGATTGGCTATTGGCGTTATATCTTGATTAACCGTCACTTAAATGATAACCCAGAGAAGGTATGTGCGCCTTTATTTGACTTTTTTGAGCCATGGTGTCAGGACGAAAATCGTCATGGTGATTGCATCAATCTGATGATGCGTTGCTGGCCAGGAATGACCAAAGGCTTCCGAGGCAAGCTTCTCAGCCGCTTTTTCCTTTGGAGTGTTTTTCTTACACACACACTCACTGTTTGCGAGCGGGGTGATTTCTATGGGCTTTTGGGTATCGACCCTGTCCTTTTTGATGAGGAGGTGATCGTGCAAACCAATAACACTTCTCGCAATGCATTCCCTTGGGTTTACAACTTCGATGATGGCAAATTCCTGGAAATGCGTATGCAGATCTTGAAGGCATTCCGTAATTGGAGGGAAAGCTCCGGCTTGGCTAAGCCAGTAGCTCTTAGTAAGTTTGTTTCCTTGATTCTTCGGCAATTTGCATTGCCAATGCAGAAAACAAATGCAGTTCGCTATGGATAAATGATTCTGCTGAAGAAGACTTGATGAAATCCTGAGAGTTTTCTTCAGAGTACAACACAAGTTATATTTCTGTAGGCTTTGATGCTTGAGTATGTTTATAGATCAAAAGGGCTGCCTGCTTTAGATTTAATGGTACCCAAATCTTTGCCGAACTGCATTTCGTAGACCTCATCCTCATCCTGAGTCTCAACTTCTAGATCTCCAGTTGCTCTTGCCACGCAAAGCAGCCCATATCCTTTGTCGCGCATTTCTTTTGAAAGGCCAATACCAGCCGTTTGATCCATCTCGCCAGATAAAATTCTTACCGCGCATGTTGTGCAACAGCCATTTCTGCATGAAAAAGGCAGCTGCTCTCCACGTGACTCGAAAGAGCGTAGAATATATTCCCCATCTGGCACATCAAAAGTAATTGTGCGGCCTGCTTGGCGGTGGTGGATTGTGATCTTGTGAAGGGATGTCATATGAGTAGCAAGAATGTGAAAGTGTTTTTTCAATGTAGTAAGGATAGGTATTTTTTTTATGCTTCGCTAGCAGATGAGTTTGTAGTGTTGGCTTGGTGTTGATTGATCACCCGTATCAACTGCCAGTGCAATTATTTATTGAATACTAAGATCCCTATTTGTTGGTGCCGGCGGTAATGAACTTGCATGTTCATGTAATTGCTCCACATCTAGTTGAATGCTGCAACTCTCACCACCAAAGCGCATTTTTAGCCAATTGATTGTTGTGAGTTCGTTGGCAACCACTGCTTCCACTCCTGTGCCAGGCAGATTGAATTTCTGAACCAGTTCAGGAGAAAGATACCAAAAAGCTACATCGTCGCCATTGCGCTTCCGACGTTCGCGAATTGTTTCTCGTAATTGCCCATTGCCGGTCAGTTGGCCGGTAGGGGCCAATAGTACGAAGAGAGCTTGGGTCTCTGACATGGCGAAAAGTGCTTAGAGAAATCCTTTAAATCAATCTTATACGCCAAGTTGTTTTGTCTTTGCAGGATGGAGCTCAGCCTTTAGTGGCAATGGTAGGGCGTTGCTTTGATTGTTTTATAGGTTTTCGCCTTTGCCTTCTCCAGTTTGGTTGTGTGCTCTACTTGGCTGTTTTTTCAAGACGATTGCTCTGATATTGCGATTGAAAGGAATCTGAAGCCATCAATCACACTATTTTTAGCTTGTTAGTCGATCCCGTTAGCTCTACTCGCTAAGAGCAGCACCGCCAAGGCAAGTTCTTCATGCGGCCTACTTTTTTCGTCCGAAATGTTGAGGATTGACGCAGTTCGTTGTTGGTCCATTATTCCCTTTTGCAAGACTTGCCTTAGTTCTTGCCTAAGCGTGGGTGATTGTGGCGGGTTGACCAATCGCTGGAGATCGCTCTGAGTTTTGTGGATGAGCTGTGATCACTGAGGGAACACCTCTCAACGATTCTTCCTTGCTATTGCTTGCGAGCAGGCCGTTTGATCAGTCTTGATTGGGCCTAATTCGTTGTTGGACACTCTTCCTAGAGCTCAAGTTTCCAGATCTGGTTTTTGAAAAGCTTCTCCCGAGATGTCCCTTTTGCTCTCAAGCGAGTGCGTCCAGTGTGTTCAGCCCAGCCGATGCTGCCATACCTGAAGGGTCCTGATTGAACGTGCTGACTTTGCCAGCTTCGTTGCATTAACTTTGCCCATCTCATCATCAGCTCGATGGAGGTGCCAGCAAGTGTCATGTCTGCTTGGGGGATCTGGCATCCAGCGGAACCATGCCTCATCGATCAGTGAAGAAGATCTAAACGAATGCTTCCTAGGCAGCTCATGAGCAGCTCAGGGGATCAACGATCAAGTTCAGTCTTCTGGGAAAAGCAGGTTCGCGAGTTCTTCTGCATCAACGTCATAGACTCGCGCCAGGCTGGTTTCAATGGCGCTGGTCACGTCTCCTGGAAGGAAGCGCATCGCATTGAGCGCATCTTCAGAGATCTCATCAGTGAGCAGCTGATCCTCAGATTCAAGCTTCTCATCATTGATCACGGCCAATACCCACGTGATGTAGGCATCCACCAAATTCGAAAATTCGAGTTCGGGATCGTTCAGATCCAGGGTCATGGGCCCTGCCGGATTAGACACCTCATCAGTCTGCCTGCTGGAGGAGAGGATGTCTGCCATGGACGATTCCCAAGCAATTTTATTTCAGGGCAAATTGGTTGATTTTGCTTTGGCTGAGCTGGTGCGGCAGCACCGGGATAGCTTTCAGCCCCTCTGGACGGTGGATAGTTGGGCCAAGTTGCTGATCTGGATGGCCCTGAACTGTGGTTTGTCGGGAGAGCGCGAGAGTCTTGAGTTATTTGCCGAGGCTCTGGGGCCGAGGTTGACGGGTCGCTTGCGCGGGTTGTTTTACGAACGAACCTTGGAGGATCTCGAATTGCAGCTGATGGCTGATCCAGCTGAGCCCCAGGTGCTGGTGATGCCTATAGCCCCTGGGGCCGTAGTGACACCCCAGCAGGCTTCCAGGGCATTGGATCAGGTGGGGTTGCTGGAAAGGGTTGAGTCCGACCGCAGTCGCTGGCAAAGGCTTGATGCGCTGGTCGCTATTCCTTGGAAAGTTTCTCAGTGATGTGGGTGATGGTTTCGAGCCGTCATGGATGCGCCGCGGCCTTTTGCGAGCATGGTTCGAATGCCGTCCACTTCCATCGTGACTGAGCTGAGCGCCGCAGACCCAGCCTTTGTTCAGGCGGCTGATGCCCTTGCTAAGACCTACGACCCAGTTGGTACGGAGAGTCGCTGGCAGTGCGCATGGGAGGAGAGTGGTGCTTTTCACCCTGACCCACAGGCTGCAGGCGAGCCTTTTTCGGTGGTGATCCCCCCTCCGAATGTGACTGGCAGTTTGCATATGGGGCATGCCTTCAATACGGCTCTGATCGACACAATCGTGCGTTTTCAGCGCTTGCAAGGAAAAAATGTGCTCTGTCTGCCTGGGACCGATCACGCATCGATTGCTGTGCAGACAATTCTTGAAAAGCAGCTCAAGGCTGAAGCGATCAGTCGTTATGACTTAGGCCGGGAGGCCTTTCTTGAACGTGCCTGGGCCTGGAAGGAGGAAAGCGGTGGGCGGATTGTTGATCAGCTTCGCCGCTTGGGTTACTCGGTTGACTGGCAGCGTCAGCGCTTCACGTTGGATGAAGGTCTCAGTGCGGCTGTCCGTGAAGCTTTTGTTCGCTTACATGAGCAGGGCTTGATCTATCGAGGTGAGTACCTCGTGAATTGGTGCCCGGCTTCCGGATCGGCCGTTAGCGATTTGGAGGTTGAGATGAAGGAAGTCGATGGTCATCTGTGGCACTTGCGCTATCCCCTAACGGGTGGCCCAGCCGCTGATGGCACTACTCATCTTGAAGTGGCCACAACTCGCCCTGAAACCATGCTTGGCGATGTGGCTGTTGCGGTGAATCCGGCCGACGAGCGTTATCGCCATTTGGTGGGTCAAACCCTCACATTGCCCCTACTGGGGCGAGAGATTCCCGTGATTGCTGATGACCATGTGGATCAGGATTTCGGGACTGGTTGCGTCAAGGTGACACCCGCCCATGACCCCAACGATTTTGCGATTGGACGGCGGCACGACTTGCCTCAGATCACGGTGATGAACAAAAACGGAAGCATGAATGGTCATGCCGGTCGTTTTGAGGGGCTGGATCGCTTTGAGGCCCGCAAGGCAGTGGTGGCGGCCTTGCAGCAGGAGGGCCTATTGGTGAAAGTGGAGCCTCATCGCCATAGCGTTCCTTATTCCGACCGGGGCAAGGTGCCGGTGGAGCCTTTGCTTTCCACTCAGTGGTTCGTGCGTATGGAACCTCTAGCGGCCCGTTGCCATGAGTGTCTTGATCATGGAGCACCCCGCTTCGTCCCCAATCGTTGGCAAAAGGTCTATCGCGATTGGCTCACTGACATTCGTGATTGGTGCATCAGCCGGCAGCTGTGGTGGGGCCATCGCATTCCTGCCTGGTTTGTTGTTAGTGAGACTGACGATCAGTTGACCGATGCCACTCCTTATCTGGTGGCTCGCTCGGAGGAGGAGGCATGGCAGCAGGCTCGTGATCAGTTTGGAGAGGCTGTGGTCATCCAGCAGGATGAAGATGTTCTTGATACCTGGTTTTCCAGTGGTCTTTGGCCCTTCTCCACCATGGGCTGGCCTGATCAAGAGAGTGCAGACCTTGAATGTTGGTATCCCACCAGCACTTTGGTCACAGGTTTCGACATCATCTTTTTCTGGGTGGCGAGGATGACGATGATGGCTGGTGCCTTCACCGGTCGCATGCCGTTCGCAGACGTCTATATCCATGGCTTGGTGCGGGATGAGCAGAATCGCAAGATGAGCAAAAGCGCCGGCAATGGTATTGATCCGTTGTTGCTCATCGAGCGTTATGGCACCGATGCTCTGCGCTTTGCCCTTGTGCGTGAAGTTGCTGGAGCTGGTCAAGACATCCGCCTGGATTACGACCGCAAGAGCGACACCTCCGCGACGGTGGAGGCGGCCCGGAACTTCGCTAATAAGCTCTGGAATGCCACTCGTTTTGCCTTGATCAATTTGGGTGGAGAGACGCCGGCATCGCTTGGTGAGCCTGATCCTGCGAGCTTGCAGCTCGCGGATCGTTGGATTCTTTCTCGCCTAGCTCGCATGAATCGCGATGTTGCGGAGCGCTACGACAGTTATCGCCTAGGTGAGGCGGCTAAATGCCTTTATGAGTTCGCTTGGAACGATATTTGCGACTGGTATTTAGAGCTGAGTAAACGACGGCTGCATCCGGGTGAAGATGCCAGTGATGAAGTTTTGGCCGATCAGTGCACAGCTCGTCAGGTGCTGGCCAAGGTGCTTGCTGATCTATTGGTGATGCTTCACCCATTAATGCCTCATTTGAGCGAGGAACTTTGGCATGGGTTAACTGGTGCGCCCAAAGATACTTTTCTGGCTTTGCAAAGCTGGCCAGCAAGCAACACATCAGCTCTTGATGACGATCTTGAGCTGTCGTTTACTGAGCTGATAGAGGCCATCCGGGTGGTGCGTAACTTGCGTGCAGTTGCTGGTCTGAAGCCAGCTCAGACAGTGCCGGTTCAATTCATTACAGGCCGCCGTGAGCTGGCGGCTTTGTTAGAGCAGGCGACGGCGGATATCACAGCTCTCACGCGTGCTGAGAGCGTGGTGGTGGCGACCAGTGCTGATCTGACGCAGCGCTGCTTAGCTGGAGTTAGTGGGGAGTTGCAAGTGCTGCTGCCCATCGATGGATTGGTGGATCTGGATGCTCTTAGGGGTCGCTTGGAGAAGGATTTAGCTAAAGCAGAGAAAGAGATTGCTGGTCTGGCGGGTCGCTTGGCCAATCCGAATTTCGCAATCAAAGCTCCGCCGAACGTCGTGGAGGAATGCCAATCCAACCTTGCTGAGGCTGAGGCTCAGGCTGAGCTTGCGCGTCAGCGGTTGTCCGATTTGGGCTGATGTGGTGATTGAAGTAGAGCAGCTAAGTAAGACCTATCAAGTCGCGGATAAGAGTCCTGGTTTTGTTGGCACGCTCAACCATTTTTTTCGCCGCAAGACTCATGATGTTGAAGCGGTTCGTCATGTGAGCTTCACCATCCAGCCAGGGGAAATGGTGGGCTTCCTTGGTGCTAACGGTGCCGGTAAAACCACCACCTTGAAAATGCTTTGCGGCTTAATTCATCCCAGCGCAGGGAGGGTGCATGTCGCTGGCTATGTGCCTCAGCGACGTCAGGCTGCTTTTCTCAAGCAGATCACTTTGGTGATGGGTCAGAAGCAGCAGCTGATCTGGGACTTGCCGCCACTCGATTCGCTCTCGGTCAATGCTGCGGTGTATGGCATTGGAGAGAAGGAGGCCCGATACCGCATTAATGAGTTGGCGGCGATGTTGGAGATCGCAGAAGAGCTCACCCGCCCGGTGCGTAAGTTGTCCCTTGGACAGCGCATGAAGGCTGAGTTATTAGCGGCCCTATTGCATCGTCCCTCGGTGCTTTTTCTTGATGAACCGACTCTTGGCTTGGATGTGAATGCTCAGGCGAGGGTGCGTAGTTTCCTGGCCGAGTACAACCGTCAAACGGGCGCAACGGTGTTGCTGACAAGTCACTACATGGCCGACATCACTGCTTTGTGTTCGAGGGTGTTATTGATTCATCAAGGAGAGCTCATTCACGATGGTGGCCTTGATGCATTAGCCACGAGCCTGTCTCCCTTCCGTCAGGTTCGTCTTGAGCTCAATCGGTCAGCTTCCCCGGAAGACTTCGTCGGTTATGGCGAGTTGGAAGCACTGGATGATCGAGCCGTGCGTCTTCTGGTTTCACGCAGTGAGCTCACTGAGGTTGTGGCACGTCTGCTGGCCAATTTTGATGTTTTGGATCTTGAAGTTAATGATCCACCGATCGATGAATTGATTGGCAGCCTTTTTCGTAAGGGGAGGGTTGTATGAAGATCGCTGGCCTGTCTTGGCCGGTGGTGAGGGCCTTGTTGGCTTCTCAGCACGCCAACATGGTTCAGTATCGCGCTGAGATTGCCCTTTGGGCTCTCTCCGGTGTGCTGCCTTTCATCATGTTGAGCCTTTGGAGTGAAAGTGACGCTGGAGCGTCATTGGGCTTCAAGGGGGTGGGCTTGGCCCGTTATTACCTCAGCGTCTTCATGGTGCGTCAGTTTTCAGTGGTTTGGGTGGTTTTTGCCTTTGAGGAGGATGCCTTGCTCGGGCGTTTATCTCCCTTTTTGCTCCAGCCTTTGCATCCACTTTGGCGTTATGTGGCTGCTCATGTGGCTGAACGAGTGACTCGCTTTCCTTTTTCTATTGGGATCGCAGCTATTTTTTTCTTGCTTTATCCAACGTCTTTTTGGTTGCCGTCGCTTGGCCAGTTTTTGTTGGCTTGTCTTGCCATCTTGCTCGCTTTCAGTATCAATTTTTTGCTACAGAGTTTGATTGCCGCACTTTGCTTTTGGAGTGAGAAGGCTAGTGCTTTGGAGCGCTTGTTGCTGATTCCATATCTTTATTTCTCTGGTTGGTTGGTCCCTCTTGCTGCATTCCCAGATGCGGCGCGAACGGTTTGTTTCTGGACGCCGTTTCCCTATCTGATTGATTTCCCGGCAAGGGTTCTGGCGGGTTTGCCTGTTGATTTTGTAGCCGGCTTTGCGGCTCAGTTGTTTTGGGTAGCGTTGTTGATGCCTTTGGTGGTGATGACCTGGCGCGCTGGGGTGCGTCGCTATACAGCGATGGGGGCTTGAGATGGGGCGCTACTTGCTCAGCCTGAAGCGTTTTTGGGGCACGGCATTGGCTGGGCAGTTGGAGTATCAGGTCAACATGCTGATCGATTTGATGGCCATGGTCGGCAGTTTGGCTGGCAGCATCTTTGTGCTGTCTGTGTTCTTTGGGCAGGGGCGAGAACTGGGTGGTTGGAGTTGGGAAGCTGCTCTTGTGGTTCAGGGCATTTACACCTTTTTGGATGGCGTTTCAAGCACTTGGCTACGACCAAACCTCGGTGCGATTGTCACCCACGTGCGTGAGGGCACTTTGGATTTTGTGCTGTTGAAACCGATCGACAGCCAGTTTTGGGTCTCGCTACGCATCATGGCGCCGGCGGGCCTTCCGGAAATGGGGTTGGGGTTGGTTTTGATCGTCTGGGCTGCATCCCGGGCAGGCGCATCTTTCAGCCTTGGCACAGTATTGGTCGCTGTTTTGATGCTTTGTGTAGGCGGTGTGATTCTCTATGCCCTGTGGTTTGTGATTGCTGCCACGAGCATCTGGTTCGTGAAGACCTGGAATGCCACTGAAGTGCTAAGGGCCGTGCTGGCTTCTGGTCGGTTCCCAGTGAGTGCCTATCCACCGACTCTGCGCTTGGTGCTCACTTTGGTGTTACCGGTTGCTTTTTTGACCACGGTTCCAGCCGAGGTCATCCTTGGTCGTGCGGCAATGCCGATGTTGGCTTTGGGATTGTTTTTGGCTGTGATTTTTTTTGTTGGAAGCCGGGCTTTTTGGCTGTTCGCTTTGCGCTATTACACATCAGCTTCGAGTTGATGTGTTTTGCCGGTGGGCATTGGTTTGAGGCTTGAATTTAGGTGTCGCTTCCGACGCCATGGAGTACTCGGAAAAGATTGGTTGGGTCGTAACGTCGCTTGATACTCAGAAGGTGCTCGTAGTTCGGGCTCCAGAACTCCTGCTTCAAGTTTGGTTCGAAGACATGACCTTCGTTCACGTAGGAGATAGCTCCAGGTGCGGCTGTGCGAATGAAGGCCATGGCACGATTCACATCCTGTTGATGCTTGTAGTTTTGCCCAAGTTAAGTGTGGCTCTGATTAGACGTGTGCCGAGGCATCGGCGAAGTTTGTTGATGGCTGCTTTTGTGTTCGGAGCTTTCGCTTGTCGCCAAAGCGCTGGTAGGCCTATGGCGGAGAGAGTGGCCAATCAGGCTTGCTGCAGAGTTTGCGCCGACGCATCGCCAACTCAGCATGAATCTTGAGTATGAGAGGTATTGGTGTTGCATGCAGATCGCTTGTGTTGATTGATCCGGGGACTTGGTTGGAGTCTTGGCTGCCTTTCTTGCAGACACCTTTGGGTGCAGTTCTGTTTGTACCTCTCTATGCACTTTGGGTCACCTTGTTGCTGCCAGGTGTTTGGGCCTCGATGCTTGCAGGTGCGCTCTTCGGGACTGGGTTAGGAAGTTTGCTGGTGTTTGTCGGCGCTTGCTTGGGTGCAGAGGCATCCTTTCTGCTTGGACGTTACTGGCTCAGGAATTGGGCTCGACGACGCTTGGCAGTTGTGCCAAAACTGCAGGCTGTTGAGAAGGCCGTGAGTCGTGAGGGTCTCAAGTTGGTGCTTTTAACCCGCCTGTCTCCGGCGTTCCCTTTTAGTCTGCTCAACCTGGCATATGGCCTTAGTGAGGTGAGCCTGCGGGATTATTCGATCGGTTTGATCGGCATTCTTCCCGGCACTGTTTTGTTTTGTGGTTTTGGTGCATTGGCTGGGGATGTGGCCCGATTTGGCGATGTTCTCTCTGGCCAGGCTGATCTGGCCACCTGGACTCTCAGGATTGTTGGGGTGTTGGCCACGGTTGTGGTGGTATGGCTGGTAGGCCTTGCAGCCAAGCGAGCTCTTCAGGATTCCGAGCCATCCAGTTGATCTGGGTTGTCTAGCTGCCAGTCTTTGAGGGCAGCAAAGAACACGAACCAGCTCAGACGGAGGCGTGCAAGTACCCCAGTGCGTTGCGCCAGATCTGCATATTTGGCACGTCCGCAGGCTGTTTTGATCCAGGTGTTGATGTTGGCTTGGCTCATGCTCTTATGCAGTGATTAAAAGCCTAGGGATGAAGAACTTCAGCTGGCCAAAAGTTTGAGCAGCTCCTCCTGGTTAAGGACCGTGACTTCAAGTTTCTCAGCCTTGTTCAGTTTGCTGCCCGCTTCAACTCCAGCCACCACATAACTGGTGTTTTTGCTGACAGAGCTGTTGACTTTGCCACCGGCAGCTTCGATCAGGGCTTGGGCTTCGCTGCGGCTCAGGGTTGGCAGAGTGCCTGTTAATACAAAGGTTTGGCCCTGCAAGCTCACCGTTCTTTGGTTTTGATCTGTGTCGTGAGCGAGCTTGTCTTCATTGGCTTCCAGGGAGATGCCTAGCTGTTTCAACTTGGCCAGAAGCTGTTGATTGGCGGGGGTGGCAAACCATTGTTGTAGTGACTGCGCAATTTCGTTGCCGACTCCGAACACTGATGTGATTTGTTCGGGTGCCTTGCAGGCGGCGTTGGCCAGTGTGGCGGCGCTGGGGAACTTTTTAGCTAGGGCTTTAGCGTTGACCTCGCCGACGTGGTGGATGCCTAGGCCGTAGAGCTGCTTATGCCAGGGCTTGCTTTTGGAGGCTTGCAGGGCGGTTATCAGGTTTGCTGTTGATTTGCTGCCCATACGATCCATGCTTGCCAGAAGGCTTGCCTCGAGGGCATAGAGGTCAGCAATCGATTGCACTAGGCCGCGGTTGACCAGCTGTTCGATCAGCTTGCTGCCTAGGCCATCTACATCCAGAGCTCCTTTACTGACCCAGTGACGTAGTGTGCCGCGCAGGATCGCTGGACAGCTGCTGTTGACACAGCGTGTTGCTGCTTCGCCTTCTTCCCGCACTAGCTCTGATCGGCATTCTGGACAGATATGAGGCAGCTTGAGTGTCTTTGCTCCTGCAGGCCGTAGTTCTCTCAACACACCTATCACTTCCGGGATGATTTCGCCGGCCTTGCGCACCACGATGGTGTCGCCGCTATGGAGATCGAGCTCGCTGACCCGATTGGCGTTGTGCAGTGTGGCGCGGCTCACATTTGTACCTGCTAGTGGTATTGCTTCGAATTCAGCCACAGGTGTTACGGCGCCTGTGCGTCCCACCTGGCAGGTGAGTCTTAGCAATTTGCTTGGGGCTTCTTCAGCGGCGTATTTGAGTGCAATCGCCCAACGTGGGGCCTTTTGAGTAAAGCCTGCGGTTTCTTGTAGTTGTAAGTCGTTGAGCTTTACGACTACTCCGTCGGTGGCGTATGGAAGTTGATGGCGATCCTCATCCCAGAGCTTGAAGAAGTGTTCTACCGCAGTTAAATCCGTAAGCAACGCGGTGTTTGGATTCACTTTGAAGCCGATGGCCTGGAGCCATTGCAATGCTGCCCATTGGTTCATGGGTCTGGCTGGATCATGAGCTTTCGCTTGCCAGTTGTCTGGTAGATGCAGGGTGTAGGCAAAGAAGTCCAGCTGGCGTGAGGCCACCACCTTGGGATCCAGTTGTCGCAACGTGCCGGCACAGGCATTGCGGGGGTTGGCAAAGGCGACCTCGCCCTGTTTTCCTCGGGCAGTGTTGATGTCTGCAAAGGTGCTATTCGGGATAAACGCTTCTCCTCGCACTTCCAGCCAGGCTGGCGGATGCACGAGTTGTAATCGCAACGGAATGGAGGCAATGGTGCGGACGTTGGCTGTGATCTCCTCTCCATTAGCGCCATCACCGCGGGTGGCTGCGCGTATGAGTACGCCGTGTTCGTAGCTGAGGGCTAGCGCGTTGCCATCGATCTTCAGTTCGCCCACCATCGATAGATCAGGTTGAGGCGTTTTAGGGTTGGTTTGATGACCAAGCAGCTTGGCGAGTCGGACGGACCAGCCCGTTAGTTCGTCAACATTGAAAGCATTGTCGAGGCTGAGTAATGGGATGCGATGCTGAACACTTGCAAAGCCTTGAGCAGGGGCTCCACCAATCCTTTGGGTGGGGCTGTCTGGGGTGAGTAGCGATGAATCTTTAGCTTCTAGGTCCAGTAGCTCGCGATAGAGGCGGTCGTAGACGGCATCCTCCATCGTTGGTGTATCAAGTACGTAGTAAGAGTGGGCGGCCTGATTGAGTAGTTGGCGTAGTTCGGCTGCCCGCTCTGGGGGTGTTCTCGACGTCGGGGTCACCGCAGCTGTCTTAAGAACGATCGGTCATGAATTGAGGGGCACAATGCGATCGACTCGCCATGAATCATCAATCTTGCTGAATGTGAAATCCATTTTTAATTCATCTTTGCCATCAGATTTGAGTTTGATGGTGAGGATGACCTGACCTTCTTGAAGCCTAGGTCGACCGGATTTGAGGTTGCGGTATCGGTTGAGTTTCAGACTGGCCAGGAAGCGGATGAATTGTTGTCTGTTGACGTGCTGCCGATAGGTCTTGGTGGTGAGTAGGTAGGCAGCATCAATCCGACCTGCCGCGACCTGAGTGAAGAACTGCTTGACCAAGGGGTTGATGCCCCTTGCACTGAAGACCAGCCTGACGGCCGTGATGGTCCAGTAGAGCAGTAGGGCTCCAGCGCCAGCTAGTAGGGCTTTGGTCCCAATGTCCCGTGCTAGGGCTAGATCCATCATCTTGATGCAATTGAAAAGAGAGTCTGACTGACCGACTTCAGAAATATGGTTCTTCAGCGATTGTGTGAAGTGGGCAGACTGTCAAAGCTTGATTTAAGGGCCTACCCCACGCGCATTAATGCCCCTGGTGCCTCTGCTGCCGCTGTTTCATCGCTTCAATAGGGAATATTTCAATGGCGCCCTAGCGATTGGATCCCAGCCTCTTCTGTCTGTGCGGTGGAGTGATGGTCGATTGCGCAAGACAGCAGGTTTTTATCGTCGTGGCTTAAGGGTTGACGGCCGCAATAGCTGCGAGATTGTTCTTTCTCGTCCTTTGCTGGAGCTTCTGCCTCAGACCGCCACTGAAAGCACTCTTTGCCACGAAATGATCCATGCCTGGATTGATCTTGTACTGCAGGTTAAGGAGAGTCATGGCCCCAACTTTCATGCCCGGATGGCCGCCATTAACGCTGCCCAGAACCAGTTTCAGGTGAGTGTGCGCCATCAGTTTCCCGTGCCTCAAACGCCGCCGCGGTGGTGGGCGGTTTGCCCTCGCTGTGGTCTTCGTTCTCCTTATCAGCGACGTGTTCATCGCGCTGCTTGTCGGCAATGTTGCGACCGTCACTATGGGGGTAGCTGGCATGCCAGCTGTGTGTTCGTCTATGAACCTGCGTTGCCGGAGGCCTGAGTGGACATGTTTTTCTGGGTGCTTCAGGTCAGTGGGGTCTCGATTGCCCTAATCGGTTGGCAACGGGAGCAATGGTTGCAGCGGCGGCGCCGGTAACGTCGATGCATGGATACACGTCGTCAACGTCGCCAAAGGTCCAGGGATCCCTTGGATCGTCGTTTGGATCAGTGGCTTGAGACAGGTCGTCAGTTGGTTGATGGTGTGGCCGGCACCCGCCCTGGACAGCGTGGATCTGGTCGTACAGACCGTCGTTCCGCTGCGAGCTTGGGAACGGTTGGTCGCTGGGTGGGTGACAAGCTTGAATGGTTGTTGGAAGAGGACGAGGATGATGGTTGGCTTGAGCCTTGGCAGTCCGAGCCTCAGTCCACTGAAATGCGAGTGAAGCGACCACTGGAAGCGATCTCTCGCCGTGTTCCCCCTTTGATTCAACCTGCGTCTTCTCGCAGTGAGCTTGTGCCTCATGAGGATGATTGGCCCGACGAGTCCACCTTCCAGGTTGATCGTTGGCAGCGTCGCCCATCAGAGCGGCTTAATCCTGAGGCCGCTTCAAACCGAAGCGCATCAGAATCATTGAAGCGACCGCTGGAGCGGAGACCTTTGCCGCGTTCCAGTCGTCGGCGCGATTGAGCGTGCGCGATTCAATCAGGCTGCAGCGCTCAAAGATGCCTGATGTGGTTTGTGCGCTACGCGAAAATGGCAGCCTCGCAGTGCGAGTTGATCATTGACGTCACCTACCAGTTCTTCAGGTAGATCTTCAGCCATTTGCTCTGCTGTTGCATTGATGGAGGGCGATCCCTCTTCAAGGGCCTCAAGTAGTTCGGCCCATTGCTCCACCTGAAGTGTTCGGTTGATGGGTTGGTAGCCGCTTTTCTCAAGCAAGCCTTTGCAGATTTTGGCGTTCCAGAGAGCTGTGCGTGGAGGGGTTTGTGGACCGTGCTTATGGGCTGCACCAGTCTCAAGGGCTCCTGGAGTTGGTCGTCCATGTCGATCGCGCAAGCCTTGCAGTTGTAGAGCCCGGCCGCAATTGATTGCTGAGATGCCGTAGATGCGTCCCAGATCAGTGAGGCTCAGCCAGCTTGGGGAGGGTGCCATGGAGAGGGGAACCGCTTGAATAATCTTCCCGAAAGCACAAGAGTTGGCAAGTTGTCAAGTTAAAAATCGACAAATCGAGAGCTCTGGTCATGAACAGAGTTGAAGCTCTTGTCGTGGAGTGGGTCCGAGCCATTTCTCGAGCTCAGGGCTGAAAACTTCTCGGATCACTGTTAGTTCACGCTCTTGGCGAAAGAAGCGATAATGACGGCTCCAAAATGGCCCTGTTTGGCCGAATGCGGATTCGAGCCAATCGGCAGCGACAAGGCCAAGTCCGTCGACTTCACGAAACAGTTCGGAACGGCCTTTTGTGAGACTGTCCCAGATGGGTTGATTGCGATTGTGGAGATGCTTTTCGGCTTCATCGAAATTCCACCAGCTTTCTGCCCAGGCCAGGGTATGGGAGTCGCAGATCAACCACACCTGACGCCTTAGTAAAGGTGGTTTGAGTTCGCGCACTTCCTGCGGGGCTGTTGCATCAGGATTGGGTTCCGGCTGCATGGCAATGAGGTTGACTTGCACTTCATGGCCTGTGAGCAGTCTCAGGTGGCGGGTTGGGCTGCCATCCCCAAGCAGCATCAATCGCCAGGGTCCGGGAAGTTGCCAGGGGCCTTCACCAGAGAGCACTGCCTTGCTAGGGGCGTCCCAGACCCGTGCTGGTGAGATCAGTCCTGAGGGTGTCTGGTTCAGAAGGCGCCTCCAATGTTGAGCTGACGTTGCTGACCTTGATTTTTGATGACGGCACCATTGGCGTTGACAGAGTCCAATCGCCAGTTGCTGCTACCGATGTTCTCTCCGGGTTTTGCGGAGGTTGAGGTTTGCTTCAGCTGAAAGATTGCTGAGCTGCTGCCTTTAGGGCCATGTACGACACCTACAAGTACGGGGACTTCGCTTGCATTGCCCTGCAAGTGACTTGATTGGCTGGAGAACGTTTCTTCGCGGATGGGAACGATGACAGGCTCCAAGCTTTGGACCCAATCAGGATCAAGCGGGGTTTGGGGAAGGACTGCCAGCTCAGCGTTTGTGTTTTGGGCGCTAATGCTTGAGCTGTTGCTGGGTTCTTCGCTGGTCGTTCGAGATGCGGCGGGTAACTTTCTGAGCCGCTCCATGACTAGCAAATTTCGTTCTCGGTCAAGCTGGGCTTGGGAGGCCTGCCAATTGTGAGCTAGCCAGACACTGCTGATGAGCCCCGCAGTGGCAAGACCAGTAAGAGACAGAGTAAGAGTTTGCCACTGAGGTGGCTTCGCCTTGAGTGATTCGTGGACATGCACCCTGGCAGAGGTCAGATGATTGTCTTGCTCGTGGAAGACGCGGTCCATCACCTGTTCAGCTCGTAGGTTCCAGTAGGCCCGCGAGGTGGTGAGCTGAGAGGGCACCGTTCGTTTCCAATGACATCCAACGTTATCGATCGTGACCAGAGGCGGCGAGGGTTCGGCGCTTCTGCAGTTCCAGCCAGACCAATAGGGCGGTGAGATCTGCCTTGCTAACACCGGGAATCTGGCTGGCCTGAGCGAAATTGAGTGGCCCTACAGCGGTTAGTTTTTCGCGGGCTTCCTTAGAGAGGGTGCTGATGTTGGCGTAGTCGAGATTTGCAGGTAGGCGTCTTTGGCTCTGCCGCTTCAATTGATCAATTTGTTGTTGCTGCCGTTGTAGGTAACCGCTGTACTTGATATCAATTTCTGCTCCTTCTCTTACGCCTAGGGCAAGCTTTGGATCGACTAGGCCATGCTCGATCAGATCAGCACTACGCACGCCAGGACGTCGGAGCAGATCGGCCAGAGTTATGGATCCTTTGATTGTTGCGCCTGTTTTGGCCTCGAGGGCCGGTGCGGCTGGATCGCTAGCTTTGAGTCGCTGCTTTTCGAGTCGTTGTTTTTCATCCTCTAGAGCGGTTTGTTTGCGTTGAAACAGCTGCCAACGGCGTGCATCAATCAGGCCTAGCTGATAGCCCAGAGGCGTGAGGCGTCGGTCTGCGTTGTCGCCCCGCAAAATCAGGCGGTATTCGCTTCGACTGGTGAGCACCCGGTACGGCTCGTGTAGATCCTTGCTGACAAGATCGTCGATCATTGTGCCGATATAGCTGCCCTCGCGCGGAAATTGCACTTGCTCTTGGCCTTGGACGAGACGGGCTGCATTGAGACCGGCAACCAGCCCTTGGGCGGCGGCTTCTTCATAGCCGGTTGTGCCATTCAGTTGCCCAGCAGTGAAAAGCCCTTTGACGCGTTTGGTTTGCAATGAAGGACTGAGCTGTGTGGCGGGAAGGTAGTCGTAATCGACTGCATAGGCAGGCCGCAGCATGACGCATTGTTCAAGCCCTGGCAGGGTGCGTAGCAAGTCGAGTTGCAACCGCTCAGGTAGTCCGGTGGAGAATCCCTGCACATAAATTTCTGGCGTGTCGCGACCTTCCGGTTCGAGAAAAATCTGGTGAGAGTCTTTGTCAGCAAAACGGACGATCTTGTCTTCGATTGATGGGCAGTAACGCGGCCCTTTGCTGTCGAGAAAGCCTCCATAGATAGGCGTTAGTTCGAGGTTCTCTTTGATCAGTTGATGGGTTGATGCGGTGGTGCGGGTGATGTGGCAGCTCATCTGTTCACCGCTAACCCAGGCGGTTGGGTCGAAGGAGAAGAAGCGATCAGCGGCATCGCTGGGTTGCTCTTCCAGTTGATCGAGAGCAATGCTGCGTCGATCGACTCTGGCCGGAGTGCCTGTCTTGAGGCGATTGGTTTGGAAGCCAAGTGACTCGAGGGCTTCGGTGAGCCCTTCTGCGGCTTGCTCGCCGGCACGACCTGCCGGCATGGATTGATTGCCAACCCAGATCTGACCACCAAGGAACGTGCCGGTGGTTAGCACGACGGCTTGGGCCCGATAAATACTGCCGAAATAGGTCCGTACGCCTGTGATTTGTGCTGCATGTCCTTGAGCTGGCTCCCAGTGCTCCCCGCCACCCGATGGATCACCTTTGACTTCGAGGCCAGTCACCATCGCTTCTCTTAGAGAGAGGTTGGCTGTTTGTTGAAGCAACTGCAGCATTTGGCGTGAATAGAGGCGTTTGTCGGTCTGGGCGCGTAAGGCCCAGACCGCAGGGCCGCGGCTTGCATTCAGCACACGTTTTTGCAGCGCCGTCGCATCGGCAAGGCGTCCGATGACCCCCCCAAGGGCATCAACTTCATGCACGAGTTGACTCTTGGCTGGCCCTCCCACTGCGGGATTACACGGTTGCCAGGCAATCCGATCGAGGTTGAGGGTGAATAAAGCTGTACTTAGGCCTAAGCGCGCTGCCGTAATCGCGGCTTCACAACCGGCGTGCCCACCGCCGACGATGATGACGTCGAAGTGTTCGGTTGGGGGAGCACTGAAGGGCATGGGGCCCGTGACGTTCTAGAGAACAGTAGAAATCATCAATGTATTGCTGCTTTAGGCCGCCAGGTTGCGGAACCGTGTGAATTGGGGCTCGAACAGTAGTTTTACTGTGCCGACAGGGCCGTTGCGGTGCTTGGTCACGATGACTTCGGTGATGCCGCGGTCGGGGGTCTCTGGGTTGTAGTACTCGTCGCGGTAGATCATCAGCACCAGGTCGGCGTCCTGTTCGATCGAGCCTGACTCGCGCAGGTCGCTGAGCATTGGGCGTTTGTTGGTGCGGGATTCCACTCCACGGCTGAGCTGTGATAAGGCAATCACAGGTACGTTCAGTTCCCTAGCCATGCCCTTAAGGCCGCGGGTAATCCGGGAGAGTTCCTGAACACGGTTATCAGGCGTGGAGCCCTCCATCAGTTGTAGGTAGTCGATCACGATGAGTCCGAGCTCTTTGCCTTGTTCGGCCATGAGCCGCCTGGAGAGAGAACGCATCTCCAGGACGCCTGAATTGGGTTTGTCATCGATGTAGATCGGTAGCTGGCCAAGGGTGTTGATGCCCTGGCCCAGAAGAGGCCACTCCTCCTGCCGTAAACGGCCTGTTCTCAGTCGACTGCTTTCAATGCCAACCTCCATTGAAAGGAGGCGATAGGTGAGTTGTTCCTTGCTCATCTCCAGGCTGAACAAGCACACAGGCAGGTTGTGGAGTTGAGCAACGTTTTTGGTCAGATTGAGCACCATGGAGGTTTTGCCCATGGCTGGGCGGCCAGCCACAATGATCAGATCACTGCGCTGCAGACCCTGGGTCATGGCATCGAGGTCGTAGAAGTTCACAGGGATGCCTGCGACGGACGTACCTAGTGAGCGGCTTTCGATCTCGTTGAAGGTGCTGGTAAGGATTTCTGCTGTGGGGGTGAGACCTTTGGATGGCTTTTCCTGGCTGATCGCAAAAATTGTTTGTTCTGCTTTGTCGAGAACCTGTTCCATCGGTAGGCCCTGGTCAAAGCCGAGTTGAATCACTTCGTTGCCTGAGCGAATCAACTGTCGCCGTAGGAATTTGTCCATCACCAAACGGGCCACTTGCTCGATTGATGCAGTGGAGGCGACGCGCTCTACAAGTTCGATCAGACGGTTGCTGCCACCTACCTTCTCCAAGGACCCTGTGTCGGCCAACCAGGCGCTCATTGCTGTGAGATCGGTGGGTTTGCCCTGGCTGTGAAGCATCAGGGCTGTGCGGAAGATCTCTCGATGGGCGTTGAGATAAAAAGCCTCAGGTTGGAGCACATCGACCACTCTGCCGATGGCATCAGGATCAAGAAGGATGCCTCCTAGAACAGCTTCCTCTGCCTCCAGATTTTGAGGAGGCACGGAGTCTGGCAGGGCTTCAAAGCTCGGTTCTCGAGATGTAGAAGAGGCTTTCCTGAAGGGACGGGACCCCTCTGCGGCGGTATCGCCGTTGTTTGGCAGGGGGGCGCTCACCATGGATGAGGAGCTGACGTTATAAGGAGACCTACTTTGGCTTGTTTTGTAAGCCTTGCCAGCAATCAGTAGCTGACGACTTCGAGGTTGATTTCGGCGTTGACTTCATTGTGCAGTTTCACTTGCACCTTGTAGCTACCGGTTCGGTGAATTTCCGGAACGATGATATTGCGTCGGTCGATTTCCTTCTTTGTGGCTGTTTCGATTGCTTCAGCGACATCACCATTGGTG
This sequence comes from Prochlorococcus sp. MIT 1303, assembly GCF_001631965.1. Classification (NCBI taxonomy): domain Bacteria; kingdom Bacillati; phylum Cyanobacteriota; class Cyanophyceae; order Synechococcales; family Prochlorococcaceae; genus Prochlorococcus; species Prochlorococcus sp. MIT 1303. The sequence continues at coordinate 254,521 of NZ_LVHK01000044.1, forward strand.
ACTGTGCCGAACAAGACATCGTCTTCGCCGGTTTGCTTTTTAACGGTGAAACGCCCGATTGTGACCAGCGCGGTTTGGAAGTCCAGGGCTTCCTGCTTGATTGCCGCCTGATGTTCGGCCTGCTTGGCACGTCGGTGACCGACCTGTTTCATCACGGCTGGGGTAACAGGGACAGCCTTGCCGAAGGGAAGCAGGAAGTTGCGGGCATAACCAGGAGCAACCTCAACTAGGTCGCCGTCCTTGCCGAGGCTGAGGACGTCTTCGTTCAGGACGACTTGTACGCGCTTGGCCATGGCGATAAGAAGACGGACGACGACTGTTGAGCGATCGACAACCTTACGATGTGATCGGTAGCCGGATCTTGCGAGCCAAGCCTAGGGCTCGCATGAGGCGGATGTGCTGCCAGGTGAGGTCGATCTGACCGCGCTGGAGTCCATGAATGGCGGAGTGCGGGAAGGCGTGGTGGTTGTTGTGCCAACCTTCGCCAAAAGTAAGAGCTGCTACCCAAGGGTTGTTGCGGGAGTTGTCACCGCTGTCGAAGGCCACAGTCCCCCAGCAGTGACTGGCGGAATTGACCAGCCAGGTGATGTGATACACGATCGTTAGGCGCAAGGGGATACCCCACAGCACGAGGGCCCACCCACCGGCTCCACTGACGCTGCCGATCCAGAAGAGCAAACCGGCTAGCGGGAGCTGCAACAGTAGAAAGTACTTGTTAAGCCAGCGGTAATAGGGATCCGCTGCCAGGTCAACAGTGAGGCGTGGCACGACCCGCATGGCTGGAATGGGTTCAAACATCCAGCCCATGTGGCTCCACCAGAAGCCCTTATGACTGTTGTGGTGGTCGGGGTCAGTATCGGAAAACTTGTGATGGTGGCGATGGAGTCCTACCCAGTCGATTGGACCGTGTTGGCAGCTCAAGGTTCCGCAGGTGGCAAAGAAGCGCTCCAGCCAGTGGGGTACTCGGAACGACCGGTGTGAGAGCAGACGGTGGTAGCCGATCGTCACGCCGAGGCAGGCCGTGACCCAGTAGAGGACGAGAAGGGTTGTGATCGCTTGCCAGCTCCAGAAACGGGGCAACAGGGCCAGGATGGATAGGGCATGAATGGCGATCATGAATCCGATCGTTCCCCAGCGTCTTGATTCTTTGGGTGGGCAAATGGCCTGGCTTGTGTAGGAGCGCTGAAGTTTTGTAGAAAGGCTTGAGGCCTTATGCGAAGCTGCAGGCCTGCTTATCGTTGAAGGCGTAGGTATCACTCTGGAGGCCATGAGCGATCTATCGAATGTGCATAAACTATACACGATACGGATCCTTATCCAGTGACTAAGCCTGATGTTGAATCTGATTCGGCGACCAGGGGCTATCGCGAGCGCTTGGATGATGGGCGGCGGGCCATGGCTCATCTCATTCATGTCTGGCATGAGCGCAATGGTTGGTCACATAAGGTCTTGCCGGCTCTGGCTGAATGCCTTGATCTCGGCCGGGTGCACAATTCGCAGATTTCTAATCTGCGCAACGGCAAACTCGCTTCACCAGGCCCCGAAGTGTTTCTGGCATTGGGTCAAGCCAACGCCATCCTTCATGCCGGTCTAGAGCCGATTCGTGATCGCTTGGTTGAGGGGCATCCCGACTTACTCAAGGTGCTTTCGGAAAGTTCTCTTCCTCTGGAAGGAGCAGATGGTGAGCCACTCGGCGCTGGCGCTCTGTTTGAGATTTTTGTGGGTCTTGCTGCCTTACCTGCTGGCTTTGATTGGCGAATTGAAGAAGATGAGGCCGCAGCTCTTAGTGCTGCTTTGGCTGATTGTCTATGCAATGGAAAATCGTGGCGTCAATGCCGGGACAAGGTGATGGAGGCTTATCCAGTCACTAAGGCGCAGCGCAGAGAACGTTTTGCGGAGGTGATGGCTGGTTTGAGGGATTACAACTCTGAGGAGCTTGATGGCGAATTGCTTGATCTGCACGCAACTCAGGTGGCCTTGGGTGGAGTGAACAGACAGGGAGCAGAGGGGTTTTTGGATGATCTCAGGGCCCGCTCAGAGTTGTTGGTTGCTCAGGAAGCCCCGGAAACATAGCGGGCTTGCTGGACTCGACGAGCCAGGCCAAGACGACGCAACGCCTTCACGTGTTGCCAGGTGATGTCGAATTCAAACCATCGCAGGCCATGACGGGCGCTGGAGGGATAGGCATGGTGATTGTTGTGCCAACCCTCGCCGAAGGACAGCACCGCCACCCACCAGCAGTTGCGAGAGAGGTCTGGGCTGTCGAAGTTGCGGTAGCCAAATGCATGGGTCGCCGAGTTCACAAACCAGGTCACGTGGTACACAACCACCAGTCGCAGGGGGATGGCCCAGAGCACCAGGCCAAGTCCTCCACCGTGCACCTGGGCGACTTCTCCGTACCAGTAGAGCCCAAGACCGAGAGGGATCTGTAGCAGCAGGAACCAGCGATCAAGCCATCGGAAGAAAGGGTCGGCTAGCAGATCTCCTGCAAAGCGGTCCATGTGATCCAGCGCTGGAATCTCATGCAGCATCCATTCACTGTGGGCCCACCAGAGGCCACGGCCGGCGTCGTGGTGGTCATTGGTTTGGTCGGAGTAGCGGTGATGGTGGCGATGCAGAGCCACCCATTCGATGGGGCCACTCTGGCAGGCAAGCGTGGCCATGATCACCAGAATCCTCTCCAGCCAAACGGGTACGACAAAGCTGCGATGAGCGACCAGTCGATGTAATCCCAAGGTCACCCCGAGCACCGTGGTCCAATAAAGAACGGCAAAAGCGACCAACCCTTGCCAGCTCCAAAAGCGTGGTAGCAGTGCGAAGGTTGCTGCTACATGCATGGCCAGCATGAAACTGGTGGTGCCCCATTTGAATCGACGTTGTTTTGCTGGTAGTGGCTCACGATGAGCCTTTACAGCAGCCCACAAACGTTGCTGACGGTTTGTGGCTGAAGAGACCGGAAGAGGGGAAACCAAGAGGTACTCCTTTGGATGGGTCGGCCGCTTGGCTTGTAAGGCGAGTGGAGCGGAAAGGGCCGAGACATGTTCAAATCTAAAGGAACTATGGAACTGTTTCCAGGAGCCATAGCTCAGCTGTGCATCTTCTTGATGCGTGCTGAGCTATGGCAGTTTTGCCAATGATTTGCGCTGACTTGGTTCGGTGAGCTGTGATTTTGGCAATGTTCTGCTCTTGCTCTTCACTTTCGATTTCGTTTGACGTTCAACGAGGATTCAGCATGGGGATGATTGATTCTGATCCCGGGTTGTTTTGAAGACATTCCCCGCAGCTGGCTTTGATGAACTGCTGGTGCAGGCGTGGGCCAGGCGGCACGTTGGTTTTGTCTCTAAGCGCCTTGAGGGGATCGCATGCGAGCGGACGGCTGCCGTAGCGGTTCGCCTTGCGAAGGTTTTGGAGGCTTTCAGCAGCGAACGAGTCGCCACGCAACACTTTGCTTCCATCACCGGTTATGGCCATGGAGATCAGGCTCGGGAGGTGGTTGATCGTGTATTTGCAAGGGTGCTTGGTGCTGAGAAAGCAGCTGTTCGACTCCAGTTTGTGAGTGGTACCCATGCAATTGCGACTGCGTTGTTTGGCGTTCTTCGGCCTGGTGACCGACTCGTGTCAGTGACCGGAGAGCCTTACGACACCCTTGAAGAAGTGATTGGTCTGCGTGGATCCGGCCAGGGGTCTTTAACCGAATTAGGGATCTCTTATGACCAGCTGCCCCTCACGGCCGAGGGATGTGTGGATGTTTCAGCCTTGGAACGCGCCTTGGAGGTGCCAACAAGGATGGTGTTGATACAGCGCAGCTGTGGCTACAGCTCGCGGTTATCTCTTTCGATCAAAGCCATTGGCGAGTTGTGTCATCGCATCCATAACTCTCAGCCTGGATGTGTCTGTTTTGTCGACAATTGCTATGGCGAGCTTGTTGAGGATTTGGAGCCCCCAGCAGTTGGTGCTGATCTGATTGCGGGTTCTTTGATCAAAAATCTCGGTGGCACGATTGCTCCAACTGGTGGATATGTCGCCGGTCGGGCTGATTTGGTCGAGCAGGCTTGCTGTCGGCTCACTGCTCCAGGAATTGGTAGTCAGGGGGGCAGTGGCTTTGATCTTTATCGGTTGGTGTTGCAGGGGCTGTTCTTGGCTCCACAAATGGTGGCAGAGGCATTGATCGGAGCTGATTTGGTCGCGGGTGTGTTCGACACTTTGGGCTTTGCAGTGAAGCCCTCGATGGGAGCCTTTCGTAGCGATTTAATTCAGGCGGTGCAGCTTGGAGACCCTGAGGTTTTGAAAGTTGTTTGCAGGGCCTTTCAGGCATGTTCACCTATTGGGGCCTATCTCGATCCTGTGCCGGCAGCGATGCCTGGGTATGCAAGCGATTTGGTGATGGCGGGCGGAACATTTATTGACGGCAGCACCAGTGAGTTTTCTGCAGATGCTCCCTTGCGCCCCCCTTACAACCTCTATGTGCAGGGAGGTACCCATCGCACTCATGTGGAATTGGCACTGATTCGAGCTTTGGTGGCTTTGGTTCGCGCCGGTTTGCTGGATGTACCCCAGACTGGGTGAGCTTTGCCTCGCCAGGCTCGATGGCTTTCCAATTCCCCGACCACTTTCGGTTTGCCGATACCCATGAATACGCCAGTTTGGATGGTGAATTGGTGCGGATAGGCATCAGTGCCTTTGCTGTTGATCAGTTGGGTGACATTGTGTTTGTGGATTTGCCGGAGGTGGGCGATCGGCTGAATCGCGGCACCACTTTCGGGTCCGTTGAGTCAGTGAAAGCTGTCGAGGATTTGCATGCGCCGATCAGCGGTGAGTTGGTGCGGATTAATGAGTCGGTGCTTTCCAGCCCGGATGAACTTCAAAATGATCCTCATGGTGAGGGGTGGTTGCTCGTGGTTCGCCCAGCGGACCCAGCTCAATTGCAGGATCTGATGGACGCAGCCACCTATGCCAACAAGGTTGCTGTCGAATCCAGCAACTAATCACCCGATGAAGTGCGATGGTTCTGGGCCAAATTTTCTAAACTTCTGTTCATCTTGTTGATGAATGTCCCTTGACCCTGCTTGAACAGCGTGCAGTTGAGGCTTCAAGCATTCAGTCTTCACCTTTTTTGGTGAGGCACATTGGGCCCAGCTTGGAAGACCAGCAGCAAATGCTGCTGGAGCTTGGTCATCGTGATCTTCAGAGCTTTGTTGCTGCTGTAGTTCCTCCAGACATTCTCGAGACAACGGCACCCAGCAGTTCCCTTCCTGAGGGCTGTGGTGAAGTTCAGGCTATGGAGGAACTGCGTCTCATCGCGGCGGCGAATCGGGTGAGGCGTTCTTTAATTGGGCTTGGCTATTACGGCACAGCAACGCCTGCGTTGATTCAGCGACAGGTGCTTGAAAATCCTGCTTGGTATACCGCTTACACCCCTTATCAGGCTGAGATCTCTCAAGGACGGCTTGAGGCTCTGTTCAACTTCCAGACGCTGATCAGTGAGCTCACGGGGTTGCCGATCGCCAATGCTTCCTTGCTTGATGAGGGAACGGCAGCTGCTGAGGCGATGAGCCTCAGCTTTGCGATTTGCAAGCGCCCTGAGGCTCATCGTTTTCTCGTGGATGCGGAGGTTCTTCCCCAGACTCTTGCTGTGTTGAGAACTCGGGCTGAACCTCTGGGCATTGATCTCGAGGTGGCCGAGCCGATGACCTTTCAGTTTGATGCTGAGGTCTTTGGTGTTTTGCTTCAGTTGCCTGGACGTAGCGGCAGGCTCTGGGACCCCACGACCTCCATTCAGGCTGCTCATGAGGTAGGGGCCCTGGCAACTGTTGCCATTGATCCTCTTGCTCAGGTTTTGCTTGCTCCAGTGGCTGAATTTGGAGCTGATATTGCTGTTGGCAGTGTTCAACGGTTTGGGGTGCCAATGGGCTTTGGGGGACCTCACGCCGCCTTTTTTGCCACCCTTGAGATCTTCAAGCGCCAGGTCCCCGGACGTCTAGTCGGCCAGTCTGTGGATGCGGAGGGCCAACCGGCTTTGCGATTGGCGTTGCAGACCCGGGAGCAACACATCCGCCGAGACAAGGCCACCAGCAATATCTGCACGGCGCAGGTCTTATTGGCTGTGATGGCGTCATTCTATGCAGTGCACCATGGACCCGATGGGCTCGCTGCAATCGCTAGACGAGTCCTGCTTTTACGGGCTCAACTGGAGAGGGGATTGCACCAGTTGGGCTATCCAGTCCAGTCGATAGCTCGCTTTGACACGATTGAGGTGATCTGTCGTGAAGCTCCTGCTGTTCATCAGGCAGCCGCTTTGGCGGGATTCAACCTGCGGGTGTTGCCTTTGGGTGTTGCTCCAGAGGCGGCCCATGGATTTGGCATTAGTTTTGATGAGCTCAGCACCGATCAGGAGCTGAAGTCGATCCTCCAGATTTTGGCTGAGGCTGCAGGTCAGCCTGTGCCGGTTCTCGAAGACCCTGGAAACCCTCACCTTGAGGAGCTTGTTGGCTTGCCGTTGCGCCAGCGACCTTGGCTGCAGCAGCAGGTGTTCCATCGCTATCGCAGCGAAACCGAGTTGCTTCGTTACCTCCAGCGATTGGTGGGCCGCGATCTTTCATTGGTGCACGGGATGATCCCCCTGGGCAGTTGCACGATGAAGCTCAATGCTGCAGCTGAACTGATCCCCATTAGTTGGAGGGAGTTTGCGGCGCTGCATCCTTTTGCTCCTCAGGATCATTGCCAGGGGTATCAGAGATTGGTTCAGGACCTGGAACATTGGTTTGCAGACATTACTGGCTTTGCCGGGGTGTCTTTGCAGCCGAATGCCGGCTCTCAGGGGGAATTAGCTGGCTTGTTGGTGATTCGCGCTTGGCATCATTCCCGCGGAGAGCAGCAGAGAGATGTTTGTCTGATCCCGACCAGTGCCCATGGCACCAATCCAGCCACGTGCGTGATGGCCGGTTTGCGGGTGGTGCCTGTGGCTTGTGATGCAGACGGGAACGTGGATCTCAATGATTTGGCCAGCAAGGCAGAGGCCCATGCTCCTCAGCTGGCAGCCCTGATGGTCACCTATCCCTCAACCCATGGTGTCTTTGAACCGCAGATTCGTGAAATCTGTGAGCTCGTTCATGGCCACGGTGGCCAGGTGTATCTCGATGGCGCCAATCTCAATGCGCAGATCGGTTTTTGTCGTCCTGGGACTTATGGCGCTGATGTTTGTCATATCAATCTGCACAAAACATTTTGTATCCCCCATGGCGGTGGTGGACCAGGGGTTGGTCCGATCGCGGTGTCTGCTCATTTGATGCCCTTCCTCCCAGGTCATCCCCTCGCTGCCTGCGGCGGCGAGCAGGGAATCGGCGCAATTTCGGCTGCGCCATGGGGCAGTGCAGGCATCCTGCCGATCAGCTGGATGTACCTGCGCATGATGGGTGCGGAGGGATTACGGCAGGCCAGTGCTGTTGCACTGTTATCTGCTAATTACCTAGCCCATCGGTTGCATCCTCATTACCCGGTGCTGTTTCGGGGTCAAGCAGGGTTGGTTGCCCATGAATGCATCCTTGACCTGCGCCCCCTTAAGCGAAGTGCAGGCTTGGAGGTGGATGACATTGCAAAGCGGTTGATGGACTACGGCTTTCATGCCCCAACCGTGAGCTGGCCGGTGGCAGGGACTGTGATGGTGGAACCCACTGAGAGCGAGAGCTTGGAGGAGCTCAACCGCTTCTGCGACGCCATGATTGCCATACGCGAAGAAACGGCAGCGATTGAGTCAGGCCAGATCGATCCTCAGAACAACCCGCTGCGACGGGCACCTCACACCTTGGCGGCCGTCACAGCAGAGGTTTGGGATCGTCCATACTCCCGCGCCGAAGCTGCTTTCCCATTGGCTGAGCAGCGCCAAAGCAAGTTTTGGCCTGCGGTTTCGCGAATTGATAATGCCTATGGCGATCGTAATTTGCTGTGTAGCTGCCCATCAGTTGAGGAGCTTGCTGATAACGCTGTTCTTAAACCTCCCCTGGTGTGAACAGATTAAAGGCAGTAACTTTTCACTGAAAACCGAATTTTTGGTTTTTAATTCAGCACATGTGGCAGTGTTTTGACCATACTGTCCCGCATCTGCACCATCGCTGGGGGGACAGCATGGATAGCGACACTTCATTGAACCAAGGAGATCAGTCCTCTAGGGGGGCTGGGGTAACTCTTCCTACCCTTCCAGATGGATTGGAATCTGCTCTGCTGCAGGGACATACCTTGGCGGTTGATGGTACCAATGTGGTGCGTGTTCCTTTTGGTGTCCGTCAGCCACGCCGTCAACGACCTGATCGTCCAGAGCGATGGGCAACATTGGTGCTGCCATTTCAATCTCAAGGACACCCCACACCTCCTCCTCATGCTGCCTAATTGATCAGGCAGCATCAAACAACTTTGTTTGTTGAGAGAGACGCCAATCCAGCATCGACTTGACATCTGTCAAGGAACAGATTGGGGTGCGGAACGGCAACAAAAGCATTGGACTGCGTTCAGGTCTAACCAACCATGTTTGGTTGCTCTGTGGCAGGAGCAGAAAACCGCGGTATCGAACAGCAGCGTTTTGGCCAGGCTGAGATCCCATCGCGCCGAGGGCTGAATGAAATGACTTGTGCATTTCAAGCCACAATATCTAGCGTGCCAATCTTTTTTTAGATTATCTTTATGATTATGATTGCGTCTGGCTTTTGTTGCTTCTAGACAGGGCAAGGCTTCTGGTAGGTCAGGCTTTTGCTCTCATTCTTAAGTTAGCAAAACCAGATTTTTTGCGTTTAAAGCTGTAGAGAGTTTCTTTTGTCAGAATCCACATCTAGTGTTCACTAGATTTAGTTCGTTTCGCAGTTCTAGGCCTTCGAGCGGTCGTCGAGAAGATCCTTGTCGAGGCTGTTGCAACAACGGTGATTGGTTCGGATGGATCAAAGCTTGAGAGGTTGCATCTGCATCAGCAGGTGCACTAAGTCTCGAATGGATTCGTCTTTGGCGGGCTTGGCGTGGTTACTCATCAGCTGCCGTCCAAGCACTTGAGCGCCGAGGTGGCTGAGTTGATTGCGCAGGCTCATCGACATGCCCATGCCGCCCCCGCCGGAAAAGCTTGCCATTGCGATTGGCCTGCCGTTGAACAAACTGCGGAAGTCATCTCCTTGCACGGAGAGCCAGGCGACGGCACTTGTGAATGCAGGTGGAATCGAGCCGTTGTATTCAGGCGCGCAGATCACCCAGTGCGTGGCTGCGATCAGCTGTTGATGGAGTGGTGCTACACCGTCTGGCATTCCAGCTTCCTTTGCCACAGGGGTAAACAGTGGCAGGCCCAAGCTTGTGAGATCGAGAACCTTAGCTGTGTGGCACTGATGTTCAGCTTGAGCGGCGATGCGACGGGCTAGTTTTAAATTTTCGCCATTGCTAGCGGCGATGACAAGCAGATCGGGGGGGGGTGATAAGGCCATAAGGATTGGTCTAACTCAAGAGATGCTGTGCTCACGCAACTAATATGTAAAAGGTTTTGCAGCACCTGAGCAACCTCAGGCTGCTTCGGTTAGTTCTGCTTCTCGGTAAGGCATGAAGTTGGCTTTTCCTTGCCGCAGATGGGGCAGAACCAATCCTCCGGAATCGCTTCAAATGCGGTTCCTGCGGAGATGCCTGACTCGGGATCACCGATGGCTGGGTCATAGAGCATTGAGCACACTTTGCAAATCCATTGACCAGCTACGGGCTGCTCCGCTTCTCCTGCTACACACTTCCCTTCCAGTGCATCGAGGGCAACGCCGTAGCGCTCAGCATGATGTTGCTCGATTGGCACTAAAAAGCCGAAGTTGCGAGCGGCACGAGGAAAAAGGCTTGAGTGTTGCTGAGCTTCGTCGATTTGTTCGTTGAATTCTGCTTCTGCGTCGTTGTCACGATCAGTACGGGCTTGAGCTGCGAACTCGGGATACATCGTGGTGAATTCGTAGGTTTCACCTTCAATGGCCAGCTCGAGGCATCGGCTGAGGACTTGTTGCTTCTGTTGTGCATTGAGCTTGGCTGGATCGTCAATCTCCAGTTCGGGATGGAGGAGCCGGAAGCGGGCAAAGGCGTGCTTAGTTTCTTGAGCAGCGGTATCGCGGAAAAGCTTGGCTAATGCATTGTTGCCAAGTGTCTTGGCAACGTCGGCGAAGAAGAGTTATTTGCGATTGGCCATGCTCTCGCCAGCGAAGGCGGCTTCGAGATTGGCGCTAGTTGTGGGCTTGGAGAGGTTTATGAAGAATCAGGTACCCAGTACATGAATGCTCGCCAGCAGTCATCGCGACCATGGACTAATAGTTGGCTCCACTCCGGCGCTGATGCACAGCCGTCGTGCCTTCTCGTTCAAGTAGGGCACCATGGCTGATCTCGGCATATAGCAGCCAGTGGTCTCCACATTCCATGCGTTGCTGTACGCATCCTTCAAGCCATGCCAGAGCATTTTTAAGCAGCGGTTGACCTGCGGGACTGGCGTCAAGGTCTAGCCCTGCGAACCGGTCTGAACCAGCTGGGAATGGTTGCAGGAAATGTTTCATCAGTTCGTGTTGCCTTCCTGCTGCCAACACATTGAGAGCGAAGTGGTCGCCCCGATGCAGCAACGCTTCAACGGCTCGGTCTTTGGCGACGGCCACGCTCAGCCCTGGCGGTGAAAAGCTGGCTTGGCTGACCCAGCTTGCGACCATTGCGCCGCTAAGCGCTGTATTCCCTTCACCTTTACGAGCCGTCAAGATGCATAGTGAGCCCACTACCCGACCAAGGGCAAGCACGGCTGGATCACTACGGCTTGCACTCATGCCACTGCTTGCTCGTGGTTGCTGGCGTTGTTGTTGCTTGAGGAGTTCTCGGCCAAAGAGTGTGCCTGTTTCTTCCAGGGTTTTCACCATGGCAGCATCGGGACTGAACTTCACTTTGATTGGCTCGAATCCAAAGGAGAACCCACCATCACGTAGCTTCTTTTCGAGAAGTTCCAATGCCTCTCCACTCCAGCCATAGCTGCCGAATATGCCTACCTTTTTGTTGCGGTCACCTTCGGCCAGCAAGGTTCCTAGGGCCGATACGATTGGGGTTGGTGCATGCCCTCCAAGGGTTGGCGATCCAATCAAGTAGGCATCAGCTTGTTGGATTGCATTTACCAATTCATTCGCAGGTGTGAATTCGCAGTTGAGGCTTTCTACTTGAATACCAGTACTGGAGACTCCTTTTGCGAGTGCGTCAGCAATCGCCGCTGTGTTGCCGTAGGCGCTGGCGAAAAGAAGAACAACCTTTAAAGTGGCTTGTTGTTGGCTTTCACCCCAGCGGCGGTAGTCATTCAGCAGGCTCCGCCAGCTCGTTTCTATGGCTGGCCCATGGCATGGGGCGATCGTGCGGATGTCTAGCTCTTCAAGCCGCTCTACTAAGGTATCTACCTGGCTGGCCATGGGAGCCATCAGGCAGTCATAGAAATGCCTACGCTCCTCTTCTGTGCTGATGCGATTGGCTTCTGCCCATTCGCTTGTGCAGAGGTGGGCGGCGAATAGTTTGTCGCTCATCAAGAAGCCAAGGCTTTCCTCGAAGGCCAGTAGACCTCCTGGCCAGCGAGCTGTTGGCGCTGGTAGCAGCCACAATGCGTGTTCATTGCTGAGGGAGAGCTTCTGTTCTTGTCGAACAATCTCAATGGATGGAAGAGACGGAAGGGATGACTCTTCCTGTTCATTGTTGTTGGGTGTTGTTGGTTTGCGTTGTTCCCAAAGCTCTCTGAGCAATTTGGCGCCGGGATTGGAACTGATTAACTCCAGCTGGGGGTAGCTGTTGGCCAGCTTTTTGAGTAGCGCAACTCGGTTGGGGTTGATGTGACCAACGACCACCTTCAACGTTTTGGTATCTGAAGGTAGAGCCTTGGCGAGTGCCGGCATGAAAACCTCGGCATAGGCGTCGCCAGGGGGGTGTACGAGGACAGCCGATTGAGGTTGCCCATGTGAGTCGTCACCGGCAGAGAAAAGAAAGCTATTGGCTGAACTGCCTCGCTCCAGGGCATATTCCAGCTCAAAGCGCAGACGTTGTGGACTAAGGCCGCGCAAGCTGATCAGGCCCTTTTCGATTGGGAGTGTGATCACCGTTCGCTGCGCTGCTGCAGCAGGCTCGTGGATGGAGGATATCGACATCAGTAGTGGTTCCCTACTTTGCGGTGATGTACTGCTGTTTTAGCTTCAGCATCCGCCACATTGCCTTGTTCCACCAGGGCGTAGATGATCCAGTGATCGGGGGTTTCTAGTCGCTGTTTGACGAGGCAATCCAAGAAGGCCAGCGCATCCACGAGTACGGGGCCTCCTTTAGCAACGTTGTTGAGTACATTCACTCCTTCGAAACGATCGGCTCCGGGGGGGAAGCGTTTAAGGAATTGCCTTAGTAAGGGTTGATAGTTGTCTTCTCTTAATACGTTGATCACGAAACGATCTCCTACTTGCATCAGGGTTTCTATGGCTCTGTCTTTGGCTACTGCGACGGTTAGCCCTGGCGGTGTGAAACTTGCTTGACTTACCCAGCTTGCGATCATGGCGCCACGTCGTTGGCTGGACTCTTCATCTTGGCTGGCGGTGACGACATAAAGGCCGCCACTAAGGGTACCCATGGCCTTGTCAAGTTCAGTATCTAGGCTTTTCATGGCCGCAATATTTTGCTTTTGGTTGAGCAGTTGTCCAAGGTCGGTACCAGCTTCTTCGAAGCGTTGGTAGAGATTCCCGTCAGGAGCTTGCCGCACCCTTAAAGGTTCGAAAGCTTCTTTTTGCCCAAGGCTACGCAGCTGCGCTGCTACTGCATCAATTGGCTCATCATTGCCGCCATAGGCATCGTAAACGGCAACCCATTGCTTTTGATTCAAAGCTGCCAATAGGGTGCCAATTGAACTCTGCAGTTCTGCATCTGGTTGGGATGGCCAAGTTGGTACTACTACTGCCTTTGCTTCCCCAATTAATGCGCTCAGTTCTTGGGCATCAGTGGCTCGAAGATCGACTAGTTGTACCTCTCCTTTGGCTTTGCCGATGCCGTGGGCAATGGCTTGGCTGAGCCGGTCGCAAAAGCCGTAATAACTGAGATAACAGATGGCTGCATAGCTTTCTCCTTTGCTTCGTTGGCTGCTCCAGTCGCGATAGTCGTCGACCCAAAGCTTGAGATGGTGGCGGAGTAGCGGGCCGTGACCAACGGCAATTGTGGTGATCTCTGGTAGCTGATCCATGCGCTTCAAAGCTTGGACAACACTGCGCGCATTGGGCCCCATCAGGCAGTCGTAATAGAAGCGGAAGTCTGGGGCCAGTGCTGAGGGGTCCTGGTCGAAGAGTTCATCTGAGCAATAGTGCAGACCAAATGCATCACAGGTGTAAAGAATCCCTGTGGCGTGGTCGAAAGAGAAGATTGTGTCTGGCCAGTGCAGGTTGGGCGCACTCAGAAATTCGAAGCGGTGAGCGATACCGCTTGTTGGGTTAGTGCCTAGATCCAGTTCTTCGCCGCTTTTGACTTCTCGCGAGCGGAAGGGGCGATGCACCTGATCTTCTAGGAACTTGATGGCGACCTTCGAAGCAACGATTTCGATCTCGGGATTGAGATCGATGATCTGGCCCACTAGACCGGAATGGTCGGGCTCGGTGTGGCTGATGATGAGATAGTCGATCGCTTTTGGATCGATTTGCTCCTTAAGCATCGCTAGCCAGGTGTCCTCAAACTTGAGGTGGTTGGTATCGATCAGTGCTGTCTGGGCACCTCTCACCAGGAAGCTGTTGTAGGTGGTGCCGTTACGGAGCCCGAACTCGATATCAAAGCGGCTGCGGTCCCAATCGAGGGCACGGATCGTGGTGGTGTCGCTAGCGATAACTGCGCATTGGAGTGACAACCTTGGAGCAGTGCTGGTCGTTGTCACCGTGGTGTCTTTGCTCGCAACGTTCATGGACCCTTTACACCAATGCCAAAACTCTACGGAGGGTGTTCGGAGAACTGTGCTGTCGTTCAGGAGGCGGCAAGGTTGGGCAGCCAATCCACTAGGGGTGGGGCTGCAATGATCAGCACCAAGACAGCGATTTGCAGACCCACGAAGGGCAGTGCACCCTTATAGATTTCTTGTGTGGTAATGGTTTTAGGGGCTACTCCACGTAGATAAAAGAGTGCGAAGCCGAAAGGTGGAGTGAGGAAGGAGGTTTGCAAATTGGCGCCGATGACCACACCTAGCCAGATCAAGGCCTCGGGTCCAAGGATTTCGCGAGCTGCTGGGAGTAAGAGCGGAACGGCAATAAAGGCGATTTCAAAGAAGTCGATGAAAAAGCCGAGGCCGAAGATCGTGAGCATGCTCACGGCCATAAAACCAACCTTGCCCCCGGGTAGGTTGAGCAAAAGATCGGCAATGAGTTGATCGCCGCCTACGCCGCGAAAGACAAGGCTAAAAGCTGTTGAGCCCAGTAAAATCGCCATCACCATGGCGGTGGTTCGTAGGGTTTCATCGCATACTTTTGAGAGGCTGCTGCGGCTGAACCCTCCATTGAGAGCTGCTAGGGCCATGGCGCCAGTGGCACCAAGAACGCCAGCTTCGGTGGGTGTTGCGATTCCAAAGAAGATGCTGCCTAGCACCAAGAGGATCAGGCCTAGGGGCGGGATGATCACACGCAGCAGTTGGCCAGGTTGCATGGGGATCAGTTCGGCTGGATTCAGTTGGGGGGCGAGATGAGGTTTGAGGTGGCTGATCACGAGCACATAAGTGGCAAATGCACCAGCCATGAGAACCCCTGGAATCAGTGAGCCGAGGAACAGATCTCCTACTGAGACACCCAACTGGTCGCCGAGAACCACCAAGACAATGCTGGGTGGGATGATCTGGCCAAGGGTGCCTGAGGCAGCAATGACCCCCGTGGCGAGTGAGCGGTCGTAGCCCGCTCTCAGCATGGCCGGTAGAGAGATCAGCCCCATAGTGGTGACTGTCGCTGCTACGACTCCGGTGGTAGCAGCGAGCAGTGAGCCCACGAGCACGACGGCCAGGGCTAGGCCACCGCGCAGTTTGCCGAGTAGACGTCCCATGCTCTCGAGCAGTCGCTCTGCAATACCTGATGTCTCGAGCATGGCGCCCATGAACACAAACGCCGGAATGGCCAACAAGGTGAAGTTGGCCATGATCCCCAGGATTCGCTGCGGCAGAGCGGTAACGAACAGTGGATCGATCACACCAAGAGCCATGCCCAGCAACGCGAAGATCACGGCAATGCCACCGAGGCAGAAGGCCACTGGATAGCCGCTCAATAGGGCGAAGACCAGGGCTACAAACATCCCAGGCCCCAGTGTGGTGGCGGGATCGAAACTGATCACATGGTCGAGTAGTTCAATCTCAATCAAGGCGATCTCCGCCCTGTTCCGCTTCAGGGTTGAATGGCCTAAATGTTTGGGCTTTTAGCTTTGCCCAGGCTCGAATGGCTTCGGCGACGCCTTGTAGGGCCAAGAGTAGGAAGCCCAATGGGATGAGGGATTTAACCCAGTAGCGCGGCAGGCCGTTGGGGTCGGGTGAGGCTTCGCCGATCCTCCAAGACTGCAGGGCGGGTTCGAGCGAGATCAGCATCACTCCCAGGGCAAATGGCAACAGGAAGACCAGGGTGCCAAGCAGCTCCATACGTGTTTGGTGCTTTTCTCCCCAGCGGCTTTGAAGCACATCAACCCGCACATGCCCATGGCGTTGGAGGGTCCAGCCCAGTCCCAGGAGGAACACCAGATCAAAGAGGTACCACTGCCCTTCGATGAGACCGTTGGAGCTGAGATTGTGGCCGATGGACACACCCAGATAGCGCCCCACAACGTTCCAGAGCCCTAATCCCAACATCATCAACACCGACCAGCGAGCAATGAATGCAAAGGCCTTGTTTAAGGCGTCAAGGCGTTCTGCTAGGTCTAGCCAGCGTCTCATCAAGTTCCTTGCAGCTGGTCGTAACTGAAGCGAGCGAATGAGAACTCATTGACGTTGTTCCAGGCGTAAACCTCCTTACGGAAGCCTTGCCATTGCTGAAGCAGGCTGCGGAAGCTGGCATCTTGCGCGGCGGTATCGCTGTAGAGCTGGAAGGCTGCTTCCTGGGCAGCTTTAAGGATGCTTTGGTCATAGGGAACCAGCTCGGTGTTGCCCTTTAAAAGCCTTTGCAGAGCAGCCCCGTTGAGGTTGTCGTATCGGCTGAGCATGGTGAGGTTGGCTTCGTAACAGGCGGTGTTGAACATCGCTTGATATTCGCTCGGCAGCTTGCTCCAAGCTTGTTGGTTGACCAGAGCTGCAAGGGTGGGTCCGGGTTCCCACCAACCTGGGTAGTAGTAGAAGCGTGCAGCTTTGGCTAGGCCAAGCTTTTCGTCATCGTATGGGCCGGTCCATTCAGCGGCGTCGATCGCGCCACGCTCTAGGGCCAGGTAGATCTCTCCGCCAGGTAAGACCTGCACATTGACGCCAAGGCTGGCAAGTACCTTTCCACCTAGACCAGGAATGCGCATTTTGAGTCCCTGTAGAGAACTCAGGCCTTCGAGTTTGCGCTTGAACCATCCGCCCATTTGTGCTCCGGTGTTTCCGGCGGGGAAGCTGATCACTCCGAAATCGGCATAGAGGTTGTTAATGGCGTCGTTACCGCCTGCTTCGTAGAGCCAAGCGTTCTGTTGTTGTGCGCTAAGGCCAAACGGTACGGAAGTGCCGAAGGCAAAGCTGGGATTTTTGCCGATGTAGTAGTAGCTGGCGGTATGACCGCATTCGACGGAGCCCGCCTGAACCGCATCAAGGACTTCTAGGCCTGGTACGAGCTCACCGGCGGCATAGGGTTTGATTTGGAAGTTGCCGCCGCTTAGTTCATTCACCCGTTGGCTGATTGTTTCGGCAGCCCCATAAATCGTGTCTAGTGAGGGGGGCCAGCTGGTGGCCATGCGCCAGAGCACCTTCGGCTGGCTGCTGTTACTGCCGCTTTCTTCCTCTTTACGGATTGTGCAGGCACTGAGAATGCCTGCGCCGACGGCTGCTGAGACAGCCGTAGCACCAGACCCGAGTAGTTTTCGACGTTGCATACAGTTCTCTGGGTCGCTGCGATTTTACGGCGCATCGACAAGTTCAGAGCAACGATGTCAGTTGAAGAATGAAGCTTGGAGTTGCTTTTCGGGCTAGGGCTGGTTTCAAAGAGCACTCCTCCACAACATTGAGTCATGCTTAAAGGGTCTTATTGGTATCACACGTCGTTCTTAATCTGAACTGTGTTCGCGATGTGATGCTTGGTTTTTGGCGACGCTGATCTCCAGAATCGCAGCGGGCCAGGTCGCTTTTGTCTGTTCGCGCTCTCGCTCTTAGGGCCAGTGGAAGTGATGATGCAAGACTCCATAGCAGAATGTTTTGAGCAGTTCATGGTCCAAAACTTTGACAGCAGGATCAGAGACTCTTTGTTGTTATTTGTCAGCTAAGTGTTTTTGTCTTTGTTGCGCCCTTAATTATTGAATATCAGGGTCAGATTGGTAGTTTTTTAAACTCATGGCGGCCTGCCTAAATCCGATCGGTTAACTGAAATTGTGTAACTTTCATTGCTGTTTGCACAATTTCAGTTGTGGTAATGGGCTGTGATGTGTCGAGTTACTGCTCCAGGCGTTCAAATAACGCAAAGGAAGATTGGCTTTTGATCAGCATTCTTTGATTCTCAAAGCAGGAAATGTTCAGGGCTTAAGTGATTGCCCCAAAGTCAATCTGTGGATTTTATTTGAACTTCATTTGTTAGAAAGTAGTCCATGCGTATTGGCTGATGATCGCCTTAGCTTTTTGCATGAACTTGGTTTCAAGGCAGCGTGAAGCTTTGATTGTTAATGGGCTGGTGTGCACTCATAACCAATGCCAGCTGCCGATCGCAGCAGCTTGGCCGATGCGTAGACCTTCTTGATTCCATAGGGTCCATATGCGTGCGTTCTTGATTAGAAACCTTCGCCCTTCATGGTTAATACGGATCCCTTGATAGTCTTTGATTGCATCCTGTTGGAGCGCTTTGTCTAAGGCATTGGCGCGTGCAACTTGTTCGCTGGTTGGTGCTGTCAAGCGGGAAGGCATGCCGACCATCTCTGCCCAGCGCCGTCCCCACAGCTGAAGTGCTGCAGCATTGGCATAGCTGAGATTTGGATCGTGCCCATCACTATGGGCCAGTACGGGCTGTCTTGAGGCAAACAGTTCCTGGCTGGCAAGACGTTGTGAAGGCCGCCGCCGTTCACATGCCAGAAGTGGGTGATTGAAAGCTTGTTGGTGAGAGATTAAAAGCAGGTTCACCAGCTCCTGCTTCTCCGAAGATAGCCAGGGGGCTTCAGCCACCGGTCGCCATCGCCTGAAGCATGGCTTGCTGGGATAGGGCTTGTCCCTGCTCCCTGAGATGATTGAGGAAAGTCTGACGGGCTTTTGGGAAGCGGGGTTCTTCGGCCAGGGGAAGATCACCTGCTGCATCGAGCCCTGTGTCGCCTTCCATGGCTGGAGTAATCACCACCAGATCGGCATCGAGGCTGGAGTCGTAGCGCCACCATAAGCTCGGGTCCACAACGGCGGGATGGGGTGGTACAGGCAGGTCGTCGCTGCTGGATGACTCAGCAGGAACCTCATTCTTTGCGGCAGCTGTTTCTGCCAGTTTTGCGAGTGCATCGCGCCGTTGTTCGGCTAGATCCGCAAGTAATTTGTTGCGGGTGCGACCGCGTAGCTGAAACAGTACAAAGGGATCTTCGCTGAAGCGATCCCCCATCAGGAAATAGATGGCGCTGATGTGTTTGCAGGGATTGGCTTTATCTGGGCAGCTGCATTCACTGCGGACTTCCTGCAGCTTGAAGGGAAAAAGACGTCGTCCACTGGCTGCAAATGCCCGCTCGATGTCTGCCGGCATGATCCCTGCCAGCAACTGGGCAGACCAGCGCGCTTTCTGGGTAAGGGCTTCTAGTACATACCCCCAGTCTTCGTCGTTGAGGACATCAAGCCAGAGTTTCACCTTGTAGGGGTCTTCACCGGTGCCCTGGACTCTGGCGTGTACTCGGCGACCCTCGAAGCGTATTGAGGTGACATTGCCTTCTCTGGCGTAGGTCCAGGCACGCTCAAGTCGCTTTTTGAAGCGGTAGGAATTAATCAATTCCATCCATTGCTCCACCCACCAAGGCTGTTGACCTAGCCCCTCTTCCCCTAGGGCGGTTGTGATGCTGGTGTTGTTGGTGCTGCTTGTCATGAGGTCATCTTTGAATCAGCTGTCTTCTAGGGCCACTAGTTCGCGCAATTGACTGACGCCTAAGCCACCTAACCAGTCTTCTCCAGAGCCAATGATGTCTTCGGCAAGTCGAGATTTTTCACGAATCATGCGATCAATTTTCTCTTCAACTGAGCCGCTGGTGATGAATTTGTGCACCATCACCCGATTGGTTTGCCCGATCCTGTAAGCGCGATCAGTGGCCTGGTTTTCTACGGCAGGATTCCACCAGCGATCAACATGAAACACATGGCTAGCCCGCGTGAGGTTGAGGCCTACGCCACCGGCTTTGAGTGACAGCAGGAACAGTTGGGGTCCACGTGGATCCTCCTGGAAGCGATCAACCATGGCCTGACGTTCAGTTTTGCTTGTGCTGCCGTGCAGGAAGGGAACTTCAAAGCGCCAGCGTTGTTGCAGGTAGGCCTTAAGGAGATGACCCCATTCTGCGAATTGGGTGAATAACAGAGCGCGATCTCCTGCCTCGATCACTTCCTCGAGAATTTCTTCCAAACGCAGCAGCTTGGCGGAGCGGTCCATGAAGCCTTTGGCAACGGTTTTTTCTTTGAGGGCTAGGGCGGGATGGTTGCAGATTTGCTTCAGTCGGGTAAGCAATCCGAGCACCTTGCCATGACGTTGACCCCTGGGTGCGCGGGCAATGGCCTCCAGCGTTTCATCCACTGTGTTGCGATAGAGGGCTGCCTGTTCTTTGCTCAGACCCACCCATTCGCTCAGCTCTACCTTTTCAGGTAGGTCGGAGATGATTGCCTTGTCGGTTTTTAGTCGTCTCAGGATGAAGGGGCCAACACGGCCTTTGAGGTCTCGCAGGGAAGACATGTCGCCATAGCGCTCAATTGGCAGCCGGTAGCGCTGGCGGAAGAAGTCTTCTTCACCGAGAACCCTTGGGTTGAGGAAGTCCATCAGTGCCCAAAGTTCACTGACTCGGTTTTCGACGGGTGTGCCGGTAAGAGCAATCCTGAAGCGATTGTTTTTGTCTGGGCGGCCCATATCGCGTGCTGCTTGGCTCTGTTTGGCGTTGGGGTTCTTAATCGCTTGGGCTTCATCGATGACCACTCCTTGCCAGTCGACCGTTTCTAGGAGCTCACTATCTCGCTGCAGGAGCCCGTAACTGGTGAGAACGAGATCTAAGCCTTTGAGTGCTTTCTTTAAGGCGGCGGGGGTAGAGGGCCGACGCGGCCCATAGTGTTCGCGGACGTTTAACTCTGGTGTGAAGGCCAATGCCTCTCTCTTCCAGTTGGTGAGTACGGATGTGGGAGCGATAAGCAATACCGGCCGTTTGAGTTCCTGTTCCGCCTTGAGATGTTGCAGGAATGCCAGTAGCTGGATCGTTTTGCCCAGGCCCATGTCGTCGGCCAGGCATGCCCCTTGATCGAAGCGATGCAGGAAGGCCAGCCAACCCAGACCCCTTTCCTGATAAGGCCTTAGCTGACCGCAGAAGCCTTCGGGAGCAGGTAGGGGGTCGGGAGCTTTTTGCTGGTGGTACTGCTCTAACACCGCCTGTAGTCGTGGACCGGCCTCAAAGCGGTGAACGGGCAGTCTCATCAGCGTGTCGCCATCAGTTGCGGTAAGGCGCAAGGCATCGTCGAGGCTGATGCCTGGATTGACGCTGCAGAAGTGTTCTGCATGTTTGAGATCGTTGGGGCGTAATTCGATCCAGGCGCCCTTGTGGTTGACAAGCGGGCTGCGCTTGCTTGCTAGTCGCTCCAGTTCGCGAAGCGTCAGGGTGACGCCACCGATCATGAGCTCCCAACTCCAGTCGAGGGTTTCGCCCAAAGTGAAACCTCTAGATCTTTCCGATAGCTCCGCCTTGATCGCTAGGCCTAGGCGACTGGCCAGCCCTCCCGAGAGGCTGGCAGGCAATTCCACGCCAACGCCAACATCACGCAGTTGGGCCGCTGCAGTGCGCACCAATACAAAGGCTTCAGCAGGGGTGAGCTGCATTGCTTCTGGTGTGGCGCTGTCGAGGCCTCGTTCGATCGGTGCAAACACCGTGAGGGCTCGCCCCATGCCTTCCAGTAGCACCTCGCCTGGATGTTCCACACGGATTTCGCCTAGTTGCAGGACCTTGGGACCAGCTGCCCAGGCTGCTGCGGCCGGGACTTTGATCGTGGGATCAGCCTCAGCCTGTAAGGCGAAGCGCAGCTCCCAGAGGTCTTCCCCTTCGCCGGGAGTGAAGAGTTCTAAGCAGGCCCTGGCTGGTGCGACGTTGCCAGCCACGCCTTCTCGCCAATGGTTGCTTGCTGTAGCGAGACGTTCGGCTTCCTCATCGGGGAGGTTGATTACGCCGCTGTCCGACCCCAGTGCTTCCTGCCAGGCTGTGAGCAATGGGTCTAGGCCTTGCTCACTCGCTTCAAATCCGGTGCGCAGTTGGGCATCCAAGAGTTCTTCCAGCAGGCTGGCTACGCGAAGGCGACCGCTGCGGGGTCGGCATGAAGCCACAGGGTTAGCGGCTCGCATCGCATCTGGTCTTAGGCGGGTCATTCGGTTGCTACGCCTTCCGGTGGGCTCCCGCCAGGGGAGGGCGCAGGTGGCCACTAAGGGGAGCTGAGCGGCAAGGTCTTCGAGGCGGCGGCGATCATCTTCACGGTTGAGTAGCGGTGTCCAGCGTGCTCGGTGGGGATAGCCCTCTCCCTTGCTGAGTTCCACCTGGGGTAGCCAACGTCCGCGAGCAATCATGCTCAGGGCCCAGCGCTGGAGATGGCTCCACCAGCGCAATTCATCGGCGAGATCAGGATGATCTCCTGAAAGAGGCAGTTTCGAAAGCCAGGCCGTTGCAGCAGCAGGTTCCACTGCTAGGCCTTGCACCTGCCAGGGCCACCATTCCGTTTGTTTGGGAATGGGTTCGCCTGCTTGTAGGGGCAGTCCTGTCCAACTTGTTTTGTGGTCTTTGTCTTCGTCGGATTCAGTGGATACGTTCTTGGCTTTGCTGCGCGGTTTGACTGTTCGGCTAGGCAGGGTCAGACATGCTGTGGCGTCGATGATTTCATCGGGCAGTAGATCGCGCTCAATCAGCCAGGCACGTAGATCGTCTGGGTTGAGGGTGAAGGGGTGGAGTGCGGGAGTTGCTGCTGGTCCTGCTGGGGTAGCGACTCGCCAGGTATCTGCCCACACAAGGAGCGCAGGGCGACCGGAGCTGGTCGGAGTACGGATGGCTGGAAGCCAGGTGGCGTGCAGCAGGCTCATGGCCGCGACGCAAAAAGTATGTGTTGGGTTTCTTGGAGCAGGAGTGCACTGCCGATCAACGGCAACCATCCACGCAGGAGTTCCACAACCAATCATGCCAGGGCGCCGGTCCCCTAGCTATTGCCAGCTGCTTTCGAGGGGGGTGCGGCTGTGGATTGCGCAAGCTACAGCTGCAATAGAGCAAGTCACAGTCTTAGGAAAATAAGGCCATTATCAGTTTGAAGGGCAGGTTTAACAGGGCTGCACGCATGCCTGAAGTTGGCATTGCCCAAGCGAATGCAAGTGCATCTGGGCCCAATCCATGGGGATGGTTGGGGTGGCGGCCAACGTCATAGGGAGGTCCAAAGGCGATCATGGCTGGTGGATCCTTGTTCCACGTCCGAATTCTTCATGGCCGTTGCAAGATCATTGCGTTCTGGTGAGTCGGGACCTCGCACTGGGTCAGAGATCCGCAGTGCTTTTCTGACATTTTTTGCTGAGCGTGCGCATCAGGTGATTCCTAGTGCTTCGTTGGTTCCTGAAGACCCCACGGTGCTACTAACCATCGCTGGCATGCTGCCGTTTAAGCCCGTTTTCATGGGTCAGGCTGAACGCCCTGCGCCGCGGGCCACCAGTAGCCAGAAATGTATTCGCACGAATGACATCGAGAACGTGGGTCGCACAGCGCGGCATCACACGTTTTTTGAGATGCTTGGCAACTTCTCTTTTGGCGATTACTTCAAGCAACAAGCGATTGAGTGGGCCTGGGAGCTCTCGACTGAGGTGTTTGGACTTGATCCGAAGAATTTGGTGGTGAGCGTCTTTCGTGAGGACGATGAGGCTGAGGCCATCTGGCGAGATGTGGTGGGGGTGAACCCCAAGCGCATCATTCGTATGGATGAGGCTGATAATTTTTGGGCTTCAGGGCCGACTGGCCCCTGTGGACCTTGTTCGGAGATCTATTACGACTTCAAGCCTGATCTGGGCAACGACGACATTGATCTGGAAGACGACGGTCGTTTTGTTGAGTTCTACAACCTGGTTTTTATGCAATACAACCGCGATGGGGAGGGCAATCTCACCCCACTCGCGAACCGCAATATTGATACCGGCATGGGCTTGGAGCGGATGGCTCAGATTTTGCAGGGCGTCCCTAATAACTATGAAACTGACATTATTTACCCATTGATCGAGACGGCTGCTGGCCTGGCGGGTCTCGATTATCAAAAGCTTGATGACAAGGGGAAGACCAGCTTCAAGGTGATCGGCGATCACTGCCGCGCGATTACGCATCTGATCTGTGATGGGGTTACTGCTAGCAACCTTGGCCGCGGTTACATCATGCGGCGTTTGCTACGCAGAGTGGTTCGTCATGGGCGACTGGTCGGGATCGAGAAGCCTTTCCTGCAGGCAATGGGGGAAGCGGCGATTGCCTTAATGGTGGAGGCTTACCCCCAGCTTGAGGAGCGCCGCAAGCTGATTTTGGCGGAACTCAATCGCGAGGAGGCCCGCTTCTTGGAAACGTTGGAGCGTGGTGAGAAGTTGCTGGCTGATGTGTTGGTTGCTAAGCCCCAGATGATTTCAGGGGCCCAGGCCTTTGAGTTGTACGACACCTATGGCTTTCCTTTGGAGCTCACCCAGGAGATTGCTGAAGAGCATGGCTTGACTGTGGATCTCCAAGGATTTGAGCAAGCGATGGGCCAACAACGTCAGCGGGCTAAGGCCGCTGCAGTGAGCATTGATCTCACGCTTCAGGGGGCTATCGAGCAAATGGCAGCTGAGCTGGAGGCCACTCTCTTCAAGGGTTATGAGGTCTTGGAACAGCCCTGTTGTGTCTTGGCCCTAGTCGTGAATGGGGAGTCGGCCGAACGAGCCAGCGCTGGTGACAGTGTGCAGATCGTGCTCGATACCACGCCCTTTTACGGTGAAAGTGGTGGCCAGGTGGGTGATCACGGTGTGCTTTCGGGTGAAGGATCCGGCGGCAATGGTGTGATCGTGGCTGTTGACGATGTGAGTCGTCATCGCAACGTATTTGTGCATTTTGGTCGTATTGAGCGCGGCACGTTAGCCCTGGGCGACCTGGTTAACGCTCAGGTGGATCGGGCCTGTCGTCGCCGTGCCCAGGCCAATCACACTGCAACACACCTTTTGCAGGCGGCGCTCAAGCAGGTCGTTGATTCGGGGATCGGTCAGGCAGGTTCTCTGGTGGACTTCGATCGCTTGCGCTTCGACTTCCACTGTTCGCGAGCTGTTACGGCCAAGGAACTCGAGCAGATTGAGGCTTTGATTAACGGTTGGATCATGGAATCTCATGATCTGATTGTTGAGGAGATGTCGATCCAAGAGGCCAAGGCTGCCGGTGCTGTAGCGATGTTCGGAGAGAAGTACGCCGATGTGGTGCGCGTGGTGGATGTGCCAGGTGTGTCGATGGAACTTTGCGGCGGAACCCATGTGGCCAATACAGCTGAGATCGGCTTGTTCAAGATCGTTGCTGAGAGCAGTGTTGCTGCAGGAATTCGGCGGATTGAGGCGGTAGCTGGCCCGGCGGTGCTGGCGTATCTCAATGAGCGCGATGAGGTGGTGAAGAAACTTTTGGAGCGCTTGAAGGTGCAGCCCAGCGAAATCGTCGAACGGGTGACATCGCTGCAGGAGGAGCTAAAGAGCAGCCAAAAAGCGTTGACTGCAGCACGGGCTGAATTAGCGGTCGCGAAGTCAGCGGCCTTGGCAACCCAGGCAGTAGCTGTTGGTGAGTACCAGTTGTTGGTGGCCCGTCTTGATGGTGTGGAGGGTGCGGGTTTACAAAACGCAGCTCAGGGTTTATTGGATCAATTGGGGGATGGTGCTGCTGTTGTGTTGGGAGGCTTGCCTGATCCGAGCGACGAAGGCAAGGTGATTTTGGTAGCGGCCTTTGGCAAGCAGTTGATCGCTCAGGGTCAGCAAGCGGGCAAGTTCATTGGCTTGATCGCTAAGCGTTGCGGCGGCGGCGGCGGCGGTCGCCCCAATCTGGCTCAGGCGGGCGGACGCGATGGCGCGGCTTTGGATGGAGCATTGGAAGCGGCAAAGGTTGATCTGCAGCAAGCCTTGGGCTGAGTTTTTAATTGCAGGTAGACGTCTTAACTAAGAGCTTGATTGTTGAGATGTCAAGTAATTGTATGACCTTGCTGTATTAGTTTTCTTATTGAGTTCATTCAACGATATTTGCTACGTCTTTAGGGCGGGAGTTTTGAAAGACATGCTTCTAGGTGCTTGCTTATGGCCAATCGCTTCAGCTAGGATTTACTGCATGTGTAGCAAAATCAGATGATATTTATTGGGCTAATATATTCTAATAGCTTAGGTTGAATCAAAAAAAGAAATTTCACAAGGCTCTGGATTACAATCACCGCCTAAGCTTGTTGATTCAATCAGCTTAGTAGTTAATTAATGGTAGGCCTGCAGGTGGCGGATTTAGAGCTCTTTTGGCTTCCTGCTGCACTGATAATTTAAATTTTGACCACTGGGGACTGCGGATAATCTGTTGAGCAGCGGCCTTGCCGAGTCGGTGACCTGCTTCTACGTCGCTGGGGTAGTGCAAGCCGCAAAACGGACGGGCATAGATCCCCTGGCGCCCTGTTAGCAAGAGGGGCTCACGCCGTTGCGGGAACAGATCGGCTAGCAGGTAACTCGCTGTGGTGTACCAGCTTGCATGGCCACTGGGATAACTCTTGCTATCTTCCAATGGTAGGCAGGGTTTGATGGTGGAATAGGCGACGAAGGGGCGATCACGACTGATTTCTTTCTTGAAAGTGTCTTTCACGTTGTTGACTAGCTTGATGAATTGGGGAAGCTTTTTTTTGATCTTTGGAGCTGTTTTGGAGAAATCAGAACCCAAGGCAGGTTCGAAAACTGTCAAAACTTTGTCCAGATAGGTCCAAGCATTTCTAACTCCGCTAGGGTTTCTGCTGTTTTGAAGCCAGAAGAGAATATCGAGATCACGTTGTAATGACTTGCTACCTATTTCTGGAGGATCACCGATTACTTTGCGCAGGGCAGGGATATCTAGAACTAATCCCTTCGCTGGATTGCTTGATTCGGCATAAACAGATGGTGACACTAAGCCAGTGAAAGCAAAACTTAGAAGAAGACTGCGGACTGAAATGTTTTTCATAGAAACTACTTGTAGCTGATTGATGATTGCTAGTGGCAATAAGTAAAGGAATATTGCTTGGATAGGTTTCTTTAGGGCTGGACTGTCATCGATCGGTTAACAGGTAAACATTGATCGATCCGTCTGATGGCTCTAGCTTTGCTGGATAGGATTAATGTCTTGATAATGGTTTTCTAGTTCGTTGATGAGGATTTTTCTAGCCTAACCTAGAAAATCTTTTTCTTTGGGAGTCAAGTTGCTATTGATCAAGATGGGTTCTCTTTGGTTGATTTTGAGTAGACCTGACGAGCTGCTCTATTAATACTTGAAAGCCATTATGAACAAGATGCCATTTGTTAATGACTGATTTCTTTGGTTATTCATTTTTCCTAGTGGTGTTTCAGTTGTTCGGCCGTTTGTGAAACGAACTGGTTCAGACTTTTTAAGTCTTGGAGTGCTTTGTCCAACAAGATATCATCTCTTTTGCAGGCTCCGTTAATTCCATCAAGTAGCAATGTGAT
This sequence comes from Prochlorococcus sp. MIT 1303, assembly GCF_001631965.1. Lineage (NCBI taxonomy): Bacteria > Bacillati > Cyanobacteriota > Cyanophyceae > Synechococcales > Prochlorococcaceae > Prochlorococcus > Prochlorococcus sp. MIT 1303. The sequence continues at coordinate 281,565 of NZ_LVHK01000044.1, forward strand.
TATCTTATTGGTATTGCGGACACGCTCACTCATCAGAGCAAGCAGTTCGATCAGCAGTTCGGAGTCATAGATCAGTGCTTTGAGTAGATCGTTACCGTTGATTTGGAGTAGTTCCGCAGGTCCATCAACCACCCTGACATCAGCAGAGTGGGTGCCATCGCCGAATAGGCCCATCTCCCCCAATAATGCTTCGGCTTCTATCACTGTCAGCGTGTGAGGAGATTGACCTTGTTGTTGGATCTCAATCGCCACCTTTCCTTGAGTCAGCAGAAGCAGGTGCTTGGCTGCTGCGTCTTGCTTGAGGAGCAGCTCTCCTGGCTTGGCATACAAGCTTTTGGGATGGAGTTCATTGGCGTGGGTCGCCAGCAGTAACTTCAGTCGCTCGCGGACTCGCTGAAGTTGAGGCTCTTGTCCCCACATGGCTGCTGTGGATGGCTTTCATTATCTTGGTATGAATGGCAACAGTTTGCAGAGCCGATGCAAGCTGTTGCTTGATTCGGAAAAACTTGTTTAGTTAAACCAGTAATGTTGGCGACTGGACAGCAGTTTTCAAAATGATTGGCTTTATGTTAAGGCTTCATTTGTCTTCTAATCAATATTGTGCAGCACCGTAGAATCATGTTTACGTGAAAATGATAGAAGATTGCAAGCTTGAGTGCATATTTTTAGTGGAACCATCAAATAGCCCATCCATTAAAGATTGCCGGCTTGCTGACTGTTCATTGCTGACAGAGCTCATTGACCTCTTGAAATTGTCTGAATGATTTGGAGAGGTATCGCCTGGGTCATTACTAGAAGTGTCTATAGATTTATCTGCATTCGGCTAGTTATTTTTTGGTTTCTTTGGACTTATTTAACCAGTTCATATTGAGCAGCTAACTGATTGAAACTGCATGGTATTTCTAAATTGTTGTTTATTCTAACCTGATGATTAATTGCTAGGTCTGCAGCTTGTAAGAGCGTCATCCCTAGGCTTCGAGGAGTGTTTTGCCAAGAGTCTTGCTGACCGTGGTGGAGTAATTAATCGGGCGTTGGCGGAGCACATCATCATTCCCCAAGACTCTTCAACGGAGTCCTAGTTGGTTTGTTCCCAAGGCAGCGCTAAGTGCAGGGGTGGCACGAAGAAGGCTTAGGCCTCCTACAGCACCAAGGCTTTCGAGCACTTTTGCTGCCAATACGACTTTGAGTTGGAAGCGCTTTAAATTGATGGATAAGACTTGATCGTCGTTTGGGCCATAGATACTTGGGCTATCGAAGAGCATGTCAACACCAATAGCCTTCACTCCAAGACAATGAGACGATCCAAAACAGTTGCATAGTTTTTTCGTGGCCATGGCCAAGGCTGCAAACTACGTAAATCTCTTCTCTCACTAAGATCTGTATTGGATGCTTGTTGCAGACTGAAGTCGTCAATGGCCACGACCGTGATGCCATCGGGAGCCCGACGTGGGCCACGAAGCTCTTGGGCAGCATCGACAAATGCCAGTTCAAGAAGCTCTTTTGGGCTGGGATAGAGCAAGCCAATGCCGCCAATTACCACTCCAAGGCTTAAGACAGTCGCTTGGTGCTTGATCTCTTTGCCCTTTGCCGCTACCCATGCTCAAGACTGCTAATAACCATCGTGATGCCAGTCGTTCGGAACAGCCAGCTCTTGTTGTATTAGGCAGGAACAGCTTTATTTTGAGATCGACTGTTTTCATCAGGAATAGTTCATACTTATTGTGTGAGTGGAGGTCGATTCATGCGCCTGTAATTGATTGTTAATTGAAGAGCGATTTCGAGGTTGCATTTTTCTTGCAAGTTGGCTTGATCGGAATTATTGTATTACTATTTAATAACTAAAAAATAATTGAAATGGCTATTTTCAGCGTTGAGCAGTTGCAGGCGGTGCAATTTTTTTCGGCTTTAACAACTGATGAGTGTCAGCAATTATTGGATCGCCATCTTGAGTCCAGTCATGGTGCTGAACAGGTTTTCGTGATGGAGCAAGACTGGGGGGAGTCGGTCTTTCTGTTGTGCTCAGGCATGGCCAAAGTCCGCACTTATACGGCTGATGGCGAAGAAGTTGTGATGTCAGTGCTGGGGGAGGGGGATTTGTTTGGTGAGATGGCTGCTCTTGATGCAGCACCTAGGTCTGCTGATGTTGTGGCCTTAACGCCAGTGAAGCTTTTGAAGATGAGAACGTCGCCTTTTGTGGCTTTGCTGCGCAAGGAAGTGGGCTTTGCCCTTGCCCTTGCTCAGCTTGAGGCATCTCGCTTGCGGGATCTCAATCAGCGTTTTGCAATCCAGACCAGTGATGCCACGACGCGCTTACTCAATGCATTGGCTTACTTGGCCCGTAAGAGTTCTTCTGCCGATGATCCCAAAGTGGTGATTCCACCTTTGGCCCAAAGGGAGCTGGGTCTGATGGCAGGTTTGTCCAGGGAGACTACCTCTCGGACATTGAGCAAGCTGCGCAGTCGTGGAACACTGGAGGAGATCGAAGGCTCCCTGCGTTTGGTAGATCTGCAGCCGCTGGTTAAACGAGGGCTGTTGCCGCTGGGCTCTTAGAGCTTTTGAGCACGGTTACGGGTTGAATTGACTAGCCAGAACAGTTTTGGATTAAGGTGTTTTAGGGAAGGTTTCAGTCAAACAAGTTTCTGATCTCCAGGCATAAGAAGCTTGAGTGCTCAATGAGTAGCTGTGATCACAGTGGCTCATTTATGCGATATAAAAAGGATGTCAAGTTCTAGCCTTGAAGGTACGTCGCCTGACGCAGGCTCGCTTCTAGATGGTCCATCAGCCGCCGCACATCGTTGATCTTGAGCTCGCCTCGCTGAATAGCAAGTTCACTAGCTAAGCGCAGCCTCTCTAGCAGGAGCTCAGGGTTGTGCTCCATCGCTTCGAGCACCTCGGAATTGGTGTTGCCTCGCACAACGTGGTCTACCTGGTAGCCACCACCAGTTGTTAGCCGGATGTGCACTGCATTGGTACTGCCGAACAGGTTGTGCAGATTGCCCATCACTTCCTGGTAAGCACCGCCGAGAAACATGCCAATCATGTAAGTCTCGTTTTGGCGCAGGTTGTGAAGCTCCAGCAGAGTTTTGGTTTGCCCATTCCCGATAAAGCGGTCCAGTTTCCCGTCGGAGTCGCATGTGAGATCAGCGAAGTGACCTAGCCGAGTTGGCTCTTCATTCAATCGGTGAATCGGCATGAGTGGAAAGAGTTGATCGATGGCCCAGGTGTCTGGGGCTGAACGAAATATTGAAAGGTTGGCGTAGTAGGTTCCAGCGAGAACAGCTCTTAAACCTTGTAGGTCGTCGGGAATTGTTTCGTTGCAAGGCAATTGGCCCACAATTGTTTCGGCGCAAGCCCATGTGAGCTGTTCTGCCAGAGCCCGTTCTGGCAGAGTGATGTAACCCAGGCGGAAGGCAGCGAGGGCATCGTCTTTGAATTTGATCGCGTCGTGCCATGCTTCCTGTAGGCGCGATGTCTCAGTCACAGCACTCTTTTGAGTTGCCATTACTTCGGCGAGGGTCTCCCTGAGGTTGTTAATGGTGAGGGGTTCCTCTCCTGTTTGCAGGGGGACAGCGCCTGGGACAGTACTTGTGCCCAGTACATCGAACACGAGTATTGAGAAATGACTAGCGATCGCGCGCCCGCTTTCGCTCACAAGGATAGGCAAAGTGATGCCATGGGGTTCACAGCATTCGCGCACCGTTGCGACCACATCATTGGCGTAGTTTTGTAGGGAGTAGTTGGTCGATGCTGCGCTAGCGCTGCGGCTGCCGTCGTAGTCGACACCTAGCCCACCCCCAACATCTAAATACCCCATGGGGGCTCCCAGCTTGCTCAGCTCTACGTAGATTTGGGCGGCCTCTTGAAGCGCGTCTTTGAGTACGGCGATGTCGTTAATTTGGCTGCCGATGTGGAAGTGCAGTAGGCGCAGATCGCTGAGTAGATCAGCTTGCCTTAAGGCTTCCACTGTGGTTAGCAGATCCGGCACTGAGAGACCGAACTTGGCTTTCTCGCCTACTGAGCTACTCCAGTGGCCCGTACTGCGTGTCGTTAGCTTTGCTCGTACACCGATGAAGGGTGCTGCGCCAAGTTCTTGGCTGGAGCGGATAATTCGTTCCACCTCATCGGGTTGTTCGATCACCACAACAGGCTGGCGGCCGAGTTGGCGTGCCAGGATTGCGGTTTCGATATATCGCTGATCTTTGTAGCCGTTGCATATCAATAAGGCTTCTGGATCGCTTACCAAGGAAAGAGCAATCAGCAGTTCGGCCTTGCTGCCAGCCTCGAGGCCAAAGTGCCAGCGACGGCCACTCTCTACTAGTTGCTCAACCACGTGACGCTGTTGGTTGCACTTGACAGGAAAGACACCCTGATACCGATTGGTGTAGCCGTATTGAGTGATGGCTCTCTCGAATGCGCCGTGCAATCGTTCGAGACGATCTTCGAGGATGTCGTCGAAACGGATGAGTAATGGCAGGTTGAGATCGCGGCCGCGCAGCTCTTGAACCAGGGCCACCAGATCAAGAGAACCACCGTGGTCACCACGTGGCTGTACAACGACATGACCGCGTGCATTGGCTGAAAAATATGGTTCACCCCAGCGATCCAGGCCATAGAGGGTGGTACTGTCGGCAACGGTCCATGATTGGTTGGCTTGGTTGGGTTCGGCGACCGACATGACGCAGGTGGATGGATGTCTTCTGGGGATTCTTAAGGAATCTAGGCCTGTTCTTGAGTTCTGTTGTTGATTGCTTTTGCGGGATTCGAGATTAAGGCGGCAATGCTTCTAGTAACTCGGAATGAATGCCATTGAATTTTTGTGCATAAGATTTTTAATTATACGTGAAAGCCTTGAATATATTGTGATGATTAATTGGGTCATTGCAGGCATTTCTTGCGCAAATTGTTTGACTATCATTGATAGATTGATGGCGTTCGTCTTGAGTCAAGATTACAGGTTTAATTCGTCAATCATAGATAAGTGTGGCTGAGAAGATGATCTTTAAAAGCGATATTGCAGGCGTGCATAAAGCCCGTTGCCAATAATCCAGTCTTGCCAGATTCCAATGTTGTCATTGGTTTCGAATGAATCAGCCCATCCAAGTTCCATTAGCCAGGCGCCATTGATGTAGCGGCCAAGAAGGCCGCCAGAGCCAACCGTATCTGTAATAACAAGATCAGAGAATTCGGTGCGTATGCCACCCATCCCGAAGAAAGGAACGAGCTGAAATGCTTGATTACCTTTCTGCCAGGCTGTGAAGACAACTTCTCCTCTCCCCATCCAGCCGCTATCGCCACTGATCAGGCTGCCTGGTAAGCCAATCAGGCCAACATCGCTGCCAATACCGAAGCCCATATCGCTGGGAAGTTTGGTGAACCCCCATTGCCCTGCTGCACGCATGTTGACCTTCACGTTGGGTTGTATGGCCCAGCCAAGGTTGACAAGACCTCCAACTGCTCGGGCTTCTCCGGGCTTGATTTCAAAGGCAGCTAGTTCTTTGAGTTGATCCTCGGTGCTGAATCCAGAGATTCCTTGCAGGCCGTATACATTTCCACCCCAGTTGAGCTTGCCGCTGCCGCCGCCAAAGTTAACGCCTGCTTTGAGATAGCCACCATGCAGCCATCCATTGAGACCTCCTCCAGCCACAAGCGGAGCGTTATACCCCCCGAGGTAGCCGTCATTGCGGCTGCTGCTGATGCTGGCAAAGGCGCTCCAGAATTGATTGTCTGATTCGTAGAGGGTGGTGTCGAGCTGGGCCATGCCTTGAAACTGGCGGAAGCTCATCTCGTGGCCTACACCGAGAGCTTCCACTAACCAGCGACGACTCCAGCCCATGGAACCAGTCAGCCGCCAAGTATCTGATAAAGGCCAGGTATAGCTGGTGGATGTGATTGCAGCGCCAAGTTCTGGATCGGCATCTCCATTCACTTCCATATAGAGAAGGAAGGTGTCATTGCGTTTGAAGAGACTGTTCTTCACCACCGTTGTGACGCCGCGATAAGCACCTGTGCCGGCGTTTCCGTCATTACGGAGGCTGAAGTCACCCATCCAGGGGATGGGAACAGAGTCGATGGAGAGGTTGAGAATGGCCTGGGTGGCATCGCTGCCTAAGCGACCGAGATCGCCCGTGATTTGTCCAACACCTGGAATGCTGCGCACACTCACCAAGGCTTTTTCGAGAGTAGGCAGATGCAGAACGCTGCCGATGAGGGGATTCAGTTGCTTTTCAACATCGGCTTGAATCACTTGGTCAGTGCTGGTGATCCTTAGCTCGGCGATGCGGCCTTCTACAACCTCTAGGGAACCCGGACTTGGTTTTGTCAAGGTGAAGACGCGCGTGTTCACAAAGCCATCACGCACCAGCTGCGCTGTGAGGCTGGCAGCACAAGTGTTCAGGGTCTTTGGAATTGTTTGGCGACCACAGGATTGGAGAATCGTCCGCAGTTGCTCGGGGCTATAGGGAGTGGTGCCTGTGATTGGTGGCCGCCAGCTAGAATTTGGGATCACTTCCGCCGCCTTTGGGATAGTTTCCCCCTCTTGCGGTAGCGGTGACTTGGGGGTAAGGATCACTGGCTCTGGGCTTTCGTTTCGCCTAGGCCGTGATTCCATTGGAACCTGCTCAGGCAAGCGAACCGGGCCGGGTTGAATTGGCGGGGCTACGAGCTGGGCAAGCAGAAGCATTATTGATGAACAGTTGTTCGTTATTTCCCACCATCATGCGGGCTATTCGTTGATTTGTGAAACCGTGCCAGATTTTGAAAATACGTCTTTAGCCTTCAGTTAGCCTTCAGTTAGCCTTCAGTTAGCCTTCAGTTAGCCTTCAGTTAGCCTTCAGTTAGCCTTCAGTTAGCCTTCAGTTAGCCTTCAGTTAGCCTTCAGTTAGCCTTCAGTTAGCCTTCAGTTTTTTCCGATTAGCATCAGTGGATGATTCCCAAATCATTACGCTTGCTGCCCTTGACCCTGGCTTTGGCTTTGGGGGGCTGGTTTTGGATTGGCTCTGCTGCCAGGGCTGATGTGCGGGCCACCGGCCTGGGAGGCCTTGGCACGAAGGTGAATGGCAAGACTGGGGGTGTATGCAAGCGGGGGAATTGTCACATTAGTGGTGGCGCCGATGCGGGCAAGAATCGCTTTCACAGATTCAAAGATTTTGATACGCGTGGTGCTATTACCGGCATCAATTTCGACACAGGTGGTAAGCGGAATTTAGTTGTTGGTGTAACGGCGCCTGGTGGCACCTATCTCAATAAACAAGTGAGCTTGTCGTCGCCAGCCAATTTGTTTTGGCTATCGCCTGGCGGCATTCATCTCGGTGCTGGTGTTGGTTTTGTGAATACGTCGCAGCTGCATATGAGCACGGCGAGTTCGTTGCGATTTAATTCTGGTGCGTTCAATGTTTTCGACAGCACTCCGCAGCAGCTTGCAGGCTTGGGTTCGAATCCTTTGCCTGGATCCCATGGCTTGGTGACTGATCCTCAGCGATTGGCGGAGCTTGGCATGAGCGCTACGCCAAGAATTTTGCTGGAGGGTATTGATATTTCTGTCGATCAAAGCCTGTTGGTTGATGCACCAGGCGGCAGCATTGAGCTCGTCGATAGCTTGCTATCGACGAGCTCAAAGGAGGCGATTGGCGGCAATATCACGCTGACGGCTGATCAGGTCAGAGTCGATGGTGGCTCTCAGCTTTTGGCGACTGGTGCCACTGGCGGTGGTTTGATCCAAGTGGGTGGTAGTTGGCAGAACAGTGATCCAAGTGTGCGCCAGGCGGTGAGTACAACGATTGAATCGGGAGCCTTATTGGACGCTTCCGCACTTGATCATGGCGATGGGGGAACGATTGTTGCTTGGAGTGATGTAAAAAATCCGAACTCATTCACCAGTGTTGTTGCTGATTTGATTGCTCGAGGTGGCAATCAAGCTGGTAATGGTGGCCGAATTGAAACTTCTGGGTATGGTTTGTTTGTTGATGATTCGAATGTCGATACTTCTAGATCTAGCGTGAACTATGCTGCTGGAGTATGGCTGTTAGACCCTTATGACATTGAGATTACAGGGGCAGATCGCAACACCAGTGGGACCACTTCTGTTACGCCATCAGGCTCTCCTTCGACGATAAATGTTGCAACGATTACGAATAACCTAAATAATAATGTAACCATATCTACGACGCCTAGCCCAGATAGTGGGGCTGAGCCGGGCGACATCACGATTTCTAGTAACATTGATACCACAGGCCTGACGGGCAAGACGGGGACGTTGACATTGAATGCAGATAGAAATATCAATGTTAATGCAAATATAACTCGTACTTCTAATAACTATGGCAATGTTATTTTAAACGCGGGTACAACAAATTCAACTGGAGAAGTTACTGGATCAGGTAACATTGCTTTGGGAAGTGGTGGTTTGACAATTAATCAGCCAGACACCTCGCCAAGTGGACAATATAGTGGAGTGTATTCTGGGACAGGGACTTTTACTAAGTCTGGAAATGGCCTGTTGATATTCTCGGGGAATAATACATATTCTGGATTAACTACAGTCTCTGCTGGAGAGTTAAGGGTGTCTCATCAGGGGAGCCTAGGAACAACTGGCAGTGGTACTGATGTAAAAGCTGGTGCCTATTTGACATTTATAGGTGGTGTAGATGCACTAAACGAACTTGAAATAGCTGAGCCCATTTTTCTTAACTCTGATAGTGGTGGCTCTGCTGCAGGCTTAGGCGCTTTTTCAGGTTATACGGAGTTGACATCCACCCTTACCTTGCAGGGTAAATCAGAAATTAAATCAAATTCGAATTCAGACTTGTTGCTGGATCCCGCGAGTGGATATGCTATCGATATCGCAAGTTCTTCTTGTACGGCGGCCAATAGTTGCTTGCTAAGCATTGTAGGAGACGGCTCTGTGCAGACTGACGCTGGCCATGGAATAGATCTTTATAACGGCAGTTCTGATTATTCCAGTCAAAAAGTTTTAACTATCGGCAATTCCGATGGCCCGGGTAAATTAACGATTAAAGGAGCCTCCGATATGCAGGGTAGGGTCGATATTCAGGAAGGGGTATTAAATGTTGGCCATCAAGATGCTTTGGGTGAGATTAACTACGTATATCTAGGCTCTTCTACGACTGGTGCTACTTTGAGATTCAGTGCATCTTTACCTGCTGATGCGGCTGATGCTAACTCATGGCTCGAGTTAGGTTCGGAAGGAGGTACGATCGATGTTCTTTCAGGAATAACGGCCATACTAGATTCATCTGTCGCCTTGACCGGTTCAGGTGCTTTATTCAAGACTGGTGATGGCACGTTAATTCTCGAGGGAACAAATACATACTCTGGCCAAACGACTGTTAGCGGCGGCACGTTGACAGTCAATAGAACTCCGCCTTCTAATGCTGTTTGCACCGGAACTGGAACCAGCAATATTTGTCCTGCTAGTAGCAGTAGCAATAGGAGTAGCAGTAGCAGTGGTGGTAGCGGTAACCCTCCATTCGATCCAGCAGCCAATCCAGTCAATAATCCTGTAGGGAATCCAGTCAATAATCCTGTAGGGAATCCAGTCAATAATCCTGTGGGGAATCCAGTCAATAATCCTGTAGGGAATCCAGTCAATAATCCTGTAGGGAATTCAGTCAATAATCCTGTAGGGAATCCAGTCGTTGATTCTCAACCTGGCCCAGTGGTTGCCAACCCAGTGGTCAACCCAGGCTTTGTGGAACCAGCTGTCTTTAATTACAACTCCGTCGTTTATAGCCCTGCCGGCTTTGATGCTGGCTACAACCCCGGTGGCTCTGGCGGCTATAACCCCGGTGGCTCTGGCGGCTATAACCCCGGTGGCTCTGGCGGCTATAACCCCGGTGGCTTTGATGCAGGCGGTCCCGGTGGCTTTGATGCAGGCGGTCCCGGTGGCTTTGATGCAGGCGGTCCCGGTGGCTTTGATGCAGGCGGTCCCGGTGGCTTTGATGCAGGCGGTCCTGGTGGCTTTGATGCAGGCGATCCCGGTGGCCCCGAAGGTCCAGGTGGCTTTGGCCCAGGCGGGCCTGAAGGCCCAGGAGGTTTTGGTTCAGAAAGCCCTGAAGGCCCAGGAGGTTTTGGTCCAGACGGCCCTGAAGGCCCAGGAGGTTTTGGTCCAGACGGCTCTGAAGGCCCAGTAGGTTTTGGCCCCGAAGGCCCTGAAGGCCCAGGAGGTTTTGGTCCAGACGGCCCTGAAGGCCCAGGAGGTTTTGGTCCAGACGGCTCTGAAGGCCCAGGAGCCCCTGGTAACAACGCCGCAAAAACAGCATTTGATGTTATGGAGACGGCGGCCATCAGAGCGACCCCTGATGCTTTGAATCTCCCTGGTGTTGCAGTGGATTTGACGTTTGAGGCAGCCTTTGATGTGGCATCAGCCGGTGACTTTGGCTTTGATCCAGGAGGCCCTGGTGGTTTTGGCCCCGAAGGTCCAGGAGGTTTTGGTCCCGGTGGCCCCGAAGGCCCTGGTGGTTTTGGCCCCGAAGGTCCAGGAGGTTTTGGTCCCGGTGGCCCCGAAGGCCCTGGTGGTTTTGGCCCCGAAGGTCCAGGAGGTTTTGGTCCAGAGGGCCCTGAAGGTCCAGGAGGTTTTGGTCCAGAGGGCCCTGAAGGTCCAGGAGGTTTTGGTCCAGAGGGTCCAGAAGGCCCAGGAGGTTTTGGCCCAGAGGGTCCTGAAGGTCCAGGCGGTTTTGGCCCCGAAGGCCCCGAAGGTCCTGGCGGCCAGGATGGTCCAGAAGGTCCTGGTGGTTTTGGTTCCGAAGGTCCTGACGCCCAGGAGGGTCCTGGTGGAGCTGCTTCAGAAGGAGGCAGTGCTGCTGCAGACGGAGCACTGGGAGGTACTGCTGCTGAGGGAGGCGAGGCTGCTCAAACAGGCGAAGCGGAAGGTGCTGCTGCTGAGGGAGGCGAGGCTGCTCAAACAGGCGAAGCGGAAGTTGCTGCTGCTGAGGGAGGCGAGGCTGCTCAAACAGGAGAAGCGGAAGGGGCTGAAACAGGAGAAGCGGAAGGTGCTGAAACAGGAGAAGCGGAAGGGGCTGCTGCCGAGGGAGGCGCTTCATCGACGGCAGTGTCCGGCTCTACTTCTGTGCGCAAGGTCACATCAGTTCAGGCGATCGCCAATGTTGCCAAGTCTGATCAGGCGGCCACGAACCAAACAGTTCAGTCGCTCAATATTCCTGATATAGGGACTCGAGAGACGCCGACGCCAAAACAGCTTCAGAACGGCATGCTCAAGGCTATTCAGCGTTTTGGGGGCCCTTAATGACATCAGTTCTGACGACCTTCAATGTTGCTAAGTCCTTATTGCTTGCCTTGGTGGCCACAGCCAGTACAGCTGGCCAGCCACTGGCATCAGAGCCGTTTGAGTTCGATGCCAGTCAACATGCTTCTTGGCTGATTGCCGCCGCTGCTGGTGAAACAGATGTGCCGGGATCAACTCTCCAACCAAGTTTCAACCGGGCCGCATATAACCCTGCTGTTTTGCATCTGCGTTTTACTCAAGCTTCTGGAAAAACCACCTCCAAGGCGACTGATGCTTTTCTAGATTTAACCTTGATTCCTTCTGATGGTGAGGTTGAGGGGCGTCGTGTTGAGCTCTCAACCCGCCAGTTCGGTTCCTTGTTGAGGCAGCTTTATCAACAGCTCTCGCGACAAGACTCCCTGGATGAGGCCAATCCAGAATCAGCAACCCGTCAATTGCATCAGCTATTGATAGGAAGTATTCGCCCATTGCTGGATAAGTACAGCGTCAGCACGTTGTTGATCTCAGCTGATCGTGGCTTGCAGGGGGTCCCTTTTGCTGCGCTGAGTGATGGAGAGAGGTTCTTTGGTGATCGCTATGCCTTTGCGATTACTCCTTCTCTTGCGCTGACCGATCTTGATATGCCCACCCAGACTGGAAACAAGTTGTTGGCTTTAGGGGCCTCGCAGTTTGAGGGTGGCCTTGCCTCTCTGCCTTTGGTGCCTCAAGAACTCGAGCAGATTGCTGAATCTGAGCGTAAGGACCTTTACTTCAACAAGGCTTTTACGCCATCGTCATTACTGGTTACAGGTGGTGAGTCTCGCTATAGCCGTGTGCATGTCGCGACTCATGCTGAGTTTCGCCCAGGAGGGCCTACTGCATCGCAGCTTCACTCCGGGACAGGTCCGATATCTCTAGACCAGTTATCCAAACTGCGTCAGCAGAGGAAAGGCGTGCCGATTGATTTGGTTGTATTGAGCGCATGCCGTACCGCCCTTGGGGATCCAGATTCTGAACTTGGATTTGCTGGCTTGGCATTACAAGCAGGTGCCCGTAGTGCTGTAGGTACTCTCTGGTATGTCGATGATGTGGTGACGTCTGCTTACTTCATTCAGATGTATCGCTATCTTGATCAAGACATTCCTAAAGCAGAGGCACTCCAACTCACGCGTCAAGGATTCCTGAGAGGGTTGGTCACTCTGGAGGATGATCAGGTGATCGGTGTTGATGGAACACCACTACTGAGAGGGCTCACTATGAATCAGCAACGTCGTGTTGTTAGAGGTATGAAGAACCCATTTTTCTGGGCTGGGATTGAATTACTTGGTTCGCCTTGGTGAAGAAGTCGTATTGATACCACACCAACATATGACTGCTTGCTCTACATCTGTTGTTTTTGTTTGCTTCTCCTTGAGACGTGTTTTGCCACAAGTTCAGGAGAGGGTGCAGGATGGATGCGACTAGAATTCAATTAGGTCGTAATGCTTTTATTAACGTCTATGCGCGCATCAAGGTTAGTTTGCCGATTCTCATTATTTTCGTTTCTGGCGGCCTTTGCTTTGGCTCCAGCAGTTGGCTTTGCTCAGGCAGACCTTCGCAGTAGTTTTCCCGGTAGGCGAGTGGGAGGGGGAACACGAGGTGAATGTAGTGCTCGTCTATTAGCTCACCTGGTTCCTGCAAACAGTATTTATGCCCCTGGTAGGACTTTGCAGGTCGGCTTGCTTGAAGGTCCAACTGCTAACCCTAAACCCATTGACATACAGTTTCGTCGATGGAGCGGCGCCTCGAGTGATCAGATGTCTGGGGAAATGCTCATCACTAGTGAATTGCCGGCCTCCACAGCAGGGATTACTTTGATCAATCTTGAAGCTCTTCATGCTCCAGCTGTTTGGGAGTCAGCTTATCGGTGTGGTGATGATGAGAGCACGAGCAGTGATCCTCTAGCTTTCGTTCAAACCGCATCACCCCCTGCATTGAGCTTGCTTGTTAGCGATTCAGAGGCCGATGATTTGAGTATTCAGAAAGCTCTCGCGAGCTTACGAACTCAGTGTGGGGCGAGTGTTTCTACTGAGACTTTCGCTCATGCTTTTAGCCTTGGGGATGTGATTGATGCGGATTGGCCCGCTGAACTTCCGGTGCGTTGTCCATCTTGAGTTCGGCAACGAGGAGAGGTTCTTCCCTTCCTTTGACTTGAATCTCTCCCCACTCGTCCCAATGCAGAGAGTTGTTGAGTTCGTCTCCGAGTAGGTCTCTGGTGGTTGATGAAACCAATACGCGCAGAACTCCTACATGGCGACTTTTTTCGAAACTCTCAAGTCTTGATGCACAGTTCACGGTATCGCCGATGATCGCGTATTCCAGCCGCTCGCTGCTACCCATCGATCCTGCTAGGACGACACCCGAGTGAATGCCAATGCGCATACGGTTGGCTGGGGCACCCTCTTTTGCTAATTCTTCATTGAGCTTCACCAGCCCAGTTTGAATTTCGATTACCGCTTCAATGGCCGCGCGGGCGTCGGCTTTTGGGTCTTCACTTAGGGGGACTCCAAAGACTGCCAACATCCCGTCACCGGTAAATTTGTTGATCATTCCTCCTCGAGTTGTCACTGCTGGAACGCAACTAGCCATGCCTCGGTTCAGCCAGTCCATCAGCTCAGCAGGTTGAAAATGCTCGGATACTGTTGTGAAGTTGGCTGTATCAGTGAACAGCACCGTGACTGGTAGTTGACGCCCTTCGAAACGTCCGTCTTTGAGTAGTTGATCACGCTGTTGCCATAGTTGATCGGCAACTGCAGGAGAGGTGGCTTGGCCGAGCAACCGTTGAACTTCTTTTTGGTGTTGCTGGCTGGCTGCGCCCCTGCGCAGCCAGGCCGTTCCTGCCATGATTGTTAGGCCAGCAACCGGCATGACGCTACCGATCCAGATGTAATTGATGAGCAGAGCTATCAGCGCAGTGCTCAAAGCAAGGACTGAGGTTGCGACAACAATCACGCTGCGGCGCAGTGTCAGGAAGGCTTCGCCAAGCCATAGCCCCATCCCACCCGAGAATAGGACTAGTAAAAGGTTGCCCCAACCGGGCATCAGGAAGCCATGAACGAGGATTCCTTTTTTGCGGTCAAGCAGAGTGGCCACACGAAGTGCATGAACTTCCACTCCAGGCATTTTCATGTGTACTTCCCCTTCACTAAAGCGGCTATGGGGAATTTCGAAGAGATCCTTGAGTGAAGGTGCTGTACTGCCAATCAATACCATATGGTTCTGAATGTCTTTCTGCGGGATGTCTCCTTTAAGCAGAGCGGAGAGAGAGTAGCTGCGGAAACTACCTGGTTCGCGGAAGAGTAGGAGTCGTTGCATGCCTAGGCCTGCATCTGTTTCGTTGTAATAGCCCCCGGAATTGGCGGTCAGCCAGGCATCATTGATCAACCCATCCTCCAGTTGCTGGCGCAATTTTTTATCACCTGTACCCACTTCGACGATACGCAAAGGAAAGGCTACGGTGGCTTCATCTTGGCCGGCAACGTGAACAAGATCTCGCCTGATGACATTGTCATCATCCACGGAGACGTCGTTGTAACTATGTCTTTCAGGAGGCGTTCCTGGAACAGCTGGAATATTGCTGGCTACGTTGAAAATCGAGACCAGTCGAGGATTATTGCGAAAGCGCTCGCGCAGGCACTCCTGATTCGGACCCACGCCCTGATCGCGATAGATGTCGAAGCCAATGGCAACAGCTCCATTCTTGCTGAGTTGGTCGATTCCTTTGCAGAACAGGCCATCATCGATTGGCCATCCATGCGTTCGAATGTCGTCTTCCCCGATGCCAATGATTGTGATTGGTTGTGTTTTGCCTGAGGCTGCAGGGCGCAACGTGGTGACGAGGTCGTATAGCAGTAGATCAAGGCTCTGGGCTACTCCTGAAAGCTTTAAGCCAGTGAGTAAAGCTAAACCTCCCAGGTAGGGAGCTATTCGTTTCACAAGCTCTCCAGGGGCAATGGATCTTTTTCTTGTTGCGTTTGCCGAACCTTGTTGCTTGGGCTTGCTTACTTTGTGTTTTGAGGTTCCTTCCATCATCTAGGCTTCTTTTGCCCTTAGCCTATTAGCATCTCCCTAGCTGATTGAATTCAATGCAAGTTTAGTTACTTAATAGTTACGGCAACAGCTTAATTCGATCCTTCCTCTAGATAGGTGGTTTTAGGGGGTTATTTCCTGAGTACTTATTTTTGCAAAGAGCAGCTTTTGAAAATATGCATAGATGGCTTTCTCTGGCTTGTGTTAGCCGTGAAGAGCTAGCTGGTTTGGAGCTACTCACAAATGATGCTATCTTGTGATTCATTTGTTTGAACGAGATCAGAAATGAACGCTGCTCAGATTTGCATTGATCCATAGGTAAATCTTGATTTGAGAGGTTCGTATAATGCAGCCATCTCTGTTGGCTAAGATTTGTATTGTTGGAAATCAGGTGTCTTTGAGCGCTCAGTTGATGTGATTCTTGGATTAGGCCTACTTGCTCCCTTAAGGCTGTTCAGGAAGAAAATATGATTTATTTTAAGACTTAAAGCCGATCGATTGGCTAGTTACCAAGAAACACATTGTATAACCTTTGCATGGAGCGGATGAGCCGATTGATTGATAAGTTATTGGATTCACGGTTCCCCTTGTTTAATTCTCCAAGTTCAATTTGTCTGAGATGTATCAATCGGGCTAACTTTTCCAGTAATGTCTGATCTTGATCAATTAATGGTTGCAAGTCACGGCGTTCTACTTCAAGGAGTACAGACTCTTTTAGTGCACGAACTGTCGCATTGCGTGGTTGATTACTGCATAGAGCCATTTCTCCGAAGATTTCATTGACACCAAGCTTTGTAATAGTCTGCATCTGACCTTGCTTAGTTGTTCGCGATACCTCGAGCATTCCTGTGATGACTTGATAGAGACAATCACCTGTCTCCCCTTGCCTGACTACTGCCTCACCTTTAGCAAATCGAACGCAACGTGTATTTGTTGCTAGGGATTCGAGTTGCTCTTGATTTAGGTCGGTAAACAGTGCATTACTAGCCAACCAGTTAATTTTGTGTTGATTGTCTGCACGCATTGGATCGTCTTTGGCCAAAAACTGTGGATTAGGGCTGCCCATGCGTACGATGAAAGGAATGCTTTGACCTATTCGCTCTAGGGCATACCAAATCTGCTCCAGCAGCTCTCCACGTATGCGTTTTCTCTCAATATCTCCAAAATCCTTGTGCCATACTTGAATGCCATAGGAGATTCGACTGTCGTCGAAACTTGTTACCCAAGCTTTTGCGGGTGGCTTGCTAAGCACAGATGCATGGCTCTTGACCACCCTTAGAAGGAGGCCTACGGCTTGTGAGGGTGGAAAGCCGTAATCAAGGCCAACTTCAAAATAATTGCCATAGGGATGGTCTGTTTCCATCCGTCTGATCGTCGATTGGGCGACGGTGTCGTTGGGGATGATCAAGGTGCAACCATCAACGTTGTTGCGTAGATAGGTGTTCATTAGGCTTAGGCCTATGACTGTTCCACTGTCATCTCCTATCTGAATCCAGTCACCTTCTTTAAAGGCTCGGTCGACTTGGAGACTCACCCCTCCAAAAATGTCTTTTAGTGGTTCTTGAGCAGCAAAGGCTAAGGCGCCTGTTAGTAAAGCTGATGTTGTAATTAGCCCAACAAGCTTGACTCCGGCTTGCTGAAGAATGACTATCGTTAGGATTGAAGCAAGGATCAGTTGGCCAAGATCACGCACAATTTTTGGTGGCGGATGCCAAAGGCCAAGAGTTCCTGGAATTTCAATGAGTAACCAACTCCCCACTCTGAGAGTTGCATAGCTAAGCGCAATATGCCCCACGGTTGACAGCATCATTTGAGATATCAACCATGTATCCCCTATGGGCAGGGCACTCATCATCCAAACCACGAGCCCACACGCTGGCAGCACTAGTGGTGCTTTTGGCCACTTGGCTCGAATGCGGTTGAGTTGACGTAGAGCCATCAACATCAAGCTGATAAGAAGTGTCGCGAGTAAGCGCAGTTCGAACGTCATGCGAATCGAGCCTTCTGATTAGGAGTTTTGACAGTTTTGGGTCGCCAGCAATGTCATAAAGTAGACATACTGCAGTATTAGCCATTTCTTTAACTCTGATGGCATGCTCATGCTTGAGGTCATCATCTCACCCGCTGAAGGGTTTTGCTGTTGCATTATTAATGATTTTTGGCTTCACGTCTTTACCGACTGATGCTCAGCAATCCTCTGACGGGGGTTCTTCAATTGCACCTCAAAAGCAAGCGCCAGATGATGGTGAGCTTCCAAGAAATTTGCTCCACACTTTGTTTCCTGGCCGGCGTGTTGTTGGATCAACTAGGGCGGAATGTACCTCGCGCCTGTTAGTGCATTTGGTTTCACCTGAAAGTGTTTATTCTCCTGGGCCTTCAAGGTACCTGGCTTTGTTGAAGGGGCCAAGCACTCGCCCAAGACCTGCTGTTGTGAGTTTTCGCACTTATCTGAAGGAGGGTTCGACCTATAGGGTTGGCCCAGTGCTTCAGCAGAAGCAGCTCGAACCTGCTGGACCTGGGGTTTATTTGCTTAGATCCCCAGGCTTGAGAGAGCCCATCGTTTGGGAGTCATCCTTCAACTGCCAGGAAGATGCAGATAGTGAGATTGGTCTACTGGGATTTGTTCAGGCTGCTGCTCCTCCCGCAATTACCCTTCTTCTCGATGCGTCAATGCCGGGAGATCAGATTGTGGCCAATAACATCTCTTGGCTGACTGAATCTTGTGATTCGTACGTTGTTGTGCAGGAATTATCTCGTCGTTTTCAGCTAGCTGATCTAATTAATTCAGATTGGCCTACTGAGCTGCCAGTGCTATGTGCTGATGCTGCTTCGCGCACTTCACGGCACAGTCCCAAGATCTCTATAGGCTCTTGAAGCCTTTTAATGCAATGCGCTTCTCTGCTCAGGTGCCATGGAGGTGTCTGGCTCTTGCGTAGAGTTCATGGCTTGTTTGATCGGCTTGCCTGGGCAAATTCTCTTCATAAGTGGTTGGTTCATGAGCAAATGCTTTAGTTGCCCCCCTTTGAGCACTGTTTATTTGCAGCATCTCCCTGGTCTGACATGTGGATAAAGAACTGTTTGCCTAAGGCCAGATAGATGTCTTGGTACCAGTGAATAAGCCTTTGTTAAACCATTGGCTTGCCAAGCGGTAACTCCAACACGGACGATGGCCGTAATAACGATTGATCAGCATGGCTATGGAACGCACCTTTGTTGCCATCAAGCCGGATGGCGTCCAGCGTGGTCTGGTGGGAGAAATTTTGGGTCGATTTGAGCGTAAGGGCTTCAAGCTCATTGGGCTTAAACAGGTCACCCCTAGTCGTGAGTTGGCTGGTGAGCATTACGGTGTGCACCGTGAGCGCCCTTTCTTTGCTGGGCTTGTTGATTTCATTACCTCCGGTCCTGTGATCGCAATGGTCTGGGAAGGTGATGGTGTGATTGCGAGCGCCCGCAAGTTGATCGGCGCCACCAAGCCTCTTGAGGCTGAGCCGGGCACCATTCGCGGCGATTTAGCTGTGAACATCGGTCGCAATGTGATTCACGGCTCCGATGGTCCAGATACCGCTCAGTTTGAGATCAACCTTTGGTTCTCTGCTGAAGAGCTCAACGCATGGACTCCTTCAGATCAGAGCTGGCGCATTGAAAGCTGAGGCTGCACGATTTTTCGTGTCTGATTGGGGCAAAATGATTTTGCGTTTGATCAGGCTTTGGTGATGGTTGGGGATGACAGCATGCCCCTGCCTTCAGTGGGTCTATTCACTGGCTTCAGTTTGATGGCCATGACGCTTTCGAACTACTTTCAAGCTGAAGAGACTGCAATGGTTCAGGAGATCCTCGATGGCCATCAGTTATACATCGATCCCAACAGGCGAAAGTGAATCAAAAGGCTGCTTAGACCCAGCAAGTTTGCACGGGTGATAGTCGTGGCTAGCTTCTTTTCAATTCCGGAATATCTGGTCACCTGAATCGGTTTTTAAGGATGTAATTTGGTAGTAGTTTTTATCAACTGACCCAGGGGCAGATTTTGGAGTCCGGCAAGCAAGATGGCTGTACCCGTTCAGCCCGACTGAGTGCTCGAGGCACCAATGACGTTCTGGAGGTTTCGGACGACGGGGTGACAGAGGTTTTTGTGTTGGAGTGTGAGGCTAAATATCTTGATGTAGAGCCTCCAGCCCAAGTTGATCAATCTCCCAAGAGGGATCAAGCTAAGGCTGACCTTTGACAGACAAGATTGTTATTGATCAGTTGATTTTATTGCGCTGTACGATGGCCTAATTCCCGGATTACATCTTGAGACATTAAGACAATTCCGCAGAATTGTCAGATATAAATTGTTGCTACCTGATCAATGCATTGAGTGGTGCTTCAGCCAATTGGATAACTTTTCTCTAGATCATATTAGACCTCCCCTCCATGCTCCTCCTGGGCTCTCTATATGATTACATGGATCACGAAGGTCTTGCGTGATTGGATCATACGCTTTGGCGGGTCTTGGCCATGCCAGGCCAGTAGTCATCTTTAATTCGCACTTCAGAATAAGTTGCTTTCATTCCATGCTCAAGCTGTCTCATGTGTTACGAGCAAGGCAAGCCTATCTCTCGGTCTCAAAATTGCTCCTCAAGCAGCAGAAGAGCCCTCTGAATAAATGATAATCTCCCAATTCTTTTTTGGTCAAATTGTGTCTTAATGCTCTTTTATTTGCTTAGGCTATAGGAGCTAATTGGCGAAGAGCAGCTAATCTATGCTGCCAGGGTTGCATGGCTTAATCTTCATATTTTTGTCTTGAATCGATTCCACTGAAATGCTTCTAATACCTGAATTTGTTCCGCAGTGATTCCCTTGCCGCTTATGTTGGCTTCGATTAATTCAGCTGTGATGGCGGCGAGCAGCACCCCATTGCGGTGATGTCCAGTGGCTAGCCAGAGGCCATCAATGGATGAGCTGCCTAATAGTGGGCCTCCGTCAGGAGTGCAAGGTCGGAACCCCCACCAACGTTCCATCGGCGGCCATTGGCTTGCTTCTGGCAGGAGAGTGTCTATGCCGGCTTGTAGTTGTTGTTGGCCAAAAGGGGTGAGACCTTCCATGAAACCGGCCTCGGGTTCGCTAGTGGCGCCTACCACGAGTAGCCCATCTTCACGAGGGACGAGGTAAGTGCCCGGACCAAACACAATTCGCTTCAAGCTGTCCCGTGGACCCTGGAGCGACAGCATCTGACCCTTCACGGGCACGATGGCTAGGGCTGGGAGGAGTTGGGCACTCCAGGCACCGCAACACAGCACGGCCTTGTGACTTGTAAGTGTGTGCATCTCCCCTTCAGCGTTGCGCATTCGCACCCCTCTGAACGTATGGCCGTCTTGCAGAATCTCCTGCACTTCTACGCCTTCTTGGAAGCGAACGCCCAGGCTCACACAGGCTGTCTCCAGTGCCCGCATCAATCGTCGGCGATTGTCGATTTGGCCGTCTTGACTGAAGAGCAAGCCTGCCTGCCAGTTAGGTCCAATGCCTGGTACTTCTCGTTCCAGGCCTGAACGATCGAGGCTTTCACCTAAGCAGGCGGTGGGATAGAGATCTCGCTGCGCCGCTGTGGCGAAGGGCACCACAATCCCGCATTGGCGCAGTCCGCAACAGAGGCCGCTATCGGTTTCGATTTGGTTCACCCAGGATGGGATGAGATCCAGGCTTAATTGGCCTAGCCGTAGTTGCTCTCCGCTCAGCCCTTCAGCATGGGGTGCAAGCATGCCGGCGGCAACGAAGCCAGCGGCCTCATTGCGGCGTCTGCTGAGTACTTCCACTGAGCGACCGTGCAGCGCCAATTTGTGGGCTAAAGCTAGGCCCATCAAGCCGCCTCCCAGGATCAGCACTGATTCAGTACGCACTGTTGCCATCGTCAATGCAAAGAGCAGGCCAGATCAGTTCAGTGTTCCAGCCTCTCGAGCTAAGGGCGCTGATGTCAGGGGACCTTTCCATAGGATCAATCGCATACCAGGTGATAGGAGATCGGTCATGGCATCAGCCACTAGCTCTGCCAAAGGCGCATGGGAAGCAGTGATCGGTCTGGAGACACACGTGCAGCTAGGCACCAATAGCAAGATCTTCACATGCGCTTCAACTACCTTTGGCGACGATCCCAACACCCACATCGACCCTGTTGTGTGTGGCCTGCCCGGTACGTTGCCGGTGCTTAATCAGATGGTGTTGGAATACGCGGTTAAGGCGGCGATGGCACTCAACCTCAATATTGCCGAGCACAGCAAGTTTGATCGCAAACAGTATTTCTATCCCGATCTACCGAAGAACTATCAGATCTCTCAATTTGATGAGCCGATTGCAGAAGAAGGATGGATTGAGGTGGAAGTTGCAGAGAAGGGGAAGGACACTTACCTCAAGCGTATTGGCATCGAGCGTCTCCATATGGAGGAGGACGCCGGCAAGCTCGTTCATGCTGGCAGCGACCGTCTTGCAGGCTCCACCCACTCCCTGGTGGACTACAACCGTGCCGGCGTGGCGTTAGCCGAGATTGTCAGCAAGCCTGATCTGCGCACTGGGCGTGAGGCGGCGGAATATGCCTCGGAGATTCGCAGGATCATGCGTTATCTAGGCGTGTCTGATGGAAACATGCAGGAAGGTTCTTTGCGTTGTGACGTCAATATCTCCGTGCGCCAAGGGGCCGACGCTCCGTTTGGCACCAAGGTTGAGATCAAAAACATGAACTCGTTTTCGGCCATCCAGAAAGCTTGTGAGTACGAAATTCAGCGCCAGATCAAGGCCTATGAGGCCGGCGAAGCAGTAGTGCAGGAAACCCGCCTTTGGGATGAGGGCAAGCAACTCACCAAGAGCATGCGCTCAAAGGAAGGCAGCAGCGATTACCGCTATTTTCCGGATCCTGATCTCGGTCCGATTGAGGTGATTGCATCGGTACGTGAGGGTTGGCGTGCTGAGTTGCCAGAGTTGCCGGCAGCGAAGCGTCATCGCTATGCCGAAGAGTTTGGTTTGTCGGTGTATGACGCCAGGGTGCTCACTGATGAGTATGCGATGGCGGAATACTTCGAGGCGGCCGTGGCGGCAGGTGCCGAGGCCAAGGGAGTGGCGAATTGGATCCAGGGCGATCTTGCTGCTTACGTGAATGCCAATCGCCTTTCTTATGCCACGTTGCCATTTCGACCGGAGCAGTTGGCAGAGATGGTGCAACTGATCGACGGCGGCAAAATCAGCGGCAAGATCGCCAAGGAAATCTTGCCTGAGTTGCTGGAGAAGGGCGGCTCACCCAAGGCGATTGTTGATCAACGTGGGTTAGGCATGATCAGTGATCCGGCGGCTATCACAACGATTGTGGAGGAATTGTTGGCCGCTCATCCCGATGAGGTGGAGGCATTCCGTGGCGGTAAGACCAAGCTGCAGGGGTTCTTTGTTGGGCAGCTTATGAAGAAGACTGGCGGCAAAGCCGATCCCAAGCTCGCCAATCAGATCCTCAGCAAGAAGTTGAAGGGTTGATGGCTGCAGTTGATCGCTTCAGTTGACCACTCACTTATCGATTATGAACTGTTCTGTTGCGTGGCCAACGCTTGGGGATGTTGAGGTAGTTAATGGTTAACACAAGCAATAGCGTTCACCACTAGCTATTGGATGAGCCTTTTTTGCTACCTGTAGTCATTAAGTGTTCTCATCTAGTTCATAGCTGCTTCTTGCTGTTGTTGCCTGAGTGCTTGGACTACAGACTGTTTCCAGCTGTTTGGCGAACCACTGTTATCGATCACTAAATCCGCTAGAGGCCGTTTCTGCTCCAGGAGCCATTGAGTGGCGATGCGTTGCTCTGCTTCTTGGAGTGTGAGGCCATCACGAGCGATCAGCCTTTGGCATTGCTGGGCTGGGCTGCAGTCCACCAACCACACTGCGCTGCAAAGTCCGCTGAGCTTCGCTTCAAACAACAGCGGAATCATCAGCACCACCACCGGCTCTGCTGACAGATCACCCAAGGCCACATCAAAGCGCTTTGCAACGATGGGATGAACGAGCTGCTCCAGCCAGCGGCGTTCGCGGGTATCGCTAAATACGATTCGCCCTAGGGCTGAGCGATCGAGGCTGTCTCGACTGCGTTTGTCTGCTTCACCTACTGCGCTTCCATAGCGTGCCAGCACGGTTATGGTGGCTGCGCTGCCAGGGGCTAGGGCCTCTCGGGCGTACACATCGGCATCCAGCACAGGCAGGGCGTGTTGCTCCGCGAGGTAGTGCCCAACACTGCTTTTACCACTAGCGATGCCGCCTGTAAGACCGATGCGTCGTTGCGGCCCCTGCCAACGTGGGAGTGTTACCGGGCTTGGTGGCTCGGTGGTCATCGTGTAGGTGGAGGATGTGTTTAGTTTGTCTCCTAAGGCCGTGAGCTTTGAGCTTGCCTCCCTTTGGCGCCCCATCTCTGGTGGCCTAACGGCACCTTTCGGCTTTCAGGCGGCAGGCATCACAGCTGGATTGAAGGAATCTGGCAAGCCGGATCTTGCGTTACTTCTGGCTCCAGAAGGTGCTGTTTGCACAGGGACGTTCACGACTTCATTGGTGCGGGCTGCCTGCGTCGATCTTTGCGCGGAACGTTTGAGGGCTTGTGCTGGCAAGGCACGGTCCGTGTTGATCAATTCTGGTCAGGCCAATGCATGCACAGGTGACCGTGGCTTGCTCGACAGTGTTCGAGTCACTCAGGCTCTGGCCGACCGACTTGAGCTACCAGTTGAGCAGGTTTTGATTTGTTCAACCGGTGTAATTGGTGTACCTATCCCCATGGATATCTTGCTTGCAGGCTTGGATCCCCTTGTGGAAGCACTCAGCGATGAGGGTGGTGCTGAGGCGGCCGGCGCAATCCTGACGACCGATTTGGTTGAGAAGCAGTTTGCGCTCGAAGCTGAATTAGGTGGTCGACGTGTGCGAATTGGCGGCATGGCCAAGGGATCAGGGATGATCCATCCCGAGATGGCAACAATGTTGGGTTATCTCAGTTGTGATGCCGGTGTTTCGGTAGATGCTTGGCAGGCGATGGTGAAGCGGGTTGTTGATCGCTCCTTTAATGCGATCACGGTTGATGGTGATACCAGTACGAATGATTCGTTGTTGGCCTTTGCAGCCGGTGAGCCTCTAGAGCTTCAATACCTGGAGGCATTAGAGGCTGGGCTTATGGCGGTGGCTCAGCAGCTCGCCAAGGCAATTGCACGTGATGGTGAAGGTGCCACCTGTTTACTGGAGGTTCAGGTAGAGGGTGTCGGTGGCGATGTTGAGGCCTGCTGCATCGCACGCACGATTTGTGGCTCTTCTTTGGTAAAAACGGCCGTGCATGGGTGTGATCCCAATTGGGGACGAATCGTTGCAGCTGCAGGGCGTGCTGGTGTGCCTTTTGATCCTGCAGCAGTAGCCCTTTGGTTGGGCCCTCATCAGTTAATGGAATTCGGCGAACCCTTGCCTTTTGATCGGCTAGCTGCATCTCGCTATATGCAAGAGCGGGTTGATGGGAGTTATTTAAGTGATGACACAGTTCAGATTCGTTTGGTTGTGGGTAATGGATCTGGCGATGGCATGGCTTGGGGCTGCGACCTTTCGGATCAATACGTGCGCATTAACGCCGATTACACAACGTAACCTGAGATTGCTTGATATGAAAGGGATTTAGAGCTGCTTGATTTAGACGCTACCGCAATGCTACCACTTAATACACACATAGTCTGATCTATTTAGGGAGATAGATATGCTTTCTCTCTAGATAACTAAAGACTAGTGGCGTATGGGGGGTAAATGAGTGGTGCTTCTATGAATAATGAGAGTGAAGAAATTTGTGTTGGATAGCTAAATGCTTATGCAAACCTCGTCGTCTCAGTGAAGAGTACTTTTTTCTGCTGACAATGAGAGAGTCGCGTTATTTTATTAATAGGATAAGAAATGTAGTTTTTACTGATTAAATTGAAAAAAATTGGAGTTGAAGATCTATTGTCGTTATCTATTTTCTTTTTGATTTTGAGGCTGCTTCGTGAGATCTATTTTAAAATTCTGTAGTCTATTTCTGCTGGCACAGGGGGCGATAGGAATTAGTAGTTCATTACCTGGATTCGCAGGATCCCCTTGCAATAAGAAAGCTTGGTCGCAAGCGTTGGTAAAATGTGGTGGAAGCAATCAATGTGCGTTTAATTATTATTTTAGTCGAGTTGGCCTAGATATTAAGGGGGCTATGCAATGTAAGTTAGACGATTACAATCGCGCTACTGGTAAGAATTATACGCTCGAAGATATGGAAAAAATGAATCCTCTTAAGAACGTGAAGCCGTCAAGTTCTTGCGGGATGACACTTAGTGGTGAGCGTGTTTGTACTAAAAGCAAATCTGAGGATTCAAGCCGAAGTTCTCCTGCAAGTCAATTTGATCCTAGCGCTACAAGAAAATATAATGAAGAACTAAAAAAATATAATGAAGCACTTTCTATAGATAAGGCTATCGCAGCTAATCCGCAAGGAGCAATTGCTTATCACAGCAAAGAAATCACAATTAATCCAAAAAATGTAGATGCATATGTCAATCGTGGACTTGCCAAGGAGAATTTAAAAGATTACAAAGGAGCAATTGCTGATCACAGCAAAGCAATCGCAATAAATCCACAGCATGCCCCTGCCTACTACAGTCGTGGAGTTGGCAAGCATGCGTCAAAAGACTATCAGGGCGCAATTGCTGATTACAGCAAAGCAATAACAATTAATCCCTATCATGCCAATGCTTATAGTAATAGAGCAATTGCAGTATTTCTTTTATCAAACGATTCAAGCAGTGCTTGTAGCGATATTAAGAAAGCAGCATCACTTGGAAACGAATACCGAATTGACTGGTTGAAGAGTGAAGATGGTGCGTGGTGTCGCAATATGCGATAAGTCAAAAAATTCAGTTGGATATTTAAGTACTTATCCAAACCTGAGATTAATTGATAATCCCATATCAAATGCTTTTACTTCCAGTAGTTGTCTTTCTACCCAATCAAGAGTGTTGTGACTGGATTTCTTTGAGGTAGTAGGTTGTTGTTTCTTCTCTTTCATTAGTAGTTGTTAGGTAAGTATCAATAGGGATGATCAAGATCGTCATTCAGGGACGATAGAGATCATCATGATTGAAGAGTTAATAGTTAGTGGGGAGAGATAAAAGAAAGTACTCACAGGATGTCCATTAAGGGGACATCAGTAGAGGTAATTGTTGTCTTAGTTGTCTTTCCTCCCCTCTTATACATGAGGGATCGAAATATCCATCTTTCTCCCTTAACGGGGGGGTCGAAAAATCTATTGGTATGACAGGGGTGTGGATGGAGTGTTTTCTCTTTCTCCTTTATAAGGTGGTGATCGAAATATCTGTTGGTATGACAGTGTTGTTGAGGAGAGCACTTTTATATCCTCCTTTATACACTGGTGATCGCTTGAAACGTAGTTAGGAGAACGGATCTCAAGAATCAGTAATTGATGAGAGTGAAGCGCTCATACAGATCCGATCCAGCGTAAATTTTCTTCTGCAGGACGAATGTTTCTACCTTTACCAAGGATCTCTGTTGACTCATCTGCTCTGTAATGGAAGTAGTGGTTCTGAATGTATTTCATGCTTGTATCGGTGTTAGCAGCGATCACAGGAACAGGTACACCTGCTTTAAGACGCATGGTGATGTAGCTATGCCTGAAGCTATACCAAGTAATGCTCTTACCTGAATGAACGTCGACTTTTCTGAGGTTGTTGCTGTCATCTTTACCCCAGACTCCTAAGTCAGATTCCACTAAAACTTCAGCAAGACTATCTTTCCAGATACGCTCGCTAAACGGTTGTGAGGTTTGTTGATTACAGAAGAGGAAGTCATCTGCTTTCTTGTGCTTTGTGATGAAACCCATGTCTGTTGTTCATGCTTCTGTTCATTCTTGCATCAAAGGAGAGTCAGTGTTTACTGTTCTTCTTGATAGCAACCATTTATAAAGGAACCAGTGGATAGATACCTTGATTTTTCAATCGATTAAAAAACTAAATTCATCATTTTTTTTGCCCACTAGAATCACAAACACACCTTCTGCAAAGAGCAACCAAGCAATCGTTGCATTGTTCAGACCCAACCTTCTATAACGATCAGTCGTTGAGTCATGAACTCTGCGGATACGAGCATGCATTTATTGTGCTCCTATTACTTTGACTTGATTTCCACCCTCACTTAATTGCATCCATTTCTTTAGATCCTCCTCGGCATAGGCATCTAACCTTTTTGCATATACAGCATCTATGTCTAAATCTTCAATCATTTCATAACCAAAAAATTCCAATAATTCTTCCTGACTCTTAAAGCATCGATCACTCCATTCATAATTTTTATTACCTTTAGCATGCTCATATTTATAACATTCATAGAAATAAGAAGTCTCATAACTTGCCACTAAAGCAAACTCATTTTTCTCTTGTTCAGTGAGTTTGTCGTAGACACCCCAACCAATGATCAAGACTGGCATTACTTCTTGAGTTGAGAGCGAAGAACTAACTGACGCTTGAGTTTCACGTTCTCATCTTTTAGTTCTTGCATTTCCTTCTGGTACTCGTCGATCAAATCCAATGTCCACTTCCAGTCACGCTCAATGCAGTGCTTTCTTGCTGCGTCCCAGTCCATAGTCAGAACTCCGAATTCATTGTTCTCTTTGTCATCTTCCTGCTCCCTCTCTTAAACGATAGAAAGTTTCCTCGCACCTCACAACAACACCCTTGTATTCAGGTGGGAACGATTGCATCCATTTAGGTATGTCCATAGTGACTGGCAAGACCCCCTTGATATGGAAAATAACTTCTTTCTTCTTTTCGTCTAAGAAATGTGGTGGAAGGTTCAAACCGCTACTACCTCTTGCTCCACGATGATCCTTCTGATGGTGGAGAGAGCAAGACTTGTGTGCTCTCTTATGGATCTGTAAGAGCACCCTTTCTTGCTAAGGCGTAGGACCAGCCCTTTTTTGACGCGACTGGTCTTAGGTCTGCCTCCCAAGTTCACGCCTGTTTCTTTGCGGTGTTGGATGCTCTTAAGTGTTCTCTCACTGGTCAATGAGCGCTCTACTTCGGTAAGACCAGAAAGCAGACCAAGAAGCACAGATGCGAACTTGCCTAAAGCTCAGGTGTTGATCAGCCCATCGAGGGTTCTGACGTGGATGCATTGCTGCGGCAGGTCATGGATGCGATTGACTATTTCGACTTGAGTTCTGCCTAACCTATCTATCTTCGAGGCCACAAACTCATCGCCTCATACTCATTACTCTGGAATACTGATTGTGGATATAGGCAGCATTAGATCTTGAACCGAAAATCAGAGTAAAGCAGTGATAAAGAAGCATGAAAAATGGCGCTAACATCGATCAGCGCCCATGCCAAAAAACCTACTTGAGGAGTGTCGAGCCCCTAGCTCGATCGATGACTAATTAATCTTCTGCAGTTTCAAATTGCTTTGCCAGTTTGAATGCTTTTCTGATAATCAGATAGGCTCCGTATAACCCAGCGATTAAGGGAAGAACAACTAATGGATTAGGACTGTAGTTGGAATAATCCTTTACACCATCGACGTATTCAATTCCAGAACACTGTAGATAGAAGAAACTTGTAAAAATGATCCCCCATCCAATGATTGAAAGAATTCCTCCTTTTTTATCTCCCTCATAAAACCTATCTAAACCCCATCCCCAACCAATGCCGAGTAAGACACCTCTTGTGATTGCATTTTTTTCTTGCTTGCGAAGCATTGTTCAATTAATGGTTAATGTTCGCACCAAACATAACTGATTCGTCCTGATAGTGTGTAAATATTTTAAAATCCCCTCTAGGTGAAGGGCGCAAAAGGCCCGCTTGGGTGGTACTGAAAAGTCCTGAGATTATGCCGAATTTGCTTGCATGAAGAGACGGGCAGTCCTTGCTTAACAGGCACCATTGCACTGCCGGACTCTTTGGAGTGCTTGAGATCAGAGCAGTCACTACCAATCGCTTGACTCAAGCAACCTGCTTGAGCTAGTACAGGTGTACTGGATGCAATGGTTTGATGGCACGGTTCTCAGGTAGGCACCTATCACCCAGCCCTTCTTCTGACCCCGAGGAGTGGCAGTGCATGGATGAGGGCACGCTCAAATCCTCGCGATCAGGAGCGGTGTGCATGACCTGTAATCACTTCCGTTATGCGGTCGGGAAGCAGTGCCAGACCTTATTGACCTGTCCTATCCATCAACGCTTGATTCCTCAAGGACAGCACCTCAATTGCAAATGTCATCAATGGATCATCAGAAGGGAATTGGAGGTTGGATGGGCACCTGAGGTTGCATAGCAGGAGGGGTTGGTAGAAGATCAGATGCATTCAAGAAAGAAGCAACGATGTCTCTGGTACCTCGCTGGGAAGTCATGACCGATGAGGCAAAGGCAATCACCAAGCGGATTGCTGTTTCTGCCTTGGTGCTCCTGTTTGCCCTTTGGATTGTCAGAGTATTGATTCCGTGGGTGATCGTCGCGATCTGTGGTTACTGGGCATATCGCTGGTTCGCGAAGAGCACTTAAGAAGGTTGGGATGAGATGAGTTGCTTAGTTGTCGTCGATATAGGGATCACGGCATCCAGTCATTACCCAAGGCATCTTTAAGTCGCTTTCTGCCTGTTGAGGGTGCTTCTGTTGAATGCTTGGCGTCGTAATGGACGTCATGCTCTTGGATGTATTGGATGAGGTGTCGCAGTTGTTGCAGGCCGTGGCAATGGCTACACCTCGCTCTAAGGCAAGCATGAAACAAGGAGCCACTTTTACAAGAAAATATCTCCTGTGAAATGAGTTTTAATCCACACAGATTGCTTTCAACCAGGCCTGCAAGGGCTGCCAATCATCATCTTGATCGATCGCTTGCCAAAACTCCTCAATCACAGATCGAATCGGTGTTTTGACAAGATTCCAGCGCTGTAATCGCGCATTGATGGCTTGTGCTTCAGCAGGATTAGCAGATAAAGCTTCCCGTTGCTGTGTCCACCAACGATCTCTCCAATCCAGCCAGACTTTCCTTGCAGGTTCAGCACCATCTAAGACCACTGGCAACAAAGCTTCTGGCTCTTCTGGCAACCCCTTGGTCGATATTTGAGCAGCAAGGCCTGCAAAGAAGGCGCCATATCCAATAGGCCAAGCGTCGAGGAGTGCAAGAGTTTTACGCACGGCATCACCACCACCACCCTCAATATTGCCATTGCCGTCAAAACTGCTCGGAAGACCGAGACGACGCTGCATGCAAGCTCTATAATGAGATTGGTATGTTGGAGCAAACGTCTCTAATGACTGCTCCATTGGTTGCCGTGGCAGCAGCATTGCCAATGGCTCTTGAAGTAGCCGCAAGTTGTTATGGCAAGTCCCAGGTTGACGGCCATAGGCATAGAGGCCTGTTTGATCAAAATAAGCAGCAGTAAATCCAGGCTCCCATTGATCCAAAAAGGCGAATGGACCGTAATCGAAACTTTCTCCCAGCAGAGACATGTTGTCGGTATTGAGAACACCATGGGTAAAACCTGCTGCCATCCACTCCGCCGTTAACCTGGCCACCCGTTCAACGAGTTCTGCGTAGAAAGCCAGCAACTGAGCTTGGATCGCGCTAGCAGCATTGCCTTCTTGAACAGGATAGGCAGCGGCAATCAGCGGATAATAGACATCAACCACATGACGCAACAAACGCTCTAGGCTCTGAGCATCCCGCAAATGCAGCAGCCGCTCACAAGTGCCAAAGCGTAGATGCGTGCGCGCCATACGCATCATCACTGAACTGCGAGTAGGCGAAGGCTCATCACCACGCCAAAGCTTCTCACCGGTTTCCACCAAGCAAAGAGTTCGGCTCGTGGTGACGCCTAAACGGTGCAGCGCCTCACTGGCGATGATCTCCCGCACACCCCCTTTGAGGGTAAGTCGACCATCCCCTCCACGGCTCCAGGGAGTTGTCCCTGATCCCTTAGTGCCAAGATCCTGAAGCTGTCCAAATCGATCACGTAGTTGACCATAAAGGAAGCCACGACCATCCCCAAGCAATGGATTGTATGTACCGAATTGATAGCCGTGATAGCGCAGAGCTAATAACGGAGTACGAGCCTCAAAACAACCATAAGCCTGTTCCAGATGATGATCCTCTACGGCGTCAGGCTCAATCCCAAGCTGCCTAAGCAAGGCATCATTACGGAAACGCAATTCAGTGCGCGGAAATCGTGCGGCATCGACCACATCCCAATACTCAGAGCCCAGACTTTCAATCTGCGGCTCAAAGTTCAATGCGAGTAGCAAGTTAGTCAATTCAACACAAAGCTGTCGTTACAGCTTGTTCTCAAATTCATGGACAGCCCTCATGCATTCATGGCCAATATTTTATTCCCCTGTTTAGCCACATGGCAGCGGTTGAGGCAGTTCCTATCGCTGTATCGCCTCCAATGTCTTTCAGAGCAATGCAGTGTACCCAGGCAATCTTGATGCTAACTCAAGACTTTTTGCTTATAGATTGTAGTTCATGATTTTAAAATCTAATTCACCAGTCATGCTGATCTATAGGGCTCTATGAAAGGCTTTGTTGACAGGGCTTATGGAACATTCTGTGTCAATTGATTGATCTTCAATATGTCTCCAGCGTTAAAGAATCGGCAGGAGCTCATAAGCTATGGCCTTGCAATTTCCCCTATGCTTAGGGTTGCTCTAATCGTTGGCTAGCATGGTTATCTTGCGATCATCGTTAGTAGAGTCAGTGACTAAAATTGCGAACAACTTAAGATCATTTAGTGATCGTAGAGTCCTATTCATTAAGCGTACATCTAATCGGTAAGATAATCTTGGCATTTGCTATCAGAACCTGCCCCGCTAGCAAGCAGGGTCAACGTGAGCGATTGCAAGAAGCTCTAAGCCTAAGTTGACTGATCAGAAGCATCGCTTACGCTTCCATTGCTTTGATCTCATTTAGAGCTCAGAGAAATCGCCGTAGAGATAACAATCCCCAGGCTTCTCCATGCGCGCTGTATTGCATGCAGTCATGTTTTGGGAAACAGCACGTAGAGAACGCCCATAAAGCATGAGGCAAGTGATCGATTAATCAAATCGCCAGCCTTCTGGCGACAGCAATGAATGGGAAAGGCTTTTCGGAAAGGGCATGGAGCCAGACCAATAAAGGAAAGGCACGATACGAAATAGTTGCTCATACAGCAGAGATGCCGCACGGCAGTAGACGTAGAGACCAAGCTCAACCAAGAAAGGAACGGCCTCTAAGAGAGATCCCAGTTGCTTTTGCCTGTTTACATCGCGCTGTCCTAGCTCAAGCCAGTGCGGGCGATATCGAGAACATCGGCCATCGAGCGAATCTGATCCATCATTGAGACCAACTGAGCAGCACTGTTGAGCTCAACCCGCAAATCAATGCAGGCGGGTTTGCCATAGGATGTTTTGACCCTGGCATCGCTCACATTGATGTGGTTATCTGAAAGACGCATCAGGATGTCTTTCAGAATTCCCACTCGGTCAATCACTTCAATACGCAACTGCACTGGGAATCGCTCGCCTTCGATGAATGCACCTTGATTCCAGCGCACCGGCAATCGTCTTTCACTGGGGATCGAGCCAACATTGACGCAATCCTGCCGGTGAATCGTGATGCCGTGATTACCAAGAGCAACAGTGCCAAGGATCGCTTCTCCTGGCAGCGGACTACAACAGCCGCCCAGGCGGTAATCAAGGCCCTCCACGCCAAGGATCGGTACGCCATCAGAAGCAGGCAGCCTGGCTGGGCTTGACTCCACTTGAGCCACAAGCCGTTTCGCAACATTTACATTGCTGAGTGGTTGCTCAGGCTCGACAGTCTGAAGACGGATTTCTTCTCGCAAACGATTCAGCACTTGCTGCAAGGTCAAAGCTCCAAAACCAAGCGCCGCAAGCAAATCTTCTGTGACCGATAAATTGCAGCGTTCTGCCACGCGAGTCATCGCTTCGCTACTGAGTAGCGCATCAAAACCATTACGACCGAGTTCACGCTCCAACAGGTCTTTCCCCCGTTGGATCGTTTCATCACGATGGCTTCGCTTATACCACTGACGGATGCGATTACGGGCTGTGGGAGTAGCGACAAAGTTCAGCCAATCGAGGCTTGGATGAGCTGTTTTGCTGGTCAGAACTTGCACGAAATCGCCGTTCTGCAATGAGGTCGACAATGGACAAAGCCGATCATTAATGCGCGCACCATGGCAATGGTTGCCAACCTCTGAATGAATCCGATAGGCGAAATCAACAACTGTGGAGTCTTTGCGCAAGCCCACTACATCGCCTTTAGGAGTAAATACAAACACCTCCTCATCAAACAAGTCTTCTTTGATCGAAGCAAGGTAGTCGTTGTGGTCATCATTGCCTCCTTCCTGTTGCCACTCGACCAGCTGACGAAGCCAATTAAACCGCTCCTTATTGGCGGCAGCTGGGGAACCACCTTCTTTGTACTCCCAATGAGCCGCAATGCCGAATTCAGACACACGATGCATCCCTGGAGTACGAATCTGCACCTCAATGGGCCGATGCTTGCCGATGACCGCCGTATGTAGCGATTGATAGCCATTGGGCTTGGCTAAACCGATGTAATCCTTGAAGCGTCCGGGAATAGGCCGGAAGGTGTCATGTACGACAGCCAAGGCGCGGTAGCAAGTCTCCACACTGGGAGCGATAATCCGCAAAGCCGCCACATCGAAGATCTCATGGAATGCCTTTTGCTGGCGTTGCATCTTGCTCCAGATGCCATAGAGATGTTTCGGTCGCCCACTGACTTCACAAGCATCAAGACCCGCAGACGCCAGTCGTTCCGTTAACAGTTCAACCGTGGTCGCTAGACGGTTCTCCCGTTCACTGCGCTTGGTAGCCACCTCTTGCTGAATCTCTCGGAAAGCCTCAGGTTCAAGAAGCTTGAAGGCCAAATCCTCGAGTTCCCATTTGAAGCGACCAATGCCGAGGCGATTGGCTAGAGGTGCATAAATCTCGCGGGTTTCACGAGCAATGCGCTGCTGCTTATCAGCCTGTAATGAGCCAAGCGTGCGCATGTTGTGAAGCCTATCGGCCAATTTCACCAGCACCACGCGGATGTCGCTGGCCATTGCCAGAAACATTTTGCGCAAGTTCTCAGCTTGGGCCTCAGTGTGGTTAGTGAAATTAATCCCCCCCAGTTTGGTGACGCCTTCCACCAGTTCCCGTACCTCAGCGCCGAAATAATCTTCCAGTTGCTCCGGGGTTAAATCGGTGTCTTCCACCACATCGTGCAGGAAACCTGCAGCGATCACGCTGGCGCTAGCGCCGATATCCCGCAACAGATCAGCCACTGCCACGGGGTGAACGATATATGGGTCACCACTGGCTCGAAATTGCCCCTCATGTAGCTGAAAGGCCAAATCAAAAGCTGCTGCAAGCAGGGCTTCTGAATCGATTGGGCAACTCTGCCCAAGCCCAGGAGGGATGTGCTGAATACAGTCTTTCAACCATTCCGGCAAGGCAATGCCGTAGTCATCAACACTGCTGAACGGATGTGTCCTGATCTCAGGTAAACCACACACCTCTGAACCAGTGCCAGCATTGGCCTGTGTTGATTTCGGGGGAGTGGTGACGTTGAGCATCCGACCCAGCGGATCAATCCATGGTATTCAGTCCCAAGACTCCGTGCTACTAACGATGCCCAGCTCTTCAGAGCAGGTACTCGAGCTCAGCCAACTGCGCATGCGCTATCCCCGCAGCGCTGATTGGACACTGGATGGACTCAACCTAAGCATCAAGTCAGGAGAGAGACTCGCCCTGGTGGGTCCTTCAGGCTGCGGCAAGAGCACCGTGGCCAAGGCCGTACTGCAACTACTTCCCCCTGGCAGCATTTGCCAGGGAGGGTTGCTACTGACCGGCCAAGATCCAAGACCATTGCAACAGAAGCGATTGCGGCAACTACGTGGTGAAGCGGTAGGTCTAGTTTTTCAGGATCCAATGAC
Organism: Prochlorococcus sp. MIT 1303; assembly: GCF_001631965.1. Classification (NCBI taxonomy): domain Bacteria; kingdom Bacillati; phylum Cyanobacteriota; class Cyanophyceae; order Synechococcales; family Prochlorococcaceae; genus Prochlorococcus; species Prochlorococcus sp. MIT 1303. The sequence continues at coordinate 316,862 of NZ_LVHK01000044.1, forward strand.
CCGCCTTAATCCGTTGATGACGGTGGGAAAGCATTTGCTTGACACTCTCAACGCCCACCAACCAGAAGCTACCCCCAGCTGGCGAGAGCAGCGGGCAGAGGAACTCCTGGAGCGAGTGGGAATCGGGGCGAACCGGTTCCGCGCTTACCCCCATGAATTCAGTGGTGGCATGCGTCAGCGGCTGTCCATTGCTCTAGCAATCGCCCTCAATCCCCCTCTGGTCATCGCCGATGAGCCCACCACCAGCCTTGATGTCGCCGTGGCTGGTCAGGTTATGGCCGAACTCAGCAACCTCTGCGAGGAGCTCGGCAGTGCTCTCATGCTGATCAGCCATGACTTGGCGATGGCAGCTCGCTGGTGCGAGCGCATGGCCATTCTCGATGGGGGACGCATGGTGGAAGAGGGCCGGAGCGAAGAGCTGCTTTCTCATCCCCGCTCAGCTATCGGCACGCGGCTCGTGGGTGCCGCCAGGGCGCGTGAAGGCGGAAGCACTCCAACTTGCTCGCATACCGCTGCCGTCGTTCTAGAAGTCAATGCTTTGCGCTGTTGGCATGCTCTGGGAGGCTGGCCCTGGGCACCGACCTGGCTCAAAGCTGTTGATGGAGTGAGCTTCAACATCCGTGCTGGCGAGAGCCTTGGTGTGGTTGGAGCATCTGGCTGCGGCAAAAGCACCCTCTGCCGGGCCCTCATGGGTCTTACGCCGATCCGGGGTGGTCAGGTGCATCTCCAAGGCCACAACCTGCACAGCTTGCAAGGACAGCCATTAAGGCAAGCCCGTCAGGCCTTGCAGATGGTTTTTCAAGACCCCCTCGCCTGCCTCAATCCAAAAATGACGATCGCAGAAGCCATCGCCGACCCACTGCTCATCCATGGAATGGCAAGCCGAGCTGAAGCAAGGCAAAACGGACGAAAGTTACTTGAGCAGGTGGGCCTCAGCCCAGCGGAGGACTATCAAAACCGACTGCCTCGCCAGCTCTCTGGCGGCCAGCAACAACGCGTCGCCATTGCCCGAGCCTTGGCCTTAAAACCGAAGGTGCTGATTTGCGATGAGAGCGTCAGCATGCTGGACGCGGAAATACAAGCTGAGGTGTTGGCTCTATTGCGTCAGCTTCAGAAAGAATTGGGGCTCGCGATGCTGTTCATTACCCACGACCTCTCCGTTGCCAGTGGTTTCTGCCACAGAGTGATCGTGCTCGACCATGGGCAAATCGTTGAGGAAGGACCCGGCGATCAGCTCCTTCAGAAACCCCAAGCAGCGATTACCCGCATACTCGTAGAAGCCTGTCCGAGACTGCCAACAAAATAATGCATTAAAGGCATGCCAAAATAACGACAAGTTCTTAAATAAAGCCTTTTCGAGCTGGGGCATCATCTCCAAACTTAAACACTTAGCATGCAATTAATACGTTCTGGCATGTATTTATTCTCAATTAGTTTCCGTCAAAAGTACAGGAACTGATAGTAGGGAAACCGATTTTTTTGAGTCAACACTTGAGGCAAGCAGGTAACGACTATCTGAGCAAAAAGATCAATTTATAGTGATCAAAATAGAATAGCTTAAAGATGGGCTTGGTGCTGGTCTAATGAAAGCAGTAAAAGCCAAAAATCAAGCTAATAGCTGCTTGTTTCCCTTGACACGAAATCATTAAATAAATTTAAAAAGCTCTTGAGTCTGGTGTAGATGTAATCATTCTAGATGAAAGCCTTGAGCATAGAACTGGTGCCTTAATTTCTACCCTTGAAGTACTCGCTAAAGACTACTCTTGGCTTGATCTAGACCTACAGTTTCCCTGCTAGGAGCTTTGCTGAGTTCATCTCAGCAAAGCTTTCGCCTTGCCAAATTGAAGCTTTATATTGAATGGCTGAGGGAGATAGCAAGCTAAGCATTGCTAAACAACAGCAGATTGCCAAAACTACAGACCGTGAGCATGTTCAATCCATTTTGTAACGCCTTTACTTGAAAAGTCGAGTTGCTGCTGAGGCAGAGTTAAGACCTGGAATCCTTAGAGAATTCTCAGATAAAAAAGTCTGCTCTATGGAGCAAAAATCCTTCATTTGAAGGGTTGAGTTGTAGTACACATCACGCTTAGACCTGTATAAGCAAATGAATCAGGTCATGACATCACAGTTGAAAGTCTCAGTTGGAGGGAGCGTGTGGTGGAAAGGGTTGACAGCCGAACTCAACATCACCAATACATCAAGCGAAACTCTTTCAGAATGGAGTTATAGCTTCATAACATCCCACAAAATCTCAGGGATGCCATGGGGTGTCAGCACATCGGCCGAGCAGCTCGCCAACGGACAAACGAAATACACACTGACAGGAATCGGTTGGGCGCAAACCATTCCCGCTGGAGGGTCCGTCACAGTCGGCTTCAATGCGCAACAGGGCAAGGCACTAGGTACAGGAGGAGTGCTGACCGCTGCATTGTTGATGACTAACGCGTCAGAAACTGCAATCACGGCTGCATCATCTCTTGCGGTAAGTGATGCACCAGCAGTTGAAGTGCAAGGGCATCAACAGAGCGAGAACGACTCTGCAATGGAAGGAATGCATGAACACACAACCTCCGACTCTGCTTTCACCCTGATCACCGAATGGGGTGCATCAAGTGGCAGTGAACACACCACCCACGATGAACTGATGGGAGGACGCACTCCCATTACCACAGAAGCACATGTTGCGTATAACAATCTCCGCACCTTTCTCGGACTGGATCCTGCATCCCTAGAAGACATCGGCAACTGGGCCTTCGCTAATAACCTCACCAACAACTCCCAGGCCTGGGGCAATGAACTCCAAGGTGTTGGTCTCTGGTACTCCATGCAGGGGGCCAAAGTTGGCTGGATCGCCGATGAAAACTACGATCCCCAATGGCTTGCCGATCTACAACGCAGCGCACGTATTGGTAGCCCCAATGACGTGATGAGCATGGCGAGACAGATCGCTAAACCTGGCTTCATCGATTACCTCGAGGGCATCGATGGCGTCGATCACTTCATCAACACTTTGAAGATGGAGCCCCATTTTGGTGGCTGGATGCACGATAGGGCTCATGGATGGCTATCAATCGAAGACGTTGCTATCGCTCATGACATCAACCACCTCACAGTGCTCAGTCATGACCAAACACAACCGTTCATGAATGACACCTTTGATTGGCCGCAATGGCCTGCCTTAGAGGTCTCCGATCAGGTCGTCATCGACTACTTCCAAAGCATGGTGAGCCTGGGCGGCCCACTGGGCTCAAACTTGGACGCTCTAGGTACACCGATAAATGAGGAGGATGAGAAACCTCAACAGGAACCAGTTGTTCTCGTTGAGCAAAGCCAGGTTTCACAGATTGATCCAATCACCGGTAGCGCGGTGGATGTTGAGGTGTCTGGTGATCTTTGGTGGGGTGGCTTCACCGCGGAGATCACTATCACCAATAGCAGTGATCAGCGTCTGGAGAATTGGGCAGTAGGCTTCAACAGTACTCATCACTTTTACGGCGAGTCCTGGGGTGTTGATGTCGTTACCGAAGAGGTTGCTGATGATCTCTACAGTTATAAAATCTATGGAGCTGACTGGGGTCAGTCGATCGGAGCTGGTCAATCGATGACTGTGGGCTTCAACGCGCTAACGGGTATGGAGCTGGAGGGTAGCAGTTCTCTCACCGCCGAGAGCCTATTTGCCGAGGGCAGCGAGCCTGTACTGCTCTAACCGGTTGCATAGCCTCAGCTCACTAAACAGCATCACCATTAGCGCAAGCAGCGATGGCGGGCTAACGCCGGTGGCCTGCTTTCGAGGGTAGAAGCTGCATCGTGATGAAACAATTAATGCGTATGTTCATTCCATCCAGACTCTCTTATCTAGCCACTGCAGGAGGATTCTCTCAAGCGCACAATTTTGCTTATAGAGAGATGAGGCCTGAGCACGTCTCAAATCAAGGTTGAGTCGACGGTAAAATAGATTTTCTGTTACTTTGATCTTGAGCGATTAGAAAGCTTGACTGGTTCAACCAAAATAATCACGCCAAAAGGCACGAGTTTTTAACGGTAAGTCTTGCCGCATTAAATTGCACATGCAACCCATTTCCGATAAATAGAATTCAATTCTAAACCAATAGCCAATAATTCAAGCCCCTGCCTTTTCAAGATAAAATATTAAATGGTGGAAGCTATATCTTGAATCTAGCTCGTATCATCAAAGTATTGATTTCATGTAACAGCAAGCAATGACGACTTCAAAAAGTGATCCAGGCGATAGGCGGCCTGACATCATAAAAATCAAGCAATTGATTGAGTATTATAATGTGCTGAGGTGTTGCCCTATTCTGCTTCCTTAAGTGAGAAGCTTGTTGAATAGAACTTCAGCTCTCGATATTAAAGGAACTGCTTCAAAGCTATTTCCGATTAAGAAGCTTCTTGAAAGCCCATCCAAACGAAAGCTTCCCTAAGTTATCACAGATATCTATTCAGAATGAGTAATAATCTATAGCGTCATTTGATCCTAAGACCTGCATTTGAATCCTCGCCAGACTTCGCCTTGCGACAAAGGCATTCTCCATCTCGAATCGCCAAAAATTATTAAGTTGTTGGCATTGCGCAAACAATATATCGGCTTCGGAAATAGTAAATCCAGCTCGCGTAGCAACTTCAATAACTTTCGAAGGGTCCACATCTAATGGCGTATGCTGATCACCCCATTTCTCCAATGCGCAATCCTTTAATTGAGCCTGCAGATCAGGGTTAAGACGCGCTTCAGCAATAAAAGCCTCCAGTTCAGTCATACGCCTAATAAAGACTTGCCAGTAGAGAGGGAAAAGTCCCTCAGATTAGTCAATATAAACCTAATCTATCTCAGACTCTGCTGGCAAGCTGGCTAGATAGTTATATGTTGGATTCCTTCTACCAATGATATCTGCTATGGGCAAGCTGTTTCTGGGGAAAGGATCTCCCTGCGGCGGATCAATAAATTTTTAGAACTAATCTAACCTTGATTAATGCGTACTCCATGCTCCTTCGTCTGGATTATTTGAGATAAGGTGAAGAATCGAATGACTTGGATCTTCTCCCTTCGTGGCTTGACTAGAATCTTTTTGATCAATAGAAACAGTGGGCTCGTTAAAGAGAACCTCAAGGTTGTAATTAACCTCTATATTGAAATAGCATGTTTTGTATCATGGTATAGTTCCTTTACAATATTGGCTGAAAATGACTGAGAAGAGATTTCCACGGAATCTCGTGATTCTCATTACTGATCAAGAAAGGTCCCATGACCTTGGGTTTGCGGATACCTTTGATAGTGACTTACCCGCCACCTCGTGGTTATCACAAAATGGCCTTTCTTTTTCTAATGCATTTACAAATACAAATCAATGTTCAGTCGCGAGAACCTCATTCTTTACATCCAAATTCCCCGCCCAGCACGAGGTAAAAGAGGTTATAACTTCTGATAAATGGGTGAATCCTCAGACTCAAGCACAGATTGGCTTGAATCCAGACATCCCCAACTTTGCCACAATACTCGCTAACGAGGGTTACGACGTTATTTATAAAGGCAAAGCACATATGAATATAGGCTTTAATCAAAATAAGGGTACAGCAAATACATCAGACGACGAATACATAGATCCAGACTTGTCTCTGCTTGGCTTTAATGAATGGGATCCCCCTGAAGCGGGAACATTCTCGAACCCCCTTGGTCTGACCAATGATCAGCGATTTATAAATGATGGCATAACGTGGCTTGAAGATAGAATTCAGTCTGGGAATGAAAAGCCATTCGCCCTAGTGATTAGTTTGGTCAACCCACACGATATCCTGGCATATCCACCTTTAGGACAAGTATTGGCAATCGGCGATGAAGATTATAGGTATAATATTAAGGATTTTTCGAACCTAAATTTTTCATCTCAACAGCCTATTCCTGAGACCATAAATGAGAATATATCCAGTAATTTCAAGCCCGAAGTTCAAGCGGAATTCGTGGAAGTAATGGATAATCTTTTTGCGCCAATAGATGACACTATAACTAGCAATAGCGAAAGCTATCTAAACTTCTATGCCAACCTAATCCATCGAACAGATCTCCAATTTGAACAGGTAATTGATACGATTAACTCCGACGCAGCATTCGCTTCAGATACGATGATTGTCAAGATGTCCGACCACGGAGAGCTTGGCTTAGCTCATGGTGGCATGAGACAAAAAACATTTAATGCCTATGAAGAAGCGATTAAAACTCCTTTGATATGGAGTAATCCAGGATACTTTGAAGGCCGCGAATCCAACACTGAGGAACTTGTCTCTCATATTGATTTCCTTCCGACATACTTGAACCTGATTGGTGTAGAAAAAAATACAATTGATTCCTATGATCTACAGGGAGTTGACTATAGCGCAATTATTGATGGGACTACTGATGATAACGAGGCGCAAGATTATATTTTATTTACCTGGGATGATGATTGGGCTGGACAAGACCCCCCATCTGGTGTGGCTAAAGACCCGCAACTGGGAATGTTAAATCCGCCTAGTAAAATTCAGGCAATTAGAACCAAAGAATACAAGTTGGTCAGGTATTTTGATCAATCAAAGCCATATTCTAATCAGGTATATCAAGAAGAATTCTATGATCTAAGGGCCAATGGCACTGATTATTCTGAGGAGCAACAGCAACCACTAGAATCTCTCAACTATTCTCCATGGGCTGAAACCAAACGCGAAGAAGCTGGCGAGGCAAAGATAGCAACAAAAGAAATCACAGATGAATATCTAGTCTTATCTGCCCAATTAGATGAAGCTATAGAAGATCGCTTACAAAGCATGCCCGACTTGCCTGGTGTTGAACCAACGATCGCCACTAAGCTACTTAAAAATGGTACAAGAGAAGAAGTCTTTTACATCCACGATGGCCCAGGGCAATTAACCAAAGATCTTGAAATTGCATTTAATTCAAGAGATGGTCAATATTATAATATTCAGTATTTAAATTCAACCATTAATAATAATGGAGACAAGGCTGAGGAATGGATAAATGTAGGAGGAGATGATAATATAATCAAAGGTACAAATAACCCAATATATCTATACTATAAAGGCCTTCCTGAAAATCTAGTCAAGGCGAATATTCGCGTCAAATGGATTAAAGATTCGGATTCGGCGAGTCTGCCGACGAAAAGTATTGCAACTCAAGGTGTCGAACCTGAGGCGATTATTCATCTAACTGATGGTCCAGGCAAATTAACCAAGGATGTTGAAGTTGCTTTTATCCCAAATGATGGGCAATATTATAATGTGCAATTTCTGGATGCATACCAGGACGATGATACTGGGGTGCTGGTTGAATCATGGACAATCATAGGAGGAGGAAGCATACAAGGTGGGGGAAAGCCTATAAATCTATCTTTTAAGGGCTTGCCAGTAACATTGCGCGAGGAGCAGATCCGTGTTGCATGGGTTGGCTCTTCAAGTGACCCTCCATCTTTAGACAGCGTACAAAAGACTTATAAAGGGACAAATAAGAATGATCGAATCATAGACATATTTTCATCTTTAGGCTCTGGTGAAACCAATGATCTCTTGAAAGGCTTAGAAGGTGATGACATCATTTATGCTGGTAGAGGCAATGACTATCTATATGGTGGAAAGGGGGATGATACTCTGATCGGAGGACATGGAGATGATCGTTTAAATGGTGGCAGCGGCTCAGACATGTTTACCCTCAGTTCAGGAAAGGATACAATCGAAGACTTCCAAATATTTGAGTTAGATAAAATTCTCTTTGAAGAGAAAATTGAATTCTCATTAGAGCAAATCGGAAATGATTTGCTCATCACAGGCGAAGGAGGGATCGAAACCACACTTTTAAATACGAGTAAGCAGCACTTTATGGTATTTCAACCTATGCAAGCTATTTAAAGAGAGCCAATAATCAATGACTTCCTTATGCACTCATCTATTCTTCATCTTAAGTCGTAGCAATGTCAATAGATTATCAAACTTCATAGGCAAGGGCGCATCGAACACCATGCGGTTTTTGTGGATTGGATGGTTCAATCCCAGTTGTACAGCGTGAAGAATCTGGCCAGGTAAATCCATCGGTAACTTTCGGCAGCGGCTGTAAGTGGGATCACCAACAATCGGATGACCGATGTGAGCGCAATGAACACGAATCTGATGGGTGCGTCCCGTATCAAGCTTGAAACGCAGCAAGGAATAGTCACCTAATCGTTCAACCAACGTCCAGTGGGTGCAAGCATGACGGCCTCCGTCTTCATTGACCACGGCATATTTTTTGCGATCCACCGGATGGCGACCAATCGCTGCCACGATCGTGCCTTGGTCGCCTGTCGGAGCGCCATGCACGACAGCCAAATATTTGCGCGATGCAATGCGTTTCTGAATCTGTTCCTGCAGTTTCACCAATGCCTCCTGACTCTTGGCAATCACGATGCAGCCAGTGGTGTCTTTATCGAGACGATGCACGATGCCTGGTCGCAACTTTCCACTGATGCCAGGCAGATCAGAGCAATGATGCAAAAGACCATTCACTAACGTGCCGTTTCGATTGCCTGGAGCCGGATGCACTGTGAGGCCTGCAGGCTTGTTGATCACGATCAGATGTCTATCCTCAAAGAGCACGTCTAAGTGCATTGCTTCCGGTTGCAGATACGGCAAAGGCTCTGGTGGCGGCATCCACAACTCCACCTCATCGCCTTGGCGCAAAGGAGTCTTAGCTCGCCCGGTGATGCCGTTTACACGTACAAGACCAGCCTCAATAAACTTTTGGATGTGTGAACGGCTCTGCTCCGATCGTTGGCTGACAAGCCAACGATCCAGACGCATTGGCAAGGGTTTGGGGTAGTGCAGCTTCAGCAATTCACCCTCACCTTCTCCAAACGCCAATGTCCGTTCGTCCAATGTCATGGCAACGGCAACTCCAGCGCGATCGGCCCCAATAGTGCTCGGCGAAAGTCATCCAAAAGCCGTTGGGCCATACGCCCTGTATCACCAGAGGTGTGGCGTTCGGCAACAGTCATCAACCAAGCATGGGCATCAGCGTGCTCACCGGCCAAGTTGATGCCGTAACGCTGCTCAAGGATCCCTGCAACTACCCCAGCCGCCGCCTGCTTCTCCAACACACTCAGCGTCTCCAGTAACGCGAGGGCCACCAACTCAACGTCATAGGCGGCCTGGCCGATGTCATCGCAAAGGGCGAGATGCAAAGCAGCCTGTTGGTCATCGAGGCGGGGTGGCAAAACGCCGGGGGCATCAAGTAAGTCAAGGTCTTGACCCAAGCGCACCCAGCGCAGGGTGCGGGTCACGCCGGCGCGACGAGCACTCTCCACCACCTTCTGACGGACCAAACGATTGATCAGGGCGGACTTGCCCACATTGGGAAACCCCAAAGTGAGGGCCCTTACAGGGCGTGGTCGCATACCACGGGAGCGGCGGCGCTGATTGAGCTGATCTCCAGCTCGTATGGCTGCTTGTTGAACCTGCTTAACACCTGTGCCAGCCTTGGCATCACACCACCATGGGGTTTGGGCCTGGTCACGGAACCAACGATCCCAAGATTGGCGAGCCGCAGAGGAAATCATGTCGCGGCGGTTGATCACTAGCAAATGCTGCTTGCCCTTAATCCAGCGCTGCAGCTGCGGATGAGCAGTGGCTATCGGGATGCGAGCATCCCGCACCTCAATGACAAGGTCAATTTTGTCGAGATTCTTGCTGAGCTGTTGCTCCGCCTTAGCGATGTGGCCTGGATACCACTGAATTGTTGGAGTGCTCACGGCACCACCAGCACCGGACAAGGGGCCAACTGGATCACCCGGGCTGCTGTGCTCTCGCTATCGCCATCCAAATTCACACCGCGTGTGCCCATCACAATCACATCCACATTGAATTCATCAGCCACATCGCAAATCACGAAGGCAGGCTTACCTTCTCTCTCCAACACTTCACAAGCAATCCCAGCCTGCTCGACTTGTTCTCGAGCCCGTTTCAATAGAACTGCTACAGCCTCAGGATCGTGCATTTCAGGCCGCTCAGCCTGGACCACAGACAGGATGATCAAACGGCTGCTATGGCTTCTGGTCAGTTCCAAAGCCTTACTGGCCGTTTCTATCGTTTCCCGGCTCTGATCAATCGGGAAGAGAACGGTTTCAAACATGCGTTTGAACAAAATGCTTGCTTCAATCTTGTCCTAGCGCCAACCAGATCAGTTCGCCGGCCCATCAACCCAACCAGGCAAGCAAAACACGGGTTAATGTCAGCGGGTTTTTCTTACCGCACGGCACAACCCCCATGGCGAAGCGTTCACTGTCCAGCCTCAGCGCAGCGGACCTACGTAGTAAGCGTGTGCTGGTTCGGGTTGACTTCAACGTGCCTCTCAACGAGAACGGCGCCATTACCGATGACACCCGCATCCGCGCCGCCCTGCCCACCATCAATGACCTGATCGACAAAGGTGCTCGGGTGATCCTCTCGGCCCACTTTGGCCGACCAAAGGGTCAAATCAATGAAGGAATGCGGCTCACACCAGTAGCAAAACGCCTCAGCGAACTGCTGGGCAAAACCGTGACAAAAACCGAAAGCTGCGTCGGTAGCGACGCCGAAGCCAAGGTCAATGCCATGGCCGATGGAGACGTCGTACTGCTGGAGAATGTGCGCTTTTTCTCAGAAGAAGAAAAAAACGACGCCAATTTCGCTCAAAAGCTCGCAGCACTCGCTCACGCTTATGTGAATGACGCTTTCGGTGCCGCACACCGTGCCCACGCTTCTACAGAAGGGGTCACCAAATTCCTCAACCCCAGTGTGGCAGGCCACCTGATGGAGAAGGAACTTCAATACCTGCAAGGTGCCATCGACGACCCCAAGCGACCCCTTGCAGCGATCGTGGGTGGGTCCAAGGTCAGCAGCAAGATCGGCGTGTTGGAAGCCTTGATCGACAAGTGCGACAAGGTGCTGATCGGCGGCGGCATGATCTTCACGTTCTACAAAGCGCGTGGCCTTTCAGTAGGCAAGAGCCTGGTGGAAGAGGACAAGCTGGAACTAGCCAAGGAGCTAGAGGCCAAGGCCAAGGCCAAGGGGGTTCAACTGCTTCTGCCTACTGACGTTGTGCTAGCCGACAACTTCTCCCCCGACGCCAATAGTCAGACCGTATCCATCGACGCCATTCCCGATGGTTGGATGGGACTGGACATTGGCCCAGACTCAATCAATCTCTTCCAAGACGCACTTGCTGACTGCCAAACAGTGATCTGGAACGGCCCCATGGGCGTGTTTGAGTTCGACAAGTTTGCCGCCGGCACCAACGCCATCGCCACGACCTTGGCGGACCTCAGTGGCAAGGGTTGCTGCACAATTATCGGCGGTGGTGACTCCGTGGCCGCCGTCGAAAAGGCCGGCCTCGCCGAGAAGATGTCCCACATCTCCACCGGTGGTGGCGCCAGCCTTGAGCTGCTGGAAGGCAAGGTGTTGCCAGGTGTCGCCGCTCTCGACGACGCTTAAGCAAAGACCTCGCTTGTGTTCTCGGGCCATTGCCTTGCATAACGGCAATGGCCCCCGCATTCATTAGCTCTGATAAGAGCTCTCGAGCAAACTTCTGGCGCAATACTGTTCTGACAGCGAACCTTCATCCCAGCAATCGCAAGGTGCATTAACAGCGAAGAAGATTGCAACTGGCTAGACGATTGAGAGCCTTGCAAGCTTTGAGTTGCCCGAGTGCACTACTGCAAACTCTTGTAGGTCAAACTCGTCGAGCATCACGAGGCAAGATCCTCAGGTTGCAGGTTTGAAGCAACTGCCAATGTTGAGCTGAAGTAGTAAAAATCGAAGCAGCTCTACTGACAAACATGAGCAAAGCTCAGTTCATCCCAACGTCTAGCCTTGCCTTTGTTGGCCTCGGCGCATTGGGTTTACCAATGGCTGCCAATCTGCTGGCTGCGGGTTATGAGCTGAAGGTTCACAGCCGCAGTCGTGCGGCTGAACTGAATTTGGCTTTAAAAGGTAGTCGTCCCTGCAGCACACCAGCAGAAGCTGCAGCAGACAGCCAGGCTCTACTGATCTGCGTTAGCGATGATGAAGCAGTAGAAGCGGTTCTTTTTGGTTCTCAGGGAGCAGCTTCTATGCTCAGCTCCGGCGCCGTTGTGGTGGATTTCTCGACGATCGCCCCAGCAACGTCGATCACCCTTGCTGAGCGACTTGCTCAGCAAGGCGTGACCTATCTGGATGCACCGGTAACCGGAGGCACCGAAGGGGCCAGAGCAGGAACTCTGACCGTTCTAGTGGGTGGCAACACACAAGCTTTGGCAAGGGTGCAGCCACTGCTGGAGGTGATCGGTGAGCGCATTCATCACTTCGGTTCGGTGGGACGGGGCCAGCAGGTGAAGGCGCTCAACCAAGTGCTGGTGGCCGGTAGCTATGCCGCATTAGCAGAAGCAATCGCGCTAGGGCAGCAGCTGGGTCTACCGATGCCGGAGGTGATCAAAGCCTTACAGCATGGTGCCGCAGGCTCATGGGCCCTCAAGCACCGATCAACAGCGATGCTGGAAGATCACTATCCGCTCGGCTTCAAGCTGGCTTTACATCACAAGGATCTCGGCATTGCCCTGGAAACGGCAGAACGTGTGGGACTACAACTGCCAATCACAAGCAAAGTGAAATCCATGGAGGCAAACCTGATTGAACACGGCCATAGCGAGGAAGATGTATCAGTGCTGAGGCGGTGGTTTGATCAGCAACAGGCAGAATCTCAGCAATTCTGATCGAGCCTTCGATAGGCTGAACAAGTTGTTGATACCACTTAAATTGGAAGCTAGTATTTCATTCAAATAAAAGCCAATATATTCAGCCCGAATGTTTATTCACAGCCTACTATTGCGCCAACTTTAACTGATACTTTTAGAAGTGATTAGTGATGGCATCGGTAATATTTGATTGAGCAGCTAGGCTACACAAATCAATTCAATGCAACGACTTAAGATACACAACGAGCACCTAAAAACTCACTTCCCACCATGGCGAAAAATGACAGACTGGATAATCAATCAAGTTATCCGCGGCCTTGAGCTTGATGTCGAATCCGTTGCTGTATAGCTTCCGTCGCTGCCCTTATGCAATGAGAGCCCGATGGGCTCTTTTGGTTTCTGGTCTTTTGGTGAACCTGCGAGAAGTGGCTCTAAACAATAAGCCGCCAGAGCTGCTGCAGGCTTCTCAAAAAGGAACCGTGCCAGTGCTTTTGACTGCAGATGGGACAGTGATTGATGAAAGCATGGATATCATGCACTGGGCGCTTCAGCAAGCTGATCCCTTCGATGGGCTACGCAGCGGAAAAACCCGAGAACAAAAAACAATTCAGCAGCTTGTCGAACAGAATGATGGCTCGTTTAAATATCATTTAGATCGTTTTAAATATGCCTGCAGGTTTAAAGGAGAAGATGCCGAAGAACATCACAACATGGCTAGAGATATTCTTGTGGAATGGAATGCACGACTGGCACAACAAGAATCAAGGGATCGCCATGGCTGGCTGGTCGGAAAATCTCAAAGCCTTGCAGACTGGGCGCTATGGCCTTTTGTGCGTCAATACCGTCTCGCTGATCCATCAAGCTTTGATTGCGATCAAGATCTTCAAGCCATCAAAAGATGGTTGCAAGCCTTTCTGCAACATCCACTGTTTACAAGGTTGATGACACCAGCCAAACCTTGGCTGCCAGAACATCATCCGCAGACGTTCCCTGCTGATTCAAGTTTAGTTCAAACAGATCAACCATTGTTTCATCTGGCTTTGCTTGAAGACTGGCAAGACGCATGCACTCAAGGGGTTTATCAATTCTCTACTCGTGGATTAAAACTCAAAGAGATTGGATTCATTCATTTGAGTTATCAGCATCAACTTGAGTCTACTTATCATCAATTTTACCGTGATCGAGGCCAAGTGCTTAGCTTGAAATTAAACCCAGAGCAACTGACAATGCCGCTTCGAGCCGAACCCTCATCAGCCGGGGAGCTTTTCCCTCATCTTTTTGGAGTCCTGCCTTTGAGCGCTGTAGAACTTGTGGAAACTTATCCATGAATGAACGCTTTGATGCCTATCAAGATCGTCTTCACTTTGCCGCAACAGAGAGGAACCGTGATGCAATTGCTGCTGTTCTGAGCAAGGCGCTGCCGAGCGATGGGAGAGTGTTGGAACTTGCAAGTGGCAGTGGCGAACATGCCGTTGCTTTTCAAAAATTGTTCCCAAAGCTCATTTGGCACTGCAGCGATATTGATCCAATGCATCTTCGCAGCATCAATGCTTGGATCCATTGTGAGCAGCTTGAACAGACCATGCCCCCACCCCTCAAGATCGATGTCAACGCGCGCCCCTGGCAACTGCCTGATGGATTAACTGATCAGCTTTGCGGGGTTATTTGCATCAATATGATTCATATTTCTCCTTGGAATTGTTGTGAATCTTTAGTCCAAGAAGCTGCTCAATTACTGGGCAACTCTGCACCACTAATTCTCTATGGGCCATACAAGCGCAATGGTCTTCACACGAGTGAAAGTAATGCCAGATTTGATGAGTATCTGCGCCAACAAGATCCAAGTTGGGGAGTGCGTGAGCTTGAAGATGTAGAACGTCTTGGGGTCAGTTCAGGCCTTTCGTTGAATGAGGTGATTGAAATGCCTGCCAACAACCTCTCCTTGATCTTTAGGCCTAGGTAATCATGACTTGATTACGCCAATCAAGACATCCCATCTCTACAGCTGACGGCAATGAAGAAGATTTACGCCAACCAAAACTCAAGGGATCAGTTCCTCTTCATTGCTTACCACCCGCACACGCTTGGTCACTGTGATCACACCATTAGGATGCACCAACATCGCTGCCCATGTTTGGCTGCCGGGCGTGAATGGGGCCTGCACTGATTTAAAGATGCCACCACCATGCATCGGTGCCAGCTGGATATCAGGCGTGCTTTGAAGACTGACCTGTGCAGGCGTAAGCGCAATCAAGCCACCTGCAACCATCGCATGGCCCAAGGGTTGATCAAAGATCACGTCAACGTCGTAACGACTACCTGTGAGCACAGCATCAGGAATCAACAGGCTGATCGGTAAAGGTTTGCTGGCGCTACGCAGGATCGACTGCTCGCTGATCACTTCTTCTCCAGTGATCAGTTTGCCTTCCGTGAGCAATGCCAAGCGTTGGCTTGCCTCAAGGGCATAGCTCAGGCTTTCCGCTTCACGACTAGCACTTACATCAACTGCAAATGTTGAGCGCCCGTCTTTTAATGGGCCGGCAGAACGAACAGACCAACGAGCATCAGGAAACCTGGCAGAGAAAATGCGTAAACGACTCTCCAGATCAGATGCATATTCGCCTGTGAGCAGACCACTGAGTGCGTCACCTCCAGGTGTATTTAGAGCCTGTTGTAATCGGGTACTGAGAGGCACAGCATCTGCAGCCCTGCCAATCAATGGCATCAACGCTGAACACAATGCCAGCAGACTGGAGGCCAAAGCGACTGGCTTGAGATGACGCACTGGAGGCTTGAGGGCACTGCCGATAAGTTAGGCCCCACCTTCATGCTCTGCCCACTGCCATGCCCCGGCTTCTGATTGCTGCAAGCGGCACGGGTGGCCATCTTTTCCCAGCACTGGCTGTTGTCGAAGCCTTGCCTGCCTCCTGGAGCGTGTGCTGGCTGGGAGTGCCAGATCGCCTCGAAACCCAACTGGTGCCAGAACGCTATGAGTTGACCACAGTGCGCGCCGGCGGTCTACAAGGTCGCGGTCTGCGCAAACTGGTGCAGTTGCTGCAATTACTCGCGGCCACTGGTCGAGTGCGAAAGCTACTGCGAAAGCAAGGCATCCAGACTGTTTTCACTACTGGGGGCTATATCGCCGCGCCGGCAATCCTGGCGGCACGCTGGTGCGGCATCCCTGTGGTGTTGCACGAATCCAATGCCATCCCCGGACGAGTGACGCGCTTATTGGGCCGCTTCTGCCAGGTCGTGGCTGTAGGCCTCCCTGTTGCGGCCGAGCGCATCCCAGGCCGCAAAGCTGTGGTCACAGGAACACCGGTGCGCTCGGCATTCCTTTCGCCACAGGCCTTGCCGCGCTGGGTTCCTTGTGGTGATGGCCCATTGTTATTGGTGATTGGTGGTAGCCAAGGTGCTGTTGGACTCAACCGCATGGTGCGAGGCGCATTGCCATCGCTGCTGGAGGCCGGTTGTCGCGTGGTGCATCTCACCGGCAACAACGATCCAGATGTAGGAGAACTCGATCACGCCAACCTGGTGGAAAAGCCTTTCAGCGATGAGATGCATGGCTTACTGCAACATGCCGATCTGGTGATTAGCCGTGCGGGCGCTGGCAGCATCAGTGAACTCGCTGTATGCGGCACACCAGCGATTTTGGTGCCCTTCCCTCAGGCAGCAGACCAGCATCAAGAGGCCAACGCAGCCTGCGCGGCTGCGCTTGGGGCTGCCGTGATCGTGCATCAACATGCAGCCGAACATCGGGCTCTTGGCGAGACGCTCTGGCGGTTGCTGGGCTCGCGCCTAAAAGGCTGCGACAGCAATATCAGCAATAGTGACAACAAAAACAGCGGCACAAATGACAGCAACAGCGCAAGTAACGACAACACCGCAATCAATATCGGCAGCGAAGCCAATAACAAGTTGATCAATGCCAACGCCATCAATTCCGACCCCTTGATTGCTATGCATGAAGGGATGAAAAAACTTGCTGTTGTTGATGCCGATCAACAAATGGCAGAGATGCTAGAAAAGCTTTGCCGTTAAGCCAAAGGCTCACGCTTGAGCTCGAGGCGCATGGCGTTAATGATGCGGCGATTATCGCGGCGGCTTTGATAACCGATCCGCAACCAGTTTTCACCCAAACCCTCAAAAGAGCGGCAATCACGCAAGAGAATGCGATGGTGCGCTTCTAGAGCTTCACGCAGAGGCAGCAGAGAGCTCTGAGCACGAATCAACAAGAAATTCGCAGCCGAAGGCATGGCAGTAATGCCAGGTAATTCAGCAAGTTTGCGCTGCAACCAGACTCCTTCACTGGCTGTCCAACGTTGCACTTTCTCGCACCAACGCTTATAGCGGCGCGGATGCCGCAGCAAGCGTTCGCCTACAGCAACAGCAATGCCATTGACAGGCCAAGGGTCTCGCCAGCCAGCCCAGCGCTGCAAGCGTTCAGGCTGAGCTACGGCATAACCAAGCCGCAGGCCGGCGATGCCATAGAGCTTGGTGAGGCTGCGGATCACCACCAAATTGGCGTGAGTGTCTACAAGAGGTATCAACGACTGGGCTTCACCATCGGGCACTAGAGGCAAAAAGGCCTCATCAGAGATCACCAGTCGATAACGCTCCAGCAGAGGCTCTAAAGAGGCCCGACTCCAGAGTTGCCCTGTGGGGTTGTGAGGATTGGTGATCCAGGCCACGTCATCAGCCTCAGTTGTTGCCGGCTCGGGTTCTGGGGAAACAGCAGCTGGTGCTGCTGAAAATCCTGGAAAAGTCTGCGGGAACTGGCCAGACCAATCAAGCGCTAACGATGAGAGCTGGGGAACAGCCTGCCAACAACGCAGAGCTCTGGCGTAATCAGCAAAACCAGGCGCATGCAGTTGATTGAGGCCTAAGGCAGCAGCATCGCGAGCTGCCCAGGTGAATAACTCGGCTGCTCCATTGCCGGGCAGCACAAGCGCTGGATCGAGATGCTTATGCAGGTGAGCAAGCGCAGCACGCAGGTTGCGATAACTGGGATCTGGATAAGGCCTTAGATCACTGGCCGAGAAGTTGGTTTTGCATGCAAACGGAGCCAGTGATGCACTGGCATCAAGGAAATGGTCCGCTCCATGCTGTTGCCGGCGTGCAGCTCCATGGATATCACCGCCATGGCTAAAAGACATGGCGGGTATGACTCAAAGGCCTAAACAAAGCAAGCCACAAAGAAGAATTTCCTAAGGGATAGGCAATACGTTATGCATAGTCTGCTTGATTGAATTGTTGACAGCCGGGCTAGGCACCACGATGATTAGCCTAAATCTCAATTGATTCGCATGACTGCCTTGCAGAGCTACCTAGCTTCTCCCAAAATCAAAAAAGTCCTCAACCGTCGCCCAGGCGAGGAAGGCTTCTCCCTCATTGAGCTGGTTGTTGTTGTTGCAGTGTTAGCGATTCTTGCTGCAGTTGCAATCCCTAATTTCACATCTCTAAGTGACGATGCAAGGCTAAATAGCGCCAAACAAACATTGGTCAATCAATATAAAGAATGTGAATACAATGCAGCCAGATCAGGAACAGCATCGCATGTGGAGGTATCAGGGGATGCGGATGCTGTTATTAATGGAGTCACATTTAGCGGGATGGCGTCAACAGCAGTTACCGATGACGCGGCTGACAACTGCTTAACTGCCACTCTTGCAGCCGCAAAAGTTATATCGGGCGGGAAAACATGTAATATTGCTATAAATCTAGCCACTGGGGCTAAATCAGACTCTGTAGATGATGCAGTCCCAGCAGGATCAACATGGCCCGACACCATGGATGATTGCGATTAATAATTAATCTCAGCATGCAATAACATGTTGGCTATTAATAGCCAACATGTTATTGCATTAATGAATTTGATGCAGCGACAAGAAAGCAAAATCTTACAGTTTTATTATCCTACGTCGCCCAATTAAGCCTTGAAGAGCAGGAATCAAAAAAAATATTCTGGTTCACAGCAAGTTCTTGTGCTGCTTAGGCGTCATTTATTTCGGCAGTTATCACGCAGGCAGCAAACAGGCTTTAGTATTTTCGAACTTGTCATAGTTGTTGCTGTTCTAAGCATCCTTTCGGCGATTGCTGTCACCAGCATCGACAATGCAACTAAGTTTGCCCAGCTCGATGAAGCCAAAGCTCTTTTAAATGCTGCTGCAGCTGAATGCCTGCAACGGGTACGTACCAATCCTGATGATTACCAAACATGGCAACCTGATGCGCTTAAATCCAGAGAAATGAAGGGAATCATTCAATTGCCAGGCAATTACCAATATAAAGACTCTATGAATACCTGCGCGGAGGTTTCTATTCATGATCCTTCTGATGAAAGTTCATTATTGATGGATCTTAAATTCAGCGTGATTGGCGGCAAGATTATTAAAGAAGCAGTGAACAAAAATAACGAAACTGAAAGTGCTTGCATCAGCTGGGGCAATTGCGGTGGCAGTGAATCCGCCACATACCTGAAAGAATGCAACGCATCCAAGGACAGCTGCAATGGAAGCCTCAGTACAGTAATCAGCTCGGGATCTAATGGAGACAAGGGGTATAAATGGGTTGGTCAGTGCACATGGCCCAAGGCCAATCCGCTGCCAAGTTGTACTGATGATTGCTGGCGTTTTGAAGGGTCTTGTTTTAGCGAAGAATCGGATTATATTGCCGCCGATGCAGCTAACAAAACACAGCAATGCAATGACTATGAGGCATCCTTAAGAGACTCAGACTTTGATGGCCAAGATTTGAATGGGACCACCAATGAATGTGAAGAGAATTATTGGTGGTGTGCTGGTGAAAAGATGAACAGCAAAACGAAATACGATGAATGTACATGCATTAATCAGAAATCAACTTGGCTCGCCGCAGGAGGCGATGGGGCATTGCCAGCTTCATCTAGTAGCTGTGCAGCAGCATATAAATGCAGCGGCAGAGAAGTAGATTACGCCGAATACACTGATACTTGTGGGAATGCATGCAACAATGAAAAGACTTCTTGGCTGGCTAAAGGTGGCAATGGGAAAATGCCAACACCAAATAGTTGCACTTCAGACAAATATAAATGCGATGGCTCTGAAGTAACTGAGACCAAATACAATGAAACTTGTGGGGCGGCACCGAAATGCTGCGAAAATCAAGGGGGTCCATGGTGGTGCGGCATGAAAAGCGACAAAACTGGAAATTTTTTACACAAAGACGACGATAGATGTTTCTTCAATGACGATGGATCAAAGTGCAGTGATGGTGCGGGCAATGTAGTTACTGAAATGTGCTCCTGAACCAAGCATGCCAATATCTGTGGAGGCAAAGCAATGAACCAAACCCAGGAAATACGCAAATTAATTGATAAGCACTTCTCACTCGCTTGGTGTCGCGAAAATATTGTCATTCCTCTAGGGGTAGAAACCGCTGCTTTTCCTAACAAGCAAAGGCTAACTGTTGCTGTCGGTAATTTCAGTTATCTCGCCACTATTGGTGAGTTCATTAAGAAACGGGCTGCAGATGCAAATCTTGAATGTGTATTCATTGAAAAACCTGCTGATCAAATTCAAGCCTTACTCGATGAAGCCGCTACAGAACGACTCATTAGTGGCGAAGGGCTTGAAAACTATGACTATTCCGATGATGCCATCCTTGAAGCCTTAAAAGCAGCAGAAGATGATCAAAATCCTGTTGGCTTTGACTTCGATTTTGATGACAGCGCAGAAGCCGAGCTTATCGATGAAGCTTTAGATTTATCCGCTGAGATGCTAGGCAGCAAAATTCAACAAGCTGCTGCCAACATCTTGATCCATTCAACGCGCACTAACGTTTCTGATATTCATATCGAACCTAGGCTTGAGGAATACAAGATTCGAGTTAGGCGAGATGGCGTAATGCAAGATTTTGTGCGTATGCCCCGCTCAGCAGGCATCAAGCTGACTGCATGCCTAAAAAATATGGCCGAGATGGATATAGCCGAACGCCGTGCTTCTCAAGATGGCAAGATCTTCAGACGTTTTGAAGGCCAAAGACTAGAATTTCGCTGCTCAACAGCACCAGGAAAACATGGAGAAAAGATGGTGCTTAGAATCCTCAACAGTGATGAAGGTATGCTTAGTCTCGATGTACTCATTACAAACGAGGAAATCAAAAAGAACTTCCGGTGCATCATCGAAGAAGCCAATGGAATTGTGATTGTTTCCGGGCCAACAGGCTCTGGTAAATCGACAACTCTCGCCTCAGCTCTTCGTGAAAAAGACACTGGCGAATTGAATATTGTGACTGCTGAAGATCCAATTGAATATGACCTTGGCGGCAACATTCAACAGTTTCCTGTGATGCGAGCCAAGGGTCAGACATTTGCCAACCTATTGCGCACGTTCCTACGCCAAGACCCTGATGTGATTTTAATTGGCGAGACTAGAGACCCAGAAACTGCTGAATCCTCCATGGATGCTGCAGAAACAGGCCATTTAGTGTTTACAACCCTTCATGCCAATAGCGCCTCCACTTCACTGACCCGCCTACTCGACATGGAAGTACCGAGCTACAAACTCACAGCATCACTTCGTGGCGTGTTAGCACAACGCTTACTTCGTAAGGTTTGCCCAGAATGCAGCAGCAAGCGGCCGATTGATGATCTTGAAAGCCGCTTTACAGGTTTACGGCGTGGTACTGAAGTGAGAGTTGCCACAGCTCTCAAAGCAGAAGAAAAGGAACAACGCAAGCAGGAAGGCACACTCTGCACGCGCTGCAGTGGCACTGGCTATAAAGGACGCATCGGCACCTATGAGCTGATGAGGATCAACAGGAGAATCAGTGATGCAATCAAACAGAAGAAATCAACGCGTGAAATAGAGGATATTGCAGTTGAGGATGGAATGTTGACTCTCAAAGCTTACGCTGTAGATCTCATCAAAAAACAATTAACAACCGTTTCCGAATTGCAAAAAATTTGCAATACTGAGTACTAAAAGCTCAAACACATCTGATTTGCACACCAATGTCTATCGCACGCCAGATTATCGGATTTGCCATCAAAGCTGGCTCCTCCGATATCCACCTAGAAGAAGGCTCACCGATTGCGATCCGCGTGCATTCAGATATCAAGATTCTAGAAAATGAGCTTAAGCCTGCCGCTATGGATAAATTACTGCTAGAAATTTTAGGTCAGGAGAAAGTAGAGGAGTTCAATAAAACTGGAGATCTTGATACATCGATTGGGCTTGAAGGATTATCAAGAATCAGGATTAATGCCTATGTCGCCAGCGAAAAACGCTGTTTAACGTTGCGAATCCTGCCGGAAAACCTGCCAAAATGGCAAGATTTAGGCCTTCCCCAACCTTTTGTAGACCTCAGTGAGAAACATCGTGGCCTGGTGCTTTGTACAGGCCCAACTGGCTCGGGTAAGTCAACAACCTTGGCAGCATTTGTGAACTGTATTCTTGAAACACAAAAACGACATATCCTCACGATTGAAGATCCGATTGAATTTGAATTTCACCATTCCGCCAACTCCATCATTCATCAACGGGAGGTGAAGCGAGATACAACATCATTCGCCACAGCGCTGCGCGCCGCATTACGCGAAGATCCAGATGTAATTTACATCGGCGAGATGCGCGATCTGGAAACGATTCAACTCGCGATTACAGCAGCAGAAACGGGGCATCTTGTTTTAGGAACACTGCATACCTCATCAGCCGCCAAGACAGTGGAACGCATTGTTGATGTCTTCCCTGGGGATCAACAAGAACAAGCCCGTTTACAAGTTTCTACTTCACTGCTCGGAATCATGTCTCAGACGCTTTGCAAAAACACTGCCGGCAAACGTTCCTTGGCTTATGAATTACTGATTAATACACCTGCTATTGGTAATCTGATTCGTGAACGTAAGGTTAGCCAGATCTACTCACAAATCCAAACAGGTAGTAAAGATGGCATGAATACACTGGAGCAATGCCTTTCTGATCTAGTCATCAAAGGCAAGATCAGCAAAGAAGAAGCGATTGGCAAAGCATCGATTCCCAAGGCAATCCTTACTGAAGCGAGTTAGCCATGGCTGAATACGGCGAAGCCAGCCTGCCTCAGCAATCAGCGCAAAACATCAGTGGCGCAAATCAGCCCTCCATGGCTGCAGCAACAATTCCGCAAATATCTCCGAAAAGGCTCAAAATACCTCAGAAAGATTTGCTGGTTTTTTTCAGGCAACTTGCAGTTGTCTTGCAAAGTGGTGTGTCTTTGGCGCAGGGCTTACTGCTGATAGGAGAAAACATGACCAATAAAAAATTTCGCGCCTGTATTTATGCGATTGCTGCCCGGCTCAATGCCGGCGAAGACTTATCCTTTTGCCTCAAGCAATATCCGAAAGTGTTTGCGCCGATCACTGTTGGTTTGATTGAAGCTGGCGAAGTTGGCGGCATTCTTGATCAAGTATTAGAACGGATTGCCTTGCTCTTAGAAGAGCAAGCCAAGCTGAAAGGCCAAATCATTGGTGCCTTAATCTATCCAGCCATTGTTCTATTGCTCGCTGTAACTGTGAGCCTGGGGCTGTTAATTGGTATTGTGCCTAAATTTGAAATGATGTTTAGTAATATGGGGTCTGAGCTGCCTGCGCTCACGAAATTCATGCTCAATTTGTCGCGGTTTGTGACGACGCCTGGATTCGCCATCGGGGCGCCAGTGACAATTTTTGTATGCATATTTCTGTTTCGAGGTTTCTATGCCAGTAAAGAAGGGCGAATCGCTGTTGATACTGGCATTTTTGCTATTCCTCTGTTCGGTGATCTTATTCTGCGATCAGAGATGGCCGCTCTTTGTGACACCCTCTCCACTCTAGTGACCTCAGGTATTCCATTAGTCGACAGCTTGCAGCGATGCATGACCGCCAGTTCCAATCAGTTGATTAAAAATACAATTCAGCTTGGCATACAACTGGTTCGTGAAGGCCAAGAACTCAACTATGCATTCAATCAATCCAAAATCATGCCTAGGCTTGTGGTCTCGATGATCAAGATTGGAGAAGAGACTGGCGAACTCAGTTTCATGCTCGAAAAGCTCTCTGATTTTTATAAGCGCGAAGTGGAGTCTACAGTTTCTGCACTCACCAAAGCCATGGAACCTGCGATTATTTTTGTTGTTGCTGGCATCGTCGGCACGATCGTGATCGCCCTCTACCTACCGATGTTTTCGATGATCAAAGCAATGAAAGGATGATAGAGAAGCAAAAAAGCATCTCATCAATGATGTTTTTGCTAAGCTCTAGTCTCAGAGTGCTCTGCATAAAATGCTCAAAATAAACCCTAAAATCCCACTTGCTTGATTAAAAGAATTGCTGAATTGTCCAAGAGTTAATGATCATCGCCTGAAAATTTCAACTCGCCAAGTGGGAACTCGTCTTGTTCGCCGATAGCCTCTTTTGATGTATTGGCTTCAGTGGCTTTTTCTGCATGCTGGTCTTGATCTTGCTCAACTTTACTTTCTCCTAATCCAGCAATCACGAGCTTCTCTTCCTCTAGAGGACCCTCATCTCTAGCCGGCTGCTCAGTTACCAATGCGTCTCGATGAATACTAGGCCATTTCTCTTCTTCTTTTTCCTGCCTATCAATTAGCACTTCTTTTTCTTCTGGCTCATCGGCCTCTTCAAGAACAAGCTTTTCTTCGCTTTGTTCTTTTACGAAGTCTGCAGCCACACCAGCATCGACAACTTCTTGGGTTTTTACAGCCTGCTCCTGCTCAGTTGTTTTTTCGCCTAACTCAGCAATCACGAGCTTCTCTTCTTCTTCAGCATCCTCCTCATGAGCAGGCTTCTCAGCCACTAAAGCGTCTTGATGGATACTCGGCCATTCTTCCTCTTGCTGTTGCTGATCAACTGCTGGTTCGTCTTCTTCTTCTTGCACATCGGCCTCTTCAAGAACAAGCTTGCCCTCCTCTTGTTCTTCTACTAACTCAGCAACGACACCAGCATCGACAACTTCTTGGGCTTTGACAGCCTGCTTTTGCTCTGTTGCTTTTTCGCCTAACTCAGCAATCACGAGCTTCTCTTCTTCTACAGCATCCTTATCTTTTGCCGGATGCTCAGCCAGCAAAGCATCTCCGTGAACACTCGGCCATTTCTCTTCTTCTGGCTGCTTAGCAATCACTTCTTCTGCTTCTTGATTTTCGAGTAACTCCCCCGTGAGGGCTACTTTTACCATACCTTCTGCTTCAACATCAACGATTGTCTGATAGGAACCAGCTCGCGCATTTTCTTTTTCATCTTCAATTGACGGAATCTCTGTTGCCGTTATTAAAGTCTTTTTCAAAATTGATTCTTCTTCTACAGGCTCCTGTTGCTCATAAGTAGTAAATGACAAATACTCTGTATCATTATTTGGTAGGATGGTAAGACCACAACCCAACAGTCTACCAAGACTTTGGTGTAACAATGGCTGTGAAAATGCAACGTTTCCCACACCTTCAGCACCCAGAGGGCGAATCACCTCTACAGGAAGCCCTAACGCTGAGCTGAGCAATTCATCAATCTTAGGATGGCCACTATTAACACCGGTAAGATAAATAGATTTACAAATAGATTCTGGGGCTTTTTCAGAGAATTCCTTCATGAATCGACGAAGTTCGCTGATCAATACTCTCAAATCCATTTCAGAAATAGGCAAGTAACTTTCATCGGCTAATGTGATCGCCTCGGCTGAGCCATGCTCAGCCAGTGATGCGTCGACTGCAGTCTGATTATTAGCAACCTCAGGCTCTGGGAACTCACGAATAGCAGCCAATCTCAACAGAGAAACTGGGCCCGAGGCTGCAATAACAGTGAGATGAGTACATTCCGGCAGCAATTCCAACATCAAGTAAATTTCATTTTGCTTCAGCAAGTCAAGACCACCTGCTATTAAACGTAGCTGAGCGATGGAGCCAATTTCAACCGCCTGTAACTCCAGTTCAGCAGCCTCAAGAGTATCCAATAACTGGTCAATTAATTTTTGCGGAACACTCGTCAATAGATACGGTTTTGTATTCGCTTCATGCCTGCTAAGCAAAGCTAAATCAATCGGCAGGATATCGAAATCTGTTTGCTGCAAAGGGATAGGAATCTGCAGCCCCGAAGTCGGATCTTTCACATAATCCCATGCTTGTAGCTGAGAAAGCTCTGCTGGAACATCAATCCATGTCGTGAATACAGCCTCAGGAGGCAGCACGACCACCGTTCGATGAGCATAAATGTTTTCTTCTTTACAGATTGACTGGATCAAAGCAGCCATCTTGTCTGGTTCGCTCGGAACGCCTCTTTCGATTGCCTTGGCCGGCAATGATACTCGTTTCAGATGTTTGAATTCAACATCAAGCCCCGTATATTTCGCTTCAGCAAAAGTGAACGATGTGGTACCAAATTCAAGCAAGAGCAAGCGCTTGGAAACTGATCTTCGAAATGATGAAAGACGGTCGGCCAGTCCACTCATATTGATCGTAAGACCAAAAAATGATTGCCCAACTGGAGGAGTGGCTGTCATGGCAAGTGCAATTACGTTGTAGGAACACAAAAGGGTTTTGGTCGGCAAAATATCCTTCTAACAATTGGCAACATCGCCACTGTTTTGTACTGATCCAACGGCTTGGCTACCAAAACATAAACCCTTTGATTATTAGCACCTGTTTCACCAGAGTCAAACAGGCAAAACTCATAGCGGGAGGCAAGCTGAAATTCCGACTCATTTGATGCAAGATTATCAAGCGAAAAAATTCCCGCCAAGGCTGGGGCAACCTTCTGAAGAGGATTGCTAGAGCAATTCGTTATACCAAGAGGGAATAATGCCGTGTCAGCTCCTGGCTGCTCCAAAACGCTTACCAAACGATCCATCGCTGTTGACAGCCTTTCGGCAAGAAGGATCGGCACTGGTGCCTCTTCTTTCTCGCTGCGAGCCAAACTGCTATCTGGAATAAAGTAAAGATTGAGCTGCTCTGAAACAGCCAAAAATACGGCTCCAAATATCACGAAAACAGCCAGGGCAAAAACCACTTGCAGAAGAGACATGCCCTGCTGTTCGTAGCCATATTTTTTGGCATCATCATTGCTCTTGTGATAGTATAATAGTCTCATAGACTTGTATTGGCGAGAAAATTCTTGAATTTTGTTTTCTGAGAATCATTCAATTCAGCAGAATCTAAAACTTCTAGCTCATAAGTAGACATCCCAGCATCAAGAGAGTCCTTACGCGCAAAGGACGCCTCTGTGAATTCAACCGCCAAGGTCAAGGCGGATGTAGCAATCGTAGCGATAATCAAACCCAATACAGCATCAATCATAATTTATACCTATACCTCAAAATCACACTTGCTATCTTTATTTACTGGGTGATTGGAAGGAAGCGCACATGACCATAACCCCTTATTTGAATCGAAAATGATGCGATGGCCAGAAGAGGTATATGAACAGCCACTTGCAAAATTAGCAACACTACCTGAAAAAGCATATGCGAGCTTATCAAGATCCAGAGCTTCCTTGACATCATCAGCGCTAGCAGCATTGCAAACATCCAAGCCAGGATTCCCCGCAATCGTCTGCGTAATAACTTGATCCTTCAGCTGAAGGCCATTGTAATAGAGGCTTGAACTCGCTATAGAAGCAGGCTGCCAAGTATTTTGAAATTGCACATAACTCGTTGCCATCTCAAATATCGCCATAATTCCTGTTAACATCGCGATGCCCAAACCAGCATAGAGATAGGCCATACAGCCTTAAATCGGCAATCGATTGTCAATCTAGACCAAAGATCATCAGTTGACACTAAAAAGACTCGAAGACGAATGCAGAATTCCGTTATAAATTTTGCACCTGGCTGCTACGTCCATAGGCCGAAAGTTTGAGCTTCAGCCTTGTCTGGGTAACAGGCTCGCTATCGGTAGAATTTTCGCTACTCCTTTGCTTCGCTGCTTCTAGCCTCAGCTCAAGATCACTTGCAATCACAATCACCTGCAGCTGCTCCATCTGTTGTAAAAAAGCGATAATCCTTCTGAACGGACCCTGCACCGTTAAGAGCGCCGAGCGCTTTTCCAGTTTTTGAACCAGTAGTGGATCTTCTTGAGGTAGAGCTGGTGCCGTGGCATCATCACCAGCTGGCGGCGATACAGGCTTGGGTGCCGGGCGCTCAATTGCCTGTGGTTCTATCTTCACGATGGAAACACCTTGCTCCACTGCGAATTGATTGAGCTGAGCTAAAAACGTCTGCAACTGAGTTGTTCCTGCCACCAGATTCAGCAAACGCTCTTGCTGCGCCATGCTTTTGGCCTTCTTTTTAGACAATGCGGCCAACTGTTGTCTCAAGATCGGCAATTCAGATTTCTTCCTCTCCATTGCCTGG
Source organism: Prochlorococcus sp. MIT 1303 (assembly GCF_001631965.1). Classification (NCBI taxonomy): domain Bacteria; kingdom Bacillati; phylum Cyanobacteriota; class Cyanophyceae; order Synechococcales; family Prochlorococcaceae; genus Prochlorococcus; species Prochlorococcus sp. MIT 1303. The sequence goes on from NZ_LVHK01000044.1 coordinate 344,952, forward strand.
AGCACGTCCCGCTTCTGTTGAACTTGCACCAACAATGGAATAAGGCCAAACAACAAGAGCACAACGCCAACCATTGCACCGGCAATAATTGGTATAAGCAATACTGCCCGCTCAGGTGTGATTAAACGTGGTTTTGATCTCTCGACGATCTGGAAATTTGTCATCGCAGCAGACCTTCATTGCGCAACAGCTCAAGGCGGTCAGCCAAGCCTCTAGAACCCAAAGCTTGCAGCCGGGCTGGCGTCTGCTTTTGAGCAGAATCCGGAAGAAAAACAGCATTCATGTCAAATCTCAGCTCTTTAACAGGGATCGACATCGAAGACCCAGGTTTAACTGACACCTGCTTGCTGGCCATTTCCACAGCCTTGATCAAACTGATGCCTTGCGGTTGAAAAAATGACGAACCAGCTAACGTCAACTGAAAGGCATTGACGACATAAAGCCCTCTGGGCTGATTCGCGACTCCAGATAACTCAAGTCTGTTAGGTAACGCTTTAATCTTTGTGAGCTGAACGGTTTGTGGGGTCAGCCTACTGATTTCAGTAAGTAGTGCAGAACCAGAATTGAAACCAGCAATACCTTCAGCGATGCTCTTGTTGCCATCCTGGAGAGATTTCAACTCCTGATTAGCCTGAATCAGCAACGATTCATTGTTCTCATACTCTGAGACGGCAGAGGCAAGTCGCTGCTGGCGCTCTTCTAGATTGCTGCCATAAAACCATGCTCCCAAACAAGCCAGCAGGACAGCAAACACCAAGCCACCACCAACCAAGCCACCGCGCCATAACAGAGAACGTTCAGCAACAAACTTGGGAGCGGCCAGGCCAAGTTGCTCCCGTCGCCGACGCAGCAGATCCAGTTTGAGCCAGGAGCCTTTTGCCAAAATCAACTGCCTTGTAATCCTATTAAAACCTCTTGGAGCCTTGATCGCCAATGCTGCTTATAAGTGGTACAAATAGGATGCAAACTGATATTCATAGATACCACGCCTTATCTTTTGATTTTCGCAATCAATGCATCATCCCTAGCACTAAACACTGTCAAGTAATCCCATCAAGCCATGATGCGAATCAGACCACCAAGTATGCAATCACTCGTTAAGGCTGGCTTGGTGATCTGCAGCGTTGGTGTAGGGATTGGTGGAACACTCGCCTACCAAAGCTGGCAAAAGACTACATCTACCAAAACTGAGGTGATCCCAAGAGAACCGCTCCATTTAAAAACAGCCTTACTCATTCAAGGAGATCCCAGCCTAGGCAGCCCAAAGGCACCGATCACCATCGTGGAATTCAGTGATTTTGAATGCCCCTATTGCCAGCGCTTCCACGACGATATCTTGCCAAAAATCCAAAGCGAATACATCAACAAAGGCCTCGTTCGCTTCGTGCACAAAGATCTACCCCTGCCCTATCACAACAACGCTCAACAAGCAGCCCATGTCGCCCGTTGCGCGATGGAACAAGACGATTATTGGCTTGCCTATAAGGCCTTATTCAAACGTCAGAACTGCCTGGATTGCCAAGGCGCACTAAGCATTGCCACGAGCGCTGGCCTCAATGAAACAAAGCTCAAGAGATGCCTGAAATCAAAAGAAGTCGCTTCGATTGTGAATTCCAACCGTTCAGAAGCTCAGATCAATGGTATCCGCGCAACACCAACGTTTGTGATTGGTCCTTCCCAGGGAGGCAAGCATCATGGCGATATCATCGAAGGCGCACTGCCATGGCCTCAGTTTCAGAAACTGATTGAGAAGGCACTTGCTAACACCAGGAGCAATAGATAATTTTTGGCCGAGTAAGACTCAAAAGCTAGACCCTCAAATCTTGATGCAAACATCCAACCAGCAAGGCTCAATCCATCAGGCTGAAGGGCAATTAGCGATGCAATCTGCAATCCTTAATGATCGCAACTGGTTTGACCAACACCCCAGGGAAATTGTCAGATTCAGGCCTGCCCTAAATCAAGAGTTCCAACAATTCGAGGAGCTTGAAGACCTGCCGCCCACATTTATTCCTTCAGGTTTTAGTCAAACGTTGCCCAAAAGCTGGGTTGCAGTGGTGGAGATTATGCGCATGACAGATGCTGCGCATGGCTCACTTCACGGAAGTCTTCGCCTCAGGATCTGCACAGTGCCCATACGCTCAAAGGCAAATCAAGCCAACGCAGCTAGAGAATTGATCAAAGCCATCAGCAATGAGCTTTTGGATTTGGGTTATAATGACTTAAGCGATCAACGAGTACCCTATAAAGCCGCGTAAACCTATGAGATGATTAATCTTGCAACAATCGAACCACAGTATTCATTAAGTAGTATTCAATAATAAGCATCAGTGAGAAAGGAATTCGCCCAAGCAACATTGATGCCAATAAAGCCATCGATCACTGCGACCACTCTTGAGTCGACACGATCAATCAGAACTGGTACAACCCGATAGAAGACCAACGATTTTCGTCCCGGACGATGCGCCGTCACCTAATTGCCTTCATGGTGACCTTGGCCAGTAGCGCTGGCGCGCTTGTTATCGCCCAACGCAGCGAAGCAGGTAGCAACTTCGAGGATCTTGTTCAGCTGCAGGAAACCAGAGCCTGCATGGAGTGCAGGCTTCAAGACGCCGATCTTATGCATGCTGATCTGCGCGATGTCAACCTCAAAAAAGCGCAGCTGCAGCGTGCAGATCTCGGGCGCGCTCAGCTTGATGGAGCCAACCTCAGTGGGGCTGACCTGAGCTTTGCCACTCTTCGCCACGCCTCATTACGCGGGGCCGATCTTAGAGGTGCCACGCTCACAGGTACTGATCTGATCGGAGCCGATCTCAGTGGCGCACAGCTGGACGCAAACGGATTGTCTAGTAGTCACTGGAAGGATGCCAAGGGAGTACAAGCAGTGGCTAGCGACTATGCCTCGCTGCATAACGCAGGAGTTGAAGAAGCCCTCAATGGCCGCTATCCGGAAGCAGAGGACTACTTCAATAAAGCCCTAATTCGTCGACCGGATGCAGCAATCACATGGGTTGCCCGCGGCATCACTCGAGCCGAACAAGCGAAACGAGAATTGGCCTCAAGAGATTTTGCCTTCGCCGCTGAGCTCTACGACCAACAAGAACAACCTGATATTGCCAAGCAACTACGAGATGGTGCAGAACAAGTGAAACAAGATCCAGCCCAACGAGGAGGCAATGGAGTTGGCAGCTCGATACTTAACAGCGCAACTGGTTTGTTTCAACAGTTGCTACCTATTGCAGCAAAGTTTTTATCACCCCTCGCCTTCTAAGCGAATCAATAAGAAGTCTATTGAAAAATCTGTTTTGTAGTGAGTTATCTACTTTGAATAAACCAAACTACGTGTTGCTTTAGTAGAAGGTTGATAACCATAGCCGTAAGTCCCCCCCCGCTCGTCATTAATAATGCGAGGCGTGACCATAATCACAAGCTCATTCTTCTTTTTGGTTCCAGACTTAGACCTGAAAAACTGACCAATCACAGGAATATCCCCCAAAATGGGCCATTTTGTTACCACTTGTTGATCGGATTCACTAATCACTCCGGTAAGAATCAATGTTTGACCATCGCGAACCCGAACGGCACCAGTTTCCAGAATCCGCTCATTCACAGTTGTAATGTTCCCGCATTGACCCTGCTGAACTGGTTCGCCAACCTCAGCCGACAGATTGGGTTCTAGTGTAAAAGTTACGAAGCCATTGTCATCAATCTTGCTGACCATCGCACCAAGAGATAAGCCGGCAGTCTCAAATTCTGGCTCACAATATATATTCCCATTATCATCTGATGTTACGCTAAATGCTGTCACGACTTTGTCTCCAAGGCGGACAAAGGCTTCATTCGCTTTCGAGCGGCCAATCTCTCCCGGTATGTTTTCAGAGCTTTCCGAGAGTATCAATGTTGGCGACGCCATGATCTTTGTATTCGACGATATAATTTGGGCTCTCAGGAAGTCATAAAAAGCTTGATCCTGGTAATTAGAGGCTGGATTTGGTCTCCTTGTGGCCGCAGCGGGAGTTGTTGAAGACTCGGCCGTAGTAACGTCATAAAGAATTGGCCCTCTGCCGCCATTTGTAGCGACTGAACCGTCCGGGTTGTATTGCATCCCCTCTGCCTTTACAGTCTCTCCTTCATCATCAGTCTCAATTATTCCTGTAGAAAAACCTTTCTCATCCACAAAATACATTAAACCATAGTCAATAGCCTGAGTCGTAGTAGTACTAACTCCACTCTCAGTCTCTACTGGTGCAGAAGTAAAAGTGTCTGCATTGGCCGGCATATTGGTCCCGAATGCCGCTAACAATTTGCCATTGTCGTTGACAATTAAATTATCACCAAACCGCATTGAAAAGCTATTATCCATCCCGCTAACATTGTCTAAATTGACATCTAGAATTTTCACCGATAATGCAACCTGTCTAGAGCGCAAATCAATTTGCTTCAAATAGCTCTCCGCCACAGCAACCAACTTCGAATCACCCACTAATGTGATGGTTTGTAGGCGTGAGTCGGTCGTTCCAGTCAGACCTCTCAGGGGGCCTAAAGAAGCTCCGTAAGTCTCAATACTTGTAATATTGGCATTTCCTGTATCGGGATCAGCTTGACCAAAGTCCGAGCCGCTAGATGCAACACTGAGAACATTTACCTTGCTAATCGATGCTCCCAAGCTGGCTAAGTAATCAGCTGCAGAGGCCGCATTTGCTTGATTCAATCTATAGACCTTTGAAACCTGGGGGCCAAATGTTTTGGCTGCAACAGCATTGCCGATCAGCAAGGTTTTGCCTTCAAGCTTGCCTTGCAAGCCAGAAGCCAACAGCACACCATTGAGAGCACGTGCATAGCTTGCATTCTCAAATGACATTGAGACTGGACGACTACTTAAGCCAGTGTTGCTCGCACCTGACGCCCCAACAGAATTCCCCGTACCAGAGGAATCCGCCTCATCGACATAGATATATCCATATCCCCCCAATCTGGCCAGAGACATCAAGGCATCTTTGGCAGGAGCATTGTTCAACGTCAGAGTTACTGGTGGACCACTCACCTGCACAAAACTGCGGTTACTCAGAACCATGGTGCCCACGGCCATATCCCCCAGTGGAGGTGCTACAGCACGTTGCTGTAAAGGCGGTGCATAAACATCCTGAGGCACTCTTCCTGGTGTTCGTAGATCAAATCGTCCAGTTTGCTCAGTTTGAGTTGCCAATCCAGGAAAACTAAGGATCAAATTTTGGCCATCAGCACTCACTACTGGTTCCGACAACGGTCTTCCTGCCACCGCGACCACACTCAGCTGATAGCTTTCACCAGAACCAGATAGGCTCAGATACTGCAGCCCCAGATCAGGCCTAGAAAGCTGCTGGTGTGGACCTGTTCGCAATCCAGGTTTGCCATTGGTGCGCAAACGGCCTTCCCAACTCTGCCCCTTATGGCGCTGTTCCAAAACAGGTTCTTGACCCACCCCTTCAATAACAACCTCAATACTGTTCTGAGATCGACGAAGCTTCAGCTCCATGCCCCCCTGAATCTGCGCCTTCAACGGATGAGGCAGCATCAGGTTCTCAGCGATAGGCGTGAGACACAACCCAAAAGCTGTAATCAGAGGGACCAGTCGCTGGGAACGTGACATATGGCGACCAAGGGTCGATCTGGTACACAATCTTCACGGATGGTATCGATTGATGTCGTTGCTAGCCAGTGGCGCTTCAGGCTTCAGGAGGGAATCCTTCCTCAGCATCAAGAATCCTCCGCTTCCCTTGCTTGGCAGGAACGGATGTTTTGTCATAGAAGGTCAGTTTCAGCTTGAGCTGCGTGATTGCTGGTCCTGTTACGACGTCATCTTCTGGCCCCTGCGTAGGGTCGAGTGCTGTTAGCTCAAGATTATTGGGTTGGACCACGAGCTGCAAAGCTTCTATTCCTCTAAGAAAGCCCTGCAGGGCGATAAAAGGCCCACGGGCCTGAAGCAGCACGGCTGTTTTCTCGTAACCACGTCCTGCCAGTGTGTTTTCAGGGCTGATCTCCTCGCTATTTCGCTTCGACTTCCTTCCAGGGGGTTTTTGGCTAGTAGCCGCCGATGCTGACGGGGCGACTAACACAGGTTCATAGAGCTCCAGCACCACCCCTGCCGCCATGGCTTCGCGGCTCAACTGAGCCAAAAATGTCTGAATTTTGTCCTTACCTGCCACCAGAGTCAGCAACACATCCTGCTGCTGCTGAACCTTGGCCAGCTCTTCAGTGGCTGTTTTCAACTGGCCAGGCAGCAACGGTAATGAGGCCTCTTGGTTAAGCAGCTGTTGCAGACGTTGCTGCTGGTCTTCCAAGCGAACCAAGCTAGGCATTACAACCGTGAAGACCAATGAGCAAGCCACCATGCCCCCTACCACGAGCGGCACCCCCACCAAGACACGCTCACGTGTGATTTTGCGCCGCCAACTCGGCCGTTCTTGGCTGAGATTGGTCATGGCGCTACCCCCTGCTCCTCAAGCAGCCGATAGCGCTCCACCAAACCGCTTGCACCCAACTCACGCAACTGCTGCAGAGAAGGCCTGGCTTTGGGATCCAAAGTCACATCGACGCTGAATTGCGCGAATTCCCCATCCTCTCCAGCCCCCTCCCTCACCACTTTCAAAACCTTCACCCCATCAGGTTTCACCATCGGCAGGGCGGCAAGTTGCAGAACCAATGCATTGATGCGTTCAAAGGAACCCGGAGAACCATCGCCCAAGGATTGACCGACGATTTTGATCTGCTGAGTCTTGACCGCAACTTTCTTGAGCTGTATGCCTTGAGGTGTCAACCGGCGCAATTGTTCCAACAGTGCAGAGCTCGCTCGAACCGCGACCAACTGTTCAGCGATCTGGGTGTTTTCCTTACGGATGACTGCTGTCCGGGCCTGCAGCTGCTGCAGTTGCGTTTGACCCAGCCGCAATCGTTGCTCTAGTGGCTGCAAGCGATCAAGCTCAACCTGTTGTTGACTTTCTTGCCAGGCCAACCAAGCGGCCACTGCCACTACAGCAAGCACCAGCAGCGCCCCGAGCCCTATGCCCTTGGCAAGCAAGGAACGCAACTGAGGCACAAGAGCAGGCTGAGCGGGAAGCCCCAACTCCTGGCGACGTTCCTGCAACAGATTCCATTCAGTCCTGGTCAATGCACCCATCAGCACTGCTCCCAGGCGCCCGCCAGCGCCAAGCAAGCCAAAGCTGCGCAGTCACCCTGCCAGAAATCAGGCTCTGGCCCTTCAAGGGCGGGTTGCTCTTCACCAACCAACCAAAGCTTTTGCTTGCTTAGGCACTCTCCTTGACCTTGAGATTCCAACGCTAAACACAGTTGCTGTTGATCAACAGCAGCGGCTGTAACCCACCATGCCAACGGCGGCGGCGCCCCTTCGTTGCGCAAACGCCAAGACTGCAAAACCTCATTAAGCTCCTGCAAAAGATCTTGCGACGGATCGCCACCATCAAACGAAGCTGAAAGAGCATGGTCGAGCTCAGGCAATCCGCTGCGTAATAGCACCAAACGCCAGTGCCCATGATGCTTTAACAACCAAGCCAGATCGCCTTCAAAGTCTTGGCTGGCCGCACGTACCGCTCGCCAGGCAGCTGTCAGCATCCACTCAAGGCTGAGTAGCGGCAGATCCGCCGCCTCCACGACATCAATCCAGGCATGCACCATCAACCGCTCTGTCACAACCGCTAAAGACAGCGGTGTTGGCGGCGACACAGATCCAGCAAGCTGCACGGATGACACAGCGAAATAAGACTCCGATAAGGACAATGGCCAATTCAGCTCTGGGTTTGGCTCTCGCAGGGCCTTGACCTGATCCCCCTCTGGTTCTCCATCGGGCCAGCAGAGCAAGCGCCATTGACAGGCCTGCATCGGCAACAACATCTCCAGCTGGCCTCCGAGAAGACCGATATCCAGAAGTAGGTCCCCTAACAACTCACCCAAAGCTTGAGGCTGGGTCGGCATGCCTTCACGACACAGACCTTGAGGCAGGGGTACATGTCGAAGAGTCAACCTCTCCCCCTGTTTCCAGAGCATCACGAGAGCAGACTCATCAACAACAAGCAGCACCCGTTGCCTCAAAAGCCACCGCTCCGCGATGGCTTGCAACTGCTCCAGCTGCGGAAAACGTTCGCGTAGACCAGCCAACACCAAGGAAAGGCAACCACGCTCTTAACGAAGGGTATCGGCTACTGCCAGGGCACGCCGCTCCCGACAGCCTCAGACACATGCCGGAAGCCATGGCGGTCAAGCTGGCCGATCAGTCCATCCAAAATATGCGGCACCAAATCTGGACCCTTAAAGATCCAACCGGTGTAAAGCTGAACAAGTGAAGCCCCGGCACTGATTCGCTCCCATGCAGCCTCTGGCGAGTCGATCCCTCCTACGCCGATCAAGGGCAACGCCGGACCTGCAGTTGCCCGCAGCCGACGCAGCACCTCCAAGGCCCGTTGACGCAGAGGCGCTCCACTGAGCCCACCAGCCTCCTCCGCCAGGCTGCGACCCGTTTTGGGAAGGACCCGCCCGTCGAGGCCGAACCTGTCGAGGCTGGTATTGACAGCAATGACACCTGCTAAACCCTCCTCATAAGCCAAGCGAGCCAGGCCATCAATGGCATCATCCTCGAGATCCGGAGCGATCTTCACCAGTAGTGGCGGGCATCCTTGCAATCGTCGCAATCGCTCCACCAGACGCCTTAACTGGCTGGCATCCTGGAGATCACGCAAGCCGGGTGTATTAGGAGAGCTGACATTGATCACGGCGTAATCCGCCAATGGTGCCAGCAACTCAAGCGACAAGGCGTAGTCGTCTGGGGCCTGCTCCAATGGCGTGATCCTGGATTTGCCCAAGTTGAGACCCAGCACAGCTGGACGCTGGCCAGGTGAAGGCAAAGCCTGTTTCTCCAAAGTGCGGCGCATCACCTCAGCACCGTTGTTGTTGAAACCCATCCGGTTCAAAGCAGCCTGCTCAGCAGCAAGGCGAAAGAGTCGGGGCCGAGGGTTACCTGTCTGCCCATGCCAAGTCACAGTGCCGAGTTCGGCGAATCCAAATCCAAAGCGATCCCAGATACTGGCCGCCACTCCGTTTTTGTCAAAGCCAGCCGCCAGTCCAACAGGATTACGAAACCGGCAGCCGAACAACACTTGCTCAAGCCGCAGATCATGGCGTTGCAAATCCAAGGCTATAGCTGCCAGAACAGCTGATACGCCTGGCCAATCTCTACGTAGGGACGTCTGGCTAAGGACACTCAATGCTGCTTGACTCAACTGCTCCGGATCTAAGCCCTGATCTTTCGCGAGTATTGGGCCCAGCCAACGGCGATACAACCCACCGGTGGAGTACACCTTTGCAGGTGATGGCTCAGCCATCCTGGGCCTCCTCAGATCTGATCCGATCCTGCCGCGGAGCGGCGCAACCGCCAGCGGTTTTCCCCCACAGGCTCCAATAGCCAATCGCGCCAATGCCAGGGGGCAGTCTTACCCGCAAGCTGCTCGATGGGTTGCTCCACCAACTGAGCCAACTCAACCAGGCTGAGGCCATAGCCACGCTCAGCGAAACGATCAGCCAGCTCCAGTCTTGTGAGTAGACCCTGCAAATCAGCAGGGGCATCATCTTCGCCGTCTCCAGCTTCTTTGATCGGCTCAACAAGATTGAGTGCAATAGAGGCTGCCCCCCCTCCAGATAGCAACGCTGGAGCACCACCTCCTTTGGAAAAGCTCACTGCGATTTGGTCAACCCTTTCATTGTCTGGGTCACCGCTGTGACCTTTCACATAAGCCAGGGGCACATCATCCAAGCGCGCACGGTCTAGAGCTCTCCAGAGATCCTGATTCAGCACAGGCTTGCCAGCTGCCGTACGCCAACCCTTACGTTTCCATCCCGCCATCCATTTGCTTAAACCATCAATTAAATATTTGCTGTCGGTACGGATCTTTAAATCGGGGTGACAAGGGAGTTCTTTGAGCTGCTCCAGCACATGAAGGGCCGCCTGAAGTTCCATGCGGTTGTTGGTCGTGGCCGGCGCATAGCCTCCGAACTCCTCCACGCTCCCATCCTCAAAGCGCAGTAGTGCCCCCCAGCCCCCAGGGCCAGGATTTCCACTACAAGCCCCATCAGTGGCAGCAGCCACAACCCGTCCACGACCATCAGCCATTTGAGAAGTCTGTTGTTGTTTGGTACAACACGGTTCGCTTGGTCCTTAGTCATTAGACGCTATGTCGCGAACCTACCCCGAGCTCCTCATGGCATTGAGAAAGCCAGGCAACAGGCTGTTGGTTTTAGGTCTTGGTTTATTCACTTTGCTGACGACCTTGCCAGCAATCTCCAAAACGATTTTCCACAGTCAGCCTCTCAACCAAGAACGCTTGGTCGTACTGGCTCAGGCAGTGGGAGGACATCGCTGGAAACTGCTCGTACTTGAACAAATCAAGCCACTGCCACTGTGCTGGGAAACCCGTCCAGACGGATTGGTCAACCCAACCCTTAATAACTTCAACTTTTCAGGAATCTGCAATCGTTACTTAGACAGCAATGGCTATTCCTTGCGAAGTAGCGGCGAAGACGTGGCGCACAGCTTTCGGCTGCGAATCAAACAAAGCCGAGACCTTCTGGAACTAAAAGCCCTCGATCCTGCGCGGTCGGTTCCAATTACCGTTGCCAGCGCAATACTTCCTCAACGTAATCGTGATGCGTTTGTGAAATTAAACCTGGAACCCGGTTGGAAGCTGGAGCGTCGCATATACCAAGGACGCAAACTCAGCCATGTCTACTTTGCTCATCCAGATCCTGTGAACCTCTTAATTGCCAAAGCATCAGCTCATCAAGGACCTTCAGTCTTCAATCAACTAGGAGCTCCCAAGGCACCACTCCCTCCCCCAATTTCAATAGCCAACAACAGCGTCATACATGGCAAGGGCCCTATTCGACTCGTTGTGATTCCTTATCGTCCTTGACGCAGGCCACTGCAGAGAGGACAGTTGAGGTAGCGCCCCTTAATACTAGTAACTCTATAGATTGCCACATATCATTAATATTGTGAGGGGTGCGAATCAACAGTTCAGGGTCGAAACAAGGAAAGACTCCTGAATCTGTCCCACCTAAAAATCCCTGCCTTTGGCGGGGATTTTTTTTGCATATTTGCCACGCAAAAAAAAACCGGCCCCGAAGGACCGGTTAAGAGTTAAAAAAATGGATGCATAGCAACCAAGCTGAAGGCCGCTATCCGCTGGCAATCACTTGAGGCTGACCTTACCGCCAACCTCTTCGATGGCCTTTTTGAGAGCCTCAGCATCATTCTTAGCAATGCCTTCCTTGATGGTCTTAGGAGCTGCTTCGACCATGGCTTTAGCGTCGCCCAGGCCGAGGCCGGTGGCTTCACGAACAGCCTTAAGGACCTTGATCTTGGCTGAAGCGTCGAAACTCTCAAGCACAACATCAAATTCGGTTTGCTCTTCGGCAGCTTCAGCAGCAGCAGCGCCACCAGCAGCACCACCAGCAGCCATCACAACGCCTGCAGAAGGAGCGGCAGAGACGCCAAAAGCATCCTCAATCTGCTTAACCAGCTCAGAAGCCTCAAGCAAAGAAAGGGTTTTTAGTGAGTCAAGAATGTCGTCGGTTTTTTTAGACATGGTTTGGATTAAGCAACAGATCAGGGAGAAACAGTCGAATCGAAGACGTTCAGCTCTCGCCACTCTCGGCGTGCTGATGAAGCGCCCGGGCAAGGCCGGAAGGAACCTCGTTGATACCCACAGCAACCTTGGTAGCCAAGGCATTGAGGGAACCTGCGATCTGCGCCATCAGAACCTCCTTGGTCGGAAGATCACCAATAGCCTTGATCTCACCCTGTGAGAGGAGCTTGCCTTCGAAAAGACCACCCTTCGTCTCGGATTTTTTAGTGTCCTTCTGAAAAGCCTGTACGGCCTTAACAGCACCACCAACATCGCCCTTGATCAGAACGAAGGCGTTGGTACCAGTCAGTAAGGATTCGAGATTCGACCAGGCACCATTCCCATTAATGGCGTGGCGCATCAAGGTGTTTTTGGTCACCTTGCACACCCCGTTGCTGGCCTGCAAACGCGTGCGCAGATCAGACATTTCCTTAATGGAGAGGCCCTGATAATCCAGGACCAGTGCCATTTCGGCTTCGCCGAGAAGCCCCTTGAGCTCTTCGACAATCTGTTGCTTCCTCTCCAGAGTGCGGCCCATAGGAATTGGATCGGATCGGGTGAACAAGCTGGACACGCACTCGCCAAGTGCTCAAAAAAGAGCAGAGGCCGCGTGTCGATCCAATCCCAACAGGGAAAAACCTTCGCATCTACCTCGACAGGACTTAAACAACCTCAAATGATGCATGAAGCATCAGTGTAAGATGGCAACCTGTTGTCTTGGGCCGGGCGCGTGCCCGTTGGCTTTCGCCAAGGGGCAACCCTACAGCAACAAGGTCAAGAAGCGTCCTCTTCGATGTCCTGAAGAGCAGTTACGTCCACTTCTACTGAAGGACCCATGGTGGAGGTGATGTACAGACTCTTCCAATAGCGACCCTTGGCACCACTTGGCTTATTTCGATCGATGGTCTCCTGCAAGGTCTTCAGATTCTCGAGTAGGGCGTCTGCGGAAAAACTTGCCTTGCCGAAACGCACATGCACGATGCCAGCACGATCAGCCCTGAATTCCAGCTTGCCGGCCTTGAACTCCTTGATCGCAGCCGCTAAATCCGTGGTTACTGTTCCAGCCTTAGGGTTTGGCATCAGGCCACGGGGACCGAGCACTCTGCCCAGTTTGGCCACTTTGGGCATCATGTCAGGGGTAGCGATCAAAAGATCGAAATCCATCTGGCCTTTGCCGATGCTTTCCACCAAATCATCATCACCAGTCAACTCAGCCCCAGCTGTCTTTGCCTCAGCTAATTTCTCACCCCTGGTGATCACAGCGATGCGCACGCTCTGCCCCGTACCTTGAGGCAGAGCAACAGTGGTTCGCAACTGTTGATCGGTGTATTTGGGATCAATCCCAAGGCGCACGTGGGCTTCGATGGTTTCGTCGAACTTTGCTGTGGCGTTCTCTTTGACGAGCTGAATGGCCTCAATAGGCTGATAAACACGGTCTTCAACTTTGGCAAGAAGACCAGTAATACGTTTAGACAGTTTTGGCATGGCAGATGTGGGGTGCAGGCGACACAACGTGTCTCCCCCGAAAATGGTGAATAGATGAATCTTGAAGATGGACGCTACATCAGTGTCAGTCGCTGATGGAAACGCCCATGTTGCGAGCAGTACCTTCAATGATGCGCATGGCCGATTCAATACTGGTGCAATTGAGATCAGGCAGCTTGGTCTTGGCGATCTCTTCAAGCTGAGAACGGCTTAGGGAGCCGACATTGCCATGGGCGGACTCACCAGAACCTTTTTCGATCCCGGCAGCCTTCGTGATCAGCACTGATGCTGGGGGAGTCTTGGTAATGAATGTGAAACTACGGTCTTCAAAAACCGAGATCTCTACCGGAATCACTAATCCGGCCTTGTCCTGCGTGCGAGCGTTGTACTCCTTGCAAAACGCCATGATGTTGACTCCATGCTGGCCAAGGGCAGGACCCACAGGCGGAGCAGGATTAGCTTTGCCAGCCTGAAGGGCCAGCTTGATCACAGATACAACTTTCTTGGCCATGGACGAGCGGGATTGAACGATTGCGGATGACCTGGCCCTTGGGACAAGTGCGGCAAGATGGTGGCCCACCTCTTTGGCCGCCCTCCGCAGGGAGACGGCCGCCGTTAGCTCAATTCTGTTTATTGATTTGAGAAAACTCGAGTTCCACAGGTGTTTCTCTGCCAAAGATTGAAAGAAGAGCTTTCAGCTTGCTGCGCTCTCCAGAGACTTCGATCACCTCCCCCTGGAAGTCCTTGAAAGGACCAGAGGTCACAAGGATCTGATCGCCCTCCGCGAGATCGACCTTGACGAGCGTCTTTTTCTCAGCAGCACGTTTGAAGATGCGATCCACCTCCTGACGACTGAGCGGTCGGGGTTTGATGTGACCACGAGCTTTCCCTGTGGCGCGGCGGTCCTCAGCCCCCACGAAGTTGATCACGTTGGGGGTGCTGCGCACCGCCATCATTGTGTCTTCATCAAGAACCATTCGTACCAACACGTACCCCGGAAAGACTTTCTCCTCAGTGGACTGACGACTGCCATCCTTTTTCAATTTCACCGCTGGGGTCTGGGGAATTTCGATCTCCAGAATCCTGTTGCTCACACCAAGGGTGACGGCCCGCTGCTCAAGAGTTGCCTTCACCTTCTTCTCACAGCTCGAGGCCACCTGAATGGCATACCAGCGGGCTACGGTTGTTCTGGCTGCAGGAGTTGGGGCCTTGGTACCCTCCTCTCCATCATTAGGAGCCGGCAGTTCCAGAACCTCAGATGGTTCTTGTGGTGTGAGCTCGAGTTCTGACACTTGCGCTGATAAGAAGCTAATGGTTTGGGAAAGACGGTTGAGGCAAGACAGAAAAACCGCCCTACACAATCAAACGAAAATCTGGGACGACGCCCAGCTATAAAACCGACTCACGGCAGCGATGAATGCAGCCGAGAGACTGACCATCAGGATCACGGCGATGGATTCGCTGAACAGCTGCTGGCGACTGGGCCATACCACCAGGCTCAACTCCTCATATGTTGCTGCAAGAAACCCACTCTGACGGGTCGGTTCTGCCTCAGGAGAATCGCTGGAGTTGGTGGTGTCCTCGGCAGGAGATTCGCTGGAGTCTGTTGTGTCCTCGGAAATAGGGCTGGTCACGGAGCTTAGGCCGGTGGCTATCGCCGGTGCTGAAGCACACGCCGGCAAACAAACACTTTAGCGGATACCTGTTTCAATCCTCAGGAAGGAACTGAAATGGTTCGGAGGCCTGAGCACCTGGGATCACGCGCACGGCGCGGGCACCGCTGAAACGCTCTTCCAGCAATTCCGTGGCCAATGGGTTCTCAACCCGACGACGCAGTACACGCCGTAAAGGGCGAGCGCCATATTCCGGCTCATAACCTTGCAAAGCCAAAGCCTCAACCGCGTCTTCCTCCACACGCAATTCAAGACCTTGCTCAGCAAGCAGGCTGGAGAGATCGGCCAATTGCAGCTGCACAATTCGCTGAAGGTCATCAGCCTTGAGCGGCCGAAAACGTATTACCTCATCGATGCGATTCAAAAATTCAGGCCGAAATTGCTTATTGAGGGCCTGATCCACCTTTTGAGCCAGGCTCTGATCAAGACAATCCCAATCTGTCCCCTCCTGCTGCGCCAAGCGAGACGCATCAAGGATGGCGCGACTAGCCAAGTTGCTAGTCATCACAACCACGGTGTGACGGAAGTCCACGGTGCGGCCCTGCGAGTCAGTGAGACGGCCATCGTCCAGAACCTGCAGGAGCACATTGAACACATCAGGATGAGCCTTCTCAATTTCATCAAGAAGCAACACCGCATAAGGACGGCGACACACCGCTTCGGTGAGCTGTCCACCCTCCTCATAGCCGACATAGCCGGGAGGAGCCCCCAAAAGACGCGCCACGGCATTGCGTTCCATGAATTCACTCATATCGAGTCGCACCAGCGCCTCTTCCTCATCGAACAAGGAGGCCGCAAGCGCTTTTGCCAGCTCTGTCTTGCCCACGCCAGTGGGTCCAAGAAACAAAAACGAACCAACAGGACGTCGCGGATCCTTCATGCCCGCTCGAGCCCGACGAATCGCTGCCGCCACCGCCTGAACCGCTTCGGGCTGACCAATCACCCGCTCGCCTAGATGGGCTTCAAGATCTAGCAACTTTTGTCGTTCAGCAGCCAGCAACCGCTGAACAGGAATCCCAGTCCAGCGTGCAACGACATCGGCAATGTCTTCAGCCTCCACTTGCTCGCGTAGGAGCGCCGAACCAGATGCCTGGGCAACAGCCAACGTTTCTTCAAGGTCGGCACGCCGTTGCTGAACCCTATGCAATTGGTCGTATTGAAGACGTGCAGCCGCCTCTAGATCACCGAGTCGCTCTGCTTCAGCAATGGCATTGCGGAGATCCTCGTCTTGTTGCAACAAATCCCGCAACTCGGCCAGATGATCCCGTTCGATCTGCCAGCGCTCTCGTAAATCTGTGAGCTGAGATGCCGCAGCAATCCGAGCCGCCTGTAACTGCACCCGTTCAACCTCCGGTGCCTGCTCAGCCGCCAGCAAAGCAAGCTCGACACGACGCAGCTCTGCCTCCGCCTCTTCAACCACCTGAGGCTTCGAGGTGACATCCATCTTGAGCTGGGCTGCAGCCTCATCGATGAGATCGATGGCTTTATCAGGTAAGCAGCGGTCACTGATGTAGCGATCAGCCAAGCGATTTGCAGCAGTCACCGCACCATCGGTGATCGTGACGCCGTGGTGAAGTTCGTAGCGCTCTTTCAGGCCTCGCAAGATTTCAACGCTCAATTCAAGACTCGGCTCCTTGATTAAAACCTGCTGAAAACGCCGATTGAGGGCCTGATCCTTCTCCACTGTGCGGCGATAGTTCTCAGGGGTCGTGGCCCCAATGCAGCGGAGGTCTCCCCTTGCTAAAGCCGGCTTGAGCAAACTTCCAGCATCCGCACTGGAACGATCGCTGCTCACCACCGTGTGCAGTTCATCGATGAACAACACCACACCTGCATCTGGATCGCTCACCTCTTTCAACACAGACCGAAGCCGTTCCTCAAATTGACCACGAAACTTGGCACCAGCGATCAGTGCACCAAGATCAAGGGAGACCAAGCGCAAACCCTTCAGGGAATCAGGAACCTCCCCAGCCACAATGCGTTGAGCCAACAGCTCGGCGATGGCCGTTTTACCAACGCCAGGAGCTCCAATTAACACCGGATTGTTCTTGCCGCGACGCGATAAAACCTTGATCAAACGGCGAATCTCTGGATCTCTACCGATCACAGGATCTAGCTGTCCTGCCTGAGCTGCAGCGGTAAGGTCACGACCATAGGCCTCAAGAGCCTGAGGTTCTTGCTGGAGTTGCAATGGAGTTGGCTCCCCAGCAGCGACGGCAGGTTCTTGGCTAATCGGCGGGGTAGGAGAGGAGATAGGTCTCGTTTGTGAGGCCACCGATGCAGGCGGCGCAGAATCGGGGGCAGGAGGAGAAGGCGGAGTTGATGTACGCAACTGGCGCCTGCCTTTGGGCAAGCGTCTCAACTCCGCTTCCAAGCGTTCACTGGGCATGCCTAGCTCTTCAAAGAGCTCGGCTCCAATGCGCGGATCGCGCCCCAACCCAATCAGCAAATGAGACACATCAATCAGCCGAGATCCCCAGCGAACTCTGGAACGGTCTGCTTCTTCAAGGAGGTCTTCAAGGTCATCGCCGATGAACAACTCATCGCCTCGAGCCATCGGCTGCTCGGCCAAAAAACCTTCCAAGCGATCCAGCAGCGCAGTCGAATCAATGGGCAGAGCCAACACCCAATCGCTGTAACGCCGATCACTAAAAAGCACCTGGATCAAGTGCTCCACATCCAGCTGACCATGTCGCCAACGGCGGGCGACATCCTGACCGACCAGCAACAAATCCCAAGCGTCATCACTGAATCGATCAGGATCACTTGTGAGACTTCCCTGGGCGGAAGCCGCTTGGCTGGTCTCAGGATGCATAGGGTTCAGCTCGCGGCCTCACGAGAGGCAAGTTGAATCAGCTCCACCTTGTAGCCATCGGGATCTTCCACAAAGGCAATCACGGTGCTGCCATGTTGCATCGGCCCGGGTTCTCGCACCACACGCCCCCCTCGCTTTGAGATAGCCAAGCAGGTGGATTGAATATCCTCCACGCCCAAGGCGATATGGCCATAACCCTCTCCCAACTCGTAGTGATTTTGGTCCCAGTTGTGTGTGAGCTCCAGCACAGTGGTGTCACTCTCCTCGCCATAACCCACAAACGCCAAGGTGAAGCGACCTGAGGGGTACTCCTTTCGCCGCAACAGATGCATGCCTAGAACCTCGGTGTAGAAGCGCAGAGAACGATCCAAATCCCCCACCCTCAGCATCGTGTGCAACATCCGCATCTCGAGCGATCCTGACCTTGAGGACTCAGTTCATTCTGCGTCGTTCTACGACTGAAAACAGCCTTAGCATCAGTAAAAGGGCTAGGCGGTACACAGTCCGCGGGATGGCAAACCATAGGATCCAAGCAACTTCAATTCGTCACAGGTGATCGATTCCCTCGACCTCGTCATTGACACCATCGTGGCCAGAGAGGTTCTGGACTCCCGCGGCAACCCCACAGTTGAAGCAGAAGTGTTGCTCGAAGCAGGTGCCAATCAAAACACCTGGGAGTAAATCTTCCGTCTTTCGAACGGTTTGTCTGATCGAGTTTATATGTTGATGCTAGGTGACAGAAATCAGCGCTCGTGACTTAAGTAATGAGCCTGCAAATCCAATGTCCGGATTAGTCAAGCTAGAATTCATGAAGACAAAAAATAAGGTTTATCGCCTATCAACCAGTATGTATGCATACTTTTAGCATAGTAGAACTATCAATGGATCAACCAGTCTGAATCATAAGACCTGAATACTTCCCAGGCCTTTAGAGAGAGTTGATCATTACTACATAGTCTATTCTTTCATCTGAAATCACTTTGTTGCTGGAGCGTTAGGGATGGGCAGACCAATTTTGCAATCAGGTGAGTTATCCAAGGTGAATAGAAGCGCCAAAATCTCTTTTATGCCTTTTGCAGATAAATTGCATAATATTATGGTTGTTGATGATTTCTATCTTTATCCCGATGACCTTAGTAAATTTGCGATAGGGCTAGATCATAAACGGGTTGGATATCATCCAGGTGATCAAGCAAGTGCTGACTTGCCCGATGCAGAAATAAGCGACTGGATTCATAATCAGTATGTTAAGAAGACTTATACTAATATACCGGATGTGATATTAACATCATGTAGCTATAAGGTATGGTTGTTCTCAATATTTAAAAGGCATCAATATGAACTGATGGAGCACATGTGTAAACCTCATGCAGACAGTGGATTTATTGCAGGAATTGTTTATCTCAATAAACCACAAGATTGCAATGGGGGAACGGGTTTTTTCCACCATAGACGATCTGGCATCAACAAGATAATAGGCTCCGAGCTTAATGCCATTGATCCTATACTTCTTGCACAGCTATATCGTACTTATGGTGTATTTTCTGATTTTGAGCATCAGCGAGAAAAATGCGGATGGAACTCATATGAAGATATGAGATTAGAGATATTGAAAAAAACAAAAAAACAACATCAAGGCTATCAAACCAAGTCCAATGATAATTGGGTGCTGGATTTCATTGTTGAAATGAAATACAATCGACTAATCCTATTTCCCGCCTACCTACTACATTCACCAATTATAGAAGCAGATTGGTTCTCAAACGATAAAAAAGCTCAGCGCCTGACGCAGAATATTTTTGTTTCATGGCCTAATAAGAAAAGCTTGAATAAATTAAGCCAATGGATATTTGGTTGAGATCATTTATCTTAATTTAAAATAAATCAATTGGGCAGGGCTGCTTAGGAATGAAATCAACCGCTTGGAGGAACTTCAGGTCGCTTTGATCTAATTGACTAGTTACCACAGCACCTAACTCTGTTGCTTTGCGTTGGATTTTGCAAAAATCTTCATTCGGTTCAAAATCTGAGTCATTCGCAGTGAAATTTTCATGATAACACCCACCTCCGCATGTTAATTTCGCGAAGCAATTTCTGCATGTAGGATGAGTCTCTATGTTGCTTTTTTGATAATCATCTAGAATAGGTTTGCCATGAGAAATACTGCCTACCTTATGTTTTTTATCACCTACAAATCTATGGCATAAGTAGACATCTCCAGAAACTGAGACGGCTGCATAGTTTCTACCGGCATTGCAATGATATTGTCTCTTTGGAGCTCCAAGAAACTGCTTAGCGCAATTCCAGACAAGACCATTTTGTCTGGAAAGCTCAGAAGAGTTTCGATCTGTAATTAGTCTCATGATCTTCTGTTTCTCTTTCGATAGAGTCTTAAGGATTTCTGAGATATCGCGTTTATGCTCAACAGTATTACTTTCAGTTCTTAGAGGTGTTTCAATGCTGTAAGTCATAGATTGGATTCCGATATTTGATATGGCTTTTTCAGATCTCTCCAAATCATTCCTTTCAGACAGGACAGTATGTACATGGGTTTGTGCATCAGAGCTTAGAAGAAGCTTCAAGTTTGGAACGATTTTGTCGTATGAGCTTTTGCCATTCTTAAGTGGCCTGACTTTATCTTGGATAGCTTTTTCCCCATCAAAGCTGACACTTATGGAGGTGTTGTGTTGTTTGAGAAAGTCAATTATCTTCTGGTTAAGTAGAGTCCCATTTGTATTCAAACCAAAAGAGATTTTTTTGTTATTTTGTTTGGCTTTCGTCTCAGCATAATTTATTGTTTTCTCAACCAAGTCAAAGGCCAATAAAGGCTCACCGCCAAAAAAGTTGATTTGAAGTTCTTTGTTTTCATTGGATTGTTTAATAAGCCAGTCGACCGTGGAGTAAGCCGTCTTCTCGTCCATTTTCCCACCGGACCCGTAGCGGCCTTCTACGCCATAGCAATAGGTGCAGCTCATATTGCATTCTTGTATTACGAAGAGCGCAATGCTGTTTATAGATATTTGTTTGTGATTTGATGAGCAATCAGTGGTTTTAACTAATTGTTGATGATTTCCAATCCCCAAGCGGTTGATCACCGTCTTCTCTAAGTTGGTCCATGAAGTGTCAGGTTGCTCCAAATAACGATAGACAAGCTCCTTAATACTCCTTGTGAGCTCACAAGCCCAAAGCATATTGGCATTAATCATGTAGTCTTTATTCGCATATCTGAAAAAATATAAATTTGCTTGCGAATCAATTGGATTGGGATTCTTCATACTGGACAATCATAGAATCCGCAGTATGCGCCTTTGTTGGGTGTTGGATCGGGCCCTCTTCCTGTGGGAGCTCTCATCCCTGATATGAGCCAGCTAGGCATTCTGGATAAAATTTCTCTTGAGCCAAGTTGGCGCAAGGAAGTTCCATGAGGAGAACGCGAGCTGCCCATGGCAAATCTACTATTTCCTCCTGCTATTGCCGCAAGGTCATCGTCGGTCAGTTCCTCGTCAGAGAGAATCTCGGTAGTCGTCTCATCAAGTTCTGTCTCGGTGAAATCAAAGCCTGCAGCTTGGACAAGCTTGTAGCGGGAAGATGAGTCAGGAGCTTCTTCTAATGCATGACAAAATTCTTCATCATCCAGCATTCTTTGAAGAAATTCAACAGCTGATTGCTTGCTCATAGAAATCCTATCGCTGTAGACTATAAAATAGCACACGATTCTTACAAATTTGCCAGTAATTGGCATTTCTTTATCTTGGAGATAATACTTATTGGCCTTGGTCCAGGCCCCTTGGGCATGATTACCCAAGAAGCAATGTTGATATTGCAGGAATCAAAAAAGATTTTCGTTCGCATGCCTGTTCATCCTGTCGTCCAATGGCTGTATCAACAAAACAAGGATGTAAGGAGTCTGGACTTTATATATAGAATTCGTGGGATTGCCTATGATCGAGTCTATTCAATTTTAGCAAAAACGCTTGTTCAAGAAGCCCAGATACATGGCAAAGCAGTCTTGGCTTTACCGGGCAATCCCCTTGTCTTTGAACAAACGACTGAAAAATTGCGGAACTTAGCTTCATTACACGATATTCCCTTGAGAATAATCTTAGGCATAAGTTTTGTCGATCTAATCTATTCTCAGTTGTCAATTGACCCTTCCCAGGGAATTCAGATACTCCCCCCTTCACTTGGCCTTGGCAACTCTTCTTCGCTTAACACGAAGTTGGCGACTATAGTTGCCCAGTTTGGACAAACTTTCTCCCCAACTGGTGAAGAAATCAATGCAAGCAATCTCACTTCACGATTGAAGAGATGGTATCCAGAGTCGCATCAAGTTACTATCATATGGACTGATGGGATGCCGAACTATAAAACGCGAGATTTATCTGTTTACTTATCAGACTTGGATAGAGCTTATAAGCCAGAAATGGTTTTTTCTAGTCTTTATTTGCCTCCGTATAGTCCGTAAAATAACCCACAACCTATGATTTATGCTTGTCGGTCCTAAGCTTCCCTGAAGCTAGATGCTGCCATCGCAATCAAGGCTTGGATGCTTTATGGTCTAAAAGGATAATGATTCGGGTAATAATCTGTCTAAGCTAATGTATGAACTTGTAGTTGTCGTGCCCACATGCTTGAGACCCTCTCTGCCATGGAGAGCCCGGGTTAGTTCATCTTTAGGAATGTATCCAATAGTGTCATTGATTAGGAAGGTGTGCTTTTATTTAATTTAGAAATAGACTGTTTCAAGCGTTGGCAATATAGAGCAGACTTCTGCTTTGATTCCGATCAGTTTTAAACGTTTACTTCATAAGAGAATGATGCAGGGCTGTGGTTCTTTTGTTAGTTGTAGTCGCCAGTCCCCTGACTGCGTGTGTTGCAGTTTTTGTACAGCACCGGAGCATCCAGCTGACCATGTCGCCAACGGCGGGCGACATCCTGACCGACCAGCAACAAATCCCAAGCGTCATCACTGAATCGATCAGGATCACTTGTGAGACTTCCCTGGGCGGAAGCCGCTTGGCTGGTCTCAGGATGCATAGGGTTCAGCTCGCGGCCTCACGAGAGGCAAGTTGAATCAGCTCCACCTTGTAGCCATCGGGATCTTCCACAAAGGCAATCACGGTGCTGCCATGTTGCATCGGCCCGGGTTCTCGCACCACACGCCCCCCTCGCTTTGAGATAGCCAAGCAGGTGGATTGAATATCCTCCACGCCCAAGGCGATATGGCCATAACCCTCTCCCAACTCGTAGTGATTTTGGTCCCAGTTGTGTGTGAGCTCCAGCACAGTGGTGTCACTCTCCTCGCCATAACCCACAAACGCCAAGGTGAAGCGACCTGAGGGGTACTCCTTTCGCCGCAACAGATGCATGCCTAGAACCTCGGTGTAGAAGCGCAGAGAACGATCCAAATCCCCCACCCTCAGCATCGTGTGCAACATCCGCATCTCGAGCGATCCTGACCTTGAGGACTCAGTTCATTCTGCGTCGTTCTACGACTGAAAACAGCCTTAGCATCAGTAAAAGGGCTAGGCGGTACACAGTCCGCGGGATGGCAAACCATAGGATCCAAGCAACTTCAATTCGTCACAGGTGATCGATTCCCTCGACCTCGTCATTGACACCATCGTGGCCAGAGAGGTTCTGGACTCCCGCGGCAACCCCACAGTTGAAGCAGAAGTGTTGCTCGAAGCAGGTGCCATCGGTCGGGCCATCGTGCCCAGCGGAGCAAGCACCGGTGCCCATGAGGCGCATGAATTAAGAGATGGTGACAGCCGCTACATGGGCAAAGGGGTGACTAAGGCTGTGAACCATATCGAGGATCGGATTGCCCCAGCGCTCTGTGGGATCTCCTCCCTAGATCAGGCCAGCGTTGATGGCACCATGCAAGAGCTTGATGGCAGCGACAACAAATCAAGCCTGGGCGCAAACGCGATCCTGGCCGTGAGCATGGCCACGGCCCGCGCGGCCGCCAATGGCTTGGGTTTGCCTCTCTACCGCTACCTGGGAGGCCCAATGGCCTCATTGCTGCCCGTACCGCTGATGAATGTGATCAACGGTGGTGCACATGCTGCTAACAATCTCGATTTTCAGGAATTCATGCTGGTGCCCCATGGAGCCAGCAACTTCCGAGAATCGCTTCGCATGGGCGCAGAAGTATTTCACACACTCAAGGGCCTGCTCAGTGCTCAGGGGCTCTCAACGGCTGTTGGAGATGAAGGCGGCTTTGCACCCAACCTGACCAACAATGATGCAGCAGGAGATCTGCTCATTCAAGCAATCGAAAAAGCAGGCTATTCGCCTGGTAAGGATATTTCCTTGGCACTAGATGTAGCCAGCACAGAGTTCTATAAAGACGGCTGCTATGCCTTTGGGGGTGCGAGTTACACCAGCACCGAAATGGTCAATGAGCTCGAAAAACTTGTTGATCGCTACCCAATCATTTCGATCGAAGATGGACTAGCAGAAGATGATTGGCAAGGTTGGGCTCTACTCACAAAAAAATTGGGGAAGCGTATCCAACTGATAGGTGATGATATTTTTGTAACTAGTACGAAGCGTCTACAACAGGGAATTGATCAAAACGTAGCCAATTCCATCCTGATTAAAGTTAATCAGATCGGCTCGCTAACCGAAACGCTTCAGGCCATTGATCTTGCTGGGCGCTCTGGTTATACCAGCGTGATCAGCCACCGCAGCGGCGAAACGGAAGACACCACAATTGCAGATCTTGCCGTTGCTACCCGTGCTGGGCAGATCAAAACGGGTTCCCTCAGTCGCAGTGAACGGGTAGCGAAATACAACCAACTGCTGCGAATCGAAGACGAACTCGGTAGTCAAGCTGTCTATGCAGGCGCCACAGGACAAGGGCCACGGGGGCGAAGCTAAGCACAGGCCTCAAAGGGGCTCGACGGGGATCACTTTGGAAGACCTTCAGTGACTCTGACTCGACACATGATCCATGCGCGACTCACGTCCCAGCTTGATCTGCAATCTCAACCAACCGAAGCCCACCGGGAGAGCCGCGACCAATGGCAAGACAGCCCAAATCGGCCGACTACTTGCCCCCAAAAGAGCAGCTGCAATGCCTAGAGAGCCCAATAACACCGATTGGCCAAGGGTCTTCTGAACGCTGATCATGCGCCGCAACTGTCGATCGGATTCACCCATCCGGATCTGCAATTGCAGATCTCCTTGTTCAAGTCGTTCAAGGCTTTCGTCCAGACGCCTTGGCAAGGCTGCCGCCCGGCTGCCAATAGCACCGACCTGACGTCCGAGCTCATTGAGCAAATCGTTTGGACCAGAACCGCTTGAAGTCATCAGTGGCAGTAAATATGGCTTGGCTATAGCCATCAAACTAAAGCCTGAGTCGAGGCTTCGCCCCACACCTTCAAAGGTGGAGAGAGCACGCATCACAAAAATCAGCTCAACTGGCAGCCGAAAGGGTTGGCCATAAACCAACTCGTACAGATCTCCGGAAAGTTTCTCGATCACATTGGCGCTGAAGGGGGGCGTCAAAGCGTCTTGAAACATCACTCGCACCAACCGCCGCACAGGTCCAACGTCGATGCCATAAGCAATCAAACCCGCAGCCTGCAACTCCTCAACCAGGGCTGCCGCATCTCTAGCTGCCGCCGCACGAATCATCGAACCGAGCCGATGTCGCAAAGAATCGGAGAGCAGCCCCATCATGCCGAAGTCGTAGTAAATGAGAGCTCCATCAGGGGCCACGGCAAGGTTGCCTGGATGGGGATCGGCATGAAAAAAACCGAATCGCACGAGCTGCTGCAGATAACTGGCGGCTCCAAGCTCCGCTACGGCCGAGGGATCAATTCCGGCCTTCAATAAAGCCTCAAGATCATTCACCTTGATGCCTGGCAAATAATCGAGACAAAGAACACGCCGGGTGCTGAGCTCCCAGACCACTGCAGGCACGCGAATACGAGAATCATCAAGAAACTGTTGACGAAACCGAGCTGCGTACTGAGCCTCCACACGAAAGTCGAGCTCCCTTAACAAGACCCGACGGCATTCCTGAGCAATCCCAACCCAGTCGCGTCCTCGTCCCCATTTGGGGTGACGTTGCAGTACAGCAGCGACCTGCTGCATGATTTGCAAATCCAGGCGAAACAATCGCTCCAGGCGGGGCCGTTGAATCTTCAGGACAACTTGCCGACCGCTGCGCAGACTGGCGCGATGAACCTGAGCTAGGGAGGCGGCTGCAAGGGGCTGATCATCAAGATCAATGATCTCTGCACAGCGGTCCCCCAATTCTTGCTCCAGCAGAATTTGAGCTTGCTCAAAACTAAATGCAGGGACCTTGTCCTGAAGATCAGCCAGTTCAGATACCCATTGAACTGGCAAAACATCAGGACGTGCCGAGAGCAACTGGCCAAGCTTGATAAAAGCGGAACCAAGTTGGAGCAATTCTGTAGTGAGCCAACGAGCTCGAATCGTTTGGCGGGCCTGCCGCCGCTCACTGGTACAACCACCTGGATAAGTCCATTGACGGGCATCCCACCAAACAAAGATGATTAACGTCAAAACTGCACGCCAAATACGCAGCGCACGCAGCCCACGCCGAATCGCTACCAGCAGGGACGGACAAGCCATTACTGGTTGATCTCAACCTGGCGATTGAGGTCTGCCACCTTTGCCCTAAGACGATCGATCTGATCCTGAGCCTGATCTTGATTAGAAACTGGCGATGAGGTTGCCTTTGCCTCACTGACCTCGCCAGATTCCTGCTCCAGACGATCGGCCTCTGCAATCACCTCTTGCTGAAAAAGATCCCATTCCTTGCTAAAGCGCTCTGGAGCATCCTGCGCCAGCAATGCCAGGCCAGCAGCAGTGTCAGCAAGCCCATGACCCAATCGTGCTGCTAAGCGGTTCAAGGTCGCTCTGAGTAGGGAATCAGGAGAACTCATGACCACAGCACGGATGTCTGAAACTGTGGCAGATCCAACTCACAATCAAAGCACTGAAGGAGCGTTGGGAGGCCTTGTCAAAGTATGAGGTGGGTCGCTTGGAAATGGGGTGATCACTTTCAAGGGCTTTTAGGGATAGTTCCTCCTAAGAAAGTCTGAGACTGGCGAGTGCGGCCGTTGAGGGGAGTCTCTCCTGCGAAGAAAATCTGATGCTGGTGTGCTTGAAGGCTTGGGCTTTGGAGCTACTGGCTGAAGGGGGGCTGGCCTGCTAAGAGAGTTTGATGCTGGTGTGCTTGCAGGCTTGGGCTTTGGAGCTACTGGCTGAAGGGGGGCTGGCCTGCCAAGAGAGTTTGATGCTGGTGTGCTTGCAGGCTTGGGCTTTGGAGCTACTGGTTGAGCAGGTCTTGTTCCCTGAGGGTTGATTGGTGCAGGCAGTTCTGGAGCCGCCAGAGCGGGGTCAGCCAGACCGGGGTCTGCCGAGTCGGCTTCTGTGGCTTGGCGAATCGCTTGAAGCTCCTGTTCACGGCGAAGAGCAGCGGCAGCAGCCAACTTCTCTGCTTGCTGCTTTGCCTGCTTCTCAGCTTGCTCTTTGGCCTTACGTTTGGCTGCAACTTTGGCCTCTTTGGCAGCGACGTCCGCCTGTAGATCTGCACTGCTGCCACCATGCCGTCGACGCAGTCCTTCTAGGCGCTCTCCAGGGAATGGCAAAGGAGTCGGTCCAAAAGACTGCTGCTGAGGCTGCTGCGTGTTCCCACGCAGAATCATGATCCTCTGGGTCATGCCATAGCCCAGGGCAAAACACCCACCCACCAACAAAGGTCCAAGCCAAAAGCGTGGGCGCTTGCGGTTCTTCTGTTCAGTTGGTGATGGTTTGGCCACGTGATCAAGCATATCCAGTCGTCTTGATCAGCTTTAAAGTTCAAACAAGGGCCAAACAATCCCTGATGCCAATCAGTGCTGGCTCGATCAAGACTGATCAATCATCCATACTTCGATGGGTCAAAGTAGATGCAAGCACAAAAGATTGACACTAGAAGCTTTGAAGAATGTATAGACGTGGAGCCGGGTGAGCTAAGTGTTGCTAAAAGCTTCCAACTGCTGGTTTCCCACTAATTGCGATCTTAGGTTTATAGAAAGAAAAGCAAATTAGCTCGCCATTCTAACCATTCATGACATGGCCTTGTCGATATCCTGAGATAGAAAGTAAGCAACCAGAAGCCTGATACATGTGTAAAACATGCATGACTAGTTTGGATTGCTGCATCACCACTAGCTTCAGCAAGCACACGCAAATTCGTTGTTCAAAAAAGAAATGAGCCATTTCATGGCTGCCAAGTCAATGAATTTGAAAAATCCGTTGCTGCATGGCAAGAGACTATGAGATAGAGCACACTGGAGCATCGGGGGAGCTCCAGTGTGCTTGAACCAAGCTCAGCAGATATTTCCCTTGCAATGTAGATCAATGCCCATTAGTTGTACAAACAATGTTGACAATATGGCCAATCCAGGCGCATTGACGACTTGATAAGTAAATGAACTCGTGATGATCATCTATTCTCCTCTCAATCACTCTGAAAATATTGCGTCCGGTGGTATTGAAGAAAGCAGGACTCAAGAGAGATTTAAGCTGGCTTTGTCAACATATAATTTCTACTGCATAGGAGTACTTTTGCGTTGATGTATGCACTTATGCAATAAGAATATTGCATAACAAATTGCTTAATCTACTACGCGGCATAATAGAAAAAAACTGAAAGCAAGGAACGGGCATCTAGCCATAGTTGCCAATCATTATTGGCGTTATCGTTTTAGCAAGGGTTCATATAGGAAAAATTTATGATCATAGAAAAGCTTCTAACAATTCAATCCTAAGCAAAAAGTGGATACCCAAGATAAGAACTTGGAAACATGAAACCTGATGGCCTCTTCGATACGCAGACAACAAACAACTACAACACTACTCAATCATCTCAGGAAGTTTTCCGGACTTGCGCGCAGCTGTACAGGTCACTGAATTGATATTACTATATTCTGGGGGCGCAAGATATCGAGATGTAATGGCACAAAGTTGCCAACCAGTGTAAGGTTTTCGTTGCCCCGTAAGGTCTTCTGAAAAACCATTCGCCTTACACCAAGTTGAAGTAGGGAATTGATAAGAACCAACTTTATCTTCACAGGCAACATTAGCTTGACTGAAAAAGTAAGTATTTCCATTGTCACCATTGATTTTGATGCCGACTTCTTGTTGTGATTGAGCCTGAGCACTACTTGGGCTAGAGAATAGAAATGAAAGCAGAGTTGTCATTAAAATCGGGAGCCTTGATAAAGATCTCAATGGCCTTGCACTTGGTTGATTATATAATAACAGTCTCTAACACGAAAAGCTAAGCTTTTAATTTACTTGGCTCTGTTCTTAAATACTATTCTCTTGATGGTCGTTGTGAATTCAATTAAAGTGGGGCGATGGCTCAATCAATATGTTGTCAACAACAGTATACTTTGAATCCGAGGCTATGGAAATAATGTCCAAAACTTATAGAAATACAAGCAGTAGTCTGGTGATACGCATCTAAATAAGGTGAAAAGCTTGACCTGCAAAAAAAGGAGGTATCCCCCTGAAGCGCAAGGCCCCTTATGACACATTTTGAGGGAGTGCAACAAGTGAGCAGCTGAAATGACCTTTGCAGTCAAGGTTAGATAGGGAGCTCTATTCTTAATGCTAAATCAATGATGCGGACCACTAGGCGCTTTAACAGCTAGAGATTGGAAAGGACAAAGTCTTGAAATTTATCTCTCAATGAATCAAACTCTTTACGAGTTTGATCATTGATTAGTCCCACATGGCCATTTTCTATGGCAGTGTGGGTTTCATTCAATGCTTTTAGCATGTAATAAATTTCTGATTGGGATTCAAAAGTAAATTTCATGGTAAAAGATATTAACATTGTTAAAGTATCGCCGAGAAATCGAATAGGACAATCTGTATAAACACTCATAAATTTAAATAGTGCACATGTATATCGAGGGAATTGGGCAGGTCGTAAACGTGAAGGGAAAATAAAAATGGTTAGGGAGGCTAAGGGAAACATCAAGAAACTGTCTCGCGCAAAAGATTACAGATGGACCTTTACTGGGCAAGCCGAATGAGTATTAACCTTATTCAAGGTGGCTTGACCTAAAAGGTAATATAATTACCAGTTTATAATTGAAATGAGCGAAAACAAGCCTCTACCATACTGTTGAGAATCAAGATATAGACCCAGGCCTTGACTTGGCTCTATAACAGTTATTATATGCTTCTATGGGCCATCCTATTGCATTAATCATTGCTATTGCCCTGTTGTGCACTCTCTGGCGACTGTTATATTTCTCAGATGCTGCCAGAAACTAGAGCTGAGAGAAAGAGACCTAGGTATCATAAAGTCAACCCAAAAAATAGTCGTTATTTCTAATACTTGGCAGACCAGCACTGCTTTCATTCATTAAAAGAGATTAATATCTTATCAATACACACTAGATATCTTGAGCCCGCTCAATCAAGTTTCAAATCTTCTTGAGAATAGGGTGTAATCTCCTGCTGAAGTTCTCTGACTATGAAGAAGCACTTTTCATAACTTGCCAGGAGAATGCTAATCTTACTGGGGCACTTTGCTCACCTAAATCAACAAAGCGATCACTCGCTAAAGAATATCTTAGTGTTGATGCTATCAGTAAATTGTGCTTTCCATTGAGTAAAGGCTCTGTATGAGATCTTCTCGAGGGATTAATTTTGCACAGACTAAGCTCTGCAAAAATAGTGCTGTATCAGATTAAGCAGCCAAGAGCGAATTACCCTCAAAGGATATAAAAAAACTATCGTTCCAATACCTAGAATAAGATGCCGATGAAATGGCATGCTGACATGATTTTTACGTGATAGTGATTGTATGGAATTTAGCTATGCTCATCCCCAAAAGTCTTAAGAGCTCAATAGGCTGAGAAAAGGAACTACTCTTGACTATCCATCGTAAATATGTAGTACAAAAACCATCCCACACCCACTAGCAATATTATGACGGCGCCTATTATGTCCCAAGGAATGGCATCCATAATCTACTTTTCAATCCTCACAGTAATAGCTTAATAGCAACTATAGTAGCTTACGCACAAGCTTAAATCGAACAATGAAAAAGTACGCCTGCAAGGTTTGCACCTATGTCTATGACCCAAGGGTTGGTGACCCAACAAATGGGATTCCACCAGGTACGAGCTTTGCTGATTTGCCCAGAGATTGGAAATGTCCACAATGTAAAGTAGGAAAAGGAAAATTTAAAGCATGTAATTGATTCTGCGTTCTTAAATTAGGCATGTTTTGACTTCAAAAGTAGATGCTGGGATGCAATCACCAATGCCTTGAATATACTAACAACACTCAAAGAGATCTTAAAGTATAAAACTTGGCCATTTTCAATAGCCAAGTGGTCTACAATTACAGATGGTTATCGTTAAGGTATATTGGCTTGTCGGCATCTACATTTAGAAGATATTGCTTAGGCCAGAGTTCTCTGCCAGTGCTTGGGAGCAGCTCACAAAAAAACGGGATTAATTTTGTCGGCAAGCCTTAAGAGCAGCTTACCAGACTGCATAATTGAATATGAAATATCAAAGACTTTTTAGGGAGAGATGTGTCGCAGAAAGCCTTCATTTGGCCGCAGGCCTATCTTCTTTTAATTTATTGCAATCCTTATAATTGCTGTATTTAATAAAATCATTGTCTTAGAATCTATCAAGCTAAGTATTGCCTGAGTTATTGAGAATGTATTTCGTTCAGTATCTATTATGTGCGCCACTGCCTCATTCGGCTAGGCAGCTTTGGATATAAGGATATTAAATGATTAAGCAATTGAGGTGATTGCTGATCGTCTGTATGCATGAGTGTCTACAGATGAAAGCCACACGCTGAGATTAAAGCTTGCATAGCATCTTCTTATTGGCCGTGTAGCAAATATGAGGGAGCACAAGAATAGGTAAGTTTGCTTATTAGTGTTCTCATGGCTGTTTAAATGGAGATTTTGAATCTCCAATTAGGACACTACCTATCAGATGGCTTGGTAAAGCCAACAAGTCGATAAAGCAAAAATTCGATTGATTTTAATCTCCTCTTGACTAGCCAATATAATGATATTGATAGTCAATGAAGCTCTATGCTTAATCTGTTCAGTGATTCTCCACTTTTAGCCTCATGTCAGGCGTCATTAATGCTCATTTTTGGAGTTATTATGCTCCTTAATGCACGTCGAAGCCGTCCTAACCTTCAATGGCATCCAGAATATCGTCAGTTATTAACCAAAGCCTATGATAACTCACCCTATGCAAAAGGAAATAAACTATAAAACCAAAGCTTAACCTCTGTGATTGATAGATGTGGATCATGCCATGTTCATTCGATTCCGGCATGCCTTGCTTAGAACATATGAGATTGAGAGGAAAATTATTCTTTGCAATTAAAATCTAATGGTTTTGCTTTGCTCTAGCCACATATCAATTGCTTGGAGTCGTTTGACTCCTATCTATAGTTGATAGATGCGAGCCTTTTTTACAGCAGCGATCTGTTCGATTTTAGATCTTCACCCAAGCGACTAATTGGATTGTCATCGTTCAGGTTTGGCGCCGGATAGAGGGTGGCGCAATTGAACGCAAAATCACCACCAGCTTTCTGAACAATGTCTGCAATCTGGAGGAAGACCTCCTGTTGAATATCCAGCCAGTCTTTCCAAACAGTTGTTTTAGTAAAGCAATACACCATCATGTTGATAGAGGAGCTATCCCATTCGTTGAAATTCACTAAGATGCTCTGTTTTTGATCTATGTCGGGATTGTTTAACAGCAGACTACGAACATTCTTGGTAATCGCTTCGATACGGGGCAGATCTTCGTAGCGAAGACTAATGCTGGCCTTGATTCTTCTATTATACATTCGACCCGGATTCTCGATCGGAGTAGTCGCAAAGATCGAATTTGGGATATAGAGTGGTCGACGATCAAAGGTACGAATGCGGGTGTGATACCAGCCAATTTTCTCAACTGTTCCATCATCAAAGCTCGAGACGCTAATCCAGTCACCTTCTGAGAATGGACGAGTAAAAAAGAGCATGAACCCTGCAAGGAAATTCTGAGATATCTGCTGTGTCCCAAAGCCGAGGCCAATGCCTGCTCCACCAAGCAAAGCGCCTACTGCAGCGGTAGACACCCCAAAAGTCACCATCAGGGCCGCGATAGTTAAAACAATGACTCCAATGGTGAAAACTCGATCCAATAAGGTCGTCAACATGGCCTCATCTCTGGGATCTTCTACCTTCAGCCAGAGTTGAATGCGATTTGATTGCAGGAGCAGAGCCCGGCCGAGATTGATCGTGGCCCAGCCAAGAGCGATCACCACCAGTGCAGTTGAGACTGCTGAACTTTTAATAGGCAACAAGGCCTTAGCTTGCAGTTCCAAGAGGTGTAACAGCCAACCCAAGTAAAGAGCTGAACTAAATCCAAGCAATAAGGGTCTTCGGATGGATCTCGCTACCAGAGGGCCAATCCGCCTTCCGTACTTATCCAGTAGAACGAGTATCAACCAAAGAACAGCTAAGAAGACAGTTCCGACCAGGATCCCTTCTTGACTCTGAAAAAAATCGATTTTGTTGAGCAGCTCTTGTTGCGTATTGGGCATGCGGCTTGATCTGGTTTGAGCAAATCTTACTAAGGAAAGTTCAATCATGGTAGAGATAAAACTGCCTTTATCACAGCAGTCACAATCATCAAGAGCAAGATAAGCCTCTCTCAAGAAAATGGTCTGCTCAAGAAGTGATGTTTCTACCAGTTGATCTACAAGACATAGATGCACTTTCTCTCAGTGAATCAGATGATGCCATCTTCCAGACCATTGCAAACATGTAGAGACAGAAAAGCTAGATTAATGAGAGCAAGGTGGCTAACAGTCACTGCTGGCAATGCTGGTTCCACCCTGAAGTTGACCGTGTCGCTGAAGCCTATATCTTCAGTCGCGTTAAAGAATTTGATTGATTCTTGCTGATCTGCTGAAGATGAGCAGATTACTGTTGGTGATGGAGTTAGTATTTCTTTAAGCAAGTTTACGATGCTCTTTTGATTAGAGGTGATGCCTTTTCCCACAAATGACTTGATGTAGATAACGATTAGTTGTTGTCTGAGATGATTGAGGGCATTCTTAATCAAGTCCCGAAAAACTAATTAATGCCCAAGCAATCACCTGTTCATGCAAATGCTGCATGACTAGTTGGATCACTAGTAACCAAGAATTAGCCAGTCGGCTTAAGCCTGAGATTAGTTCCCATCATAGTAAGCCTGCTTAAGTTAAGTCAAAGAAGCCTGGTCAGTATAAGAAAGACAAGCTAACCTAACAATGACGATCTAAGCTATGGATTCTCTAATGCGAAGTCTGCAAATTTCTTGCGTAATGTCTGAAAACCTTTGAGCGACTTCCTGTCCATTTCAAGCAATCCATTCTCAACACACCATTGAGTCTGGTTTAAGGCCTTCAACATGTAATAAATCTCCGTCTGAGATTCAAAGGTGAACTTGACAGCCATAGGAGATTGCTCTTTTGTGGTATCTACTTTAATAGGAATAAATGCAAAACGAGAGCGTCAAGGATTTGCGCCCCACCCTAAGTAGAGGTGAAGGTGCGATTTGGTTGCTACTTTTAATGAAAATAATCTGATTGGAGTTAGCTTTATTTGATGCCTAACCTTGAAAGTAAGTCGACGGAGATCTGTGAAATAATGTTGTTGCTATTAAGTCGATCCTACTTGATTGGGGCCTAGATTCATATTTGGCTATTTCACTGCCTAGCCTCCATGCAGACCAAATGAATTTTTTAGTCAGTCTCAATGTAAATGAGAGCTGGTTTCTATGTGACCAATCTAAACAACTCCATTTGCAACTTGGCTTTAACCCTGCTTCTAAGGATTCTCTTTAAGGAGTCTCATGAGAATCTTTTTCTGCATCATAGTCGCACGTAGAATATCTCTTTCTTGCTCGGCCAATGCTAATTCTTTCTGAAGACGATCAATACGCAGATCAAGCTCTTTCTCACTGCTACTCATGTTGACTTCCGATTCATTAGGGGTAGACTTAATACCGTTGCATTTTAGATGCTAGCCCTTCTTTAGGCAATTCCCATTGTAAACATTATAAATATCTAAATTGAAACAGGCCCCATAGATAGAATTAAAATAATAAAAGCTTGAATCACAGTCGACAGACACTTGGCTTGTATTTGTTGATGATCTTAGGATCAGCACGCCACTCTGGAGAGAGTCCGTTGAGTTCGTGGGTCTCGCCAGTGCTTTCGTGGTCCACAAATTGCTGTTGCCAGTGTCAGCGTCTGACATCCACCGGCAAAGTATACGAATCGTTGGTTGACCGGCAACAGTGTGTGAGCAATTTTGCCGAGAGGATGATGATGTGGATTGAGCGTCTGCAGATATGGTTAATAAAATGGCAGAGAATACAACTGTGAGTATTTGCTTCACTTGACCATAGAATGATTTATGAGAATATATTCATTCACAGAATGTGGAGAAGGAGGCGTAGATGTTGTTGATGCAACATGGCACCGGTTTTCCTGCTGCGACCTTGACATCCGAGTAAAATAGCTCTGTCACTTGTACTAAGACGATGTCAGATCTTTCACTTCCTACTATCCTGGCAATTGCAGCACTGGTAGCTCTTATCCCTATAGCATTTGGTGGCTTTCTTGCAGTCAAACGTCGCACAATCACGAGTTAAATTATTCTTTTTGCCTAGTAGGTATCGTTTTAATATCAACCTCAGAAAGCTCTGGTATTACTACGATGCTTGCTACTTTTATTCAGTCAATTCGATCCTTGATGACCTACTAAGTAACGTGAGTGAAGCGAGACACCTCAGCAGTGATCATTTATCACTGCTGAGGTGTCAAAGTGATTTGATCACTTTCAAAACGACCATTCTTAAACCAATTGCTTTGTTATGCCCGATCAGCAGTCAATACAAATGTGTTATCTGCTTACAAAGAGACGATTGGCCCGGTTAAAAGTTTCGAACTATTGAGGGAGGTTATGGTATGCCTGCCATATTTCTTGATTTGGGTAACGGTAACCTTCTTCCACAGGTTTGGCTTATCTTAGTCATTGGAGCCTCTATAGCTAGCCAATACTGCTCTTGCCCCAACACCTGAACACATTTCAAGTCTTGACCCTGGCTATGTTCGGAGCAGTGGTGACGGCCTGCTGTACCGGCTTGACACTTGTTGTAAGGGCAGAAGCTGGTTGTGCAGCATTTGAGGCTATTGGATGGAATGAAAATTTAGCCTCTGGTGCAAAGTCAGGTTTGATAACTGGTGGCAGTTGGAGATGTTCAAATACTTACGCTGCTGGGGCTGGCTTTGTATCTGATGATTATGCAGTTACTGTACATACTTGTTTTGATGAAATATTCTGCAGTGATAGAGGCTTTGAAGTAGGAGCAATATACGTTCAGGTCAATAAGGATGGAATAAAAGGAAATTTCAGGGCTAGGGGACAGGTTCTCAAGACAGATCGTAAGAGCATGAAGGTGAAGCAGGTGGATTCGGATGTCGCATACAGCTGGACTGATGGTGAATACAATCAGTTCAATACTGCATCACTGTTGATAGAACGCTAGCCTTAGAGAAGGTAGTGGTTGCTACGATGAACATCAAGCAATGACTGCAAAGAAAATACCTGCAGCTAATAGAAGGCCTAAGTTCTCTGACCAAATTTATCTCTGCCCGACTAATGCAAGTGTTTAAGGGATTGACTCTTTCCCCTTCCAGTCCTATCTCCTGGGGGTTGATATTTTTTAGTGTCTATATTGTTGTACGTTCTATTGCCATAATCACGTTAATTCTCGAATTAGCATCAATGCTGTTGCCTTTTACTGGTCCAGGAGTTGAGGTTGTCATCGAACTGATTTTTTACACTCTTGTAACTTTTGTATTAAAGGCCAGATTGATGAAAAATAAACTCATCTCAATAGAGATGTTATAAGGGAAGAGCTTAAATGCAGACAATTGTAGTTATTTTCCTCAGTCTAGGTCTTCTTCATCAAGGAATCGATTGGCTACAAGGGCATCGACCACTGCGAGCAAGGCGCCGCAACCCCAGATCAAACGCCAGACCTGTTCTTCGGCAAATAAAGAGAGGCTGAGGAAGACCAACGCCAGCACCACGTCGAGAAGAAGTGCACGACGTATCAGTTGCGGGGGTAGTGGAGGCATAGGCTGTCTTAGCTCCTGTACTTGATATTCAGGATCGTGAAATTCACCCACTCATGGTCGGAGGAGATCGCTCCATCAATCTCTTTGATTGCATTAACTGTAGCTTGAGGTTGTGATTTTATGGCGATAAATTTAAATCTTTTATAATTATAGCTATTGAGATAACTCTCGACAGCCCCATCATCTTTGACATTCAATACAGGCCTTTCGCTTGATTCCTAAGAGGATTGGCATTCAGTAGATCTCAGCCTAGGTAAGCTAATTTTGGTTTAGTCATGTTTACTTTGGCTTCGCCTGCGAAAAACTCGCTGTCGTGATTTTGCTTTTGCTGGCCCTTTGAGCAATCCATAGACAACACAGCTTGTGAATAGAGCTGCGCTTGCTCCTACTAAGCTTGATCCAAGTAAAAGGCGAGTGCTGAAGGCCCAGCCTTGAGCCCAAAGATCTTGGTCATTGAGTTGAGTGAGGTCAAAGTCATTTTGGCCTTGGCCAATCAGGTAACAGCCAACTTGATAGTTGAACCAATAGAGCGGCAAATAGGTGATCGGGTTACTGATCCAGGTGCCTATGGCTGCAAGTACATGGTTGCCGCGCACCACACTGGCTAAGGCGACACCCAGCAGTGTCTGTAACCCGAAGAAAGGGAAGCAGCCGCTGAACACTCCCGCTGCGACCCCTCGCGCCCGTTGCCCTGGCGTTCCTTCTTGCTGCCAGAGCCAAACAAGCCAGCGGCGCAGTCGCCTGCTGATGCCCTGGAGGGTTTGCTGGATCATGGCCAGACCGAAGCAATGGTGCTGCAGGGTGGCGTTGATCGTAGGAAGGGCTGAAGGTGCCAGTGATGATGTCTTCTCCTATCCCGCATCAACAAACGATTGCCGCAGTGGCAACGGCGGTCGCACCAGGCCAAGGGGGTATTGCTGTGGTGCGGCTTTCTGGGCC
Source organism: Prochlorococcus sp. MIT 1303 (assembly GCF_001631965.1). NCBI lineage: Bacteria > Bacillati > Cyanobacteriota > Cyanophyceae > Synechococcales > Prochlorococcaceae > Prochlorococcus > Prochlorococcus sp. MIT 1303. Next base: position 382,745 of record NZ_LVHK01000044.1, read on the forward strand.
TGCGGCTGAGGTCGTTGGGCGGAGTGTGGTGTCGATCCCGGGGAAACAACTTTGGGTTAGTCATCGTGTGTTGTATGGCCATGTGATGGATGAGTGCGGCCAGGAACGGATCGATGAAGTTCTTGTGTTGCTGATGAAGGGGCCACGCAGTTTCACTGGCGAGGATGTTGTGGAGATCCACTGTCATGGTGGATTGATGGCTGTTCAGCGGGTGCTTGAGCGTGTGTTGGCTCAGCCGCATGTGCGTCGGGCACTGCCTGGTGAGTTCAGCCAGCGGGCGGTGCTCAACGGCCGGCTTGACCTCACCCAGGCGGAAGCGATCAGTGAACTTGTGGCGGCGCGTAGTCGTCGAGCAGCCCAGTTGGCGATGACGGGAGTCGATGGAGGTATTCAGCGCCGCATCACCTCCCTGCGGGAAAGGTTGTTGGATCAGCTCAGTGAGCTGGAGGCTAGGGTTGATTTTGAGGAGGATCTTCCCCCTCTTGATGGTGCTGAGTTGTTAATTGAGTTGCAGTGCGTGCGGCGAGAGCTCGAACAGCTTGTTGAAGATGCCAAGCGTGGTGATGTGCTGCGTCAGGGGCTACAGGTGGCTCTGGTTGGTCGCCCTAATGTTGGCAAGAGCTCCCTGTTGAATCGCCTCAGCCGCCGGGAGCGGGCGATCGTGACGGATCTTCCTGGTACGACCAGGGATGTCTTGGAGAGCGAGATTGTGCTGGAGGGTGTGCCGATCACCTTGGTTGACACCGCAGGCATTCGCGCCACCAAAGATGCGTTGGAGCAACTTGGGATAGATCGTAGCCATCAGGCTCTCGCTGCAGCTGATGTGGCGTTGTTGGTGTTTGATCTCAGCCTGGGATGGACACACGACGATGCGGCGTTGCTCGCTCAGATCCCAGATGATCTGCCAAGGCTTCTTGTGGGTAATAAAGCTGATCTTCAGCCTGCCTCGATGGCTGCTTCGCTGATGGCTGCTTCGCTTAGCAATGAGGTTGATGCCAAAACCCCGGATGTGATGTTGAGCGCACTCACTGGGCAAGGAGAAGAGGCCTTGATTGAAGCTGTTTTGAAGGCTTGTGGGGCCAGCGAATCGCAGGGGTTAGTAGTCGCTCTCAATCAACGTCAGCGTGATTTGGCTCTCGCCGCTGCTGGGGCCTTGGGCCGTAGTCAGGAAGCAGCAGAGCACCAGTTGCCCTGGGATTTCTGGACCATTGATCTGCGGCAAGCGATCAGCAGCTTGGGTGAGATCACTGGCGAGGAGATCACAGAAGCTGTGCTTGATCGAATCTTTTCGCGTTTTTGTATTGGCAAATAATCGCGATGCTGCAAATGAATATCACGAGTAAAAGATGTCGTGATACGGCAGAGGCTTGATTCGCTCGGGCCTATCCGCAAATATATCTTTGCATGATAATGCCATCGTATTAATCGTTGAATGTGGTCAGGCTCGGTAGGCGTTGTGAATTCTTCTCGAGAAAGTTGAGCAATCTTTCATGTCCAGTGTGGTTGTTGACTGTTGGTGGTTGCTCTTGATTGGTCTTCTGACTAGCTTTCAAGAGACTTGCTAATGGCAAATCAAAAAAGCAACCTTACCTTTGCAGATTTTTTCTGCAGTATTTATTTTTAACCAATTGGCTTCAGCAGCTTTTGCAGATCCAGTTGAGGAAAATAATTTTAGTGATGCACAAAGTCCTTACTCATACCAGGGGAATGTTACTTATCCATTCATTTATAGTTTTGGCGGCAATGGTGAAGGTGGCGAAGGCGCTAGTTGTACTGAAAGTGCAACACATGGTGAAACCGGTGGAGATGGCCAAGATATTGATTTTCAGCTACAAGAACTCGACTCATTCCCAGGTTTAGCAGGAGCGCAATCTTCGGGTGGTGAAGGCGGCAGCGGCGGCGGCGGCGGCTGCTTTCATAGTGGAGTTAGTGGTGCTGATGGTGGCAATCCAGGAAATGTAGATGTTCGACTTAGTGCTGGAGTATTTATTAATAATCAAGGGGATGCTGATCTTGGATATGCTGTTGATCTAAATGGATATTTTATAGGTGCTATTGCTTCGGGTGCTGCAGGTAATGGAGGGAAAGGAGGAAATACAACTTGGTCGGGGACTGGTAGTGGAAATGGTGGGAATGGTGGAGTCTTAAAGGGAGAAGATCCTTCTTCTGTTTCCCTTACTGCTGATAATGGCTCTGTTATTAAGGTGTTGGCTAAAAATCCTGTGCTTGGTCTTTTTGCCCAAAGTACTGGTGGTTTAGGTGGTGATGCAGGGGAAAAATCATGGATAGCTGGAGGATCAAATGGCGGAGATGGTGGATTTTCTGGCCCAGTGAATGTTGAGAATCATGGTGTCATTCAAGCCTCTATTCTTTCTGATGATGCTTTAGGAGGTGCTGGGATCCTCATGCAGTCCGTAGGTGGTCAAGGAGGTCAAGCATCAGGAGGTACTTCATTGATTACTTATGGAGGAACTGAAGGTGGAACTGGTGGAGTCTCTGGCAACGTCTCAGTTATTAACACTGGCACAATTATCACCTCTGGTAATTCTGTTGTTGGCATTAATGCGCAGAGCATTGGAGGTGGAGGTGGTGCTGTGCCTGGCAGTACATCTTTGTATCAAGCAGCTGGCAATTCGGGTGGAGCTGGTGGTGATGGAGGAAATGCACTTGTTGAAATGACTTCAGGTAAGGTGAAAACATTTGGTGATTATTCAACAGGTATCCTGGCTCAGAGTATTGGTGGTGCTGGAGGAAATGTTGGCTATCAAACCTCTTTAAATACTGTCGGCTCTCAGGCAGGAGGTGGAGGTGATGGAAAAGAGGCAAACGTTCAATTAACAGGAGGGGCAATAATTACTGGCAGTAAAACGAAGCCTATTGGCTCGTATTCTCCTGGAGTTCTTATTCAAAGTATTGGCGGAGGTGGTGGCAGCGCTGGAACGAATACTGGGATTCTGGCTATTGGCTCCTATGGAGGTGAAGGAGGCGATGGAGGATTGGCAAAAGCAATTCTTGCTAATGCCTCTATAACGACTTACGAGCAGTATTCGCCGGGGATGCAGATTCAATCGATCGGAGGAGGAGGAGGTAATGGAGGTAATGCGAACTCGGGGAGTGTAAGTAGCCTTCATGTTGGTGGCGCAGATGGTGGAGAGGGTGGCGCTGGAGGTAATGCTGGTGATGTTTACCTGAATTCATCAGAATCATCTTCTGAAGCTGCTATCTCAACACGAGCCAATCATTCGCCAGGGATATTGCTTCAAAGTATTGGTGGCGGAGGTGGATCTGGCGGCAGTGCTTTTTCTATTTCGGCTAGTACAACATCCAGTTCCAGTGTTGCCGTAGGCGGCAAGGGCGGCAGCGGTGGCGATGGAGGGCAAATATACATTGGCAATGATTATCGTTTTGGCTCATTAGCATCTACTTCTCGTTCATTTTCGCCTGCCTTTGCTGCCATGAGCATTGGTGGCGGTGGCGGGAAAGGAGGCGATTCAACATCAATGAGCGCAGGTGGAACTCTTGCCTCAGCAATATCTGTTGGTGGTCAAGGAGGTAATGGAGGTGACTCTGGATTAATTAATTCAAAAATGTTTGGAACTTATGCAACAGATGGCTTTCAGTCACCAGCGCTGTCTTTCCAAAGTATTGGAGGAGGAGGAGGAACTGGTGGATCCAGCATGAGCTTAAGTGCCGGAGGCATAGCAGCAGCATCTGTTTCTGTTGGTGGAGCTGGAGGAGAAGGAGGGGAAGGTGGCAGTGTTCAAATTCAATTTGATGGGCAAGCTCTTAGTGATGGGTTGTTTTCGCCAGGAATCAACATCAACAGTATTGGAGGCGGAGGTGGAACAGGTGGATCCAGTATGAGTTTAGGTGTCGCAGGAATAGGAGCCGCTTCTGTTTCGGTTGGCGGTAAAGCAGGAAGCGGAGGAGATGCTGGTGATCTTGGTGATGATTCCCAGGCAATTGATATCCAAGGCCTTTTTTCTACTAATGATTTGTTTTCACCAGCAATTTATTTAAGCAGTATTGGTGGCGGAGGTGGAACTGGTGGAAGTTCAATAGCTGCAAGTGGATCTGCGTTTGCATCCTTCTCTGTCTCTGTTGGAGGCTTAGGTGCTGGCGCAGGCTCGGGTGGGGATGTTAATGCTTCGATTAATACAATCTCCGCGACAGATGCTTCTCATTCTCCTGTTGTCCATATTCAGAGTATTGGTGGTGGAGGTGGCACTGGTGGAAGTGCCACCAGTGGCAGCATTTCAATTAATCCAATAGCTGCTCTTAGTAGTGTTGTAGGAGTTGGTGCAAAGGGCGGAGATGGTGGAGATGGAGGTGACTTATCATTATCTCTAGCTGGTAACTATGTTGGCGGCTTATCTTTCCAAGATTTAGTCTCTACACCAATTTCTTTCTCTCCAGGAGTTCTTGCTCAATCGATTGGAGGAGGAGGAGGCAATGGGGGAGCTAGTACAGGACTAGGCGCTAGTTTTGCTGGTATAGGAGCCTTGAATGGCAATGTTTCGCTTGGAGGCAGTGCTGGTAGTGGTGGAAATGGAGGTGTTGTTGATATCCACTTGGGAGACGTCAAATTAATATCAACCAAGGGCTCTTTCTCCCCTGGAGTTTTTGCTCAATCTATTGGTGGTGGAGGCGGAACAGGTGGCACCAGCTACAGCATCTCATCTGCTGCTGCTGATAGCGTAGCTGCCAATGCTTCTGTTGCATTAGGTGGCTCTGGAGGTGGTGGTGGATTTGGATCATCAGTCAGCCTTGAATCCAATGGCGAATCAATTAATACGCAGGGTTCATTCTCTCCAGGTTTATCTGCTCAAAGCATTGGAGGTGGTGGTGGATTAGGGGGTAGTGCTTTTACTCTTTCAATCCCAGTTTCTGGCGACTTGTCTATGGATGGCAGCTATTCCTCAGGTGGTTTAGGAGGCTCGGGGAATACTTCTTCTGATGTCGTTTTAACATCCAGCTCAAATATATTTACGAATGGTACTCATTCTCCTGGACTATCTGCTCAGTCTATAGGCGGCGGCGGTGGTTCGGGCGGCAGTAATCTTTTAGCATCAGCATCTCTATCTGGATCTCTATCTGCTGATGGCTCTGGCAGTCTTGGAGGGAAAGGAGGATCTGGAGGTGATAGTGGATCTGTAACGATAGAATCAACAGCAGATTTGTTATCTTCTCGTGGCAGTTTCTCACCCACTATTTATGCACAAAGCATAGGTGGTGGTGGTGGATTTGGTGGCAGTTCACTAGATATTAGTGGTTCAGTTGGTGCTCGGGGCATTTCTTCTGGGACCTCAATTGGAGGAGCTGCGGGAGCAGGAGGGAGTGCAGGAGGTATCACAATTGTTAATTCCTCTGATTTGATGACTGGAGACCTTGCTGCTTCAGATGCTTCAGGTTTGTTGTCTCCCGGAATATTGGCTCAGTCGATTGGAGGTGGCGGCGGATATGGAGGATCAGCAATTGCAGGAAGCTTTACTTTGAGTTCAAATTCGTTTGTTAATAACGATAACTCGATTGGTGGATCTGCTGCGGCTGGCGGTAATGGAGGAGATATTTTTATCGATAATCAATCAGATATAAGCAAGGAATTATCCATAGTCACTCTAGGAGATCAGGCTTCTGCAATAGCCGCTATGAGTATTGGTGGCGGGGGCGGAAAAGGAGGCGTTAGTAAAAGTGGATCCTTTTCTATCTCAGGTAGCTCAACGTTATCGATGCTCAACTCAATTGGCGGTTCTGGAGGTGCAGCTGGTGATGGAGGTTCTATAAGCATTGAGAATAATGGCGTTATCAATACTGGCCTCGCTTTCGCCGATTTTGCCTCAGGTCATTTTTCGCATGGCGTGCTCGCTCAATCAATCGGCGGCGGCGGAGGAGAAGGTGGAACGAGCTATTCAGCCTCTCTTAGTGGAACTGGGCGTACCAGTCTGAATGCATTCTCTTCGATTGGTGGATCCGGTGCTAATGCTGGAGATGGAGGTAATGTTGAAATTAATAACGTATCTAGTCAGGTCAATACAAAAGGAAACTTTGCTTCTGGAATCTCAGCTCAATCAATAGGCGGCGGCGGCGGAGCTGGCGGTAATGCAATCTCACTTTTGGGATCGATTGGTGCGAGATCAATTTCTGCAGGAGTTGATGTTGGTGGTCAAGCAGGCTCAGGAGGAGATGGTGGAGAACTGGTTGTCAAGAATAATGGGTCTATTAGTACTGGCTCCAAGTCAGGTGAAAGAATATTTGGGCATTTCTCCCCTGGAATTATTGCGCAGTCTGTTGGCGGTGGTGGTGGATTTGGTGGTAATTCAGTTAATACACAGTTAAGTGGAACTGTAGGTGAAAAAGCGAATGCATCTTTAGGCGTTTCTGTCGGGGGTTCAGGTGCTAGAGGAGGAGATGGAGGAGATATCTTATTCTCAACTAATCACTTTGCCATCTCAACTCTCGGGAATTTTTCTCCTTCTATTGTGGTTCAGTCGATAGGAGGAGGTGGTGGTTCTGGTGGTTCAAGTTCAACCTTTAATCGATCGATTAATCTTAGTAGTAGTGCTGTGATAGATGGGGGAGTTAGTCTTGGTGGGGAAGGTGGCTTAGGTGGCAGTGGTGGTGATCTAGATCTTTCTTTCTTTTCGAAACAGCTCGATGTAGGAATTCTTACTGCAGGTGATTTTGCTTATGGATTGATGGCTCAGTCAATTGGGGGTGGAGGCGGAACTGGTGGAACTTCAAGCTCTTATTCTGAGACAAGCTCTTTTTCTGGTCGTCCCATCACACTTGGGTTTCAGAAGGCAGGGCTTGGTGGTGGTGGTGGCATGGGAGGGGATATATCTATTGATGGCTCTGGTCAGATTACAACTTTTGGCTATTCATCTTCTGCTCTTGTTGCTCAATCAATTGGAGGTGGGGGTGGAGCAGGTGGACAGGTGGATTCGTTTGCATCTACTAAGACTCAAACGGGTACAAAGCTTCAAGGATCCACTTCAATTTCTATTGGTGGAGTAGGTGGTTCTGGTAATAAAGCAGGCTCAGTTACCGTGCTGCCAGCTTCCGGTTCGGGAGGTAAGTTGCAGTTGGCTACTCGTGGCCATCATTCATTTGGGTTGTTAGCGCAAAGTATTGGAGGTGGAGGTGGTGTAGGAGGATCCTCTAGTGAATCATTGGAAAGTGAAAGTAAGGCTAAGTATGCACTTGGCTCGTTATCAAGTTTTGGTGGAGCTGCTGGAGATGGTGCTGATGCAGGTGAGATTCAAATAGGACAAATGCTTAATCCTCTCCCCATAACGATCTCGACCCAAGGGATTGGTTCGCCTGGTTTGGTAGCTCAGTCTATTGGCGGTGGTGGTGGTGTAGCAGGTAGCGCTTCATCCGAGGCACAAGGTGGTTCGATGGGTTCAGTGATGAGTTTTGGTGCATCGGGTGGTGCTGGTGGGTCCGGAAAATTAATTCAGGTATCGGCTCGTGGAGATATCACGACGTCTGGATTCTTGTCTCCTTCTTTATTGGCTCAGTCCATAGGAGGCGGAGGAGGGCTGGCTGGTAGCTCAACCAGCATTGCCAATTTGCAGACAGGTAGTTCATCTAGCTCATCACTGGAACTTGGAATTGCTGGATCGTCTGCAGGAGCAGGAGGAAGTGGGGGTAATGGTGGAGACATTCAACTGGATTTCAGTGGAAATATTGTCACCCAAAATATTGGTAGTGATGGACTCTTGATTCAAAGCATTGGCGGTGGCGGTGGCTATGGCGGAGTTTCAACGAGTGAATCAACCGCAGCAGCTGCTAAAAAGCTGTCTGCCTCATTAGCGATGTCGTTAGGTGGCAGCGGAGGTGATGGTGGCAATGGAGGCACCATCACCTCCGACACCTCCTTAGGCTTGGATGTTTTAACGCGCGGTGATAGTTCAATTGGCCTGGCTCTGCAGAGCCTGGGTGGTGGAGGCGGTCGTGGTGGTGCTGTAACCAGCTCAACGACTACAGATTCGAGTGCTGAATTGACCCTCGGAGCGTCTGCTTCTCGAGGTGGTAGCGGCGGGGGCGGCGGTCAGGCTGGCTCTGTTTCATTGGGCAGCAACAAAAAAGCAGCGCAAATCAAACTCCTCACGACAGGCCGAAATGCACCAACCATGGTTTTGCAGAGCATTGGCGGTGGTGGTGGTATCGGATCTCAAACAACGAGTGGTGCAACGTCTGGCAATCTTTCGGCGACCTTTGCATTGGGTGGCTCAGGTGGTGATGGGGGGTCTGGTGGCAAGGTTCTCCTGAATAGTGAGATCCAGGCCACAAGTCTTGGCGATGCTTCTCATGGTCTTTTGCTGCAGTCGATTGGCGGTGGCGGGGGACAAGGAGGTGTTGTCACATCGAATGTCTCCGCGAAGTCGCTATCGGCTGAGAGTGACATTTCACTTGGCATGTCTGTGGCTGTGGGTGGCAAGGGCGGAACAGGTGCTAATGCGGATTCAGTGACAGCAGATCTCAGCGGGAGCGTTAACACCTACGGCAATCACTCTTCTGGATTGACGCTGCAATCGATTGGCGGTGGTGGTGGTTCTGCCGGCAGGGTTATCAGTTCGAGTCAAGCTAGTGAATCAGAACTCAGCCTCGGTTTGTCTGTTGCCTTAGGAGCTCAGGGAGGGGAAGGAGCTGATGCAGGCCAAATTGTATTAACAACAAGTTCAATTGAACCCCTAAAGGTGAGAACGGAAGGTGCCATCAGCCCTGCTATCTTGCTGCAGTCCATTGGCGGTGGCGGCGGCCAATCTTCTATTGTCAACAGTGTCGCCTCCGCGACTGACAGCGATTATTCCCTTGGTGCAGGATTCTCAAAAACCGGCTCATCAGGTGGAGGCGGTGATGGAGCAAGCGTTGTAGTCGATCTTAAACAGCTTGATCTTCAGACTTCTGGGCCTGTTTCCGCGGGATTGATAGCTCAAAGCATTGGAGGAGGTGGTGGCTCTGCAGGTGCAGTGTCTTCATCTTTAGGTAAAGCAGAAATTGGTTTTGCCGCATCACTTGGTGGCCAGGGAGGTTCTGGTGGGGATGGAGGAAGAATAAAAATAAATACTGGCCCTGGAAAGATCATGACTTCAGGTGCGGCATCAAATGCTGTTCTTGTTCAATCTATTGGCGGCGGCGGTGGCCAGGCGAGTCAAGTTAAAACTGGAAGAAGTCTTGCCAATACCACGATTACTGGTGCACTGGGTGGTGCTGGTGCTGGTGGTGGTCAAGGGGAATTGGTGTCGATTGAAAACCAAACATCTTTGCTGACCACTGGCAATAATTCTGTTGGCTTATTGGCTCAAAGTATTGGCGGTGGAGGTGGATCATCAAACATGTCTTTAGCGAAGGATAGGTCTTTTGGAAGTTTCCAGGGGCATATCCAAGTAGGAGGAACGGCCGGCGCCGGGGGAGATGGTGGCCCTGTCACTCTTGATAATTATTCGACTGTCACAACATCAGGTGAACAGTCGCATTCCATATTTGTGCAAAGTATCGGAGGAGGAGGTGGCCGTGTCGCGTTTCAGGCAGGACGACCTGAAACGGAGTCGCAAATGTCTTTGAACTTTGGTGGAACAGCAGGTTCAGGAGGAGATGGAAAAGCTATTGATATTTATAATTCAGGAAGAATTATTGCCACAGGGAATTCGTCTTATGGTATCTACTCTCAATCTTTAGGTGGTGGAGGTGGTTCTCTTTCAAGCACTTCGCCGGTAAGTATTAGCTTGGGTGCAAGAGGTGGAGATGGTGGAGATGGTGGAGCTATTGCCATCACTAATTCAAAAGATGCTTCGATTACAACTGCTGGTGAAAATGGTGTTGGCATCTTGGCGTTGTCTCTTGGCGGCGGCGGCGGAGATGTTGCGGTTACTCAAGACGATGTAACCCTTGGGAGTAGTGGTGGAACAGGTGGCTCTGGTGGCAACATACTGGTTGTTAATAAGGGGGGAATTACCACTAGAGCGGATGGTGGAGTCGGCATTTATGCCAAGAGCATTGGCGGTGGTGGTGGCCGTGTTACTGACAGTATTAATAGCGGAGACTTACGGCTTGGATCTATGGGTGTCGCCGGCTCTGATGGCGGGGAAGTGGAGGTTTTGAACCTAGGTTCAATTACATCAATAGGACCAAATTCTGTTCCTATTCAATTGAGTAACTTGGGAGGTGGAGGTGGAGATGCACGCGATGGATATGGTCAAGGTCAACTCGGTAGTATTAGAAGTTCGGGTACATCTGGTGCAAGTACGCTGACCAATTCAGGAGCTGTTGGCTCATGGGGATCATCATCGCCAGCAGTCTTTCAACAATCGATTGGTGGAGGAGGAGGAAGTGTTAATAGTTTGAATGGTGATGCAAGGCTTGGTTCAATCAGCGCCAATTCGGCACAAAATACGCGCCCATTGGAGCTAAATAATACTGGGAATATTTTTACTCATGGTGATTTCTCGCCTGGTATCCTCGTTCAGGCCATAGGTGGTGGTGGTGGAAGAGTTAATATCGTTTCAGGTGACGCATTTCTTGGTAGTCAGTTGATAAGTGAAACGGCGAACCTTTCTTCTGGGTCTATTGATATTGAATCTATCGGCAATAAGATTTTAACTTTGGGTGATATCAGCCCAGGGATTGTGGCTCAGAGCATTGGTGGAGGTGGTGGTTGGGTCGGAGTTATCGGTGAAAATCTAAATATGGGTGTCGAAAAGGCAAGTGGTTTATTGCGTAGTGGCCTTGTTAAAGTTGATAATCAATCCGATATTTTAACCGCAGGAAAGAATTCGGCGGGGATGATTCTTCAGTCTGTTGGCGGTGGTGGTGGATTGTCTTCTTATGCGGGTGGTTCAATTTATCTGGGCTCTCAGGATGGAGAAGGAGTGTTGTCTAGTGGTGGAATGGTTGTTGACAATGATGCAGAAATTAGAACTATAGATGATAGTTCTGCAGGTATTGCGGCTCTCACGATTGGTGGCGGTGGTGGTTTTATTTCTGGTAGCAATAATAAAGTTGCTGATTTGATTCGTTTGGGCGGGTCTGGTAATCAAATTGGCATCAGCAAGATCTCAGAGGTTAGGGTCTCAAAGAATAGTGTGATCTCAACTGAAGGCCTTAATTCTCCTGGCATTTTGGCTCAATCTGTTGGTGGTGGAGGTGGATATACCAATCAAGCGGCGAAGGTTGCGAGCCTTGGTCAGATCGGTGGTTTTGGAGAAGGAGGTGATGTTTCAGTGATTAATCATGGCCGCATTTCTACTAGCGGTCGCCGATCAATTGGCGTAGTAGCTCAAAGCATCGGTGCTGGTGGTGGAACAGCTGATCAAAGCACTGAGCGTCTTTGGATGGGTGCACGTGGCGGGGCCAGAGGTTCGGCTGGCAACGTCAGCGTAAAAAACACTAAAGGTGTGATCACCACGTCTGGGAATCATTCGATAGCCGTTGTCGCTCAGTCAGTTGGCGGTGGAGGTGGCAGGCTCTCAACTGCTTCAGGAGATGTTCAGCTTGGAGCCAGTGGAGGTTCGGGAGACGGAGGAGAGGTCACACTTGCCAATATTGATGGAATTATCTCAACTACTGGAGCATTCTCTCCACCCTATTTAATGCAAAGTGTTGGCGGTGGTGGTGGCCATGTCGCATCTGCTGGTGATGCAATAGCAATAGACACCAGCGTCATGCTTGGCGGTGGTATTGACGGTACAGAAGGGAATGGCGGACAACTTAAACTGCTCAATTACTCCGGAGTGATTGAGTCACAAGGCAAGTTTTCACCAGGAGTTATTCATCAGTCGATTGGCGGTGGTGGTGGCTGGCTAGGTGATATGCCTGCTGGCATTTTGTCGATGGGAGGCTTAACAACCGGGCCTTCGAGTGGTAGTGATTTAAACCTTCGGCTACCTCTCTCTGTTCAAACTGGAGCGGCTAATAGTCCTGGTGTATTGGTGCAGTCTCTTGGCGCTGGGGGCGGTGTCGCTGGTCGAGTTTTTAATCAAGCCTCTTTAGGCGGAACTCTTCAAGAGAGTGTTATTGGAGATGCTGGATCAATTGTTTATAGCAGCAATGATCTGCCTATTATTACTCTTGGAGATGAATCGCCAGGTGTGATCTTGCAGAGTATTGGTGGCGGTGGTGGGTGGATCGGTAGTGTTGGAGAAGACGTGGATATGGGTGCAAGAATGCAAGCCAATTCATCAGCTGAAGGTAGTAATATTTCTGCAATAAGTAACTCTATTATTTTGACTAGAGGTAAGCATTCTCCTGCTTTTGTAGCGCAAACCATTGGCGGCGGCGGCGGGTATGTACAACTCGCGGATTCGGTTGATTTTGGTGTCTCTGATGGACTGGCAGCCTCGCTTTCCGCATCTACTGAATCTGGAGATATTACTTTTGTGAATGATGGTTCCTTGCGAACAAAAGGCTTGAATAGTTTTGGTGTGCTGCTCCAGTCTGTAGCTGGTGGTGGAGGGATTTCTGGCAGCAAAAGTGGTCAAGTGTCTTTAGCTGATGGAAATGACTCACCCTCTGGAGATATAGAATTTACAAATCTTGGAACTATTGAAACCACTGGGCTTGGAGCTCATGCCGTTGTTCTGCAAAGTATTAGTGGAGGCGGTGGTTATGTATTTGGTGCTACCAATATTGATGCTTTCCCTCAAGGAGAGAGTCGGCCGAGTGGTCGATCAGGTGATATTACGATCAGAAACTCTGGAGATATTTTTGCTAAAGGCCAGAATTCTATTGGTGTTTTTGCTAATACAGCGACGAATGGCGCCTTCGTCTATCAGAATCCAGATGGAACTATTAGTCAGCAAATTCAGAATATATCTGATGGAGATGAATATGCTGGTCAAGTTAGAGTTACTAATTCAGGCCAGATTGTGGCCTCTGGTGTGGGTGGTATTGGCATCACCAAGAGTACCAACCTAAAGCAAAGTCATGGCAATCTCTATGTTGAGAACTTGGAAGGTGCTTTGATTCAGGGTGGCCCTGATGGAGCCGCTATTCAGCTTCCAACAGATGAGACTGAAACGGTCATTAACAAAGGTATGATTATTGGCGGCCCCTTGGGCCAAGACCCTGCGATTCGAGGAGTCAGAGGAAATGATTTGGTCGAAAACTATTCATTGATTGCAGGCGATATCAACATTCCCGGTGGTCGTACGCAAGTCATCAATCATGAAGGGGCCAGAATTGAGGCTAATCAAATAGTCCTTGACAGGCGCTCGTCATTTATTAATGAAGGCCTTCTTTCCCCCAACGGAGCTCATCGTCTTGGAGAGGTCACTATTGCAGCTAAATATATTCAATCTGAGAGCGGCAATTATTTGGCTGACCTTGAGGTGCCGACTGGCGATACTGATCATTTGAATCTTCTATTTGCTTCCGCTCTAGGCGGTAACATTGTTCTTGTACCGACCAAGACTGGGCAAGCAATACCAGGCTCTTTTATGAGTGATGACATCCTTGATTCTGGCAGATTGCCATACGATTCTCTTGATTTTGTTTATCCAGAATCAGCCGTTGCTAGTTATGCATTGGTTCCTGGTAGCAAGCCTGGATCTAGCCTTGCATTTGAATATGATGTTGATTTTAGTCCTGCTGGTTTAGATCCTAATAGTAAGGCTGTTGGTGATGCGGTTAATGAAATTCAGCTTGCCGGTAGCACTTCGGCTGAACAGCGACTGTTTACTGCTTATGCATACTCGTTGCCTACAGTCTCGGAGCTCAATGAGGCTTACCGGCAAGTGTCTGGAGAGCAAAATACAGCTTTTTCGCAGTCTATTTTGCAGGTTACGAGAAATTTCTTGGATACTGTTCAAAGCAATATCAGCGATGTCAATCTCGATTCCTATAACTCTTGCAGTGTTTTGACTTACTCTGGTGACGAAGTAGGTGAATCGGCTGATCAAGTCACCCCATGCCCAAGATGGAGAGCGTGGTTTGAAACTGGCAGTTATCAGTCCAGTACGCCTGGGCAAGGCAGTTCTAAGCAAAGTGACATTGCGCTTAATTCTTTTAATTCCAGCCTGGGTGTAGATGCATTACTGAGCGAAAATACATCTGTTGGAATCGCAGGCCAATTCTCAAAGATTTGGACTAATACATATAATTTGGCAGCATCGGGATCTGCAAATCTTTGGAATGGACTCGCTTATGTGAAACAAAAACTTGGTTCGAAAACCTTCTTGACAGCACAGTTTGGAGCAGGATCATCACAGACGGATATTGACCGCTATGTGACTCTGCCAATTTCTACAACGGAATCATCGAAGGTAGATGCATGGAATCTTATGGGGCGGCTGCAATTGAGTCATGATATAGAAACCAATAAAAATGGTGGGCTGTTGAAGCCAAGCATAGGCATTGGCTACTTGGTTAATAGCCAGAGCGCTTATGAGGAATCAACAGATGCTAGTTCACTAGGTTGGCGACCTGATAGCAATCGATTTGATAACTCATTGGATCTTCTAGAGCCAAGCCATAGCTTGAAATATTCATCTCAATCCTATACGTCAATCCCCCTGGAGCTGAAGCTTGATTTTAAACACCCTTTTGAAATTGGGAACGTTGATTTAGTGTCGCGAATTGATGTCGGCTATGGTTTGGATTTGGGCGATACGTCAAGAGAAATAACAGCAGAATTTGCCAATGCTCCTGGCCCTACGTTCACTGTTGCTGGAACACCTGCTCCTTCCTCTTGGTGGGACTTGGGCTTGGCACTAGATGTTCATTTTGATGAACGCTTTATGATCTATCTGAACGGTCGAACACAGTTGGCTGTAGGTGGTTCTCAATCAATTAATTATGGAGGTGGCTTCCGGTTCAGGTTCTAATAATTTTCGTTTGTACGAATATATTCAATGCCTTAATTATATCGGTTTCTATTTAATTGCTTCCTTTTCATTGATTCTTGCAGGATAGATCCTTTCTGTTGGCTGAGGCCCACCTTGCGTCAAGGTTTGGGCTCTTGGTAGCCAATCAGTATGGATAGCCGCGATCATGGTTGGATTCCATCTTTGTGGCCGCTTTTGGCTTGTTGACCTGCTCATGGCCTTGCCAGCAGTTTCATTGACCCTGACTCCAGAACTGCGCAGCAGGCTTGAGAGCTGGTTGGCAGAAGATCTTGGTCGTGGTGATCTCACCTCTCCAGCTTTGAAGGGTTGCAGTGGCCATGCTCGTTGGGAAGCCAAAGCTGCGGGTGTGTTTTGTGGTGGAGTGTTCGTTGAGCCATTGCTGCATGCGCTTGATCCAAAGGCCAGGGTGCAGCTTCTCGTCAATGAAGGGGCTTCAGTTTCAGTTGGCCAAGATTTACTGCGGTTTGAGGGGCAGGCCTCAGCGTTGGTGGCTGTGGAGCGAACAGCCCTGAATTTGGCGATGCGATTGTCTGGCGTGGCAACTGCAACTGCCGCACTCGTGGATCAGTTGCGTGGGTCGTCTGTGCGCTTGGCTGACACCCGTAAGACCACTCCTGGGCTACGTGTGTTGGAGAAGTACGCCGTTCGCTGTGGGGGGGGAGTGAATCACCGATGTGGTTTGGATGATGCAGCGATGCTGAAGGAGAACCACTTGGCTTGGGCTGGCGGCATGGCTGCAGCTGTCGCCGCTGTTCGCACAAGCGCACCATGGCCAGCTCAAGTGATCGTTGAAGCGGAAACTGCCGAACAGGCTGATGAGGCGATTCGGGCTGGAGCCAATGGTGTGCTGTTGGATGAATTTTCCCCTGAGGCGCTTCACAGCCTGGTGCCCCGTTTGCGTTTATTGGCAGAGCAGCGAGCTGAAGGGCCTGTGGTTCTGGAGGCGTCTGGTGTGGACCCTGGCCAGTTGCATGCTTACGCGGCAACGGGGATTGATTTGATCTCGACGAGTGCTCCGGTGACGCGCAGTTCCTGGCTTGATATCAGCATGCGGTTTGAATCAACGACGCCTGCTTAATAGGTATTTAGGTTGTTCGGCTTTAAGCCAACCTTCTTTCCAGTCAAGCGACTGCCTCAAGCTTTGCGTTGAAACTCAGTATTCAAAACACTATGAGCTGATCACTTAGAGGTTGATCCCAGTGCAGAGATCACTCTGACTCTCCTTATCGCTTACTGCTGCTGACCTCTTGCTTTAGCAAGTTCTCTTATTCAGCCTGTCAGTGTTTAACAAGACAAAGACAGTGCAGACGATCAAGGTGTGATTAAGATCAACCTCTAAGACTCTATGTAACTTTCCCTTGGGAAACCAACTTGATCTAAAATCGCGGCTAAAGTCAACAATAAAGAGTAGTGAATGTCTACCATTGATTCATTTGGACAGCCTTTCTTGATAGCTAATGGCCAAGATGCTATTGCCTTTAAAGGCTTGACGGCGAAGAGCTTAAGAGCAAGGCTTGACAATATTGCGCAGAGAATAACTTGTAAAAATCATGAGGCTTTTCCAGCGTATGTTGCCTGGGGAGTTAGGTCTCATGAAGGCCAAGGAGAGCCAGTTGCGCTGTTGCTTGCTTGTGTTCAAGATGCTTGTGATAGTGAAAGTATAAGATTGCAAATAGACAGCTTGGCTGTAAGAAAAGCATGGCAAGGCAATGGGATAGCAAGCAATCTTGTTGATGCTGCTACACGATGGGCAAGAAAGCACAAGATTCACGAAGTCACTCTTGTTATGCCATTGGGTCAACTCTCTACCACTGCGCTTGATCGAATGACACAAAAAGAGGCTGGCTGGAAGGATGATCCAGGAAAGACCATAGTTACCCTTTCAGATCCAATGAAAGTTGGTCCATTGCTTGTTCGTCTAGATCGAATGGCTAAGCGACAACAACAGAGATGGGGATGGAAGATTGCTCCCTATCCTGATGAGCTAACTTCCGAACTTCAGGCTCGGCTTGCAGCTCCAGATGAAGACAACATTGGGAAGCCATATGATCCAAATCAGCCCTATTCATCAGGTTGCCACTCTTTAAGATATAGTCGACTTTTGATGGCTGATGATAAGTTAATAGGTTGGCTTGCGGCTCATCAATTATCTCCTAATTTAATTCGCTATGCTAAGGTTTGGGTGGATCCTGGCTGGGAAAAGAGTGGTGGGTTATTAGCAATGGTTGCAGACGTTATGCATTCGGCTCATTTTGCTGGCATAGACTTACAAAATATAAATCAGCATGTTGCTCAACCAATTGCGAAGGGTTGTTTTGCTTTTCATCCAGATCACATTAATATGCCCAGAATGAGCGAACGTCATTTTCGGCCTGTCTCAGACCAATGGGTCGAGACTCGGATCAGAAGCTTTCAATTATCCAATACAAAGCAATAGTTTTTATATGTGTGTAGATAAATCTATCATCGCTTCATATTACCTATTGATTAAGCCTTTGACATGCATGTAAGCCTCTTGCTGTTTTTTGGGCATAGGAACACAGCAATAACATAGATGTGGGTTTCATGTCATTTCAGAGAAACTAGATAGCAGTCTTTTGGGATCTGGTTAAGCCTTACATTCCAATCCCAAGGTAAGCGTATTGTCACACCATGAATAGCTGTGAGTCAGATCATGCCATCAGACACTGATGCTGCTATAAGGTAGGAATTGAAAAGATGAAACCATGGCCACTCTTGAGCAATTCAAGCAAGTGCGAGCTTCTGTATCACCTGAAATAGAGACTGAACTGTATCAGCTAGTTATTCAAGACCTAGAAGCAGCTGTTGAGAGAATGATTGTGATTGGTAAGGAGAATGGAGTCAGTTTTACTATTGATGAAGTTAGGTCTTATTTAAGGGATTTAGATGAAGAGGATGAGTTTGATGATATTGAGCTGAATGAAGCTACATTGGCGGCTGTTGCTGGAGGTGAGGCGGCAGCTAGGGGCGGCTGCTAATTAATGTCAGTAAGATTCCTGAACCATTGCTGTTCCTTCTGCTTTATCAGTCCTTCTTAAATTCCAAACAATGCCAACTATCCAAGAGTTCAAACAAATCAGAGCTTCTTTAGCACCTGAAGCACAAACTGAACTTTATGGGCTAGTCATTCAAGACCTAGATTCAGCAGTGCAAAGGATGATTGGGATTGCTAGTGAGAATGGAGTTAGTTTTACCGCTGATGAAGTCAGGAGTTATCTACGGGAGATGGATGCAGAGGATGAGTTCGATGATATTGAGCTAGATGTGGCAACACTTGCGGCAGTATCCGGCGGGGGCAACCCGGCAGGGGCCGGTAAGGAGAGTTAACTATAGAACACTCAAACTCCCCTGCAATTATAGAGGAGTTTCATTTCTTTAATCACCTCAATATTAGCTTATAACGCCATCCGAAACCTGGCACATTGAATTAAAGAAAGTTGCCTTGATGCCTTATTTAGTAGGAAGAAAATTAGTAATAGTTTTTCGTGTTCATCATAAATTTACCTTCGAAGCCTTTTGCCCTAAAACTACTTATATCCCTACTTGAATCACCACAGCCTGAGAGTTTGATCACCATCTCTGATTCCATTAGTTTTTCTAAATCTCACAGCAAGCTGATGCCAATCTTCAGGGATTTGGTTGAGGCGAATATCGAACGCAAACGGCAGCTGTTGTTGACCTGGAGAAACCCTCTTCTTGTTGCTTCTAGTTCTTGCACTGCTCACGAGTCGTTTAAGCATGCGGCTGCCCCAATGGCACTTGGGAGCAGCTTTGCTGTGATGGCGATAGCGCTGGCAAAAACGCTCATAGCGCTTGGCACATCCATCAAGCGTTGCCGAGAGCTTTAAAAAGGCAGGGCTCCATTCAGTGATGCCGTCTGCTTGCAACCTGCTGTAGTGGCCATAGTTGCTATAGGGGTCATAAAAGCCTTTCCTTACCCCAGCTGCTTTGGGATTGGCATGGATATACCTCAAGGTGTTCAACTCTCTTCTGTGGTCTTTGGGGTGGATCGGCGTTGAGAAATACCTGGCCTCCCAGAAGTGCCCGCAACGTCCACTCAACCTGTTCAGTGCCATCGCTGAATACCAAGCGAACCAATACATCCACCTGGGCAAATCTTTGGCATCGGTTGGCTTAACGAGCAAGTGAAGGTGGTTAGCCATCAGGCAGAGCCCATAAACATTCACGGCAAACTTCTGCTGGGCCTTTTTAAGTACCGCCAACAACACATCACGCCTAAGGGCTTTGGCAATCAAGAACTGCCGGCTATTACAACGCAGCGTGATATGAAAACTGCAGCCAGACGGTAGTAAGCGTTTTGCTCGAGCCATGCGTAGTACCCAGTTGTCGGCAGTAGGTCATCCGAGCCATGGGCAGACGGCATCAGCGCACAATCATCAGCGGGGGAACAACCAAGAGCTGATGAGGAGAACGAATCACGCAAGGATCAATCAGTGCATTGGCTCTGGTTATCCAGCTTTTGTTGAGCCGCCTATTGAGCCGAGAACCTAGACGGAGAAGGCAGCTCTCAGGTTGAGCTAGGCAAGCTATTCCTGATGCCCGTTGACTGTTCAAAAGATCAGCGCGCATGTGTTGGTGATCACTTGAGAACACTGCTGAAGCAGGCTTGCTGGTTGCCGGCATCGTGGTCAGTGATGATCAGGGTGATTGCAGGCCCATTTCGCCTCGGAGTTCATGCTCAGCCTTGCCCACGCTCTGGAGAGTCAACTGCGTGCGGCGATCGACCGTGCCTTCCCTGAAGCCGCAGCCTCAGCACGTGTGAGTGGCACTGGCTTGGATCCACAATTGGCCCCAGCCAGCAAGCCTGAATTTGGTGATTTTCAGGCCAATGCTGCCTTACCCCTCGCTAAGCCGCTCAAGCAGCCTCCGCGTCAAATTGCTGCAGCGATTGTCGACCAGCTGATGGTCGATACGGCATTCAATGCCATTTGCTTGACGCCAGAAATTGCTGGGCCAGGTTTCATTAATCTCACCGTCCGGCCCGAATGCCTGGCTGCTGAAGTGCAGGCAAGGCTGGCTGATGCTCGTCTGGGCGTGCCGCTGGTGGAGGCCGATAACGATGGGCAACAGCCCACTCCAGTGGTGGTGGATTTCTCCAGCCCCAACATCGCCAAGGAGATGCATGTGGGGCACTTGCGTTCCACGATCATTGGCGATTCCCTTGCTCGGGTGTTGGAGTTTCGTGGACACCCTGTGCTGCGTCTTAACCATGTAGGCGATTGGGGTACGCAGTTTGGGATGTTGATTACCCACTTGAAGCAAGTGGCACCAGAGGCTCTTGAAACAGCTGATGCTGTTGATCTTGGCGATCTTGTGGTGTTTTATCGCCAGGCGAAGCAACGCTTTGATGACGACGAGGCTTTTCAGACCACCTCCCGTGAGGAGGTGGTGAAATTGCAAGGGGGTGATCCTCTTTCCTTGAAGGCTTGGGGTTTGCTATGTGATCAGTCGCGCCGTGAATTTCAAAAGATCTACGATCGGCTTGATGTTCGTCTCAACGAGCGCGGCGAATCGTTTTATAACCCCTATCTCGAGAGTGTTGTTGAGGATCTCAATGTCTCCGGTTTGCTCGTTAGCGATGACGGCGCTCAGTGTGTCTTCCTTGAGGGTGTTACTGGTAAGGACGGCAAACCTCTGCCTGTGATTGTTCAGAAGAGTGATGGTGGCTTCAATTACGCCACCACCGATCTGGCAGCCATTCGCTATCGCTTTGCTGCTCCTCCCCAAGGTGATGGCGCTCGGCGTGTGATTTACGTGACCGATGCTGGCCAGGCCAATCATTTCGCTGGCGTCTTTCAGGTTGCTCAGCGCGCAGGTTGGATCCCTGATGCTGGTCGTCTACAGCACGTGCCTTTTGGCCTGGTTCAGGGGGAAGATGGCAAGAAGCTCAAAACGCGTGCTGGCGACACTGTTCGTCTGCGCGAGTTACTCGATGAGGCTGTTGAGCGCGCTGAGTCTGATCTGCGCCGTCGGCTGCAGGAGGAGGGTCGGGATGAAGATGAATCTTTTATTGAGCAGGTGGCCACCACGGTAGGGCTGGCAGCAGTGAAGTATGCCGATCTCAGCCAGAACCGAATCACCAACTACCAGTTCAGTTTTGATCGCATGCTTGCTCTGCAGGGCAATACAGCTCCCTATCTGCTTTATGCCGTTGTTCGTATCGCCGGTATTGCGCGCAAGGGGGGCGATCTTGATGTCACTACGGCTGAGCTTCAGTTCAGTGAAACTCAGGAATGGGCTTTAGTGCGGGAGTTACTCAAGTTTGATGCAGTGATCGCCGAAGTTGAGGAGGAGTTGTTACCCAATCGTCTCTGCACCTATCTGTTTGAGCTCAGCCAGGTGTTTAATCGCTTTTACGATCAGGTGCCGGTGTTGAAAGCTGAGCAACCATCTCGTAGCTGTCGCCTAGCGCTCTGCCGGCTCACGGCAGATACCCTAAAACTAGGGCTGTCGTTGTTGGGTATTCCCACGCTGGAGCGGATGTGATGGGGTCTTCACCTTCACGAATGAGTTCTGGTGCCCCCGCTCCTCGGGTGGAAGTGGAGTGTCTGAAGGCCTATAGCGCTCCGCTTGAGGGTCGCCGTGGATTGCTGCGTCTTGATTTCAATGAAAATACGATCGGCCCTAGCCCTCGTGTACTCGAGGCGTTGCGAGCTATTGCTGCTGATCAGATCGCTGTTTATCCGGAGTACGACGGGTTGCGAGAAGCGGTGGTGGCCAATTTGAGCAATCGTGATCAAGGCCGACCAGGGCTGACCCAACCACTTAGCCCTAGTCAGATTGGCTTGTTTAACGGCGTAGATGCAGCGATTCACGCCATCTTTCATGCCTATGGCGATCGTGGTGCTCGCTTACTGACAACGAGCCCTACCTTTGGCTACTACACGCCCTGCGCTCAGATGCAGGGGATGGAGATTTTGGCTATTCCCTATGAAGGTAGCGACTTTTGCTTTCCGCTTGAGGTGATTCGTAAGCGTGTGCTGGAGCAGAAGCCAAGGCTGTTGTTGCTCTGCAATCCCAACAACCCCACAGGCACGCGCTTGGCACCAGAACAGATTCAGCAACTTGCCATTGCTGCGCCTGAAACGTTAGTGGTAGTCGATGAGCTTTATGAGGCGTTCACAGGTGACAGCGTGATGCCTCTTGCAGACTTCACTGCAACACCAAATTTGTTGGTGTTGCGTTCGCTGGCCAAAACCGCAGGTTTGGCTGGTCTTCGCATGGGGTTTGCGATCGGCTCTGCTGATGTGATCGATCGCGTCAGTCGTGTGACTGGGCCTTATGACATCAATAGCTTTGCGGTAACAGCAGCTTTCGTGGCTCTTGATGACCAGGCTTACGTGGATGCCTACGTGGCTGATGTGTTGAAGGCGCGTGATTGGCTCAGAAGCCGCCTTGATGATTCTGGTGTGCGTTACCACCTCGATGGAGGGAATTACCTGTTGATCTGGCCGCAGCAGCAACCAGCAGAGGTGGAAGCAGCCTTACGCAAGCGGGGCATCTTGGTTCGGCTGATGACTGGCAAACCGCTGATTGATGGATCCTTGCGGGTCAGCATTGGCACCACTCGGCAAATGCAGCAATTTTGGCAAGCCTTTGCCACTGTTGAGTCTCTTGCAGCCTGAGTGACCGGCAAGACATGCTGATCGACTCACTCAGGCTATGGATGCGCTGTTAGCGCATCACCTCAATCACGGGTCCATCACCCAGATCACTCGGCAGGCTGATGGTCGTTCCTGTCTGCTTGACCGGTGTACCTGCCATCGCATCAAGGAATGGTTGCACCCCTGTTTGATCGCAGTCGCTTGGCGCTGCACCACTCACGTATTGCACTGGGATGACTCGGCGTGGATTGAGTGCATTGACGACTTGTGCTGCTTCAGCGCCGTCATAGACCTTGGCGCCACCCCCTACGCCGATGATCAAGACGTCGGGACGTCCAAGCAGAACTTTGTCTTCTCCCGATAACGAGGCAGCGCTGCCGCCAAGGTGAGCAAATTGCAGGCCGCCTTGTTGCCAGCGCCAGAGGGTGGCTTGGCCGAAACGGCGACCGCCAAGGCGGTCATGGGGAGCCGCAAATCCCTCTAGGTTTAAGCCGCCAATGCGGTATGAACCTGGTTGCACGAGAAAGCGACCAGTGGCGACTCGAGCCCCTTCATCAGCGAGCTCAGAGCTGGCAAGGATCACAGTGGCATTGACGCGAGGCTCGCGTAGGCCTGCGGCGCAACCCACGGCCTTGAATGGGTTGAGCAACACCGATTGTCCACCGCCTTGGATCAGCAGGGCACTGTGGCCATAACTGGTGATTGTGACCCCACCGGCCATCACTGAGGATGCCGTAGACAGCATCAACCCCACTGCTGTTGCGGCGGATAGGCTGCGGGGCCTCAGAACCTTGAAGCGGGAAGGCATGAGTGGAAGTGATTAGGTTATGGAAGTTAGCAGTGCTTTTTGCTGGCTTCAGTCAGACGCAAAAAGTTGGTAAGCAGTTGATGGCCTGCCTCCGTGAGCACACTTTCGGGATGGAACTGCACTCCTTGTAGATGGGGGTGTGTTCGATGACGTAGGCCCATGATTGTGCCGTCCTCTAGCCATGCTGTGACTTCTAGGCAGTCCGGCAGGCTCTCTCGCTCTGCAATCAGGCTGTGATATCTGGTAGCAGTGAGTGGTAGGGGTAAGCCTTTAAACAGCCCTTCGCCGTTGTGCAGCACAGGCGAGGTTTTGCCATGCATCAGTTCATCAGCTTGCACCACCTTGCCTCCATAGGCTTGAGCTAGGGCTTGATGCCCTAGGCACACCCCGAGGGTGGGAATTGTGGGAGCCAGCTCGGTTAGCACCTCCAGGCAAACTCCGGATTGATCAGGATTGCCTGGGCCTGGTGAGAGCAGGATGGCGGCGGGGTGTAGCTCCCTGATTTGGCTTAGACAGAGAGCATCGTTGCGCTCAACCCGTAGATCAGCAGCGACAGGATGCTTTGCGGCCAGTTCCCCTAAATACTGCACCAGGTTGAAGGTGAAGCTGTCGTAGTTGTCGATAATCAGGAGCATGGGGCTGCAGGGCGTCAGAGCCCAAGGCGGATCAGTAGAGGAGGAAGCAGCAGCAGCAGGGCAATCAGTAGAGAGCTAATGGCGGCAACCATGACAGCAGCAGCAGCAGTGTCTTTGGCGATGCGTG
Source organism: Prochlorococcus sp. MIT 1303 (assembly GCF_001631965.1). NCBI lineage: Bacteria > Bacillati > Cyanobacteriota > Cyanophyceae > Synechococcales > Prochlorococcaceae > Prochlorococcus > Prochlorococcus sp. MIT 1303. The sequence continues at coordinate 406,807 of NZ_LVHK01000044.1, forward strand.
CAAGGGGGTGAAAGCGGCGACCGATTGCTAGGTCCACCACAGCTTCGATGGATGTATTGAGCAACTCCAAGACAAGCACTGCTGCCACAGTGAGAACCAATACGGCTAGATCGTTGAGATTCAGTTGCAGCCAGAGCCCCAGACCGAAAACGACGGCGCCGATCACGACATGGATGCGGAAGTTGCGCTGACTGACGATGCCATAGGCCAGACCTTGGGCTGCGTAGCGAAAACTGGTTGGTAGGTCTGCGGCAATTCGCCAGGCGCCCCGCCGGGCGGCTTGATGCCCTTGGTTGGATAGTGGGGTGATCTCTTCGGACAACAAATTGTTGGTCTGAGGGAGCATGTAGTGATCTCTTGGATTGCATCACTAGTGGTGATGAACCTTACCGTTGATGCTGAGAAGTTGCTCCTGGTAGCTCAGCATCGTTTTCAGGCTCTGATCTGTTGGGTGGTCCCAGCCCAGTAGATGCAGGAGGCCATGGCTTACCAGCCAGCGGAGTTCTAGGCCAAGTTCATGGCTGTGTTGTTTGGCTTGGCGTTGTGCTGTTTGCACTGAGACGACAATGTCGCCCAGTTCGACGCAAGTGTCTGTTGGTAGGACGAGGCTGTTATCCACTGCTGGGAAGGAGAGGACGTCAGTCGTTTCAGATCGTTGACGCCAAGCGTGATTCAGTTCAGTGATGGTGGCGTCATCCGTGAGTTGAAGTCCCAGGCTGAGCATCGGGCTGAGGCGCACAATCTCAGGACAGGTCAGGGTTGGGTCACGACGGACGCTTTCAATCCAGGCTGTGAGGTCTTGCTGCCAGGGACTTGCGTTAGTGAGGCGGCGCTTTGTGTCTGCATCAGCCAAGCTCGTCAAGGCATCATCGTTGGCGGGATGAAAGGCCAGATCGAGGTCGAGGTTGATCGGAGAGGTTTGCAGTGCGCTCATGCGCGCATCAATGGGGAAGTGTGGGCCTGCCTAGCCAGGCGATCATCAGGATGAACCCCACAACGCCAAAGGCGGTGAGGCCGAAGTGCCAAAGGCTTTGTCCACCTTTGCGCACCATGTTGCGCATCGCCAGTTTCACGAAGCTTGGCGGTGGTGTTGCTTGTGATGGAGGCTCCTTGGAGCTTGGATCTGTCGTCATTGGTATGTCTGATTTAGTGATCCATATCACTGCCTGGACGATCGACGCCCTGACGCAGCAGGGTCTGAATGAATCGGTCTAACTCACCATTCATCACCGCTTGCACGTCTGTGGTTTCTTCTGCTGTGCGCAGGTCTTTCACCATTTGGTAGGGATGGAAGACATAGTTGCGGATCTGATTGCCCCAGGCAGCTTCAACGATATCGCCGCGGATGTCAGCGATCTCGGCAGCACGCTGCTCCTGGGCGATCACCATCAGCTTGGCTTTCAGTAGAGCCAAAGCCTTCTCTTTGTTTTGTAGTTGTGAGCGCTCTTGCGTACAGCGCACCGCTAATCCTGTTGGGATATGCAGAATGCGTACGGCTGTCTCCACCTTGTTGACGTTTTGGCCACCGGCGCCCCCGGAGCGGCTGGTGGTGACTTCTAGATCTTTCTCGGGGATGTCGAGCTCTACTTCCTTATCGATTTTTGGCATGATCTCTACGCCTGCAAAGCTTGTTTGGCGCTTGCCATTGGCGTTGAAAGGAGAGATTCTCACCAAGCGGTGGGTGCCCTTTTCATTACGCAGGTAGCCGTAGGCATAGCGGCCTTCAATCTCTACCGTGGCGCTTTTAATTCCGGCCTCTTCCCCTTCGGAAAGCTCGTCCACGGTTACTCTCATGTCGTGATCCTCTGCCCAGCGGGTGTACATCCTGAGCAGCATCTGAGCCCAGTCTTGAGCATCTGTGCCACCAGCCCCAGCGTTAATTGAGAGCACGGCGCCTTCCTTGTCGTACTCGCCGCTAAGTAGTCGTTCGAGCTCCCAGCGATCAAGGCCTTGGCGCAGCTGTTGAAGCCCCGATTGGGCTTCGCTGAGCATCTCGTCGTCTGGCTCGAGGTCGTAGAGCTCTAAGGTTGCCTGAGCATCATTGACGGCACTACGCCAGAGCTTGATTTGCACCAGCTGGGCTTTGACTTCGTCCAGCTGACGCATCTGCTTCTGGGCGTTTTGCTGGTCGTCCCAGAAATCTGGTTGAGCAGCGAGTTGCTCAAGATCTTGTTGGCGAGCGTTTAGAGCAGGAACGTCAAAGACAGTCCTGGGCTTGGCCCAGGCGGTCGGTGAGCTCAGAAAGATCGCGTTTGAAGTCGGTGAGGTCCAGCAACGTTGATGCTTGAGTCCAGAGATCTGACGCTATCAGCGTGGCCAGCCTGCATAGGATCTCAGTGACGTCATCACAGTGCCATGGCCAAGGTTGAGATCTATACCTGGCAGTCATGCCCTTTCTGCCTGCGTGCCAAGGCTCTCTTGGATCGCAAAGGGGTGAGTTACCAGGAGCACGCCATCGATGGCGACCAGGATGCCCGCGCAGCGATGGCGAACCGGGCTGGGGGCAGTAACACGTTGCCCCAGATCTTTATCGATGATCTGAGCATCGGTGGCTGCGATGAGTTGCATGCCCTTGAGGGGGCTCAAAAACTTGATGGTTTGCTCCAAGGCAAGGTCTGACGCCATGCGACAGCTGTTCGTCTTGGATCCCCTGCAGTGCATTCAACCTGCCAAGGATTCCTCAGCTGCGTTGATGCAGGCGGCTCAACGGGCATCGATTGAGGTTTGGGCTTGTACACCCGCTGATCTTCAGGCTCGCGGAGATCAGCTCGCTGCGATTGCCATCCCTGTGGTGCCTGAGCCTTGGATTAGCACCGGTGAGCCCCAGAGCCTTCCTCTAACAGACTTCGCCTGCATCTGGATGCGTAAGGATCCCCCTGTCGATGAGGCTTATCTCTATGCCACCCATTTGCTTGAGCTGGCCGAGCGAGCTGGTGTGTGCGTGCTCAATAGGCCAGCGGCGTTGCGGGCCTGGAATGAAAAGCTCGGTGCGCTGCGCTTCAACAGCCTGATGGCTCCCACGCTTGTGGCCAGTCGGGTCAGTGAGCTTGCGGCCTTTGCCTGTGAACAAGGAGAGGTGGTGCTCAAACCTTTAGGGGGTCGAGCTGGTCAGGGGCTGGTGCGAGTCGTTGGTGCCGCTCCCGGACTTGAGGCCTTACTTGAGTTGGTGACGGATCAGGAGCAGTTACCGGTGATGGCTCAGCGGTTTTTGCCGGCTGTCATTGAAGGAGACAAGCGCATCCTGTTGGTGGATGGAGAGCCTCTTGGTGCAGTGAACCGTCGTCCTAAGGCTGGAGATTTTCGCAGCAACCTTGCCATGGGTGGTCGCCCTGAACCCACAGAGCTAGACAGTCGTGAATTGCAGATCTGTGCAGAATTGGCACCCGTTTTGAGAGAGCAGGGTTTGTTTTTTGTGGGAATTGATGTGATTGATGGCCTGCTGAGTGAGATCAATGTCACCAGTCCCACTGGCATTCGTGAGGTTGAGCGCCTCAAGGGGGTTCCCCTCGCTGATCAAGTGATTGCGCGTTTGCTGGTCAGTCTTGGTTGATCCTTGGCACGCAGATCGAGTTGGTCGGCCAGTACAGACAGCTTCATGCCAACTTCCTGTAATTCGCGTTCGACCACAGAGCCTCGGACCAAACCAGCTCCAGCGGTGAGATCAAGCATTGAACCGCGTGCATGGCCACAACGGATGGCCACGCGCAGTTCCGTATCGCCTTGGCTGTCGATCCAGCCAATCGGTGCCGCATAGTTGCCACGTTCAAAAGGTTCCAATGTGCGCAGCCAGGCCATCGCCTCCCGGCAAGGCAGACCCGCTACCGCAGGTGTTGGATGAAGAATTTTGGCCAGATTGAGGGATGTGTGACCACGGGCATGGGCTGTAATCGGTGTATGCAGATGCACCAGTTGGCCATGACGAGCGATCTGGGGGTTCCGTGGTCGCCGTGGTGTCAGTCCTTGATTGAACAGTTGACTGGTAATTGAGGCAACGACAAGTTCATGCTCGCGACGGTCCTTTCCCGAGCGGAGTAGTTCTTGGCCATCGTCATTGCGATCAGCAGTGCCGGCCAGAGCGTCGGTGCGTAGCTGATTCCCTTGCAGGCTGAGTAGCCGTTCAGGCGAAGCTCCAAAAAAGGCATCCTCGTGGCTTCTTCGCCATAAGAAGCGGCAGCTACCTGATTGTTGTTGACGTAGTTTGGCCAGTACTGGCAGCGGGTTTAAGGGTGCTTGGAGCTGAATGGATTGGCGCACAGCCAGCACCAATTTGTTGAGCTCACCGCTGCTTACTAAATCCAGTCCGCGTTTGAGAGCTGGTCTGTAACACTCCTGCCAGGGCTTGAGTCCCGTGGTGCCGTGGACGCTGCTGGGCCAGAAATCTTTTGAATTGTGATTGGGGTCAAGCAGGTTTTCCGCCATCAGCCAAAGCTGTTCTGCTAGGTCCCGCGCTTCTGCTTGTTGGGTGATCACGCCATTGAGACGCAGCCAACCGTGTCGACCCTGGCGGCTGAGTTGCCAACGCGGCAGTACCGCTTGAACTGCTGCTGTGCGGATCTGGTTGCGTTGTCGTTCTGCTGGATGGTCGAAAAAGGAAAAGGCCAGCAGGATTTTCGGCCGGGCCTGAGCAGGGGCGTTGGGCGTCGCGTCTGTGAGGCGTGCCAGGGTTGTATCGCTGAATCGTTGGGCCAGCTCAAAGCGTCTGGGGCCTGCAAGATCAAGGCTTTGGCACTGACCTGTTGCTGCAAAGCAAAGGCCTGGTGCACTATCCCAGAGAAACTGGAAGGGATGCTCATCAGCTAGTAAGGGCAGGTGGTATAGCGGATCCACCTCGTCGAGAGGCAGGGCCAGGCTGAGGACACCTTCATCGCCCTTGCGTTCGCACCAGCCCCGGGATGCGGCAGTTAAAAGATTGCTGAAACTACGGTCAGCTGTCATCCGGGATCGGAGTTGAGCGCGGGTGCTGCTCAAATGTATGGGCCTTTCCCTGGTTTCCAGGCTTCTTTCCCATGCCAGACCAGCAGGATGTTGCATCCCTTTACGCCAAGGCCTCCACAAGGCGAGCTCTTTGGAAAGCCGCGATCAAGTGGCCGATGTACTCCGTGGCAGTGATGCCGGCGTTGTTGGCGGCAGGTTGGCTGGTGGGGGCCGGCGAAGCAGTGCGTCTTGATCAACTGCTTGGTTTTTTGGTTGCGGCTGTGCTGCTTTTGCTTTGGGAAAACCTCAGCAACGACCTCTTTGATGCAGATACCGGCGTGGACAGCTTCACCAAGTTGCATTCGGTGGTTGCGTTGCTGGGTCAGCGGAAACCTGTGCGCCGTTTTGCCCACTTAGCGCTCCTGCTGGGCTTGATGTTGATGTTGGTGTTGGCTTTGCGCAGTAGTGCTGCTGTGCTCTTTTTGGTGCTGGTGAGTTGTGGTTTGGGATACCTCTACCAGGGGCCGCCCTTTCGCTGGGGCTACATAGGCCTCGGTGAGCCGTTGTGTTGGTTGGCTTTTGGCCCTTTTGCTACTGCCGCGGCCTTGTTGGCGTTAGCACCGCTCAACGGTGATGGATCAGCTATTCCATGGGCAACGGCGTTCTCCCTGGGGAGTGGTCCGGCCTTAGCGACAACCTTGGTGCTCTTTTGCTCTCATTTTCATCAAGTCGCTGAGGATGCGGCTTTTGGCAAACGATCGCCTGTGGTGCGCTTGGGCACAGCTCGTGCGGCGGCTTTGGTGCCCTGGATTCTTTCGCTTGTGTTTGCTCTGGAGTGGATCCCTGTGCTGCAGGGAGATTGGCCGCTGACAGCTCTGCTTGGCGGCTTGGGATTGCCTGCAGGAGCAGCGCTGATCCGTTTGCTTCGCCATCACCATGATCAGCCAGAGAAGATTCGTGGCAGCAAGTTTTTGGCATTGCGCTTTCAGGCGCTCAATGGCTTGGGGTTGAGCTTGGGCTTAGCGCTAGCGCCTTGCTTGGGCTTTGGGATGTCTAGCGCAGGTTGAGTTGATGGCTCTCAAGTTTCAGTGCAAACCGTTTTCATTTCGTTTGAGTCGGGTGTTGCAGACGGCTCAGGGGGTTGTTGAAGAACGGCAGGGTTGGTTGCTGAGATTGGAGGATTCCGAGGGTCGTTGTGGTTGGGGGGAGGTGGCTCCGATGGATGCGGCTGGTTTAAAGGCCTGCGGAGATTGTTTGGTCAAGCTGCGCTTGGCACCAACGCGTTTGGAGTTGGAGGATGGAATGGCGTTTTGGCCTGCGCCTTTGGCTTTTGGCGTGGGTGCAGCTTTGGCGGAATTGGATGGCCTCGTGGGGTCTGTGGCAACAGGCGGTTGGCTTGCGGCGCCTGCCTCGGCTGTGTTGTTGCCGGCGGGGCAGGCTCTTTTGAAGGCTTTGGATTCCATGCTTGAGAGGGATCCCTCAGCAGCTGATCCCTTCACCGTGAAGTGGAAGGTGGCGGTCGCTCCAGATGCACTGGAGAGGCGCCTATTGTTGCAATTGTTGGAGCGGCTGCCAGAGCATGCGCGCTTCAGGCTTGATGGCAATGGCGGTTGGGATCGCAGTGTGGTCAGCTGGTGGGTGGAGCGATGTCTGCAGGATCCGAGGCTGGAATGGTTGGAACAACCTTTGCCTGCTGGTGATCTTGAGGGGTTAAGAGCTTTGGCTCAACAGGTTCCCGTGGCTCTTGATGAGTCGCTTGTGCTTGAGCCATCACTGCGAGAGTCATGGTCTGGCTGGCAGGTGCGGCGCCCGCTTTTAGACGGTGATCCCAGACCTCTGCTGAGGGGGCTGCAGGAGGGTGTTGGCTACCGGATGTTGAGCACGGCCTTTGAAACCGGCATTGGTCGGCGTTGGCTGCACCATCTCGCTGCTTTGCAGCATCAGGGCCCTACACCAGTGGCTCCTGGCCTGGCCCCGGGTTGGTGCCCTGATGGACCTTTATTTAGCGCTGATCCCGAAGTGGTCTGGGCGGCGGCATGAGGGAGTTGGTTGCCCTGCGTTGCAATCCCGCTCAGGCTGAGCAAAGGGCCTTGCAGCTCGCTCAGGCCTTGGAGCAAGGCGATTGGGTGCAACTGCTGCCGCCCGTTGGAACTAGCGGTTTGATCCCTAGGGCTCTTTTGCCTGATGGTCCTGGTGTGGTGGTCGCAAGTGGAGGCACCTCCGGCGGACAGCAGCACTGTTTGCAGCCTTGTAGCCATCTCGACTTATCAGCTTCGGCTACAGGTCAATGGCTTCAGCAGCAGGGTTACGACCTGCAGCAATGCATGGTGCTTAATCCTTTGCCGTTGCATCACGTTAGTGGCTTGATGCCTTGGTGGCGTAGTCGTTGTTGGCGTATTGGGCATGCATGGCTACAGCCTGGCTTGATGAGGGATCCAGACGCTTTAGAGCAGTTGTGTGGCTCGTTGCCGGGATGGGGAGAGCAATCGGTCTTGATGTCTTTGGTGCCAACACAACTGCAGCGGTTGTTGACGCATAACGCTGGTGTGCGTGTGTTGAAGGCTTGTGCTGTGATTTGGGTTGGTGGAGCAGTGCTTTCGCCAGGGTTGATGAAAGCGGCACGGGCCGAAGGCTTGCGCTTGGCACCCTGCTATGGAGCAACTGAGACAGCGGCGATGGTGACAGCGCTTGCTCCTGAGGATTTCCTGGCGGGTGCGACGGGCTGTGGATCACCGCTTGAAGATGTGGAGCTGCAGTTGACGCAAGCAGGCGCGTTGCAAGTTCGAACAGCGCGGTTGGCGTTGGCGCGCTGGTTGGGTGAGGGCTTGGAGGATGTTCGAGATCAGCAAGGCTGGTGGACCTCTGGAGATGCTGGTTGCTTGATCACTGAGAGCAACCGGGTTTGGCTCAGCATTGCTGGCCGCTTGGATGGAGCGATTCACTCTGGTGGTGAAACGGTGTTCCCTGAACAGTTGGAGGCCCGTTTACAAGTTGCGGCGGTTGGTTTGCCTCTTGAGGCTGTGTTGCTGCTTGCTGTTGAAGACAGGGAATGGGGGCAACGCTTGGTGGCGCTTGTGCGTCCTGCTGCTGGGGCGAATGGAGAGGATTTGATCAAGCAACTACGCCATCTCTGTGTCGATTGGCCGCCTGCCGATCGGCCGATGCATTGGCGGCTTTGTCCAATGCTTGCTCCGATGGCGAATGGAAAATGGCAACGGGGCTATTGGCAGCAATGGTTGCGGTTGCTAGAAGCGGAAAGTACAGAGTTTTGACGATGGCCAGTCTTTCTGATGCTGAGCTTAGTAATAAGAAATTAGCCGCGGGTTTGCTAGGGATCTTTCTTGGCGCTTTAGGGATTCATAAATTTGTCTTAGGCAAGAATAATCCGGCGATGATTATGTTGGTGGTTTCGCTTGCGGGAGGCTCTATTACTTGTGGGATTGCATATGCAGTCATGCAAGTTATAGGTTTAATTGAGGGCATTATTTATTTAACACAAACACCGCAAGAATTTAAAGAGATTTATCTTGATGGTGATAAGGAGTGGTTCTGATGAGTGTTAGTTCAATGCGCATATTGCAACGGCTGATGCTTGCAGGATCCGCTCTGATGAGTTGTAGTATCTTCGCGTCTATGCCACAGGATGCCTTTCATCCTTTTGCATTGATGGCAAGTTTTTTACCGCTGCAGTTGGGGGCGTTGGCGTGGGTCAGATTGAGCCAATCTTCCCCACACCGGAAGCCTCCAGCCAGCGATCAATGCCTTCTGGTAGTGCACAGCGATGACGTGTCTGGGCGTTGATCGCTAGATGGCGGATGAGAGCGTGGGCAGCGATTTGCTCTTCGCAGCGGAATTCGAAGTGAACTTGGAAGCTGTTTGGATTGAGTCGCTCTGGGCGTAGCTCCATAGCCAATGCGTCTCCGGTGTGGATCGGCCTGCGGAAATCTGCTTGACAATGGATGATCGGCAAGGCCACTTCCGGTGTGACTTCAGACTTGCGGCTGCCAGGAAAGATCTCTGCGGGGGTTAGGCCGTAGTGCTCAAGGCTTTCTTCCCATGACTCATGACACCAGCGGAATAGCTGATGGAAATGCATCACGCCGGCGGCATCAGTATCGCCAAAACGCACCACGCGGCGCAGCAATAACCAGTTTTCTGGATTCATGACTGTGATTGTGGTTGCTAGGCAAGACCACCACAATGGTTTTGATTTGGATTGTGATGGGTTGATGGCGAAAGATTTTATTGGTAGCGGATCCAACAGTTTGAGTGTTGTTGGTTCCTTCGCGAAGGGAAGCCTCTTTAGTCATGAATTGGCCGTGAATCTGCTAATAAGAACTCGTGCGAATTTAGGTCTTACTTGATCATTCCAAAACTTTTAATCATAGAGGTAGTCCTGAAGAGTATTAATGAATGAGATGTAACAAATGCTGCAAAGAAAGGCTCATAAGGCTAAAAACTGCAAAGAACACAATTCTGCAAATGTCGATCTCGACTGATACCACTCAAGCAACAGCAATTTTACCGAAGCTTTCGCTGACTAATTTTGGCTTCCCTTGGTATAATGTTGACGAGAAGATCTTTGAAGACTATTGCAATAACCTGCTCAATTTCGTGAACAATAGCAAGATCAAGACCTCGTATTTTCATGTCAACGATTATACGGATGACGCAGCTGGTAATGGAACGTATAACTATTTAAACCCAAATCCGCCTTCGGGCATGAGAAAAGATAAAGGGACAGGTGAGATCACTCCTTGGATTGTTACTTATTGGTTGGATAAGCTGCCTAGTGAGGTTGAAGCTGGTGTTGTAACCACTGTGAATCCTACGGATCCCTGGAAAAGCGATCCAAGCAATACAGCTGGTAATGCAAGTATTGGCGATGGAACAGCTGGTCATCCGAAGGATAATATGCGCCAAAGTTTTGAACTCATCCAAGCAATCAACAATGCTGCCGGTGCAAAGAAGATTACTCATATGGAATTTGATCATGAGGGTGGTGGTGCCTATCAAGATGACACGCCATATGGGGGAGTGAATGGCCAGCCAGTTGGAATTGGCTACACGAAGTGGCTATGGAATCGATATATGCCAGACAGTGTAAGATTCACTGATCAAGACGCAAGTCAACAAGGGTTTGCAGGCCATTATAATTATGGCTTTGTTAATTATCGAACCGAAGCTTGGGCTGAGTCAAGCGGTGGGTCTATGGAAGCCTTTGCAGAAAATTACTGGTTTGGTGAGTTGGAATATGAGCCAAATGAGTTTGACTTTGCGAAGGATTTTAGCGTTGACAGAGATACTCGCTTGCATCAATTCTTGTCTACAGACACTATGACTGAATCTCTCGGTGAGAACCCCGGGAAGATCATTAAAGAGAATATTGATAATGATTATCCGAATGGCCGAATCAAGGGTGGAGGAACAAGCTTGAATTGGTTTGCAATTCCTGATCTTGATAATAAGTCAGTGCATGTTTTAGCGCCTCATAATGTTGATACGCCGTATCGTTATTTTCGCGACTTCCCAGAGCTGCTCGCTGGGATGTTTTCTGACCACGATTACCCTTCTGGGGGGGCACCTTCAAGACTCCATCCAGATACGAAGGGTTGGGGCCCTCCACATTTAGACGAGATTTATTATCAACCTTTAGATTTAACAAAAAGAAATGGTGATACTGATACGCCTCAAGGTGGTGTTCCATTATTCTCTATCGAGAACCTTTCAAGTACCAATCAAGCCAGGGTTGGTACGACTAATCGTCTCCAAGATATCCAAGGTGTCCCTGCTGACAGCTTGATCGCGAAGGCGATTAAAGAGCTTGATCAAAATATTAGTAAGCCGGGTAAAACAGTCGATTCGATGAAAGACCTGAATAGCTTTGGTGGCACTTTTGATGGCTTGAGTGCTCTGGACTACAGCAAGTTTATTGACTTCCTTAATGCGGCAGCCAAGGAGATTAATCCTGATAATCCTGAATCTGTCACCCTTTCAATCTATGAAGCACCCTTTTTGCCGGTGTCATGGATAGATCAGAAAGTACCCAATAGTTGGGACGCAGAAGTTATTGAAGGATCTAATGATGTGGAAGATACTTTAACGGCAGGGAATGGTAGCCAGACTCTGATGGGGCTGATGTTTGACGATATATTGATTGGCGGTTCGGGAAGTGATTTTTTGGTTGGTGGTGAGGGTGCAGATACCTTTCAGTTTAATAGTGTGGATGATTCTCGACCAGGCGGGAAACGTGATGTGATTACAGACTTCAATGGCGAGGAGGGAGATCGTATTGATCTCTCAAATATTCAGACTGCGATTAAATTTATTGGTTCGGCTGAGTTCAGCGGATCTCCAGGAGAGGTGAGGTTTGATGCAGGTATTTTACAGCTCAATACAGATAAAGATCAAAACAGCGATATGGAGATAGAGCTTGCAGGTGCGCAGAGTTTCTCGAGTGATTATTTGATCTTGGCGCTTCATTGGACCCAGCTTATATAATCATAACCTTGAGCTGGCCAGCACTATTGCTTTTCCGCAGTGCTGGCCAGCTCAGAAAGATTCTTTAAATCATCTCAAGTACAAACTCTTGCATTGGGCTTGCAAGGCTTGATCTCGTTGCTCTATTGATTGCTTGTGATGTCATTTAGTCACTCTGCTAGCTGCTGATGTGATTGACTACATGTTAGCCCTCATATCTGATCATGAGAGTCAATCTCAACGGGGAGAAGAATGCAGCAGGTAATGTCTTCGCGTATATCACCATTGGCCTGGCATTAGGGCTTAATGGATTGGTGATAGCAGCTTGGCTAATTTGGACAAGATTGAACTAGTCAGTATCTATTTCGATCTCAGTAAAAGGCTCCGCATCAGCTCAAAACTTTTCTTGCCTTTTGCTCTTTGTGGATTCCTCAGTACACAGGGAATGCTTGCATTCCTAGGCCAAAGTTCAAGCCAAGTCTCACCAGCCAGTAGCTGATCAACGCAACGGCTGCCGCGATTAAATGCCAAGTGTGGATAGCAATGGGCATCAATCGGCGCTGCTGGATTGCCAGCACCGACCAGCTGATCAAGATTGCGGCCACCACTGGCCCAAAAGCATGCCATTGCACTGAACTATTCAGATCTCCATGCAGTGCTTCAGTCGTGGCCCTAGTAAGGAAGCAGGTTGGACAGGGAATGCCGCTGAGAGCTTTGAGTGGGCAGGACCAGCCTGGTAGCGATGGATGCAGACCCTTGATCCACAGGCAGCCAGTGAGTGTTGCCGGCAGTAGATAACCAGCCCGTTGCATCCGTCGCAGAAAACGGTTCAGTGCCTTTTGCCTTAGCGATCCACAGATCCCATGATCACGTCGATGGAGCCAAGGATCGCCATGATGTCTGCGACTTTCGCTCCCTTGAGGATATGGGGAAGGATTTGCAGGTTATTGAGGTCAGCAGCGCGGATTTTGAAACGCCACGGTGTGACGTCATTGTTGCCCTGCAGGAAGACGCCGATTTCTCCCTTGCCTGACTCAAGCCTGGTGTAAAGCTCACCATTCGGGATCTTGAAGGTGGGTGCAACTTTCTTGGCGACGTATTGATAGTCAAATCCCATAAAGGGGCTTGTCTTACCCTCCGCCATCCGCTGAGCTTCGAGGTTTTCTGTTGGTCCGCCTGGGATCATCTCGCAGGCCTGGCGAAGGATCTTCAGCGATTGGCGCATTTCTTCGATCCGAACGCGATAGCGCGCATAGCAATCGCCTTCTTTCTCCCAGGCGACATCCCAATCGAAGTCGTCATAGCACTCGTAGTGATCCACTTTGCGGAGATCCCATGGCACTCCTGAGGCCCGCAGCATCGGCCCTGAAAGGCTCCAATTGATCGCCTCATCTCGTCCAATGGCGCCCAAACCTTCGATGCGGCGACGGAAGATTGGGTTGTTGGTGATTAGTTTTTCGTACTCATCGATTTTGGGACCAAACCAGTCGCAGAAGTCTTGGCATTTCTCCAGCCAGCCCCAGGGCAAATCACAGGCAACACCACCGATGCGGAAATAGTTGTTGTTGATCAATCGTTGCCCTGTGGCTGCTTCCCACAGGTCGTAGATCATTTCTCTTTCTCGGAAGATATAGAAAAAGGGTGTTTGGGCACCCACATCAGCGAGGAAGGGGCCCAGCCAGAGCAGGTGGTTGGCAATGCGATTGAGCTCGAGCATCAGCACGCGGATGTAGCTGGCTCGCTTCGGCACAGAGATGTTGGCCAAGCGCTCCGGAGCGTTAACGACGATTGCCTCGTAGAACATTCCGGCTGCATAGTCCATGCGGCTCACGTAGGGCACGAACATCACACTCGTGCGGTTTTCGGCAATTTTTTCCATGCCCCGATGGAGATAACCGATCACCGGTTCGCAGTCCACCACGTCTTCACCGTCGAGGGTGACCACCAGCCTCAGCACTCCATGCATCGAGGGATGATGGGGGCCGAAGTTGACGACCATTGGCTCCGTACGCGTTTCCAGCTGCGACATGGGGCCTTGAGTTGCAGAGCGTTAGCGGGATCTTAGGAAGGAACCCATGCCCGATTCGTCCATTAACTCGGATTCAGGTTTCAAGCATCTGTCCGTAATGGCAGATGCCGTGTCGCAGCCTGTCGCTGCTTTGTCTGCAGAGCTGCTCGATGGCGGGTTGATGATTGATGCCACCCTTGGCGGCGGCGGCCACAGTGCTCTGTTGCTGGAACGTCATCCAGATCTCCGTCTGATCGGTTTGGACCAAGACCCCACGGCTCGTGCGGCGGCGGCTGAGCGACTGGCGCTATTTGGAGATCGCGTCAAGATCGTGGCGACTAATTTTGTCGATTTCAGCCCTGCTGAGCCGGCAGTGGTGGTGATGGCTGATTTGGGAGTGAGCAGTCCCCAACTGGATGTGGCGAAAAGGGGTTTTAGCTTTCGCCTCGATGGTCCGCTTGACATGCGCATGAACCCCCAGGTGGGCGAAACGGCGGCTGAGCTGATTGGGCGTCTCGAAGAAACCGAGCTGGCAGATCTCATCTATGCCTATGGCGAGGAGCGCTTGTCCCGTCGCATCGCCCGGCGCATTAAGCAAGATCTGGCAGAGCAAGGACCCTATGCCGGCACCGCCGCTTTGGCTTATGCGGTGGCTGGTTGCTATCCGCCTAAGGCCCGTCGTGGTCGTATCCATCCAGCCACCCGCACTTTTCAGGCTCTGCGTATTGCTGTGAATGATGAATTGGATGCCTTAGATCGCTTCTTGCAAAAGGCCCCTGACTGGTTAGTACCAGGTGGTTTGCTCGCAGTGATCAGCTTTCATTCCCTTGAAGACCGTCGCGTCAAGACCGCTTTCTTGCGTGATCAGCGCCTGGAGCGGCTAACCCGCAAGCCTTTGGTGGCCAGCGAGATGGAGATCGCTGCCAATCCACGCAGCCGTAGTGCAAAGTGTCGGTTCGCTCGCCGTTTGCCTCAAGCGATGACTGCCGATGCCCGCTGATCCAATCTGGTGGTGGGCTTTTGGAGTGCAACTGCTAGCTCTGCCTGGAGCATTGTTGCCGGTGTTACCGAGTTTGTTGTGGTTGCCACTCGGTGCTGGGTTATGGGTTTGGCATGTGGGCTGGAGTGCAGGTTGGCTCAGCCTTGGTTTGGCCTGCATTGTTTTTTTACTTGGCCTTATTGCTGACCTGTTAGCGGTAGCTCTTGCTTCTGCTCGTTTACGAGCAAGCCGCTGGGCAGTTTTGGGTGCTGGATTGGGGCTGCTGCTTGGCTTGGTGGGTCTGTTGCCGGCTTTGCCTTTTGGAGGCCCATTGCTAGGGGCTCTCTTTGGACCTTGGCTGGGTGCTGCTTTGGTGGAAACGTTGACGGCGAGTCAACCTCCGTTAGCACTTGGATGGTTGCTTGCAGCTCGTCGTGGTGCGCTGGTCGGGCTGGCAGTGGTTGCTGGCTTATTGGTGAGCCGAGTAGCCCAATTCGTTTTGGCGTTACTCGGCATCGCTGGTTTTTTGCTGCTCAGTTGGGCTTAAGCAGGCCAGTGTTGTCTGTGCTGCCGAACAACTGACGGTAGGCCGCAGTTGAGATGCAAACCATGGCAGGAACCATCACGAAGAGGCCTCCATAGTGGAAGGTGGCGGCGATGGCATGGATCACAGCTTCCACGATCAGCAGCCAGAGCACGATCCACCAGGAAGGGTTGATCACATCGATACCAGAACTCAATGCATTGGCTGAGTTCTTGCTGCCAAGCAGGCTGTTTTGAACGAGGAACTGTTGGGTTACCAGGAACCAGATTGCAAAGATTGCTAGGGCAATGCTTGGAATCCAGATCAGGGCTTGATTGATCTGGCCTAGCCCCAGGCCTATTAGGTAGGCAATCACCGAGGCAACAGCGACCACGACGATATAAAGAATCAATGAGCCCAGTAGCCGCCAGCTGGAGGTTTGATCCCAACGTGTAAAGACGGTGAAGTCAGGTTTTTGACCATTGAGTGCTGTCCAAGCGCCTCGGATTAGTCCCACAATTCCCCATAGAACCACGATTATGTAACCGATCAGGCCAACGACCAGCAGTAGATAACCCAGTACTGGATGTAGACCTCCAGTATTTAATCCTGCAACTTCTTTGACAGCGGCGATGCGTGCACCACCAAGTACCGCAATGCCGATGAAGGGGAGCGTGACCACCCCCACCAGGATTTGGAAAAGCAAAAAACTCCAGGGAGCTTTACAGAAGGCGTTCCAGCCGTCCTCGACGGCTTTGAGCACCTGAAGGCTGGAGCCGGTTGGAGTAGTTGCCACCGTCTTAGTTACAGATACTTCTGAAAAGTAGCCGCAGTAACAGTTTTGCTCAGGATTTTGTGAAACTGCGACATCGATTGTGAGGCAGTTGTTGCTATCTAGCTCTCAGGTCGGTCACGACATTGCTAATCGACTCCACAGCCTGGGTGATCTCTTCGCTTGAGGTGTTGCGACCCAAGCTCAGTCGAAGCGAGGCTTCCGCCTCAGCTGATGTGCGTCCTAAGGCCATCAGCACATGGGATGGGGCTCCTTGGCTGCAGGCAGAGCCGCTGCTGCAAGCAATGAGCGGTCGCAATTGTTGATGCAGGCTGCTGCCGCGCACGCCTGGAATTGTGATGTTGAGATTGTGAGGCAGCCTGTGCTCTAGCGATCCATTGAGGATGAGATTGGGGAGGCGTTCTCGTAAACCATCCCAGAGTTGATTACGCAGCGTGCAGAGCTTGTCTTGGCGGCTGGTGATGTCCTCCATGGCTAGTTCTACGGCTTTAGCGAGGCCCACAATTAATGGCACGGGTAGTGTCCCAGGCCTTAGGCCCTGCTCTTGGCCCCCACCCCACTGCAAGGGTTTGATTGGCACTTCAGGACGTACGACGAGTGCGCCGATCCCTTTAGGGCCGTAAAGCTTGTGGCCGCTGATGCTGACCAGATCGAGCCCGAGAGCATCTGCATCGAGATGGATATGACCAAAGGCTTGTGCGGCATCGCTATGCAGAACCACATCACGCTGACGGCAAAGCTCTGACAGCTCTGCTAGGGGTTGGATGACACCCGTTTCATTGTTGGCGACCATCACGCTCACGAGCAGCGTGTCGTTTTCAAATGCCTCAGCCAGTTGCTCCGGTCGCAGTAGACCATCAGCCCGTGGTTGTAGTTCGGTTAGTCGGAAACCTTCCTTTTGCAATTGGCGCAGCGGATCGAGTACGGCATGGTGTTCAGCAACCAGCGTGATCAGGTGGCCTGGTGCTCCGCGTTGTTCTGCTCTTGCCCTGGCATGGCCCACTAGCGCCAGGTTATTAGCTTCTGTGGCACCGCTCGTAAAGATCACGCGTTGCGGTGTGACGCGCAGATGGCAGGCCAGTTGCTCTCGAGCGAGGCTCACTGCGGCTGCGGCCTTCAATCCAGAGCGATGTTGGCGGCTTGAGGCATTTCCCCAGTCCTCGCTCCAGTAGGCGGCCATGGCCTTGACAACCTCGGCAGCACAGGGTGTGGTTGCCTGATAATCCAAGCAAAGGGGGGATTGTTTTAGGGATCCACTGGAAAGGCTTGGCAGCATGGTGGAAAGTTCCGTTGCTCTGTCGCGCATGCGTCGTTCTTTCAGGATCGTTGGTCTGAGCCTCACGGCCTTGTTTTTGTTATGCCTCCGCCCTTCACAGGCTATTGAGCCTCAGGAGGTTATTGAGCAGATGAAGAAGAGTCGGCCTGCCAATTTGGTGGTGTTAATTAAGCGCCCTGATGTTGGTGGCGATTATCTCTTGGGGATGTATGCGCTCAAGACGGACAAGTTTGATCAGGATCTGCGCCGCTTCAAACTTTGGCAGGAGTGGTCATATGACCTCAACGTTCACACGGAGTCAGTGAGCTGCAGCCTCGAAGAACCTCTACGGATCACCCGAGATAGCAGAGCGGTGTATGTGCGCCGTCTTAATCCAGGGGGGATTGTGAACCCAGCGAATCGGGAGGATCATCTTGTGTGGTGGGCGGCTTGTGTCCCAGAGCTGGCCGGCAAAGATCCAACCAATCTGAAAGATAAGGCTCTATCACTCGGTTATTCAACCGTGTTAGTTGAATCCCAAGAAGTCTTGGTCGGACCAGTCCGTTGAGGTCCCTATCGCTTCAGGACTGTTGGGGCGATCGCTTCTAGATTTTTGCAGCTTGCAATCCTGTTGGCCCATGAGTGAGACCCTTCCCCAGAATGTCGAGGCTGCCCCGTCTCCGCGGTTACTACTGGTTGATGATGAACCCGGACTGCGCACTGCGGTGCAGGCTTATCTGGAGGATGAAGGATTTGAGGTCACCACTGCTGTCGATGGAGACGATGGCTGGCAGAAGGCTCAAGAGATGCTGCCTGATTTGGTCATCAGCGATGTGATGATGCCGCGTTGTGATGGCTATGGACTGCTTAAGCGGATGCGGGAGGACGAGCGCTTGGGTGGCACTCCTGTGATTTTTCTCACGGCTAAGGGGATGACGGCCGATCGCACCGAGGGTTATCTGGCTGGGGTGGATGACTACATCCCTAAACCCTTTGACCCTGAGGAGTTGGTGGCTCGTGTCCGCAACGTGGTTCGTCGGCAAGATCGTCTTCTTCGGGAAGCAGCTCGTTTCGCGGATACTGATGTGGGTCAGATGGCCCGCCAGATCACAGAGATTCGCTCCATGCTTGCCCATGGTGATGGCAGTTCATCCAAGGATGTAGCGCTTCACAATTTCACGCCGCGGGAAGCGAGTGTTCTGCAATTGGTGGCTGAGGGGTTGATGAATAAAGAGATCGCTCGGCAGTTGGAGACATCAATTCGCAATGTTGAGAAGTACGTGAGTCGTCTGTTCATCAAAACGGGCACGTCAAGTCGCACTGAGTTGGTTCGTTATGCCTTGGAAAACCAGTTGGTGACATGACCATTGGCAGGCTGTAATGGCGTGTCTGATGCGGATTGGCTCTCAGCCAGCTTCAATCATGGCTGGACCTACAGCCAACGCATTGCTGCTGTGGATGCTGGTCGAGGGTTGGTGGAGTTGCTTGCGGTCTATTACACCCACTCGAGTCGCGATGTATGGCAACAGCGTTTGCAGGCTGGGCAGATTCGGTTGAATGGCGAGCTGGTGCGATTGGATCAGCTGCTCGCCTCAGGTGATCAGGTGTGTTGGCAGCGCCCTCCATGGCTGGAAGCTGCGGTTCCGGCGAGCTGGGAGGTGATTTTTGATGATGGCGATCTGCTGGTCGTCAATAAGCCTTCAGGGTTGCCGGTGATCCCAGGTGGGGGGTTCCTTGATCACACGCTGACGGGGCTGCTGCAACGTCGTTGTCAGCTGGATGGGGAGTCTCGGCTGCCAAGGCCGGTGCATCGGCTGGGACGGTTCACATCGGGACTGTTGATCTGCGCTAGGCAAAGGGAGACTCGAGCGAAACTCTCAGCGATGTTTCGTCGTGCCACTGCCGGTGATCAAGGCTGCAAGAAGATTTATCGCGCTTTGGCGCACCGCAATCTGAATGTCCATTGCGATGAGGTTGCCACGATCAGGGTCCCGATTGTGCAGACGGCTCACCCCATGGTGGGCAAGGTTTGGGTTGCTGCTGATTCATCCCGGCAACATGATTCAAAGCAGTCTGAATCTCGTGTTCTTACAGCCTTGTCAACTGTGCGATTGCTGGAGCGACGTCAGGATGCAGATTTGCTTGAGGTAGCAATTCAAACTGGGCGTCCGCATCAAATCCGAATCCATCTGGCAGCGATTGGTTCGCCTTTGATTGGCGACCCTCTCTACGGCTTTGATGGGCAGATTTCATCAGCAGCAACACCAGGTGATGGTGGTTATTGTCTTCATGCTCACAGGCTTCTGGATGTGCCCTACCGCAAACGTCTGCATGGCTTCACAGCCTGCTCGCCGCGGCGCCTCCAGATGAAGACGGAAAGATGAGCGGCGCCTATTTCACTGGTTAGGGTGATCGTTGAATCCCCAAGAGCTCGTGACTTGTTGATGTTGAAGCGTGGGTTGCTGATTGCATGCTCTTTGATGGGAATTGCAGGTTGCTCTTTGAATTCTGTGCGCCAGCATCAAGTGTTGCAGCCTGAAAGATTGGACCTGCAATTATTAGTCTGCAAAATAAAATCTACGTTTTTCTCTGATGCAAACCAGGACGGGCAAATTTCAGTTGGAGATCATATGACGTATGTTTTTAATGTTTCTGAGGATGCTGCTTGTGCTCAGTCGCAATCAACCTTTTATGCTGTTGAGCAGATTGTGATGAGCCAGGCTTTGGGGCATGATCGGCAGCAGACTTTTGTGACCCATTTTCAGGGAACTTTTAGGTTGAAGAAAGGGAATCTTCAGTTGCGAGGCCTGGGTTCTCTTGGTTTAAGCGCTAGCAAGTGGAAAGCTATTAATCAATCCGGTTCTATTGATCTTGTTCTTGCAAATATCTTTCCTGAGAGCGATAGGCTTTCAGTTATTGGCGAGGGTGGTTCTTATACTGGGCTGGTGGGGACCGCATTTGTCAAGCCTGGAGATGCAGTCGCAGTTGATATTAACTTGTTCAGCCAATTCAAGCTTGATTGAGTTTAGTAGATATTGTCTTTCCTTATTGCTTTTGCGAGGAGATTTGACTGTGATTTTAAATTTTCTTGAACTCAATTAGTCGTGAAAAGTAGAATGGAGCCTGATTGAGTTTGCTGCGGATGGGTTCGAATCCGCAGCCCCTTGCGGCTTTGATGATGCCGTCTTCGCGAAGGGTATACGCGCGAGTGGTTTTACTAGGCCCTGGGAACAGCTGGCCAATGCGTTTGAGTAGCGCTAGTAGAGGGGTGTAAGGGGCAAAGCTCACTAGCAAACTTTCTTGTGTGAGTCCGCATAGGTGACGGACCATCTCTTCAGCTGCCTGTTGGGGGTAGTGGATGAAGACATCCAGGCAGATCACGGTGTGAAAGCAACCCTGCAGGCTTTCGAGGTCGGAGGTTGTGAAGGTTAGTCGGCTTAGATCCAACTTTGCATCTGCAGCGCGGCGTTTGGTTTCGGCCACCATGGCGGCGGAAATGTCACTTGCGGCAATTGATCCAGCCCCCATTGCGGCCAGAGGAAGGCTGAGGCTTCCTACCCCGCAGCCGGCGTCGCAGAAACTCATGGCACTCAGATCACCGCGTTCCTGAAGCCAGGCGAGCACATCATCCACCGTTTTTTGATGGCCGATGCGGATGTTGCGCTGCACTTTATTGACATCATCACTTTCGCTGTAGATGCGATTCCAGCGATCAAACCCTGTTCCGTTGAAGTAGTTGGCCACTTCAGTTTTTTCGGCCTGTTTGAGCTCTTGGCGCTGTTCCATGGCCATTGAGTTGGGTTCAGACGATCGGGATCTTAAGCAGCATGCTTCCAGATCAGCTCTTCAGTATCCGGTTTCCACTGCCAGCGGAGTAAGTCTGTTAAGGGCTGATTCACAAGTAGCTCATGCAGTGTGCGGCCATGGCCCATCACCTGACGAGGGGCCATGGTGGCAGCCCAGATGGCCGCGGCAGGTTCACCACTCCAAGTGGCTAAACGTCGACTCCCTTCCAGGAGCGGCAATGTGACTCCTGCGAGAGTGCCATCTTCCAAACGACAGGTTCCTTTTTCGACCAGCAGAACTCTTTCATCCCAGCGATACTTGCCATCTTTGAGGCCGTAGGGAGCGAGACTATCGCTCACAAGTACTAGCTGTTGTGGTGCCAGTCTTTGCAATAGCACCGCCATGGTGGGGTCAACATGAACTCCATCGGCGATTAGTCCCATAGCGATCTCTCCATGCATGCAGGCTTCCCCCACCGGGCCAGCTGCACGATGGTGAAGACCGGGCATGGCATTGAAGGAGTGGGTCAGCATTCCCACTCCCTGGGAGAAGGCATCGGCAGATGCTTCCCCATCTGCGTTCGAGTGCCCTAGGCATATCACGATGCCTAGGGTCCTGAGTCGTTCAATCACTTCAGAGGATCCGGGCAGTTCTGGAGCCAGGGTCATCAGACTGATGTCTTGTTCAAAGCCGCGAATGCGTTCATCCAGTGCCCTTAGGCTCGGAGCACAGAGATGCTCCAGGGGATGGGCGCCGTGGCGTGCCGTTGCCAGAAAAGGGCCTTCAAGGTGGGCCCCCAGCAGTTCACAGCGTTGCGGGCAGTGTTGTGCTCGGGCTGCATGCAGCACCGTTAAAGATTGACGCAGGGCTGCTACGCCGCAGCTCACAAGCGTGGGGCAGATTGCCTGTACACCGTCTTGCCAGAGTTTGTCGAGCAGCTTCAGGAGCTGGGGAATGTCTTTGGCGGTGAGCTCAGGGAAGGCCAATCCCAGCCCTCCATTGATTTGTAGATCGATGCCCATGGGGCTGATCCAGTCGCCCTGCCAGCTCTCCCCGTCCATGGCAGAGCCATCTGCCATGGGTTGAACACTGAGCACCCGCTCGTGTTCATCTAAGGCCATCCACCACAGCTTGGTGTCCACGGCTTTGTTGAGAGGTTCGGGCAGGCGGATGTGGGTGATCCGATGCATGGGAGGTGGCCAGGCGGTGCTAGTGCGGGACCATGGCATTGTCGTCATTATTCATCGTGACCTCTGCTTCTCTGCCTGTGCCTTTGGCAGCTGCTGAATCGCCGCCGCAGGTGGCTGTGGTGATGGGTAGTGATTCTGATTTACCAACCCTGCAACCGGCTGTCACCGTCTTAGAGGAGTTCGGTGTGAAGGTGGAGGTGCGTGTGCTTTCTGCGCACCGTACGCCCCTGGAGATGGTGGCCTTTGCAAAGGAAGCTCATCAGAGAGGTTTGAAGGTGATCGTGGCAGGTGCCGGCGGTGCTGCTCATTTGCCGGGCATGGTGGCGTCACTCACCACGCTGCCAGTGATTGGAGTACCTGTGCAGAGCAGGGCTCTTTCCGGGGTGGATTCCTTGCATTCGATTGTGCAGATGCCTGGGGGAATCCCTGTGGCAACAGTGGCGATTGGTGGAGGGCTTAATGCTGGCTTGCTTGCGGCTCAGATCCTGGCGATCTGCGATCCAAAGCTTGCAGCGCGGTTGAGGGCCTACCGCCAGGATCTTCACGATGCTGTGGTAGCCAAGGATGCTCGCTTGTTGGAGCTTGGCAGTGAGGCTTATTTGGGGCAGATGTGAAGGTCTTGTTGGAACCTCGCAACTCCACTCAAGCCACAGGTAAGGTCCCGGCTTGATGCTTGTTTATGAGTTTTGATGCTGCGTAATCCTTTCACCCGCCTCTTGGTTGTTGCTATTTTCCCGGCATTAATCGTCTACATTGTTGTGCTGTCTCTCTCGGCAGCTGCGGGTATTCAACCTGGAAAAGTTTTAACGGATCTAATGCAGACATGCGACTTCCCAGTTGCTGTTGGCATGCTTTCTAATTTTGGATTTTTGCTTTGGGCTGCAGCGGCAGCCATAAGCCTTTTTGTTTCCCTCTCTGGGCTAGCAATAAAGCGTGATTGGTGTCAGCTGTTGCTAGTGGGTGGCATTTTTTCCACTATTCTTTGTCTCGATGATTTATTTTTACTGCATGATCGTCATATAGGCCCTGATTTTCTATATACCTCCTATGCCATTTTGGCCCTATTCATCTTGTTACGCTTTCGCAAATTAGTCATCCAGGCTGATGGTGTGGCATTCCTGGCGGCGGCCATGCTTCTGGGCCTCTCGATAGTCAGCGATAAGGTTCAGGATCTATTGCCCATTGGCTACGCCACGGTGCAGTTGTTTGAAGAGGGCTTTAAGTTTGTTGGGATTGCTTGCTGGCTTGCATTTTGGTGGCAGGCTTCTTTGCGAGGAGCCACGCTTCAGGCTAGCGACTGACCTGCTGAGGATCTCAACGAGCGCTTTGGATTAGCCCTCGCGGAACAATATCGCTTGAAGAGAAGGCTAAACTTAATGAGCGGGGGCATTGCATTCTTTCACCATCTCCTGGTTGTTAGAAAAAACTTCATGGTAATACTTGGATAGTAGTAATTGCTTTAGGGTTTGATCATTCGGAGGCCGCATTAGGCGTAAATATTAAAGAAATAATCATATTGTTCTCAATTGCGAGGAGGGTTTTGATTGCTGATCGCCCGGAATTCGTAAGGCGTTGATAGTATTAAATCATTAATTATTAGAGGTAAATTAGATAGCCTAATGGAGTGGCTGCAAGCCAATCCATTAGGCTCCAGGAAGCATGTTCTGGTATCCCTAGAAGGATTACAAGCCAACGAAGGGTGTTCGGATGCATATCAGAACAAAGCCAATTCTGCATTTTGATGAAGTACGAATCGATAGATGTTGGCATAAGCAAATGAATGGAGGAATATTGATTAACATTAATCAGATCCGTTTGGGCCCAAACCAATACGATTAGTAAAGTGCTTAGATACCAGAATGATAGCCAGCGACCATAGTCGGTTCCGAGGATAAATAGGGGTGCAATGGCGATAATTTGGATCGAGGCCACCATTAGAGCAAAGCGGCGTAATTGAAAGCGATCAAAATTAATATTGGCCATGGCACTATGGCCAAATCCTGCCAAGAGTAGACGTAATCCAGCCATGGCCGTTATCAGCCAAGCCAGGGGCACCCAAATCGGACCCGCAAAGCTTTTGAAGATTGTATAGGTTTTGGCAAATTGAGTACCAGGGACCCTGGCTAGGGCCTTAATTGCTCCATCGGGTGATCCACTGATTAGCTTGTCTGACGGCCCCATTAGATCGGCAAGTGCGACCCACGAACTATGGATGGCATGGGCAATCTCACTATTGCCACGTGCGTGCAGAACTAAGGAAAATATTGCCAAAGTAGGGAGCAAGAATAGAAAGGCCCTTATTAAACCTTTCCAAAAAATAAATACATGGCAATTTCTATCTTGCGCGATCAAATAACCTGCTATTAGAATTAATATTGGTAGTGCAACAAAACCATATATTTCCTGGCTAAGGATGCCCATAATTGAGATTGTATTGATCATGATTAGAGCTGGAATTGTCGACCATCGACGAGACCACCAGGCCCTAAGAATTAATAGACAAGCAAGCAAAAGAATTAGTACAGTAAAATCCTTTCGGATCAAATTGCCAGTTGTTAATGGCCCTAGAAGCCCTACTGATGAAAGAATGACCAGTGGATGCAACAACAGCTCTCTACGCCAGCAGAGAAAGACCGCTAAAATTGCGAAGAATAAAAGAGATATAGCTAAAACAAGATTTTCAGGATTAATTCCTGTGAGAATTGTTAGATGATAAATGCCGGAGCCAGGCAGCCCTCGGCGTACAAAGCCTCCTGAGTAGTTTATAAGCCATTCCCCAACAGTCCAAGAATCGTTGTAGCTATTATTTTCACTAATATTGCGCAGTATGCCTCGGAGGAATGTAGCGGAAAGCATCAGCATCACAATGCTGTCTGCTGAAGATAATGAGACACCCCAGAAGTGACTCATAAAAAGCTGTAGCCATCCATGTTTTTTCAAATCAATAGAAGCCTCTATTAATTTCTTGATTTTAGCCTTGGCGCTGACCGGTAGGATCAAGCCAGCTTTAAATCACATTGCAAGGCCTACTTATTGGGCATGATAAATGTAATATAGCCGGCATAAAATTTCTGCAAAGGTTGATTTGTTGATGCTACTTCTATTGGGATATCTCTTCTTGAGATCGCTAAATGCTGCCATTCTCTTTTTGTTAATGTGTAGACTGTTTGGTTGATGGGCTTTGTAAGCGCTTGTCATGTGGGCTTGGCAACCACTCTTTTGGCTGAATGTATGTTCTGGCAGGTATGCTTGTGATTCACGATATTGCTTTTGAATCCAATCCTTAGCCGATTGGGGATGATTCAACCGGCAGCATTTGGCTTAAGCAAAATTTCTAAGTATTCTTTGCAAGCCAATATTTGGCTTAGCTGATTTGCTTCAAGATGAATAGTTTTGGACTGTATCTTCTTCGCTATCCCCAGCCGATGACACTACTTGTTGACAACGATCATGTTCGCTAGAGAAGCATTGACTTGTTGGCGCAGAATGATTGCGTCATATACATGCAGATAGTGTCAGGGAGTGTTCTCTAGATTGATGAGAATGATTGGTCTAAAGTCCAGTCCTAATAGCCATGTCTGAAGAGAAGACTTTGCTGGGGTCAAGCTTTTCTCTTGCTTGCTGCCACTCCTCCAGTCGTGGATAAGTTCGGCGAAGGATTGTGGCTGATTGGCGCGAATCTTTCGCTAGGTACAGTCTGCCATTCTCAGCAGCTATGTGTTCATCTAGATGGTCAAGTACCTCAAATAATCCCGGTACCGCTGCAGGAAGATCCACTGCAAGTGTCCATCCCTGCATTGGAAACGACAAGTGGCCTGGGTTGCTAGGACCAAAACGCTTGAGCACAGTCAAAAAGCTCGAAGTGCCAATTTTTCGCAAGGCTTCTAGCGTGTAGAGCACTAAGTGTGAGGCGTTGTCTGGCACAACGAATTGATACTGCAAAAAACCGGCCGGGCCATAGATACGATTCCAGTCCTGCACACCATCAAGAGGGTGGAAATAGGCTCCGATTGTCTGCAATTCACCTAGCCGCTGCTTGGGTGCCTTGCGAAACCAGGCTTCGTTAAAGGCTCGTACGGTGAGCTTGTTGAGTAGCCCTCCAGGGAGAAAAGTCGGTGCTGAGGCCAAGGGCTTGGGGTCGTAAACCAGTGGATCCGCCTGTTGGCTGGTGGGTAGTTGTTCGGCCATGGCATGGTCACCGCAGCTGAGAACTCCGCGGCCCTTTGCATTGAGGCTGTCGATCCAGGCGACGCTGTAACGGTAATTGCTATCAGACGCCACCATCGCAGCCATCAGCTCATCGAGATTGTGATATCGAGCGGTATTGACGCTGATCAAAGAGCTGCTGATTGGGATGAGTGAAAAGGTGGCTTCCACGATGATGCCGGTGAGACCCATCCCACCCACCGTTGCCCAGAACTGTTCGCTTTCATCCACGCTGCTTTTCCCGCTGGGGGTGAGCTCACGCAGCTCGCCTCTGCCATCAACAAGCAACAGCCGTTGGAGATGATTGCCAAAGCTGCCATCAACGTGATGGTTTTTGCCGTGCACATCTGCTGCAATGGCACCGCCAATGGTGACGTTACGAGTGCCAGGGGTGACGGGCAAAAAAAAGCCTGCCGGCACGATTACCCGCAGCAACTGATTCAGACTTACCCCTGCGCCGGCTGTCACAGAGCCTTTGACAAGATCAAGGTTGATTTGATCAAAGGCTCCCATCTCAACCGCAGAGGCACCATCCAGTTGGGCCGCATCACCGTATGAGCGGCCTAGCCCTCTCGCGATCAGTGAGGCCGGGCTTGCCTGACGCACTAGCTCCTGGACTTGTTGGACGCTGGCTGGCTGCACAACCTTTGCCTGCACTGGCATTGTGCGGCCCCAACCGCTGAGGATTTGTGTTTGCGAAGAGAGGGGCAAGGTCACAGCCTTGAAGCAAAGGGCGCAGGCAACAAGCGAATGAACCACATGATCTGTGCCCACCACCAGGGGAGGTATTCGATACCTCTACGGTTGGGGCGTCTCAGTAGATCACGCGCCACCGATTGTGGACTGACGCACAGAACTTTTGGTGCCTTGCCAATCGTCATCGATGTGGCCATAAAGCCAGCCTTGATGGTGCGCACTGCAAAAGGCTTCCTTTGGCAGCGCAGTTGTAGACCCTCGCAGAACGCAGTAAGAGCAGCTTTGGCTGCTCCGTAGTGATAGTTGGAGGGTCTGCCAAGATCAGCTGCAACTGAACTGAACACCCACAACCGCCCCGGGCCAGAAAGCCGCTCAGGAGTAGCAATTGCGGTTAACCATGGCAGTAGACCGCTGTAGTTTGCAGCTGTGATTCGCAAGGCTTCAGTGGCATCGTTGCGCGCTAGTTCGAGATCACCAAGAGAACCCGCAGTGATCAAATACAAGTCATAGTTGCCCACCTGCGGCTTGCAAGGACCATCAAGGGCTACATCAGTCAAAAGATCGGTCTGCTCCTGGGTGACGACTGCGCCATAGTGATTTCTCAGTTGTTCGGCCAGTTGTTCGTTCCCAGCCTGGTTGCGGGCAATCAAATGGAACTGACGACAGCCACATCGAGCCAACTCATGGCAAATTGCCTTGGCTATTTCACTGGTACTTCCGAGCACAAAGGAGCTGCGAATCGGAGTTCTCGCTGCTTGACCCATAGTGTTCATCCTTTCGCAAACTTGCTAGATGAGAAGGCTGGATAAGGCCAGAAAATCCTAATCGCAGCAGCGAGAGCCACGATTGACCAAAGGGTGATAATCCGCCTAAGCACCGCAACCGGCAGGGCCACTGCAGGGCCAATGTCCAGTCTGCTTAAAAGCAAGACTGTGACGGCCTCATTCACTCCAACCCCGCCAGGTAATGATGAAGCTATGCCGATGACACCAGACAGCAAATAAATGCTGATGGCTGTTGGGATGCTGATCGGTGTAGGGCTCAGCAAGTGCACCAGTAACCAAAGCACTAAGGCCTCATTGGCCCACAGCGCCATTGAAATCAATATGGCGGGCCAGATGGCGCGCCCCAGAGCGCCGCTGGGTAGATGATGATGCCAGCTTTTTAAGCGATTGGATAAGAAGCAGCGCAGGGGGCGTAAGGCGGAAAAGAAAACAACAGCCAACACCCCCACAGCTAGCAGTAGTTCAACGATCCAATTCAGGCCTGAAAGATGCACCAGCAATTGATTCGGCGTCAACAGCATCAGCAGAAAAGCCACGGCAGATGCATCAGCGATGCGTTCAACTACAAAGACGTGCACCAGGGGGCTGCGGGGGTAGTTCAGCTGCCTATGGAGCTGCCGAATCCGATTGAGTTCGCCCAACTTGGCGGGGGTTGCCGTGAGGGCAAAGCCACGAAACCAGCCGATCAGATCGGCCCAACTCAGTCGACCGATTCCAATTCGGCCCAGTAATAGCCTCCAGCGCCAATAACGGCCTGCATAGCTGACTACCACGATGCCGTAGAGCACTGGAAGCCACAGCAGCAGCTTGTGGGTCGACGCTACAAGTACTTGGCGCTCAGAAGCTGGCCTCTGCAGCATCGCCGTTAAAGCCACAGCTATGAGTGTCAGGGCAATGAAACTGCTCCATGCTGGTTTCCAGCCTTGACTGGCTTCAGAGTCAGCAGCTGACATCAGCTTCTACGCTCTTGCCATAGCAAGCACAACACTCCCAGACCGGTAGCGAACCAGATAGTCATCAAGCGGATTAGCAGAGTGGCCGGAGTGGCGACGGCAAGAGGTACACCTTGGAGATTCAACAGACCAATGGTGCCTGCCTCGGTGCTGCCAAGTCCACCTGGCAATAGGGAAAGAGCTCCAAGGAGGCCAGCGGCCGTGTGAGCAATTGTTGCTTCATTCCAGTTGATGCCGCCTGCGCCGATGCCTTTAATCAATATCCATAGGCTGAGGCCTTCTAATGACCATGCCACTACCCCAATCATGGTTGCCGTTAGCAAGAGTCGCGGTCGCAACAATTGCCGTAATGCAATCAGACCATCTCCGCTTGCGCTGACAAACTTTTCAGGCAGCAACTTGTTAGCAGTCGACCAAAACAACGATCTCAACCAGCGTCCCCAGCCCAACAGCCAGAACCCGATCACAGCAATTAGCCCCAAGGTGCATAGCAAGACCAAAGGCAGTTTCCAACGCAGCAGCAAGGGCAGATTGAACAACAAAATAAGCAGTACAGAAGTACCGTCAGTGAGGCGCTCTACCGCCAACGCCATCAGAGTCGGGGGTGCCGGGATATTGCAGTTCTGCTTGAGTAGCCAAGAACGAACAGCTTCTCCGCTTTTACCTGGCGTAGCGGTAAAAGCATAGGAACCCATCCAGATCCTGGCATCATCTGCTATGGGTGGTTGCAAAGAGAGAGCCGCCAGTAACAGCCTCCACCTGCCGTAGCGAACCGTATAGCTAACCAGTACAAGCAGCAGCCCCACTGATATCTGTGGCCAAAGGCGCAGAAATAGCGGAAGTAACTTGTCGCCCTGGCTCCAACTCCCCAACAGCCCATAGCTCAGCAGGGTCAGAGCTATCAATGGCAACAAAGCGCCCAGCGAGAAAGCAGGGTAGGGCCTTGGTTCAGTACAAAAGCTGCGGTAGTGGGGGATCGCGGCAGCTTGTAGTAGTTCCCGATCGCCACGACTATCGCCATAGGCTTCAATTGTGAAATGTTTTAGTGGCCCTAAATGGGCTTCCAGGCATCGCACCTTCTCGGAGCCCTTGCAATTAGCACTCACCAATTGCGGTTGCCATAAACCGTCTACTTTTGCTAATTCAGTGCAGAGCAGTTCTACGCCCAAAACATCGGCTAGTGGTTGTAAGAGTAGGCGCGGTGAAGCAGAGCAGAGCAATACTCGATCACCACGCTTCTGATGCCATTGCAATCTCTGAACAGCTTCATCACGTAGTTGACGCTGCAGCATTGGCAGTAACCAATCCTGGCGATCGTTCAATGCAGCCTGATTAACGGCCTCACAGATACGAAAGGCTGCAATGACCTTCTCTTTGCAACGTCCAGTTTTGATGAGCCGTAGTTGCCATGCAATCAGCCAAGGCATACAGATCAGGACTGCCAAGACTGTGCCCAAGGCGCCACGCGATCGTCGGCATGCCATCAGTAGACAATCACCCTGCAAAAGGGTGCCGTCCACATCAAAAACTGCAATCGCCATGATTATGCAGCTGCGTGGTTGACTAACCCGATCAGCAAAGTAGTCAAGACCCAGCCGATCAAGGTGAACTGAATGCCGCGATCATTCAACAGAATCTCCTCAGGCTTTTCGCCATTGAGATCTGGTCTCAATGTGCCACGGCGTTCGACCTCTTCAGGATCACTGAGCAACTGATAGCGGAAAATCCCTACTAGTACGAAGGGTACGGTGAGTAGCATCCAACTGGTTGACGCTCCTTTCAGAGCTGGACCGGCGGCCCAGAGTGAATAAGACATAAAGGAACTAGTTGCCACCAAGCTTTCAAGCCGCAGCAGCAGAGGTAATGAGTAGCGCTTCAATACTGTGCGGGTCGTTACCCCAGCGTTCTTCGTTACGCGAAGTTCGGCCTTGCGCTTTTCAATAGCTAGAAAAAGCGCTAGCAGTCCCACAGTGAGCAGGAACCAGGGGGAAAGGGGTAGGCCAGCAGCAACAGCACCTGCGATGGCCCGCAATAAGAATCCCGATGCGATAGCGAAAAGATCAAGTAACGGTTGGTGCTTCAGCTTTAAGCAGTAGCCGACTTGAATGAGGCCGTATAGCAGCACCACGCCTGCCAACTTTGGAGTAATTACGGCTGCGAAACTGAGGCTGACTACTGTGAGCATCAAGGCTGTTGCTAGGGCTGCAGGCACCGTGACCAGCCCAGAGGCGATGGATCTATATCTTTTGCTGGGGTGAACTCGATCGACCTCGACATCAAGACAGTCATTCAGTAGATAGATCGCGCTAGAGATCAAGCAGAAAGCCACAAGTGCAGCAAGTGCTCGCTGCCAAATCTCAATCTCGAAGCGGAAGGCAAAAAGTGGAGCAGCGAAAACCAACAGATTCTTTGGCCATTGCCGGGGCCGACATGCAGCCAGCGTTGGGGAAAGAGCCAAATTCATTGACTAGACCTTTTAGGTGATTAGCGATGCCGGGATAGAACCAGCGAGATCGTGTTTGTAAGGCAGGCTTTCTACCGCTGAGCCAAACGCCTCTAGAGACAATTCTGCCCTAATGCCTAAGGGTGGCCATGCTCTCCAGATTGCTTTGTCTTGATGATCTTTCCTTAGGGCATGAGCCTTGCGCAATTAGCTCAAGCTGGCTGTTACTGCATCATTACAGCTTTCTTTCTGCGGACGCTTTTGCAAATGAGTCATCCAGGCTGATGGTGTGGCATTCCTGGCGGTGACCTTGCTTCTGGGCCTCTCGATAGTCAGCGATAAGGTTCAGGATCTATTGCCCATTGGCTACGCCACGGTGCAGTTGTTTGAAGAGGGCTTTAAGTTTGTTGGGATTGCTTGCTGGCTTGCATTTTGGTGGCAGGCTTCTTTGCGAGGAGCCAAGCTTCAGCCTAGTGACTGATCTGCTGAGGATCTCAATGAGAGTTCTCTGATGCTTGGGCCATTGGTATTCCCTATCTGGTTGCGGCTCAGTCTGCTTTTGCCACTGTTCGCCCTCAATCTTTGGGTGCTGCGTCAGTTACTAGTGCCTTTGGCTCCGTTCCCAGGGCTGTTTGTCACGGCAGCGCTGATTGCATTTTTGCTAGATATCCCCAGTCGCTGGATTAATCAGCGTCTGGGGTTGCCCCGTTGGCTGGCCATCGGTGTGGTGGCAGTTTTGGCGGTTGGCTTGTTGGTGTTAGCGGGCGTTGCGTTGGTGCCCCGTCTGATTGATCAGCTTGGCCAGCTGATCAATGAATTACCCGGTTGGCTTGTGGCTGCAGAAGGTTGGGTGAGTCGGCTGCAGGAATGGGCTTCGGGTCGGGGATTGCCTAGTGAATTTGGAGACTTCAGTAGTGATCTACTGACACGACTGAGCGGCGTGGCGACTCAGTTGAGTCAGCAATTACTCGGCATTCTTGGAGCCACTCTTGGCATCACCATCAATACGTTGTTGGTGCTTGTCTTGGCAGTGTTTCTTTTGCTGGGGGGTGATCCAATCACTGCTGGGCTGGCTCGTTGGCTGCCAGATCAATGGAGGGAGCTTGTGGTCGATACGATCACGGGCACATTCCGTGGTTATTTTGCCGGGCAGGTTTTGCTTGCGTTGATTCTCAGCGGTGGCCAAATCGCTGTTTTTACGCTGCTAGATATTCCCTTTGGAGTGTTATTTGCGGTCTTAATTGGTTTTACGACGTTGATCCCCTATGCCAGTGCGCTCACGATTGTTGGTGTGAGTGCACTGCTCGCATTACAGGACCCCCGCATGGGTCTAGAGATTCTGGCCGCTGCGATCGCTGTTGGTCAGATTGTGGATCAAGTGATCCAACCGCGCCTGATGGGAAGCATCGTTGGCTTGCAGCCTGCTTGGTTGCTGATTGCCTTGCCGATTGGTGCCAGAACAGGAGCATTATTTGGTTTTGGGCAGCTCTTGGGGTTATTGCTGGCCGTTCCCGTGGCGAGTTGTATTAAGACACTGGTTGATGCTTGGCGGGAATTACCTTTCGATCCAGCAGAGTCTTGAGCACTGTGTCTACACACGCCTCCAGACTTTGCTCGCCGGTATTGATCTTTAGTTCGGGTGACGCAGGGTCTTCATAGGGGCTGGAAATACCGGTGAAATCTTTGATTTCGCCTGCCCTGGCTTTGGCATAAAGCCCTTTGGTGTCTCGCTCTTCGCAAATGCTTAGGTCCGCTGCACAGTGGATTTCGATGAAATCATCAACATCTACAAGCTTGCGGGCTTTGTCACGGTCGGCTCGAAAGGGGGAGACGAAAGCGGTGAGCACGATGACACCGGCATCGAGGAAGAGCTTGGCGACCTCGCCGATGCGGCGAATGTTCTCCTCTCGATCTGAGTCGGAGAAGCCGAGGTCTTTGCAAAGGCTATGGCGAATGTTGTCGCCATCTAAGACATAGGTGGCAAGACCTTGCTCAAACAGTGCCGCATTCACTGCATTGGCAAGGGTGCTTTTGCCAGAACCGGATAGGCCAGTGAACCAGAGGATTGCACTGCGGTGGCCGCGTTGTTGTGCTCGCGATTGACGGTCTACGGAGGCTTCATGCCAGACAATGTTCGTGCCCTTGGGGTTTGTGTCTCCTTGCGGGGCAGAGCTCATGGTCTTGATGTTGATTGGGCTGCCATTCTCCATTCCGCCTAGCTGATCTGTCAGCTCCTTTCAGCCACCAGCTTGTTTGGGACGGAAGCCCTCGCTTTGCAGGAAGTCCATCACCAGGGTCACCTGGTCGCCCTGTAGCTCGAGTAGATCGTCTTTGACTGTTCCGCCGGTGCCAGCGCGGGCCTTAAGGCGCTTGAGCAAAGCCTTGGCTTCTGTAGCGGTGAGTGCCAGCCCAGTGATCTGGGTCACTGTTTTGCCACGTTTGCCTCCGCGTGTGCGTTGCACCCGCACAGCTTGCTGCTCCTTGGGATTGGCTTGGCTGATATCGGGACGCGCTATCGCTCTGGATTGCCCTGAAAAACCACCTGGGTCTGTGAATTCTTGCCAGCCACCTCGGGGCATTGTCTGATCGCCAATGTTGTGAATGTACGGGGGTTGGTGTTTTTGCAGGCCATCTTCGCGGTGA
The DNA here is from genome assembly GCF_001631965.1 of Prochlorococcus sp. MIT 1303. Lineage (NCBI taxonomy): Bacteria > Bacillati > Cyanobacteriota > Cyanophyceae > Synechococcales > Prochlorococcaceae > Prochlorococcus > Prochlorococcus sp. MIT 1303. The sequence goes on from NZ_LVHK01000044.1 coordinate 440,461, forward strand.
TCAGATGCAACTCCGCGATCCGATGGCTGCTGGTGATGCTCTGCTGGATGGTTGCTGCAACAACGATTGCAGCGCTAACGCGACGGCGTTCAGCTTGAGTAGAGAGCGGATTCCCATTGCAGCGGCTGCCAGTCTTTTCGTTGTTGGTCTGGCTTGGGCAGGGCCCATGGGGCGGATGGTTGAGTTGGCTGGCAAAGACTCCCTCTAACTTTGCGGCTTCAAACGAAAGCAATCTTTGCTGCTTGGGGTGATTCTTTCGATTCCTAGGCTGGTGTTGTTCTTGCCTGGCGTACCGGTGACCAGCACTCTGCCCTCTCAGCCCAAAGATGCGGACCTCGCTGTGAGTGCGCGACCTTCTGCCCAGGGGCGTTTCGGCAGATATGGGGGCCAGTACGTGCCCGAAACCTTGATGCCTGCCTTGGCTGAACTGGAGCAAGCAGCTGCGCTGGCATGGAAAGATCCTGCCTTCACCGCTGAGTTGGATCGGTTGCTGCGTCGTTATGTGGGTCGGGCGACGCCGCTTTATGAGGCTGAGCGACTCACAGCTCATTACTGCCGTGCAGACGGAGGCCCCAGGATCTGGCTGAAGCGTGAGGACCTCAATCACACAGGCGCCCACAAAATCAATAACGCTTTGGGTCAGGCTCTGTTGGCCTTACGCATGGGTAAAAAGCGGATCATTGCCGAAACAGGTGCGGGTCAACACGGTGTGGCCACGGCCACGGTGTGTGCCCGTTTTGGCCTTGAGTGTGTTGTTTACATGGGCGCTGAGGACATGCGCCGTCAGGCGTTGAATGTGTTCCGCATGCGTCTGCTTGGAGCCACAGTGCAGCCTGTAACTGCAGGCACGGCCACGTTGAAGGACGCGACGAGTGAGGCGATTCGTGATTGGGTCACCAATGTGGAAACCACCCATTACATCCTTGGTTCGGTGGCTGGTCCTCATCCCTATCCGATGCTTGTTCGCGACTTTCATGCCGTGATCGGTCAGGAGGCCAGGCAGCAGTGTGCTGAGGCCTTTGGTCGCTTGCCTGATGTTCTTTTGGCGTGCGTTGGTGGAGGGTCCAATGCCATGGGTTTGTTTCATCCCTTCGTGCAGGACCGCTCTGTGCGCATGATTGGAGTGGAAGCTGCTGGTGATGGTGTTGAAACTGGTCGTCATGCGGCAACAATCACCGAAGGTCGAGTAGGCGTCTTGCATGGAGCGATGAGTTTGTTGCTTCAGGATGATGAAGGTCAGGTGCAAGAGGCGCATTCGATTAGTGCCGGCCTCGACTACCCAGGAGTGGGTCCAGAGCACAGCTACCTGTGTGAGATTGGTCGGGCGGAGTATGCCGCGGTTAGCGATCAGCAGGCTTTGGATGCCCTGCGCTTGGTGAGTGAACTAGAGGGAATTATTCCTGCCCTGGAGACGGCCCATGCCTTTGCTTGGTTAGAGACGCTTTGCCCCACTCTTGCCGCTGGAACAGAAGTGGTGATCAATTGCTCTGGCCGTGGCGATAAGGATGTCAACACCGTGGCAGAGAAACTTGGTCATCAGCTGTGAGTGATGGCTGCCGGCAGCCTTAAGGCACTCGCGGCTGCATGGTGATGAGCTGCTGCAGTTGATGTGGCCTAGTGGCTGAAACCAAAAATAGCCGAGATCATGAGTGAACTTTTAAGCGTTCAATCCCAGTGCAGCGTTCGATTCGTCTCTCCTTATCGCTCACTGGTGCTGCTGCACTAGCTCTAGCCAACACTCCTATCCAGCCCGTCGCTGCTCAAGAGGATGGCAGTGCAGAAGATCTCGGGGTGATGGAGATCAACCTCAAAGATGCTGTGCGCTTCAACTGGGGTTTTCAAGGTGCACTGCAAGGAGCAGGAACACCCAACCAAGCCGGTATTGGAGCGTTTCTTCCCATTGCCGTTGGCGAGAACAGCGTCTGGTTTCTTGATGTCCTCGCTAACGCTAATTTCGCTGATTACGGCAACTACAGCAGCCTGATCAATACAGAAGTTGCTGGTACAACGATCAGCACCTCGTCAAGGCTTGGCTATCGCTGGCTGAATAGTGATCGATCTTGGATGTATGGGCTGAACGCTGGTTATGACAGCCGCCCGATGAATACAGGTGCTGCTGATACAGGGGTGAATGTCAGCAACAAGCGCAGTGTGTTCTTCCAGCAGCTTGCTTTCAATGCAGAAGCAGTTTCAAACAGCTGGAATTTCAATGCTTATGCCTTAGTTCCTGTTGGTGAGAAAGAAGCTCAACTCAACAGCGTTTATCAAGGGGGTTCGTTGAACACCTATGGGCTTGATGTGGGTTACTTCATCACTCCAGTGGTGAATGCTTCTGTTGGGTATTACTACCAAAACGGAGACCTTGGAACAGCAGATGGTTCTGGCGTGCTCGGACGCTTGGCTTATGAAATGAGCAGTGGAGTCACAGCAGGATTAAATATCTCCTACGACAAGGCATTTGACACCAGAGTTTCAGCTGATATTAAAGTTCGCTTTGGTGGTGCAAGTACAACAGCCCAGCGCAAAGAAGTTCAACAACAACCTGTGATCAATGCATTAACATCAACTCCAAGCAACAGGAGTGTGAGGGTGCACGACCCAATAGCTTCAACAGCGGAAGAATGCTTTTCAACAATAAGCTGCAACGATAGTCCCCAACCAACGTATTTGAATGTGCTGTGAGCAGTGAGCAGTCTGAACCACATAGATTTCTGGCTGGCTTCCGACCCTAACCCCCAAAGCTCCTGCCACCACAGGGGATTTTTATTTCTTCAACCAACACCATAAACCCTTAAATCAGCCTTTGATACCTGGCACCATTGCAATGTAGAAAGCTGCCTTGATGGCTTATTTGGAAGGAACTAATCAGAAATAGTTTTTCGTATTCATAACAAATCTACCCTTGACTTAATTTACTCTAAAGCTATTTATACTCCCTAGCTTAATCACCACAGCTTGAGGATTTGATCACCATCACGGATACCATTTGCTCTTCTGAATCTCACCGCAACTTGATGCCAGTCTTCTGGAATTTGATTAAGACGAATATCAAATGCAAAGGGTAATTTCTGCTGACCTGGTGAGACCCGGTTCTTCCTGCTTTGACTGCTTCTGCCTTTTTCTACCAGTCGTTTCAGCATCCTTGAGCCCCAATGGCACCTAGAGCCACCTTTGCTTTTGTGCCGGTAGTACTGGCAGAACCGTGCATATCGCCTGGAGCAACCTTTCAGGCTTGATGCCAATTGCAGAAAGCTGGGGTGCCACTCACTGATGCCATCACACTCCAATCTTCCGTAATGCCCGTAATTGGAATAGGGGTCATAAAACCCTTTCCTGATTCCTGCTGCCTTTGGATTGGCGTGGATATACCGCAAGGTATTCAGCACTCGTCTGTGATCTTTTGGAGCAATTGCAGTGGCGTAATACCTAGCCTCCCAAAAATGTCCGCAACGACCAGAAAGACGATTAAGTGCCATCGCTGAATACCAGCCAATCCAATGCATCAAGTTCGGCAGCTCACTTGCATCATCAGGTCGTAGAAGCAGATGCAGGTGGTTGGCCATCAGGCACACCGCATACAAGCGATGAGGAACCTTCTGCTTGGCTGTTGCCAGCACAGCTAGCAACACATCCCGTCTGAGCCCTTTTGCAATCAAGAACTGACGGCTATTGCACCTGAGCGTGATATGAAAACTGCAGCCTGCTGGCAGTAAGCGTTTGGCTCGAGCCATGGCCTTGCGGCATCAGAGCTCGATCATCATCAAGGGGTTACCGAGTAACTGATCACGAGAACGAATAACGCAAGGATCAATCAGTGCATGGGTTCCATTGTTCAGCTTTTGTTGAATCGTTTATACCGCCGAAAACCTAGTCGCCGAACATCGGTAGACGTAGTAAAAAAGTTTGCAACTAATAGTTAGCTGTCTCGCTTAGCAGAGCAGCCTTTCAAGGTGATTCGCCACGCTGCTCACGGCTGCCTTGGCTGTGGCATAAGCCATGCGCATCGGGCCAACGAGAGCAACCTGTCCGATGCCTTCCCCGGAGCTGTGATAGGTCGCTTGTACCACAGAACAGGCTTCCAGGGCGCTCTTGGGGTGCTCCGCGCCGATCCACACGCCTCCCAGTTGCTCATTGCCAACTGGCACCACTGCAGCAGGCTGGGTATCCATCAGTTCAAGTAAAGGTTGGAGGCTGGCGCTACTGCTGAATTCTGGCTGCGCAAGCAGCCTTGACATCCCGTGGAACACTGCATCTGATTCAGCCGGTGTTTGAGCTTGGCTGTGGCTGTGAATCGCCTCTCGCAGTAAAGATCCGCTCAGATTGAGCTGCGGTGGCAGGCTCGACCAGTCGAGGCTGCCGTTGCCCGTTGTGGCCAGTTGATCGCGGGTCCACTCCTCGATGGCTTCGAGTTCGTTGCTGGCTTCATGGGGCAGGCGCAGATTGAGATGACTGGCTTGGTTGGAGCTTTCAACCAGCATCACCAGCAGCCGGTCGCCACTGCGCACCAGGCGTACGGCTTGAAGCGTTGGCTTAGGCCGTGCTGGCCTGGTAATCAAGCTCATGAGGCCGGTGAAATCGGTGAGGCGACGGGCCAATTGCCACATCAAGTCATCGAGAGCTGCCCAGCGCAGACTGAGGTTTGTCAGTTCCCGTTCCAGGTGCTGCGCCGCCGATCCAGGAGGCGGCAGCAAGCAGTCCACATAGTGGCGATAGCCCTGCGGGCTCGGAACTCTTCCCGCCGAAGTATGAGGTTGGGTGAGCAGGCCACGCTGTTCAAGGGCCCCCATTGCCGAACGAACCGTTGCGGCGCTCGCTTTGAGGCCAAAGCGTTGCACCAGGGTTTTGCTGCCGACGGGCTCAATCGTGTCCACGTAGTGGTGCACCGTTGCTTGAAGCACCTGCTGTTGTCGTGCCGGTAGCGACTCCAAAGCGGTGACGTCGGGATCTTGATGGTACGGGGGGGCGCCCTTCTTTTGTGCTCTGTCACGAACTCACTAAGCCGGTCTCAGTGTTGGCGCAGCTTGCTTGCAACCCAGCATCACCAAGTCTCGATGCTTCTTTCCAGATTGCAGCTGTTGTGTTTCTCGTCGTGCAGCTCGACAAGATTTTGTGGCGGAAATTTTGCTGCTGTTCGCGATTCAGTTGGCTTGCGCAAACAGGCCTGTCAATCGACTCATTGATGTTGCCTTTGTGAGCGCTTCATACTGGGCGCAAGACGATCAGACGATTAATGGATAAAGATGATCTAAAGAGTCCCATTGCCGGCCCATGAAGGCCCGCCCGTTTTTGATTGCCGTGCTAGCCACGGTGTTTGTCCTGTTCTCATTGGTGGCGGGGCTTGGATGGGCTATGGCCCGCCAAAACCCTCTGCGTTTGGTTGATCAGCCACTGGAGTTGCCACGTGCTGCAAGGTTTGTGCCTCGAGAGGCTGCTCTTGCCGTTCATTGGTTGATGGATCCAGTGCGTGTGCCGGCCTATGCCCAGGCTGTAGCGCCGGCACGCAACCGTCGTAAGGCTCGCGATGGTGCTCAGCAGATTCGTGATGGTGCCTTCGCACTCGCTGGTTTGGATTTTGAGTCGGAGTTGGTCGACTGGCTTGGTCCGCAAGTGAGCATGGCTCTGTTGGAACCCAATGGGTCAGAAGGATCCATGGGTTGGCTTTTGGTTCTAGAGAGTCGAGATCAGGATGGTGCGAGGCGGTTTTTGCAGCGCTTTTGGCAAGCACGCAGCTTGGCTGGCACAGATCTGCAGATCAGCCGCTATCGGGGGATGGGAGTGATTAGTGGCAAAGGGGCTTTGAGCGGACGCAATCCCCAGCCTTTGGCAACAGCATTGATCGACGATGACCTGCTGTTGCTTGCCTCCGGCCGGGGGGTATTGGAAAAGGCTCTTGATGTTTCCCAGTTGTCTGATCAGCATCAACTTGGCGATCAGGAGCTTGTCGAGATCGTGCGCCAGCTGGGGGATGGTGTGGCTCTGATGGTTGCCTCGCCGCCCGCGCTTCACTCTTGGTTAGGCCTGCCTAAGCCGCTCAGCCAGCGTGAGGATCTGTTGGGTTTGGTAGCTGCCTTGAAGCCTGAAGGGTCCGATTTGGCCCTGGAAGGGCTGTTGCGTTTCCAGCAACCCCTGGAAGCTGTTGCAAGTGAGGCTGGATCAGCTGATGGACTTGCTCAACTCACTGCCTCGGCTGGTGGTCAGGCGGGGGCACTCGCTTTGCTGAGTTCACCTTCTCGATTACTGGATCCCTCAGAGCAGGACCCTCTGGTGCAGTGGTTAGGCCCCTTGCTGCGTCAGCAGTTGACGGCAAATGAACTGTCTTCGGCTGCCACGATTGCTGGTTTGGACGATGGACCGTTGTTGTGGCTTCAGCAGCCCGAAGGCTGGCTGGTTGCGACCAAGCAGGACCATCCAGCTGTCTCGGTGGTGGATGATGCGCTGACTGAGCAGGGTTTTATTCGTTCGGATTTGCCGTCTGATGACGAATCTCTGCAGGTGTGGACGCGCTTGGCACGTCAACAAAGCTCCAGTAAGAACTTGCTTGAGGCTCAGTTGGGCGTCGCTTTGGCCGAGGAGCCAGACCAGGCCTGGTGGGGGCAGACCCTTGCGGCTCTGCAGCAGCGCAAGCAGGGCAAGGCGTTGCAGCCTCGTCTTCGTCAGCTGAACAATCTCAATCGAGATGATCGTCCGCTGACTCAACAGCTGGTTCTTGGTGCAAGTTCTGGTCGCGTGCAGCTTCAGCATTGGCGTCCCTGGACGTTGATGCAAACGCTTGCTGGTGGCTCATTGCAGCCCAGTGTGCAGGGGTTGGCCATGGCTGTGGGGCCTGATCAAGATGAGCAAAGCTCTTCTCTTCGCATGCGTGCCCGCCTCAACCTCGGTTGATCTTTTCTTATTGCGCCATGGCATCGCTGAGCAGCGTTGCTATGGCGTTGATGATTCGCTAAGGCCACTTACAGAGCAAGGAATTCTGCGCACGATGGAGGTCGCTCGTCGCTTGCGAAGCCTTGGCTTTGCTGCTGATCGTCTGCTGAGTAGTCCTTATCTGCGTGCTGCTCAGACGGCCGAACTTGCTCAGCAGGCGGGTCTGGCGGGGCGGGTGGAATTCGAGAGTTGCTTGCTTCCTGGCAGGGATCCTTGGCCTTTGCTTGAAGGATTGGTTGGGCGCTGCCTTTTGGTGGGTCATGAACCTGATTTGACCCATCTAGCAGCAAGGTTGCTTGGCATGCCTACGGGCTGCCTGGTGTTGAAGAAGGCTGGTTTTGCTCACCTCAGATGGTCGCAGCAGAAACGTTGCCCTGCTGGTAGGGCAACGCTGCAGGTGTTGTTGAGGCCGTCGGTGTTGTTGCCCTGTTCCGCTTAGGTTGCCAAGCAGTTGTCGAGATGCGGTGGGGCAGGAGCAGGTTGGGGAGATTCGCCACGATCGCAGTGGCATCAGCTTTCGTCCGGGGCTGGAGGGAGTGCCAGTAACCCAATCCGCCATCTGTGATATCGATGGACTGCAGGGGCGGCTTGCTTATCGGGGTTATCCAATTGCGGAGCTCTCAGCGCATAGCAGCTTTTTGGAAACCACCTATCTGTTGATCTGGGGCGATCTGCCCAGCCCACAGCAACTTCGTGATTTCGAAGCTGAGGTGCAGATGCACCGTCGCGTGAGTTTCCGGGTACGCGACATGATGAAGTGCTTCCCAGCTTCGGGGCACCCGATGGATGCACTTCAGTCGAGTGCAGCATCCCTGGGGCTGTTCTATTCCCGTCGAGCCATCGATGACCCGAAGTATGTCTATGACGCCGTGGTGAGGCTGATCGCCAAGATTCCCACGATGGTGGCGGCCTTCAAGTTGATACGCAAAGGGCAAGATCCCATTCAGCCTCGTGACGACCTGGCCTACTCAGCCAATTTCCTCTACATGCTCACCGAGCGTGAACCGGATCCTTTGGCGGCAAGGGTTCTTGATCGCTGCTTGATCCTGCATGCGGAACACAGTCTTAATGCCAGTACTTTTAGTGCTCGAGTGACCGCCAGTACGCTCACAGACCCTTATGCAGTGGTGGCCTCCGCAGTGGGCACCCTTGCAGGACCTCTACATGGTGGTGCCAATGAGGATGTTTTGGCGATGCTCGAAGAGATCGGCAGCCCAGAGCATGCTGATGATTATCTCAATGAAGCCACCACTTCTAAGCGCAAGGTGATGGGCTTTGGTCATCGGGAATATCGGGTCAAGGATCCTCGCGCTGTGATCCTTCAGGGTCTTGCAGAGGAGTTGTTTGCCCGATTCGGCACCGATGAGATGTACGACGTGGCCAAGGCGTTGGAGCAGGCGGCTGCAACCCGTTTAGGGCCTAAAGGGATCTATCCGAATGTGGACTTCTATTCCGGTCTTGTGTATCGCAAGCTTGGAATTCCACGTGATCTTTTTACTCCTGTGTTTGCTATCTCAAGGGTGGCTGGTTGGCTAGCTCATTGGCGAGAGCAACTTGGCGCGAATCGTATTTTCAGGCCTTCGCAGATTTACACAGGTGCCCAGAACAGAACTTGGATCCCTAGTGATGAGCGTGTCTCTTCTACGGGCGCCTAAGTTGCAGCCAGCTCAGCCATCACCATGGTGACCACCTTTGCCACTGCAACCTCAGGCTTGGTGAGTTCTGGCCTTGATCTGGAGTTGAGCTTTAGTCAGTCATTACAAGGGCTGGGACTTTCCCCTCAGATGGCCCATCTCATTTGGCTGCCGCTGCCGATGCTGTTGGTGTTGACCGCGGCGATGGTGGGCGTTTTGGTCACCGTGTGGCTGGAGCGGAAGATTTCGGCGGCTGTTCAGCAGCGGATCGGACCGGAATACGCAGGAGCTCTTGGAGTGTTGCAGCCGATGGCCGATGGCTTGAAGTTGCTGGTGAAGGAAGACGTGATCCCTGTCAGGGCAGATGGCCTGCTGTTCACTCTTGGTCCGGTCCTGGTGCTTGTGCCTGTGATCCTCTCCTGGCTGATCGTGCCCTTTGGTCAAAATCTGCTGATCAGCAATGTGGGGATAGGGATTTTCCTCTGGATCTCCCTCAGCAGCATTCAGCCCATTGGCCTATTGATGAGTGGCTATGCCTCCAATAACAAGTACTCACTCTTGGGTGGGCTGAGGGCTGCAGCTCAATCGATCAGTTACGAAATCCCTCTTGCCTTGGCTGTTCTGGCAGTGGTGATGATGAGCAATTCGCTCAGCACGGTCGACATTGTTGCCCAACAAAATGGTGCTGGCTTGCTGAGCTGGAATGTGTGGCGGCAGCCTGTGGGCTTTTTGATCTTTTGGATCTGTGCACTGGCCGAGTGCGAACGACTTCCTTTCGATCTCCCTGAAGCGGAGGAAGAGCTGGTGGCGGGTTATCAGACCGAGTACGCAGGGATGAAGTTTGCCCTGTTTTATCTCGGTAGTTACATCAACCTTGTGCTTTCGTCCTTGTTGGTCGCCGTGCTCTATCTAGGGGGATGGGGCTTCCCCATCCCGGTGGAATGGCTGGCTGGTTGGCTTGGTCAGTCGGTTGATGCTCCCTTGGTGCAGGTGATCACTGGCTCCGTTGGCATTGTGATGACAGTGCTGAAGGCTTATCTGCTGGTGTTCTTAGCCATCTTGTTGCGCTGGACTACTCCACGCGTACGCATTGATCAATTGCTTGATTTGGGCTGGAAGTTTCTTTTGCCGATCGCTCTTGGAAATCTGCTGATCACCGCTGCTCTTAAGTTGGCTTTCCCTGTTGCCTTTGGCGGTTGATGCAGCCAAAGCGCTTGAAGGCGCTGGATCTCGCCCTGGGAAGGCTAAGCACTTTTACTTATCCTGGCTAAAAAGCTTGTAGGATTTCTTGCATGCTCCTAGTGGGCCTCTTAGAGGTTCCTTTCGCATGTTCGGGTTCCTCAAAAAAGTTGCTGACTACACCCGCGACGCTGCGGATGCAGCGAACTATCTGATCCAGGGCCTTGCGGTCACATTCGATCACCTGCGCCGGCGTCCGATCACGGTGCAGTATCCATACGAGAAGCTCATCCCCTCAGAGCGTTATCGCGGTCGTATCCACTACGAGTTTGATAAATGCATTGCTTGTGAGGTTTGCGTCAGGGTTTGTCCCATCAACCTGCCTGTTGTGGACTGGGTGATGAATAAGGAGACCAAGAAAAAGGAGCTGCGCAATTATTCCATTGATTTCGGTGTCTGCATCTTCTGTGGCAACTGTGTGGAGTACTGCCCTACCAATTGCCTATCGATGACAGAGGAATATGAGCTGGCTGCGTACGATCGTCATAGCCTCAACTACGACAATGTTGCATTGGGTCGTTTGCCAACCAGTGTGACGACAGACCCATCTGTGCAGCCTTTACGTGAGCTGGCCTATCTGCCTAAAGGGGTGATGGATCCCCATGATGTCCCTGCCAATCAACCTCGTGCCGGACAGCTCCCGGCAGAGGTGCTCAAGAGTCTGAGCTTGCAACAAGATTCTCCTCAAGGGGATGGGGGAGAATCGTTGCAGGATGCTCCTGATCAAGACCAGCCCAGCGGATGACGATTGCTACTTCCACAGAATTAATCTGTTTCCTGGTTCTAGGCGCCGTGGTGGTTCTCGGCAGTCTTGGTGTCGTCTTGCTGGGCAATATCGTCTACTCCGCCTTTTTGCTTGGTGGCGTATTTATGGCTGTGGCTGGTCTCTATCTGCTCCTCAATGCCAGTTTTGTTGCAGCAGCACAGGTGCTGGTTTATGTGGGTGCAGTCAACGTGCTGATTCTCTTCGCGATCATGCTGGTCAACAAGCGCGAAGATTTGAAGCCTATCGAGGGATTGCCTATTCGAAGGCTGCTCTCTGGTGGAGTTTGTGCAGGGTTGTTTGTTCTTTTCTTTCGTGTGGTGATTACCACCCCTTGGGCAGTGCCAGGCCCCGCAGCGATTGGAGTAGGGGCTACTGAGCGAATTGGTGAACACTTATTTACTGACTACCTTTTGCCTTTTGAGCTGGCGTCTGTGCTTCTACTGATGGCCATGATCGGTGCAATTGTGTTGGCCCGCAGAGATGTTCTGGAGACTGATGTTGGTACAGGTGATGCTGTCAATCAGGGTCTGATCGAGAAGGCTCGAACCCCGTTGCTTGTCGATAAGTCCACGCCCTGATCAGTTCAGGACACTTTGCTTTTTTCCCTGATTGATCCCATGCTCGAGTCCTCGTCCGGTCTTGTTCCTCTTCAGGCCTATCTCTTGCTTGCTGCGATGCTTTTCTGTATCGGCGTGTGGGGGCTGATCAATAGCCGTAATGCTGTTCGGGTTTTGATGAGCATTGAGCTGATGCTCAATGCGGTGAATATCAATCTGATGGCATTCTCTTCATATATTGATGGTGATCTGATCCGCGGTCAGGTCTTTGCTGTGTTTGTGATTACTGTTGCTGCTGCAGAGGCAGCTGTGGGTCTTGCGATCCTCCTTTCCTTGTATCGCAATCGCGTCACTGTGGATATGGAGCGCTTCAATCTGCTGCGCTGGTAAGGAGACCCAAGCATGCGTCTCGATTTGGTCTGGGTGATCTATCGGGCGGGAAGTCATTCTGCGCATCGTGAAGCCTGTTGTTGCGTTGACGAGCTCCAAGCGCTTGGAGTGAAAGTGGTGATGGCCATGAGTGGAGTGACGGCCAACCCTTTCCCCGATTTATTGGCCTCAGAGGCCGGCCTGCCTGATTTGGCTGTTGTGCTTGGGGGCGATGGCACGGTGCTCGGTGCGGCCCGTCATCTTGCCGTTCATGATGTACCAATCCTTAGTTTCAACGTCGGTGGGCATCTAGGTTTTCTGACGCATGAACGCTGTCTGCTTGATGGCGGTCAGCTATGGCAGCGATTGTTGCAGGACAACTTTGCTTTGGAGCGCAGGATGATGTTGCAGGCTGCAGTGGACAGCCGCTCCCCTGCTGAACGAACTGCTCGACCTACTGCTTCGCTCCAGGATTTGAATGGGACTAAGCCACCGCACTGGGCCCTGAATGATTTTTATATGCGTCCTTATCGCGATGATGTGTCGCCTACCTGCACCCTTGAACTTGAGATCGATGGTGAGGTGGTGGATCATTACCGTGGCGATGGTTTGATCTTGGCGACACCCACAGGGTCTACCGGCTACTCGATGGCGTCTGGAGGACCGATTCTTCACCCTGGCATTGATGCCATCATCGTGAGTCCAATTTGTCCGATGAGTCTCTCTAGTCGTCCCGTCATCGTGCCTCCAGCTTCACGGCTCGTGATTGGGCTTCTGGGAGAAAACACTCGCCGGGTGAAGCTCTGGAAAGATGGGGCGAGTGGTGCCCTGCTTGAACCAGGCGAGTGTTGTGTTGTTCAGAGGGCTCGGCACCATGCATTGATGGTGGTTCTTGAACAGAGCCCCTCTTATTACAGAACTCTCACCCACAAGCTGCATTGGGCGGGAAGTCTGCTCAACAATCAACCATCTCCCAGCTGAAGCTCATGGGCCTCGAGATCGAACGGAGGTTTTTGGTGGTGGGAGAAGATTGGAGATCTTTGGCAGGACCGGCCTTGCCTTTGCGGCAGGGTTACTTGGCCGGGTCTGCTCAGGGATTCACTGTCAGGATGAGAATCATGGCGATGGAGAAGGCTTGGCTCACCCTCAAGGCTCCTGCTGAGGGTATTGCTCGCCATGAGTTCGAATATCGGATCCCTCTAGTCGATGCAGAGGCTCTCTGGGGTTTGGCGCCTGATCGTCTGATCAAGACACGTTATGAACTAAGCCTTAAAGGTGGTGATTGGGTGGTCGATTGCTTTGAAGGAGCGAATGCTCCTCTTGTGCTAGCGGAGGTGGAACTTGTCTCTGCGGAGGATCGGCTAGAGATTCCCGCGTGGTGTTGGCAGGAGGTGACTGGTGAATCTGAGTGGAACAATGCCGCTTTGGCACGCACCCCTATTCAGCAATGGTCCGATCAGAGGCGCCGAGATTACGGCCTGGCTTGACCAAGGTGCCCCAAGGGCCTTTATAATCTCTTAACAGTTCCGATCGAGTGAACTGGTTGTTCGGGCAGCAGAGGCTGCGGGAAGGCAACTTGTGTTTGGTTTGTACGATACCGATGGCATCCTCCGCTTTACATGCCGGGATCGTGAGGCTTGTATGGCCTATGTCGAGTTGTTTGATCTCGAGTCCGACGGATGTTCTTTGATGCCCATCCCAGAGCCCGCTGTGCTTGGGTTTAGGAGTCAGAGTCGGAGTCGTCTGGCAAGGAGCAGCAATTGAAACCATCGCGGCAGATCTTGCCGTGATCCATGGCCCAGTTCAGAAGGGCTACACGATTTTTTGAGCCTGTTTTGGTGAACATGTTGCTGACATGATTGTCGACAGTTCGCTTGCTGATGGTTAGCTTTTCAGCGATTTCTTGGTTGGTTAGCCCGTCGGCGACAAGGTCAATGATTTCCATTTCCCTTGAAGAGAGTGAGATATGAACGGAACTGGGGATTTTGCCTGTGGCCATTTCCTCCCCATTCATTATCTCCGGTCATCTTACGCAGACTTTGGGCAAGCGATCCCTCATAGTTGGTGAGTGAGTGAAGGACATCGTGATTTGAGTTCAGCCTTGCAGCGCTCCATCGAGGCCGGAGCGGTGACGATCACTGCTGAGGTCATGCCTCCTCGTGGTGCAGATCCTGTTCATTCCTTGACGATGGCTCAAGGTTTGAAAGGTTTTGTTCATGCCATCAATGTGACTGATGGCAGCCGTGCAGTGATGCGGATGAGCAGTCTTGCTCTCTGCCGGTTGCTGTTAGATGAGGGTCTTGAACCGATTTTGCAGCTCGCTTGCCGTGATCGCAATCGGATCGCCCTTCAATCCGATTTACTTGGCGCTCATGCCCTGGGTATTCGCAACTTGCTCTGCCTTACAGGGGATCCGGTCCGGGTCGGTGATCAACCTGAGGCGAGACCTGTTCATGACTACGAGTCGGTGAAATTGCTGCATCAGGTCGCTGCCTTCAACCGTGCGGAGGACCCTGTTTCGGGATTACTCCCTGATGGAGCGACTGCTTTGTTTGCTGGGGCCGCTGCTGATCCCAATTGCCAGAGCTTGAGTGGTCTGCGTCGTCGCCTCGAACGAAAGAAGGAGGCCGGCGCTCGCTTTCTTCAGACTCAGATGGTGATGAAACCCGCTGTGCTTGAACACTTTTGCAATGAGGTGGCCAATCCCCTTGGGTTGCCTGTGCTTGCTGGGGTGTTTTTGTTGAAATCAGCTCGTAATGCAAGCTTCATTAATCGGGTTGTGCCTGGAGCATGTATTCCTGAATCACTTGTGGTTCGGCTGGAGCAAGCATCTGATCCAATGGCTGAGGGGATCGCTATTGCTGCTGAGCAGGTCAGGAGTTACTTGTCTCTTACCCAGGGCGTCCATCTGATGGCCGTGAAAGCAGAAGAGCGCATCCCCGAGATTCTTGATCAGGCTGGCATCAGCTTGGTGCCGGTGTGAGGTCTGTGCCAAGGAGTTCGGCCATGGCCTTCTGCTGAGGAGATGGTTCCACAAGGTCTTGGCGCCTTGCATCGGTGATCAGCCAATCAAGGGCTGCTTCTTGAAGGTCAAAGTGATCGCCATTTTTGCCAACGCAGTAACGGCCAAACACCAGCTTTTCCACCAGCTGCACACCAGCTCCAATACGGGAATAGTCAAAGATGATCGAGTTGTCCACGGTTGCCCCTTCGCAGATGCAACAGCTAGGGCCGATCATTGATGGCCCAATAATTGTTGCTCCATCTTCGATGCGGGTCATGCCACCCACATAAATTGGCCCTTGCACATTGATCTTGTCCCAGTTCGCGGCAACGTTCAAGCCTGTATAGATCCCAGGACGGACTTCCTTACCAGGGATGCCTACTTGGCGAACCTCTCCTTGCAGCACGCTGCGAATGGCCCGCCAATAATCGGGAACCTTGCCAATGTCCACCCATTCGAAATCCATTGGTAGGGCGAAGAATGGTAAGCCCATCTCCACCAGCTTGGGGAATAGGTCAGAGCCGATATCGAAGGGTTGGTCGGAAGGAATGTGCTCGAAAATCTCTGGTTCAAAGAGATAGATGCCTGTGTTGATTGTGTCGCTCAGCGCTGCATCAGTGGAGGGTTTCTCTTGGAATGCCTGAACACAATCATTCTCGTCTGTAACCACAACGCCATAGCTGCTGACTTGATCTTTGGGGACTCGTTTGGTCACCAAACTCGCCAGAGCGCCTTTGGCACGATGGCGTTTTACGGCTTCTGAGAGGTCGAGATCAATGAGGGCGTCACCACAGAGCACCACAAAGGTGTCATCAAAGAATTGTTGAAAATCCTGGATTTTTTTGAGGCCGCCAGCGGAACCAAGGGCGTCACCAATCAGTTCTCCCTCTTCGATGCGTCCCTCGAAGCTGTAGGCGATTTCTACGCCAAAGCGCTGGCCATCTCGGAAGTAGTTTTCAATTTCCTCAGCTAGGTGAGACACATTCACCATCACTTCTTTGAATCCGTGCTCCTTCAGCAGTTCGAGCAGAAACTCCATCACGGGTTTCTGAAGGATGGGAATCATCGGCTTGGGGATCACGTGGGTGATCGGCTGGACGCGCGTCCCTTTGCCGGCCGCCAAAATCATCGCCTTCATTGGCGTTGTTAGGCCTCAGCTCGTTTAAACAACATAGACCTCCATTCAAGCGGCATTCACGACCTCGGCCGGAGTGGCAGCTGGCACGTTAAGGCTGGTAAGCGGGAGCTGAGCAATGGTTCCTGGGGCCAGCAGTCGCTTCAGTCGTAGGGGGGCATAGAGGGATCCTTCCTGTGCCAGCTCCACTTTCCCCTGTGAGCATAGAAATAACAGAGCCCAGAACACGCCCACCCGATCAGTGTCCAGGTCTGCTGTTGAGACCTGTTCCCACTGACCAACCAACTGCTCGAAATCAACCCAGTGCAGGGCCTGCTCCCAATCGTTGAGGAAAACTCCTAAGGCTGCAGTCGTTTCAGGAAGTTTTTCACGGTGCGCCAGAGCGGTGACTTGGGCAATGGCCTCACGCTCGCTAAAACGTTTATTGCGTTTGCGGCGTCGCTGTTGCAGTTCGTCGGATTCGAGTTGCTCGGCGATGGATTCCAGTTGTTCGATGAGCTCGCCAAGGGTCACTGGCCTGCGAAGGGGTGGTGGTGCTGCCGGACGACGTAAGAGGTGTCGCTCTGGGCGCCTGGGAAGCGCAAAACTTGGATCTAGCCAGCCTTGCTCTCCCAGCTCTGCTTCGAAGCCTTCTTCAAACAGAGGTTCCGGCGGAAAGGTTTGGGCTTCGAGAACCTCTGCTTTGAGACCAACCAGGACTGATGCGGCCAAAAAGGCTTCGCTGCTGTCTGCTAAATCCTGTTCATAACTGCCGCCTTGCCGTTGAACTTGTGCGGCCACTTGCCGGGGCACCTCAATCCGCTGGCGTAGTTGATCGAGGAAACCATCAACCACAGCGATCACATCGACATCCCAGGGATCTAATTCACCTCGTTCTGCGGCATCTTGCAGCAGGCGGATTGCAAGGCGTGCGCCTGAATCAGCCCCCCTGTTCAGTCCATCATCCTGCAAGGTAAAGATCACGCTTGAAATAAGTTATCGATCTTGTTAGGCGCGCGCTAGGGGGACCCCATAGATCATCATGCTTTTAAAGAGTTATATGCATTGTGTTAGCAGGAAGCTGATGAGGTGGTTTCTAGTCAGCTTTCGTCTCAAAGTTTGATCGTTTTGCTTGGTTTTGGTTGGTTGAGTTGGTGGCTTAGAGGCTGAGGTAGGGATTGCTTGGCATGGCTCTAGAGCAGCTACTCCGGGCAGAGAATAAGCATCTATTGCTAGCCCTTATAGACCTGCAATAACATCCAAAAGGGCTCGAGGATATTGTGAATCGCTTTGTTGAGTTAGAGGCACAAGATCAAGATGAAATTGATCTGGCGAATCCCTTAAAACAGCAACTCGCTAAGAATTACTGCTGCAGACTTCAGGGTGGATTGCTGTGCAAAGAAAGGCTGAAGCTGTTATTTCCTAGTGAGCTGCTCTGATCGCGGTTGACTGATCGGCAGCCTTGGGGATGAGACCACAGCAGGCGTCATGGTGGTGTTTCGAATCATCAATGCTGAGGGTTGTTTGATGCGTTGCAGGGCTAGCTCATCTCGCTTTACTAATTCTTGGATGGATGCGGTATAGCTATCGGTCATGAGTCGGGGGTAGAGGCCAATGCCGATGATCGGCACGAGTAAGCAGCTAATGATGTAGACCTCTCTTGGCTCCGCATCAACCAGGTTGGTATGGGAGACCAGTTGGTCATTCTCTTTGCCGAAGAAGATTTCTCTCAGCATTGAGAGTAGATAGATGGGGGTAAGGATGACTCCGATTGCCGCAAGCCCCGCAATCACAATCCGGAATGTCAGCGTGTAGGCCTCATCGGTAGCAAAGCCCACGAACACCATTAATTCAGACACGAAGCCACTCATGCCAGGCAGAGCGAGGGAGGCGAGTGCACAGACAGTCCAAAGGGCGAACATGATTCGCATCTTTTGACCCACTCCTCCCATCTCATCAAGTTGCAAGGTGTGGGTGCGGTCGTAGGTGGCTCCTACAAGGAAGAACAGACTGGCGCCGATTAGACCATGACTGATCATCTGCAGCATGGCGCCACTCGTTCCTAGGGCACTGAAGCTGCCAATGCCGATCAGTACAAAGCCCATGTGGCTAATTGAGCTATAGGCGATCTTGCGTTTGAGGTTGCGCTGGGCGAAGGAGGTGAGAGCGGCATAGATGATGTTGACCACCCCAAGCACGATGAGAAGTGGGGCGAACTGGGCATGGGCTTCAGGTAGCAGTTGAGCGTTAAAACGCATCAAGGCATAGCCGCCCATCTTCAGCAGGATTCCTGCAAGCAGCATGTGAACTGGCGCCGTTGCTTCTCCATGGGCGTCTGGTAGCCAGGTGTGTAGAGGCACAATGGGCAGCTTGACGCCGAAGGCAATGAGCAGTCCGGCGTAACAGAGCAACTGGAAACCTGTCCCAAAGCTTTGTTGGGCGAGGTTGGTGTATTCGAAGTTGGGTGTGCCTCCGCCGAAGAACCCCATCGCTAGGGCCACCAGCAGAATGAACAGCGAACTGCCAGCGGTATAAATGATGAATTTTGTGGCTGCATATTGCCTTTTTTTGCCACCCCAGATCGCTAGCAGCAGGTAGACCGGCAACAATTCCAGTTCCCAGGCCAGGAAGAACAGCAGCATGTCTTGAACGGCAAAAACTGCGATCTGGCCACCATCCATTGCCAGGATCAGGAAAAAGAACAGCTTGGGTTTGAACGTCACTGGCCAGGCTGCTAGGACCGCCAGTGCTGTGATGAAACTGGTGAGCAGAATGAGTGGCATCGAGATGCCATCTGCTCCGACGGCCCAGGTGAGGCCCAGATCAGGTAGCCAGCTCACCCGTTCGGATAGTTGTAAGCCGCTCAGACTGGGGTCATAGCCGTATAGATAGGCAGCCACGGTGATCAGAAAGGTCACCAGGGCGATGCCGAGTGCAAACCATCGAACCTGCTTACCCTCCCCTTCATCAGGGATGAACGGCACCAGAAAGGCCCCCACAATCGGGAACAGAATTGAGAGGCTCAGCCAGGGGAAGTTAGCGCTCAATTGATCGCTCAGCAGCTCGGCACCTGTGTCCAAGGGTGCGCTTATGGCAAACTCCAGCACGGACAGGCCTTTTCAGCACTGGTCGGAGTGTAGAAATGCTTGGCGTTCTGACACTGCATCGATAGGCGTTAACACACAATTTGGTTTATCAGCTCACAGGACTGCCTAGGACGCCGAAAAGCACTACCAAGGCGATGACACCACCGAAAACGATGAGGGCGTAAAACTGAGCGCGGCCTGTTTCAAAGTACTTAAGACCTTCGCCACTTCCAAGCGTGAGTAGGCCGGTGAGATTCACCACGCCGTCAACCACCTTGGCATCCACTTCAAGCACTTCACGAGCCAGTTTGCGGCTGCCGCGTACGAAGATCTTTTCATTGATGTCATCCAAATACCACTTGTTGGCCAGGAAGGTATTGATGACAGGGAAGCGATTGGCAAATAGTTCTTCGAGATCGAGGCGGTGCAGTGCATAAGCCAAGACAGCCAAGCTGATGCCTGCTGTTGAGATCGCCACTGAAGCTCCTGCCAGTGGCAGGAATTCACTCCAGTTGAATGTTGCGGCCATTTCAAGGGCCTCCTCTGGGTTGAGCAGGCCTGCAAAGCGGCTGTTCCAGGGGGTGCCGAGTAGACCAATCAGCATCGATGGCACTGCCAAGAGTGCTAATGGCAGAGTCATGGACCAGGGTGACTCATGCAGTACACCTCCTTGATGAGGATGCTCGTCTTCACTGCCTTTGCCCGCAGCAGCAAGCAGTTCTGTTTGTAGGTTTTTGTCGTCTCCGCGGAATGGCCCTTCAAATGTGAGGAAGTAGAGGCGGAACATGTAGAAGGCCGTCATCCCTGCTGTCAGAAAGCCCACAACCCAGAGCAATGGGAAGGTGGTGAATGCTTGTCCCAGAATTTCGTCTTTGCTCCAGAAGCCTGCTAAAGGGGGAATACCGCTGATGGCAATGCAGCCGATCAGGAAGGTGATGGCGGTGATCGGCATTTTTTGGCGCAGGCCGCCCATCAGCCGCATGTCTTGGGCCAGGATGGGTTCGTGACCAACAACGTCTTCCATGGCGTGGATCACTGAACCTGAGCCAAGGAAAAGCATGGCCTTGAAAAAGGCATGGGTCACCAGGTGGAACATTCCTGCTACGGGAGCGCCGCAGCCCATCGCCAGCATCATGTATCCAAGTTGAGACACCGTGCTGTAAGCCAGTCCCTTCTTGAGGTCCATCTGGGTGAGCGCGATGGATGCTCCCAGAAAACAGGTGATCGTGCCTATCACGGCGATCACCAAACCCACCATGGGGAACTGGCTGTAGAGAGGTTCGAGCCTGGCAACGAGGAAGACACCGGCTGCCACCATGGTTGCCGCATGGATGAGAGCAGAAATTGGTGTGGGCCCTTCCATGGCATCGGGAAGCCAAACATGAAGGGGGAATTGAGCTGACTTGGCCATCGGCCCCATGAAGACCAACAGACATAAGGTCAATGCTGCCCAGCCTGGAATGGTGCCGCTCGCGATGGCATCTGACAAGCCATTAGCGATGCCATGGAAATCAAAACTGCCCGTTGCCCAGAAGAGTCCGAGAATGCCCAGGAGCAAGCCAAAGTCACCCACACGGTTGACGACAAAAGCCTTTTGAGCTGCATGGGCGGCACCATCTCGGTCGTACCAGAAGCCCACCAGGAGATAGGAGCACATCCCTACCAGCTCCCAAAACACGTAGATTTCGAGAAGGTTTGGGCTGATGATCAAGCCCAGCATCGAGCTGCTGAATAGGGCTAGATAGGTAAAGAAACGCACGTAGCCCTTGTCGTGGGCCATGTAGCCGTGGGAGTAGATCATCACCAGCAGAGCGATGGTGGTGACCAGGGCAAGCATCACGGCTCCAAGGGGATCAATCACATAACCCATTGGCAGAATGAAACTGCCTGCGCTGGCCCAGACGAAGAGATGTTCGACAGGTGCAGCACCGGCCAGCTGCTCGGCGAGGACTGCATAGCTCAAGACGGCGGCAGCACCTAGAGAGGTGAGCAGCAGCACAGCTACAGGCTTACGCAGGCGGTTAATGGTGCGGTTGAAACTGATTAGTCCCAGGCCTGTGGCGATCGCTCCGAGTAGGGGGAACACCGGGATTAACCAGGCGAGGTCGGCGGCCGAGGTCATCCGGTCCAGGCAGGATCATGGGAGTGTAGGCAATTCAGCTCAGCAGGCCTTCCAGCTTGGAGGAGAGGAAGGCCGCGCTGCCGATGGAGATGAAGCGATGGGCATACCAGAACACTCCCACGGCGATAGCGATGCCGAGCTGGGAAGGCTTCAAAGCTTCTTGCCATAGCAATTGTTGTCGTCCATCGAGCACCGCCTTGAAGGGGATTACGGAGGTGTTTTGACGCAGTTCCTCAAAAGCATCGCCGAACCGGGCTCGTAATCTGCGGTCGCCATGCCATACAGCAAATAAGTGATGGCCGATCAGGCCTAAACAAGTCACCAGCATGAAGCTGCTGCCAATCCAGAGCGCATGGGAGAAACACCAGAGAATTTGGCCAATGGCTTGGGGATGTCTACTGATGCGGATGATCCCCGTGGCATATAGCCGTACTTTCGGCTTGAGCAAGGCTGGGATTTCTAGCAGGTTGTAGGTGGCTGGGTAGAGGAAGAGGAAACTGATGGCGGTGAGGGCCCAGATGATTGGCACCATGCCTGGCACCCCTTGCAGATTCCAGAGCCGCACCCCGTCGTAGCGATGTGCGAGGAAGTAACCGATCACCACCACAGCGGAGGGAATGCTTGTTGCGGCAAAAATCAATCGCCATGCCCTAGCCCCGATCCTGGTTTCGGCATGGCTACGTAGGGCGGCT
The DNA here is from genome assembly GCF_001631965.1 of Prochlorococcus sp. MIT 1303. Lineage (NCBI taxonomy): Bacteria > Bacillati > Cyanobacteriota > Cyanophyceae > Synechococcales > Prochlorococcaceae > Prochlorococcus > Prochlorococcus sp. MIT 1303. The sequence continues at coordinate 461,965 of NZ_LVHK01000044.1, forward strand.
CCACCGCTGTGGATCACAGCGAAGAGAAACAACAGACCAAGCATCACAAGGGTGCTGTGATGGAGCCCAGTGGATGACAATTGTGCCAAGCGGCAGTGGCAATAATTATCGATTCTGGCGTCCAGGCTTTTCCGCTTAAAGTTTTTCGGTTGTTGCTGCCGGGTTGGCAGGTCCTCCATGGCCGATCTGCCTTTCACACTCGATCAGTTGCGCATCCTCCACGCAATCGTGAGTGAGGGCAGCTTTAAGAAAGCAGCCGATAGCCTTTACGTCACTCAGCCGGCGGTGAGCCTGCAGATTCAGAACCTGGAGAAGCAGTTAGAGGTCTCCTTGTTTGATCGTGGGGGCCGCAAGGCTCAGCTAACCGAAGCGGGCCGACTTCTGTTGAGCTACTGCGAGCGGATTCTTAGTCAGTGTCAGGAAGCCTGCCGAGCCCTTGATGATTTGCATGACCTCAAAGGTGGATCGTTAGTGATTGGGGCTAGCCAGACGACTGGCACCTATTTGATGCCGCGCATGATTGGCTTATTTCGCCAAAAGTATCCGGACGTAGCCGTGCAATTGCAAGTGCACAGCACCCGACGCACCGGCTGGAGCATTGCCAATGGTCAAATTGATCTAGCGATCATTGGAGGCGAGCTGCCATCGGAGCTCAACGAACTTCTTCAGGTTGTGCCTTACGCCAGCGATGAACTGGCCCTGGTTCTTCCGGTGAAACATCCTTTGTCGAGGCTTGTTGAACTCACCAAGGAAGATCTCTATCGATTGGGTTTTATTAGTCTTGATTCCCAATCCACCACTCGCAAGATGCTGGATCAGCTCCTAGCTCGATCTGGATTGGATGTGCAGCGCTTGCGGATAGAGATGGAGCTCAATTCTCTTGAGGCGATCAAGAATGCAGTTCAATCTGGTCTTGGGGCAGCCTTTTTGCCTGTGGTATCGATTGAACGTGAACTAACCGCCGGCACAGTGCACAAACCGGTTGTGGTTGATCTGCAGGTGCGTCGTCAGCTGAAGTTGATCAGCCATCCTGCGCGTTACTGTTCACGCGCAGCAGAAGCCTTTAGGCGGGATGTGCTGCCAGTGTTTGCTAGTGCCGACAGCCCCATTCGTCAGAACAGGGCCGTTCTTGTAGATGGCAACGGTTAAGAGTCCACTCAGAATTGATCCGCTTCCGGTGTTACGCCCACGGAATCGTCAGCAACTCCTTTAGTAATAAATTTATTCTCTCTGATATCGGTTTGGTAGACGCAGCGGACGACGGGTTTATCGCGGATTGAACCGATATAAGCAAAGGTGTTCATGCGTTGCTTGCACTCTCTCACCTGGTTATTGGTGACTGCACCTTGTTTTTCCAGCACCGTCCAGTTTTCCCTACGAATGACACAGCCAGGCTGCAGGCTGGGCTGTGTGACAAAACTGCTTGAAGGGTTGAGTGTGGTGTACATCTCAACGTCGATGACGAAGGCGCTGGCCCCCCACTGTCGACAGAATTCAGGATCTGGTACAGCCATATCAAGCTGCTGACTGCTGGCAATGTTGCCTTGGTCGCCTTGGGTGGTGCTAGTGACAGCACTGCCGATCCCGATCCCAACGATCAGAACCCCTGCGAGTACAGCCAGGCTGGCTGTATTCAAGCGGATGCCATTGCCTCCTGGTGGGGTGGGAGGGCCAGAACGACTTGAAGGGGAACGGTCATAGCTGGAGCCATCGCTTTCATAGCGGTTGCGGCGCGAGTAGCGGTCCCCGCGGCCTCCCTCTTGGCCATAGCTCTCATGAGGTGATTGGCGGTTGTAACGGGAGCGATTCACAACAGCTCAGGGGTACGCGGGAGCCCCATGGAGTAATTCAGCACGCGGCACTCTGGGTTGTAGCTTAATTTTCCAGCCTGAAGCAGCTTGCGGATTGTTCCTTCGAGTTCTGAGCCAATTCTGCGCAGGTTGTAGTCGCTAAGTTCGCCTCCGGCATGCGAGGCCACCAAATCTGCGAAGCGTTGCTGGATCTCTTTTGTGACGGATTCTGTCCAAAGAAACTCGTTGTCAGGATCGAGATCAAGCGTGAGCTGGTCGGGGTCTGGAACGAGATCATTGTTTTCAACCCTGGCCGTGAAGATCCTGACGTGACGGGTCGTGCACTTCAATAGGGTCTCGTTCATGGCATGGACCGGTCCCGCAATGGGGCCCGCTAGAGCAAGTGAAGGGACTCTAGGAAGAGAATGGGGGAGGGCTCCTTTTAGGGTTGATGTTTACTTGTCGTGAGAAGCATGCGCGTTGCCATCGCAGGAGCAGGTCTGGCTGGACTCTCATGTGCCAAATATCTAGTTGATGCGGGACACATTCCAGTTGTTTATGAGTCTCGCGATGTGCTTGGGGGCAAAGTTGCGGCTTGGAAGGATGAGGATGGTGACTGGTATGAGACTGGTTTACATATCTTTTTTGGGGCTTATCCCAATATGCTCCAGTTGTTCCACGAATTGGGCATCGAGGAGCGTTTGCAGTGGAAAAGTCACTCGATGATCTTCAACCAGCTTGAGGAGCCTGGAACCTACAGCCGCTTTGACTTTCCTGATCTTCCAGCTCCATTCAATGGAGTGGCTGCCATTTTAGGTAATAACGATCTGCTCAGCTGGCCAGAGAAGGTTGCCTTCGGCTTGGGTCTCGTACCGGCAATGTTGCGAGGCCAGGATTACGTGGAGGAGTGTGATCAATATTCTTGGACTGAATGGCTGAGGATCCACAACATCCCTGAGCGGGTGAATGAGGAGGTTTTCATCGCCATGAGTAAGGCATTGAACTTTATTGACCCTGATGAGATTTCAGCCACTGTCATCCTCACGGCGCTCAATCGATTTCTTCAGGAAAAGAATGGTTCCAAGATGGCCTTCCTTGATGGGGCCCCTCCTGAGCGGCTTTGTCAACCGATGGTGGAGCATATTCAGTCTCATGGTGGCGAGGTTTATCTCAACAGCCCCTTGCGGGAGATCAAGCTCAGTGAAGACAGCAGTGTGGAGAGCTTTCTGATTGGAGGTGAGCCGGGGAGTGAATCTAGGAATGTTCAAGCCGATGCTTATGTCAGTGCTCTTCCTGTGGATCCGCTCAAATTGCTTTTGCCGGCCCCTTGGAAGCAGATGGAGGTGTTTCGCAAACTCGACGGATTGCGCGGTGTTCCGGTGATCAACATTCATCTCTGGTTCGACCGCAAGCTCACGGATATCGATCACCTGCTCTTCAGTCGTTCCCCTCTTTTGAGTGTCTACGCCGATATGAGCATTACCTGCAAGGAGTACGCAGATCCAGATCGTTCTATGTTGGAACTGGTCTTTGCTCCAGCCAAAGATTGGATCGGCCGTAGCGATGACGACATCATCGAAGCCACATTGGCTGAGCTCAAGAAGCTTTTCCCGATGCACTTCACAGGCGAAAAACAGGCCAAACTGCGCAAGTACAAGGTCATCAAGACACCCCTTTCGGTTTATAAGACCACCCCTGGGTGTCAGAAGCTTCGCCCGAGCCAGGAGACTCCGATCGCCAACTTTTTTCTCGCTGGTGACTTCACAATGCAGCGATACCTGGCGTCGATGGAGGGTGCGGTGCTCAGTGGCAAGTTGTGTGCAAACGCCGTGGATAGCTGTGGGGAGAAGTTATCCACGCCCCAGTCTGTTAGCAAGCCTCTCCAGGCCTGAAGAATGACTCAGATAGCGCCGGATTCGTCGATTATCAGTACTCAGGCTTGCTTGAGTCTTGATGAGGCTTATGAGGCTTGTCGGAAGGAAACAGCTCAGTGGGCGAAAACCTTCTATCTCGGCACCATGTTGCTTCCTTCGATCAAACGTAGAGCGATTTGGGCCATCTATGTGTGGTGTCGGCGAACTGATGAGCTGATGGATAGCGCAGAGGCTCAGACGCGTCCTGTTTCAGAATTAGCGAATCGGCTGGATCAATGGGAAGAACGCACTCGGGCCATGTTCGCTGGCCAGGTGCTGGATGGCCTGGATGCGGTCATGGCAGACACTCTTGAACGTTTCCCTCAGTCCATACAGCCTTATCTGGACATGATTGAGGGGCAGCGCATGGATCTGAATCAGCATCGATACGCCACCTTTCAGCAGTTAGAGCTCTATTGCTATCGAGTGGCAGGCACTGTGGGTTTGATGACCCAGCACGTCATGGGTCTTGACCCTGCATACACAACAGCCCCTTGGAGTTCTTCTCCAGAGACATCAGATGCTGCTATTGCTCTGGGAATTGCCAATCAACTAACCAACATTCTTCGTGATGTAGGAGAGGACCGTGGCCGTGGCCGTATTTACATTCCCCAGGAAGATCTCGACCGATTTGGTTATTCAGAAGCTGATTTGATGGCTGGACGTTTGAATAGTGCTTGGAAGGATTTGATGGCTTTCCAATTGGAGCGTGCTCGCGAGTGGTTTGCTCGCTCAGAAGCTGGAGTGCGCTGGCTCTCTCAAGATGCCCGTTGGCCAGTATGGGCTTCATTGCGGCTTTATAGAGGGATCCTTGATTCCATCGAACGCTTGGACTATGACGTGTTTAATAATCGGGCTTATGTGAGTCGCTGGATGAAGTTGGTTGATCTTCCTCTTTCATATCTGATGGCTCAAGCACGCTGAGGCTGGACAAACAGATTTTGAAAGAGGATTAACGCTTCAGTTCAAACAGTTGTCTTTTGATTGGCGAGGAGATCCTTCAGTTTGGAAAGTTCTCCAGCCCAGCGTGGGTCGGGTGCTTCTTCAGCAGGCGCATCACTGTGTACAACTTTGTTGGCCGATTTTCTGGCTGATCCTGGGGCATTGCCGCTTGAATTTGTACCGTTGCGGCGTGAACCACCACCGGATCCTTCGTTTGTATTACGGCGTTCAGAACGCTCAACCCGCAAGTTGTTTCCGTTGAATTCTCGGCCGTTGAACTGTTCAATTACCGCATTGGCAATTTTCTCATCATTGACATTGGCGAAGCCGAATCCACGACAACCTCCGGTTTCTCGGTCGAGAACTGCCTTGAAGCGAATCCCATCTCCAACGCTGGCCAGCTGCGTTTCCAGCTCTTTGCTTTCAAAAGTTTGCGGCAGGTTGCCGATGTAAAGGCGAACGCTCATGAAAAAGAGAGGGGAATGAGAAAAGGATGTGGATCAGGCCGATCGATGTCCTTATTGCCAGTGCAGTTAATCACAGCAAGGTTTGTTTTTGTTCCCACCAGTAAGTTGCTGCCTTAAAAGCTTGCTTTCGATTCTGTACCCGACCAAAGGCTTTTTCTTTGCAGAGATGGCGAAGCAGCTCACCTAGAGCTTGACCTTTTGGGAGTTTGAGGGTCTTTTGCAGTGCATAGCCGTCCACAGGAGGTGAGGGGTGGAACAGAGGATCATCGGCGTTCCGCCAACGCTCTAGCCACTGCATCTGGCTGATTTGCGGGAGCTGCAGGATGAGGGCTGGAAGGTCTGTTTCTAGATCGAGGTGCAATTGCAGCCGATCCAATTCGCTGAGGCTTGCAAACGCCATACCGTCGTTGCGTTCTTCCCAGTAACGAAGGAGTTGGCAGCGCTGACATTGTCGTCGGCTGAAGCGCAATGCGCTCAGCCCCTCATTGCTGAGCAGATGAGTGAGACGAGCCAAGGGAAGCGCAACAGCTTGCTCTTCAGGTTTGAGGGATTTGGCAACCTTTAAACATGGCGCTGGTCGGCTGATTCTTTCAATGGTGTTTTGCCAACAATCCAGTAGGCCAGTGCGCAGCAGCAGCGGCAGCACGTCATCGGCCCAAGGCGCAGTCACGATCCGTTGTAGTTCTGCCTGAATTCGTTCAGGAGCTGCTTGGGGCAGAAGTCTGTGGTGGCAATTGATCCACGCCAAGGTTTGCTTTTCCAAGCTGAGCTGCAGTTCGGCTATCAGTCGCAGACCGCGCAGCAACCTCAGGGGATCGTCGAGCAGGTTTTGCTCAAGTACCGCAACAAGTTTTTTTTGCTCCAGATCACTCAGCCCTCCCGTTGGGTCCACGAGCTGAGGGGTGGCCTCGAGGGTGAGGGCAATGGCGTTGAGACGGAAGTCCCGCCGCCAAAGGTCCTCTTTAAGGTTGGATCCCTCTTGGGCGGCGATGTCGATGGTCCAGCCTTTGATCACCAATCGCGCCATGTCCCTTTCTGCGTCCAGCACCACACATGTGCCTCCCAGCGTCTTGGCCAGACTGCGGGTGAGCTCTAGCGCCTTGCTGGGCACAATGAAGTCGAGATCTGGTTGCTGCTGGAGTCGGCCAAGCAGGCCATCCCGAACGGCACCTCCTACTAGGACCGTTCCAGCAGGCAGTTCTTGAATCGATAGTGGCCAGTGATCAGGATGTAATTGTTCCCAAAGGGCCTGGACCCGGATGGTGGGATCACCCTCCAGAATGGGTGCAGCAGAGCGAAGGGAGGGCATGTGTATTTGTGTCGACTGCCGCTGGGTTGATCGTTGCCAGGCCTATCACGCGGTGGAGCGGCAGCACGGGGTTGCCCATCTCAATGCGGCTCCGGATCTGGAGCCTCAGAACCCACGCATCCATATCAGTTTGATTGATTTGCCTGAAGGAGTGACAGGCGTGGAATGGGATGTACGGGACTGCGGTAGTTTTCTTTTAGATCATGGGCGCTGGAAGCGATTGTGCCCTGGTCAGGAGCTGCCTCGATGAGCTGTCAGACCGGTTCATCCTTGGAAAAAGATCAGGCTTTTTTGCTTTTGGCACTCCATAGTTCTTCAGAAACGCTTGGTGTAGCTGTTCAAGATTGCCGCGATCCCAAGACCAGTCGGCGTACTGCAACTTTCCCACTGGGCCGCGGGCTCTCACATAGTTTGCTCAATTGTGTAGAGGAGCTTTTGCCAGCAGCCTCTTGGCCTCAGTTGGCTCGCTTGGCCGTGGCTATTGGTCCTGGCGGATTTACCGGGACTCGTTTAACTGTCGTGATGGCAAGAACTCTGGCCCAGCAGCTTGGTTGTTCCCTCGATGGGGTGAGCAGTTTTGCTTTGATGGCTCCTCGGTTGGCGGTTGCGTTAAGCGATGAGCAAATGGAGCAGCCATTTTGGATCGTGAAACCCCTGCCTCGGCGAGGAACTGTGGCCGGTCGTTATCAGTTGCAAATGGCTGCAGAAGTTGGTGCTGCAAAGGTTGTTGTGGAGTTGGAATCGCCCCATCTGTTAGCAGAGGATTTCAAGGCCTTCCCTGCCCTTGATGCCCAAGATGATGTGGCTAAGGATGTGGAGCATTTACTTGAGCTCTGCGCCACTGCGCACAGTTTGGGCCAGGAGGTCGCCTGGAATGATGTGCTTCCTATTTATCCCACATCTCCGGTGGTGGTCTCGCCTTGAGGAGTTGGTGTCGTCCTGGGCCAATTGTTGTTGTAGGCCTCTTGTTCTGGCTGATTGCTGCCGGACCTTTGCGTCCTTATCGGCAGGCGCTAACGAATGGGAAGCCTCCTCAATTGATCTTGGTACTAGGAGGTGATGTTGATCGTGAGCATCTTGGCATCCGATTAGCGAGGGATTTGAATTTGCCTCTGGTTGTTAGTGGTGGTAGCAACCTGGAATATGCCCAGTGGTTGGTTCGTGAGGTGGGGATTCCTCCGAGTCAGGTTCAGCTCGACTATCGCGCTAAGGACACCCTGGGTAACTTCACGTCTCTTGTGGATGAACTGCGGTTAAAGGGCATCCAACATGTCTTATTGGTGACTAGTGAGGATCATTTGCCCCGTTCCATGGCCGTGGGTCATGTTGTGGCTGGTAGCCGAGGGATCCGCTTGACAGGCATCTCTGTCTCTTGCGCTAATCAATGTCGGGAGGAGGGGTTGCGCAAGCGGATTAGCGATTGGGTAAGGGCTTGGGCTTGGGTGGCTACAGGCCGGGATCTTAAGGAGTGGGCCCAGCGGCGCTGGCCAGAGGCACTCAGCGCTGGCGGCGGAGACGCTCTTCTGCCGAACTTAAAAGTCCTTGATCCAGCAGCGCATTGATTCTTTTTTGGAGTTCTGCGCTGGTGGCTTCCAAGTCGTGTTTACGACGGCTGGAAGGTGGGGGGATCGGTTTGCCGATCCGCAGTTGTATTGGTATGAGTCGGGGTAATTGTCCACTTTTGCCAAGGGCACGGTGGCTATTGATGATCGCTACTGGAAGTAGGGGCGTATCGCTGCGAGCCGCTAGCAGTGCGGCTCCAGGCATGGGGGCATTGACGCGGCCGTTGGCTTGGCGAGTGCCATCAAGGAAGACCCCGATGGCCCAGCCTTCGCCCAAACGGGCAGTTGCCATGCGGATGGCTTCCCTGTCACTGGCGCCACGTTTCACCGGGTAAGCACCACAGGCACGGATGATTGCTCCTAAGAGGGGGATCCGGAACAGTTCTGCTTTGGCCATGAAGGCCACAGGCCGCCCAAGAGCATGGCCAAGAAGGGGCGGGTCGAGGTGAGAACCGTGGTTGGCGACGACCACAACAGCACCTTGACGCGGAACATTTTCATTGCCAAAGGTGCATCCCCTAAATAGACCCCGGAAGATGGGAAACACCAGTAGATAGCTCACGAGTCGATAGGTGAGACTTGGCTGCGGTGTCATTAGCACCGGCATGCTTGAGCTCAATAGGGGATTGGCTTGGGTCAAAGTTCAATTCCCCAGGTCTGCAGCACAGCTCAGCTGGATGGTCGCAACTCCTGGAAGAGATCGCTTGACGAGACCACTGAGCACATTGCCAGGGCCGATTTCGACCACTGTGTTGACCCCTTGGCTGGCCATGGTATCCATCGTTTCGCGCCAACGGACGCCTGTTGTCATTTGATCTTTTAGCCGTTGCTTCAGCAAGTTGGCATCGCAGGTTGGGATTGGATCGGCATTGCAGAGAACGGGGACACGGGCGTCTTTGAAAGTCACTTGATCCAGTTCAGCTGCAAATTCTGTGGCCGCTGTGGCCATAAAAGGCGAATGGAAGGCTCCCGAGACTGGCAACGGAATCGCTCGCTTGCAGGTCAGCTGGCTGCTGACCTTGCTAACAGCCTCTGGGGTGCCGGATAACACCACCTGTGCAGCACTGTTGTCATTGGCGATCACGACTCCTTCTGTGTCTGCTACCAGAGCTTCTAGCTGTGTGCGGTCAAAGCCCAATATGGCTGTCATGGCCCCACCACCGGCTGAGGCCATCAGTTCTGAGCGGCGTCGCAGCAGCAGCAGGGCGGTGTTTACGTCAAAAACCTCAGCCGCGTAGAGGGCTACAAGTTCACCCAGGCTGTGCCCTGCGATCAGCGATGCCTCACGACCCTGCCTGCGCAGTTCATCTACCAGTAATGATTCAACGACAAAAAGTGCCGGTTGGGTATTGCGGGTGTCATTGAGGTCGGCCGGGTCATGATTGGTTTGGTCGCTACCACGGCAAATCGCAAGGAGATCACGTCCCATTAGTCGAGAGGCGAGGGCAAAGCGCTCTTCGGCATCGGGCAAGCTGATGATCGGGTCAGCCATGCCCAGCTTTTGTGAGCCCTGACCAGGGAACACCCAAGCAATCGACATCAGAATGCTATAGCGATTTAGCGGGAGCCTAGATGGGCCCTTGCCAGCGGACTAACGCTGCACCCCAACTGAGACCAGCTCCAAAACCGCTGCTTGCGATCAGTTGACCAGGTTTAATTCTCCCGTCTTGTACGGCTTCATCAAGCATGAGTGGGATGGTGGCTGCCGATGTGTTGCCGTACTCAGCCAGGTTGCTGAGCACCTTGGCCTGCGGAATGGCGAAGCGATCCCCTACAGCGTTGAGGATGCGTTGATTGGCTTGATGAAGCAGGAGCCAGTCCAGTGACTCCGGGGCTGTGTTGGTGGCTTTGAGAAGGGTTTGGAGGATGGCAGGTACTTCTCGGACAGCGAATTTGTAGACCTCCTGTCCGTTCATCTGAATTGGCTTAAAACCGCCTTGCTGATGGCTGTTGCCCGCTACCAGGGATAGATAGTTTTGAACTTGCGGCAGGTTGAGGCAGTCGCCGCGGCTGCCGTCAGATTTCAACTGAAAGCCCAGCAGCCCGTTCTGAGCAGCACTCGTTGCTTCCAGAGCAACAGCGCCGGCTCCATCGCCAAACAGCACACAACTGCGACGATCGTCCCAGTCGACCCAGCGGCTTAGTTGGTCCGCACCGATCACGAGTGCTCGCCGCATCGCACCAGTGCGAAGGAACTGGGCGGCAGTGATCAGGGCGAATAGAAAACCACTACAAGCGGCTGTGAGATCAAAAGCCACTGCTTGGCGAGCTCCCAAAATGGCTTGCAGTTGCGGGGCTGAACCAAAGAGATCATCAGGGGTTGATGTGGCCAGGATGATCAGATCAACACTTTCGGGTTCCCAGCCAGCCATTGTTAGGGCGTTGGCTGCAGCTTGATGGCTTAGGCCTGTCAGCGTTTCATCCGGTCCGATAACACGTCGGGCACTGATTCCAGTGCGGCTACGGATCCATGCATCGCTGGTGTCAACCCTTTGGCCGAGTTGGTCGTTGCTAATCCGTTGGGATGGTGTGGCACTGCCGCAGCCCACCAGAGCTACTCCGCTACCGATTGTGGACGTTTCAGCCAAGGGGCAAGTGGTCCAAGGTGGCGTCAGTCAATCACAGCGTTTCGGCAAAGCGCCTTTAGGCGCTTTCAACAGGTGCCTTTTGCAGTTCGGCTAAATCGTCCATGACACCATGGCTCGCTGCGGAGTGGGCTAGTCGTAGTGCACTGACCACCGATAGCGCCTTGCTGCTGCCATGGCCGATCACACAGATTCCATTCACACCCAGCAATAGTGCCCCACCATGTTCTGCATGGTCGAGGCGTTTCTTAATTCGCTTGAGGTTGCTGCGTAGGAACGCAGAACCCACCTTGCCGCGTCTGCCTCGGGGCAGTTCGGCTCGCAAGACATCAAGCAGCACGCTGCCGACAGATTCCAGGAATTTGAGGAGCACATTGCCGGTGAAGCCATCGCATACCACCACGTCGAAAGCCCCTGAAAGAACATCTCGTCCTTCGCAGTTGCCCGCGAATTGAAGCCGATGCTCTTCGCTGAGTAGCTCATGAGTGCGAATGGCTAGATCGTTGCCCTTGCACTCCTCTTCGCCAATATTCAGAAGCCCGATGCGTGGGCGAGCCACCTGGAGAACATCGCGGGAATAGATATTGCCAAGTAGGGCAAATTGGTGGAGGTAGATGGGCTTGCAATCCATGTTGGCTCCCACATCCAGCACTAGCACTGGTTGTGTTGGATCTTTTGTTGGGAATAGAGCACCTATGGCGGGACGGTCTATCCCTGCTAAACGCCCCAGTCGGAAGATGGCTGAGGCCATCATGGCTCCGGAATTTCCAGCTGAATACATTGCTAGAGCTTCGCCCTTTTTGACCAGGTCCATGGTCAGGTTGATGCTGGCGTCGCGTTTGCGGCGCACCACAGTGGCCTCTTCATCCATGCCCACAGAGGGACCGCTTGCGACAAGCTCCAGATGACCAGCGGCTGTGGCTTGGTTGAAGAGTTCGGTGAGACCAATGGCTTGGACAGCGCCTAGCACTTTTTCGGTCTCTCCGACGAACTTGATGCGTAGGGGAAGTCTTTGAATCGCTTTTAGACAACCATCAAGAATGGGGCCAGGAGCCTGGTCTCCACCCATGCCATCGACGGCAACCCAGAGCCGATCGCTATTTTTGATGTCCTCCGCTTCTGCGTTGTTTTCGCTGCTTTGTAGTCGCCGCAGGGGATCAAAAACGAGTGGCTGAAGCATGCTTCCTGCCATTGATCCAGCATTCGACACGACGGATCCAGCACTGGAAACAACTGTTCCGGCTACGTTTCCAGCGGCGGAAGCTGAGTTCGTGGCACTTCCTACCAGGCTGGTAACGGCTGCATTGCGGCGATACCAGATCACCAGACGCCTAATGGCTCTGGGGCGGGTGGTCTTGCTCCGGGGCCCGGAGGCCGTGGAGGGATCAGAGTCCTTCGGGGGCAAGGGAGTCGATGATGCGCTGGAACAGGTAGCCGGTACCTCGAGCGGTGAGGATCAGCTCGGGATTGGCGGGATCGTCTTCGAGTTTGGAGCGAAGACGCGAAATATGAACATCCACGACCCTGGTATCTACATGTCGTTCAGGTGTATAACCCCATACCTCCTTGAGGATTTCGCCGCGGCTGAAAGGCTCCCCTGAGCGGCTGACCAGTAGCTCAAGGAGGCTGAATTCCATACCGGTAAGGCGAATACGCTCATCTCCTCGGAACACCTGTCGCTTGTTGGTGTCGACTCTTAGTTCAGCCACTTGAATCACCCCTGAGTTAGGGATGCCGGCAACGTGCTCTTTCTCGACTCGCCGAAGCACGCAGCGTATGCGCGCTTCAAGTTCCTTGGGGCTGAAGGGTTTGACGACGTAGTCGTCTGCACCCAGCTCAAGCCCCGTGATTCTGTCAGCGACATCTCCAAGGGCCGTGAGCATCACGATCGGGACATCTGATTCTTTGCGAAGCTCTTGACAAACGCCATAGCCATCAAGCTTTGGCATCATCACGTCGAGCACAACAAGATCAGGCTCACAGTTGTGGAAGATATCGAGAGCTTCGTTGCCGTCACATGCAGTGACCACTTGATAGCCGATCATCGAGAGGCGGGTTTCGAGGATCCGACGAATGCTGGCCTCATCGTCGACCACGAGGATCGTCTCTTTAGATGGGCTGGTGGCCGTCATTTTTTTTCTTTGGCGGCTGCAATCAATGAATCTTAGATAAGAGCTGTTAAGGCTTGCCGGCCTTTTGGTTCATTTAAAGCCAACTTTCTTTACCTATCTTAGCAAGTGCGCACTGCTTCCGTCTACGTCTGTCAGAGCTGTGGCGCTAAGACCAGCCAGTTTTTTGGTCGCTGCGCCAGTTGCGGGACTTGGAATTCCTTGGTCGAACAGGTCGCTCATTCAACCGATGGTCGTCGCCGTAGTAACAGTTTTGATCCGGCCGTGGAACCAGCGGCGAGGCGCTCGATGGCGATGGCTTCTCTCGGGGATCAACCCGTTCGCCGTCTTGCCAGTGGCTACGACGAATTGGATCGAGTCCTGGGAGGCGGTCTGGTGCCTGGATCAATGGTGTTGGTTGGAGGTGATCCTGGGATTGGCAAGAGCACGCTGCTGTTGCAGAGCGCCACGGCTATGGCACTGCAACACTCTGTGCTTTACGTGAGTGCTGAGGAGTCTGCGCAGCAGGTGAAGTTGCGTTGGCTGCGCCTTGAGGGGGTTGCGTCGGACCTGCAGCTTTTGGCGGAAACGGACTTGGAATTGGTGCTTCAGGAATTGGAAGCACTGCGGCCTGCGGTGGCGATTATCGACAGCATTCAGGCTTTGCATGATGGGTCCCTTTCCAGTGCGCCTGGCTCTGTCGCTCAGGTGCGCGAGTGTGCAGCAGCTTTACAGCGTTTGGCTAAGCGTCAGGACACAGCATTGGTTTTGGTGGGCCATGTCACCAAGGAGGGGATGCTGGCGGGCCCCAAGGTGCTTGAGCATTTGGTCGATGCAGTACTCACTTTTGAGGGCGATCGATTTGCCAGTCATCGCCTTCTGAGGGCTGTAAAAAACCGCTTTGGAGCCACCCATGAGCTGGGGGTGTTCGAGATGCAGGGGAAGGGCCTAGCTGAAGTAGGGAACCCCAGCGAACTCTTTCTCAAAGGTGAGTCTGCCTCTGGGGTGGCCACCATCGTGGCCTTTGAAGGGACCCGTTCATTGGTGGTGGATCTGCAGGCTTTGGTGGGTGTAACCAGCTATGCCAGTCCACGCCGGACCGCTACAGGATTAGGTACCAACCGCTTGCACCAAATTCTGGCCGTATTGGAGAAGCACATGGGCTTGCCATTGTCACGCTATGACTGCTATCTGGCTGTTGCTGGCGGATTAGAAGTCGAAGAGCCTGCTGCTGATTTGGGTGTCGCCGCTGCCGTTGTTTCCAGTTACCGGGATCTCATGCTGCCAAAAGGCACAGTTTTGCTTGGGGAGTTGGGCTTAGGGGGGCAATTGCGGCCAGTGGGGCAGCTTGGGCAGCGTCTTAAGGAAGCAGTTCGCTTAGGTTTTCATCGTGCCGTAGTGCCGCAGGGCAGTGGCCTAGGCCCCATCGGCGAGGAGCTGGAGTTGGAACTACTTGAGGCTGCGAGTGTTACTGAGGCTTTGGTGATGGCCCTCGGTGTGAATCCAGCTGATGATGGCTGCTGAATGATGTTTTCGCTTTAGAAGTAGACGTCTATGTTGCTTCGGCCTGTTGTCTTCAGCCAGTTCTCAATATCTAGGTAGCCGCCGGGATAGAGCCTTACCGCTTGGGTCCATACGTCTGCAGCTCTGTCGAACAATTGATCAGCTTCGTCTTGCAGACCAGCTTCTTGCGCTGTGCGGCCGCGTTTTTCGTAAATCAAGCCCATGTTCTTTAGGCAGGAGGGCTGATTTGAGTTTTGGTCAAGGGCCCTCTGATAGGTATCAAGAGCGAGGTCCTCGTCCCCATTGCTCATATAGATGATCGCCATGTTCTTGAGGGTTTCACTGCGGTCGAAGGGGCTTTCCTCAAGCTTCAGACTCTCTTCATAGTTTTCCAGTGCCTCTGCATAGTCGCCTGCGTTCTGGGCTGATAGGCCATCGCGGTAATACACATAGGCTCTTTTGGCCTTATCGTTGATTGGCATCATCTTCACGATTAGATCGGCCATCACCGTGAAGGTCTTGTCAATGAAGTTGTCTTTGTTTTGGGTGCGTGGCACGGCGTGAATAAAGGAATCACACCATTATCCTCGCCTTATTCTGAAAAGACTGTTTTGAGTTTCTGGTGAGATCTTTGGGCTGCTGTTATGGGATGGGCTATCGGTAACGATTGTCATTAGCGTGCGGGGACATTTCACCGATCCGTGAGCCGCAACGACCGTCCATTGGCTCATCCATCCGTCGCACTCGATATCGAGGGGATGAAATGCGGCGGCTGCGTTCAATCGGTAGAGCGTATTTTGCTTGAGCAGCCCAGTGTTGCTCGTGCCAGTGTCAACTTGGTAGCCCGCACTGCTTGGCTGGATCTCAACGATCCAGGCCAGTCTCTTGATCCGATCATTGCTGCTCTGGCAGCTCGCGGTTTCTCTGCTCAGCCAAGAAATACAGGCTCATTAGAACAGCTGACGCCTTCAACGCGTGATTCCCTCGGGGCTTGGTGGAGTCAGTGGCGTCAGTTAATGGTGGCCTTGGTGCTGCTGCTGCTGTCGGTGCTTGGCCACCTTGCTGCCGGTGGACATCTTGAGCTGATGATTGTAGGGGCCTTGCCCTTCCATGCCGGATTGGCCACGGTGGCTTTGTTGGGCCCTGGTCGGCCGATTCTTGTTGGCGGAGCGCGGGCGGCTCTTGCCTTAACCCCCACCATGGACACCTTGGTGGGATTGGGCGTTAGCAGTGCCTATCTGGCGAGCCTGGTTGCTCTGCTTTGGCCTCAGGTGGGTTGGCCTTGCTTCTTCAATGAACCCGTGATGTTGCTCGGCTTTGTCTTGCTGGGAAGGTTCCTTGAGGAGCGTGCGCGTTTCCGCACTGGGCGGGCCCTCCAACAGCTGGCTCAATTGCAGCCAGATACTGCCAGGTTGCTGGCAGGTGATGGGACTATTCGTGAGGTAAGAGTCGGTGCTCTCAGGCCTGGGGAGAGGGTTCAGTTGTTGGCAGGGGATCGCATTCCTGTTGATGGCATGGTGCTGGAGGGACATTCCGCTGTCGACGTGTCCAGCATTACTGGTGAGCCATTGCCGTTGGAGGCAGCTCCAGGAATGGAGCTGACTTCAGGCAGCCTCAATCTTGAAGCCACCTTGTTGCTAGAGGTGCGACATGTGGGAGCTGAGACAGCTCTGGCAAGAATCATTAGTTTGGTGGAACAGGCCCAGGCGCGTAAGGCTCCTATTCAAGGCCTGGCTGATCGGGTTGCAGGTCGCTTTTGCTACGGCGTTGTCAGCCTGGCACTGTTGACTTTTCTGTTTTGGTGGCAACTGGGTGCACGTCTTTGGCCACAGGTCTTGCACGCTTCGGGTCAGGGGTTGGTGCATGGATATGGTCACCATGTCCCGCTTGGAGGCGTCGCTGAAACCTCCTTAGGATTGGCTTTACAGCTCGCCATCGCTGTTCTAGTCGTGGCCTGCCCCTGTGCATTGGGATTGGCAACGCCCACAGTGATCACGGTGGCTTCTGGTCAGGCTGCCCGCCGGGGGTGGTTATTTCGCGGTGGGGATGTGATTGAAATGGCAGCCTCGCTGAGGCAGGTTGTCTTCGACAAAACTGGCACTCTTACCCTTGGCCGCCCTTTGGTGGCGGGGGTTGTTGGCACAAAAAAACCTGATCAATTGTTGCAGCTAGCTGCAAGTCTTGAGCAAAACAGTCGCCATCCCTTGGCCCATGCTGTTTTGCAAGAGGCTCAAAGGCATCGGCTTGCGCTATTGCCCACTTTGGCAACCCGTACCTATCCAGGCTCCGGCCTGGCAGGTGAGCTTGAAGGTGTAGAAGGAACGGTGCGAGTCGGCACACCGGAATGGCTTCAGGCTGAAGGGGTTGATTGGACAGCTGAACTTCAGGCTGATGTTGAGCAGTCGTCTCTTCAGGGGCAATCGGTGGTAGCCGTGGCTCTGGGGGAAGAGCCTTTGGGTCTTGTGACCATTGATGATCGGCTTCGACCTGATGTGTCTGTTGCTTTGGATCGATTACGAGAGCAGGGGATGACTCTGGCCATGCTCAGTGGTGATAGACGTCAGGCGGTGGAACGCCTGGGGGAGCAGTTGGGTTTTCAACCCCATCAACTGGGCTGGCAGTTGTTGCCTGATCAGAAGCTGGAGCGCTTGCAACGTCTTCGCAAGGCGGGACTGTTGGCAATGGTTGGCGATGGCATTAATGATGCCCCAGCCCTGGCGGCAGCAGATCTTGGTATCGCTGTGGGTACCGGCACCCAGATTGCTCAGGATTCTGCTGATCTGGTGTTGCTTGGGGATCGCCTGGAGGGTTTGCCGGAAGCCCTGTTGTTGGCTCGCCGCACCATGGCAAAAGTGCGTCAAAACCTGACTTGGGCCTTTGGCTACAACCTCATTGCTTTGCCAATTGCTGCAGGATTGTTGTTGCCAGGCTTTGGGTTGTTGCTCTCCCCACCCATCGCCGCTCTATTGATGGCCCTTAGTTCAATCACCGTGGTCGTTAACGCTTTGGCACTGCGTACTACATGAGTGGTCGCCTTCTTGTTCTGGAGGGTATTGACGGCTGTGGCAAGACCACTCAGCTCCGTCACCTTGCCAACTGGCTGCCACGCAGCGGTTTGATGCCTGAGGGTGCAAGGTTGCATCTCACCCGTGAGCCCGGTGGTACGGCTTTAGGTATGGCCTTGCGCAAGTTGGTTCTTCACCCGCCTGGGGAGGCCTCTCCTGAACCCCTTGCGGAACTGTTGCTGTATGCGGCTGATCGAGCCCAGCACGTGGCTCAGTTGATCAGACCGGCGCTTGAGCAGGGGCACTGGGTACTCAGTGATCGTTTTAGTGGCTCTACCCTTGCTTATCAGGGTTATGGAAGAGAGTTGGATCTGGATTTGATTCAGCAACTCGAGCAGATCGCCACGGCTGGACTTGTCCCGGACCTAACTTTTTGGTTGGAGTTGTCTGTAGAAGAAAGTCTGGTTCGGCGGGATGCAAGATCTAACGATCGAATCGAAGCGGAAGGAGTTGATTTTTTAACCAGGGTGGCAACTGGATTTGCTGTTTTGGCTAGGGAACGATCTTGGGTGCAGTTGCAGGCGGATCAACAAGTTGAGTCAGTTAGTTCTGCTTTGGAGAGCCAGCTGAAGCACCATTTCGGGCCTTTGCAAGAGAGCATGCGATGAGCCTTGAGATTGAGTCGCGTGGGCTGTTTGAAGATTTGATCGCTCAGCCGTTGGCAGTTGCATTGCTGGAGGCAGCGTTGAGTCAGGGTCGACTGGCTCCCGCATATCTCTTTTCTGGTCCAGATGGAGTGGGTCGCAGTCTGGCGGCATTGCGTTTTCTCGAGGGCGTCAGCAGCAGTGGTAAGCCGGCCCTGCGTGAACGCCGTCGTCTAGAGGCGTTCAACCATCCTGATCTGCTTTGGGTCGAACCGACTTATCAGCATCAAGGCCGCCTGGTCCCTAAGTCCCAGGCAGAGGAAGAAGGCGTCAGCCGCCGTTCACCCCCACAGGTGCGCCTCGAACAGATTCGCGGGGTGACAAGATTCCTAGGACGACGACCTGTTGAGGCCCCAAGGGGCATGGTGGTGATTGAAGCGGCGGACTCTATGCCCGAAGCTGCTGCCAATGCTTTGCTTAAAACGCTGGAAGAACCAGGTCATGGCTTGTTGATTCTGCTTTCGGCCGCTTCTGAGCGCTTGCTCACGACAATTCGTTCTCGATGCCAACAGATTCTTTTTGCTCGTCTTGAAGGAGCTGACATGCATGCTGTTCTGGCCAGGACGAGCACAGCGGAGATGGGGTCGTCCTGGTTGGCATTGGATCAGCCGGAACTGGTTGCGATGGCCGCTGGTTCTCCTGGGGCGCTGTTGCAGCATTTTTGGTTCTGGCAGGCAGTTCCAGAGGAGTTTTGGCTACGCCTTGAAGAGCGTCCCCAAAAGCCAATGGAAGCCTTAGCTCTGGCGAGGGACCTTACTGAGGCTCTTAATGGGGAGCAGCAGCTTTGGCTGATTGATTGGTGGCAACAACATTTTTGGATCCAACGGCCTGATCCAAGACCACTGAAACGTTTGGAAAGGCTGCGTTCACACCTGCTGGGGTTTGTGCAACCCAGGCTTGCCTGGGAAGTGGCTTTGCTGGAACTGATTCCTTGCGTTTAAGCGCTGGCGCGCTCTCCTTGCTTGTTTTGTGCTTCTCTGGCTTCCCTCTCTTGACGTGCCTGGATTAGTAGGTCTTGGAACCCTTCGAGTTGTCCTCCTGTAGGCAATTCAAGGCAGTAACCAGCACCGTAGACGGTTTTAATGAAGCGGGGTTTGCGCGGATCGGGTTCCAGCTTGGTGCGCAGGTGGCGAACGTGTACTCGGATGGTTTCGATGTCATCATCAGGTTCATAGCCCCACACCTCCTTGAGGATTAGAGAAGGTGCCACGGTCTGTCCATGGCGCTGAAGTAGGCAGTGGAGCAGCTCAAATTCCAGGTGAGTGAGCCGTACGGGACGCTCAAACCAAATCGCTTCAAATCGCTCAGGCACGAGTGTGAGAGGGCCGTAGCTGAGGATCTCGTGATGAGCGTTGGTGCCCACCGGCGCTCGATCGGTGCGACGGAGTAGGGCTTTCACCCTCACTTGCAATTCTTCAAGATCAAAAGGCTTTGTTAGGTAATCATCTGCGCCTGAATTGAAGCCGGTGACCTTATCTTTTGTGCCTCCCAAGGCGGTGATCATCAAGATCGGAATCCCCGCGGTGCGCTCGTCTCGACGCAACCTCTGGCAGAGAGTTAGCCCATCTACGTTGGGAAGCATCAAATCGAGCAAAATCAGGTCTGGGGTGTACTGAAGGGCAAGAGCCTGACCTTTGATGCCGTCTTCAGCCTTCTGTACGTCAAAACCATTGTGCTCTAAATGGCTGCTTACCAGTTCACGCATGTCCTGGTCGTCTTCGATCAGCAGGATGCAAGGCTTCATTTAGATCGGAGTCCAGGAGGAATTTGAAATCATCGGGGTGCTGTGAAGTCAGCGCTTGTCAGATTCTCTCAAGATTTGCTTTGAGGTGCATCATTGGCATCTCTGTGGGGACATAGAGCCCAATCACTGAAACTCCCATGCAGGCTGACCTTTTGACTGGCTGAAGAATGCCTTAAAGGTGTCCTCTTTTTAGGAAGTCTTCCGAATCTGTCCACGCACTGTTGTGGATGCCCTCTAACAGGCAATCAAAAACCACAGCCACCGGCTGTGGATCTGAAAACTCCCCGGGCGGGATTCGAACCTGCGACCAATCGATTAACAGTCGACCGCTCTACCGCTGAGCTACCGAGGATTGCAACCCGAAGAACCTACCCTTCATCCCCGCCGACCTGCAAGGGGTTGGAGCTTTTGTCTTAGCTGATGGCCAGATTGCCAGGCTTCTACTCGGCCGTTTTCCATCCTGGCAGCCCCATCAGCATGGTCGAGTTCTTCTAGGCGATGGGTGACCCATAGGGCGGTCAGGGGTGCGTGGGAGCGATGGCAAAGCTGTTGAACTGTTGCCAAAATCCTTTGTTGGCTTGCTGGGTCTAGTAGTGCTGTTGGTTCATCCAGCAGCAGCAGTGTGGCTTCACTGGCCAGGGCGCCGGCAATTGCTAGGCGTTGTTTTTGGCCTCCGCTAAGGGTGTGAATCGGGCGCGATTCCATGGCGGCCAAACCAACCTGCTCTAGGGAATCGCTAATGCGCTGTTGGCGTTGTTTGATTGGGATGTCGCTAGGTAAATTCAGCAGCAAGTCGCTGCCGCAACTTGGCAACAGCAGTTGATGGTCAGGGTTTTGAAACACCAGAGCAGGTTTGAGCATGCAAGTCACCTGACCATGCTGTGGATGTAATAAACCGCTGATTAGTTTGGTAAGGGTGCTTTTGCCGCTGCCATTGCTACCTACGAGCATCCATAGGCCTGGTTCTGGAATTGCAAAACTGCATTGGTCCAAGGCTTTTGTGCCGCAGGGCCAAATGAAGCTCACCTGCTCAAAACTTAGGAGGGGGGCCATCTCTAAAGATGATTTGATCAGCGTTCTCGTCCACCATGGCCTCAGGTTTCAAAGGAAAAGCCAGGCCGCTTACTGCCTCCAGTTGCTGCTGTTTTCTCATAGAGCTGAACAGCAACTATTTCACTGACCAAAACAGTGACTTTCTTGTCTTCGACTTTTTCGCAACTGAGCTCCAGAAGGTGAGGCTGACCTCTCTCCAGGCACTTGCGCACTTGCTGGTAAACGGCTTCCGCATCTGCCAATGCTTTGCGCTGCACAGATACCGGCAAGGGGCTCAATTTGAGGGCCAGCTCAATGACGTACACGGACAACGTTGACAGGATTGCATCATTCTTGCGAATCACGCCCCACTATTTGCCATGCAGACCAAAGCGGATAAGTATTTACACTTAGCAATGGGCCGTTTTGCTCGAGTGGCCGTGATGCATCCTCTCCATGGGGCCAGTGTCCTAAGCGTCATGTTTGAGTGATGTGGACAGTCAAGGTTCTTTTGCTCGTATGGGTGATGTGTGCCGCTTTAGGCTTTGATCTTGTCTTGTCGGCATTGTTTGTTTGGGCGTCGATCTGCAGCTCACCGATTGCATCTCACAGGAGACCTGCGCCCCTGAGGAGTCAGAGCCCGACAGCTTCTCGATTGAGTATTTATTGTTGATTGCAGTGATTAGAGCCTGGAAGCCCTTTGTGGGCAAGTATTTTTAAAATTGTCTGCCCCATTATGATTTACTTGCTGCAGGCAATGCCGTGCAATTTATGGCATCAAGGGCTGGATTTTAATTTTAAATCAATCCCTGCGTAAGCAGTGAATCTATTGATTGAAGTCCTTTGCTATGAGTCGTTTGGCGAGGTCAATGGCCTAGGTGGCTGTGATGGGCTTCTTCTCTTGAATATCACATGGCCAATTAAGATTGTATTAATCTTCCCTTAAGACACAGAGCAGTGCCTAATGAGTACTCCCCTTCCGTCGAATTCCCAGGTTCAGCGAGATGCTGGTGATTCTCTTCGCGAGAGCTTGGTTAGACAAAAGCTTGTGCAACGTATTTGCGGCCAGGCTGTTATCTATTTTGGGGCATTTATTGTTGCAGTTTCGCTGTATAAATTTGTCAGCGCTTTCTCGTTAGATGTTTCTCCTTGGCCTGAGCTGCAGCTTGGAGTCGCTGGTCTGTTGTTAGTTTTTTTAGGTAATTTTCTGCGACGCTCAACCTTTTTAAAGTCTTTGCTTTCGGAGTTTAGTCCTTCGGCTAGAGCAAGTCGATCTCTATTGATGTTGATCCTTGCATTATTTATTATGGGATCTGTAGCTCTATTCAAGCTGTCCGTTCAGGATGTTTTGCGTTACAAACGGCTGCTTGGAGAAGGAGGTATTCTTGAGTACTTGCAGGCTCTAATTCTGTTCACTTCTGCCTGGGTCTCTTGGCTAATTTCTAGGGACTTACGGAGGCGTCTGTTGATGCGCTTGCATGGAGCCATTTATGGGATGATTGCTTTAGGAATGCTTTTTGTTGCCTTAGAGGAGCTTGCTTGGGGTCAGGTTTTGTTTGGCTGGAGAACACCTGATAATATAGCGGTTCTTAATGCTCAAAATCAGACAACGATTCATAACCTCGAGTTTTTTCAAGATTATCTCGATATTAATCTTTTTCTGGTGTCAGTATTGATTCTAGTTTTGGTGTTATGGCGGCCATCTTTTGGATTGTTTAAAGCAAGATCATCTCGAGAGGATGTAATTCCTGTCGGAACATTTTTTCTGCCCAGGTATTTCTGGCCTCTATTTTTTTGCGCTGCATTTTTGTCTTATTTTGTTGCTACCAGGTCAGCGACAGCTTTGGTTCTGAATATTGATCAGGAGTGGGCAGAGTTGATGCTTTATCTCTCCTTCGGCCTAGGGTTGCTGCGAACCTATGTCTTGCTAGCCAATCCGTCAGGGCGCCAAAATGGTTGATAGATATCTGCCGGCATTGAGAGAGTTGCCACCTGAGTCAGTGATGTTATGAGTCAAGGTTGTCTTTTGGTATTAAGTATAATTCTTTTCGCCTATTATTCCATTGATGACTGGATTTGGGAAAGTCTCTAACCAGACTGTCTTTGCCCTTTTCTCCTGGTCTTTATCCTTCCTTAGGATGGTATTTGGCGGCTCTCTAGTATTCATTTCGGCAGCTGAGGAATGATGCGAATGTCATCTCTTGTCAGTGGGTTGAGGTCCTATCGCAGAGACAACTTCCCTTGGGTGGTTCTTGGGATGGCTGGCGGCTTTTGGCTGGTCGGACTGCTGATTCAGTTTTGGCGCCTTGAAAGCCTTACTGCTACTTACGACCAAGCTCTTTTTTTGCAGGAGCTTTGGTCTACTGCTAGGGGTCATTTTTTTGAAAGTAGCCTTTCGTCGGAGTTGTCGGCAGCTGTTGCCAATCAAGATGCTTTGCCAAGCATCGACTATCTCCATCTTGGCCAGCACGCCAATGTGCTGACTGTGTTGGCAGCGCCCTTAGTAGCACTCGTTGGTCGCTGGGCCTTGCCGTTGATTCAAGTGGGGCTGTTGGCTCTAGCAGGTTTGGTGTTGTGGCGGATGGCGTCGGCCCGATTGTCGAGACCCTTGGCGATTCGCTTGACCGCGTCCTACTACTTCAGTGGAACCGTGATTGGCCCACTGGTTGAAAACTTTCACGACCTTTGTTGGTTGCCATTACTGGGCTTTTTGGTTGTTGATGGTCTCCTCAAGCAGGGGTGGCGCCAGGTGATGGCTTGCAGTTTCCTGATGCTGTTGGTGCGTGAAGATGCGGGACTCACCCTGTTTTCACTTGGATTGTGGGCATCGCTTCGTCGACCTGGTGCACGCGCCATCGGCCTCATGGTCATGGCGATGTCGTTGGTTTATGTGGCAGTGATGACTGGCTGGATTCAGCCCCAGTTTGATTCCTCCCTGTCTGATCGCTTCCTGCAGGAAAAGTTTGGGCATCTTTTGCAAGGCCGCACTGGTGGGACCTTCACCGTTCTATGGACGATGGTGACCCATCCGCTTCGTTTGTTGGCGGCCTTGGTGTCTCCCCCTGGAACCACCTTGGCTTTTCTGCTGGCACCAGCGTTGCCTTTGGCCTTTATCCCCTTTGTCTCGCTGGATGTGGCCCTGATGGTGGCTGTGCCTTTATTCATCGCTTTGGTGTCCCAGGGCATGAGTGCGTTGTCGGTAACGCTCAGGTATGTGCTTGCTTTGGTCCCAGGGTTATTTATGGGCGCAATGCTTTGGTGGCAGGCCCATTCAGGTTTCTGGTCTCATCTTTGGTTCCGGCGTTTCTGGACGGGATGTCTTGCCCTAGGGCTTGTTTTGACTTTGGCAAGCAATCCTCATCGCACCTTCTCCGCTCTTGTACCGGATAGCTTTAGTCCATTGGTTCATGTCTCGCCGGTCGCCATGCTGCAGCGATCTGCAACGGCCCGTCATGCCGTTGGGCTTGTGCCAGATAACGCCTCGGTCGCTGCTGATACTCCCTTGTTGCCGCTTCTGGCGGAACGGGAGGTTGCCTTGCGCTTCCCGAAAAATATCGAGTACTACAACCGTCAGGATCAAATTGAATCGGTTCAATGGGTCTTGGCTTTCCCTGGCTATTACCGTTCGTTGATGCCATTGTTTCGCCAGGAAACGTCTCGTTGGCGATCCATCAATAAGGCCTTGCAGGAACTCATTGACGAGGGGCGTTACGGGGTGGTGAGCTGCGCGGATGGGTTAGTGGTCTTGCGCAATGGCGTCGAGTCTTCTTCTGATGCAAGACGTTGCCTTGATGCATTGCTAGCACTTGAGCCTGGATGAAATAGAAGGTTGAGAACGTGCCTTCTGCTCGATTCCGGTTACTGTTGATTTGCTTTGGCAATAGCGAAGTGACTTTGCCTGAATTAGGCATTCGTCGCATGCTTCGTGAATTGTCGTTATCCCCAAAGGAGGAGGTGCTCATGAGTTCCAGTTGTTCGATGCAGGGTCTGCTGATCGCGGAGAACGCCGGCTGATTTTTACACCTGTTCCCTGATCAAATGGTTCCGCGCCAGAGTGGACCCGACGAGAGCCCCCGTCATGTGAGCATGGCGGGGGCATCGTTTTGCAGACTTTTAATCGAGTAAGGAGGTCTTAAGGTTGTTTGATCGATTTGTGCTCGGACCGCTGACAAAGTTCCAAGCCGTTGTCCCAACTTTCGCACCACCAGCCAGCTTGTTTGGCTTTGCTCAATAGCTTCTGTTGATGTTTTCGGCTGGATCCCCAACCTGGATCTTTTGGGTTGAGAAGCATTACATCAAAGTTTTCTAGATCTAAGGCCTTGCCCTTGCTGCGGGGGAAGTTAATGGCAATGCGTTGGCTGAGATGGGGGGCGAGATAGCTCGTGGTTGCAAGGCGGCTACTGCTAGGAATGTTTGCGATGGCTTCATGGGATGGGGTTAATGCATCGAGTCTTTCCAGATAAGGACCACTGAAAAACCAGGGCTTAGCAAGGGCTACCCAGCAGATGGTGCTCCAGGTCAGTAGTCGCCAAGGAACGGCTTGTTTTGGGCGTACAGCTAGGCCATCGATGGCAGCTACAACAGCTATGACCGCAATTGGCAGGCTGTAGTGATGGATCAGTGTTCGTTGCGGTGACTCTTCCGATAGCAGATTCACCAGAACTAGCGGTAAAGCTCCAATCAGAACGGGTAGGGAGTTGCGGCGCCAGAATGGAGCGACGGCAATACTGATTAACAGCAGATAGATCAGTCCGCCGATCCAATCCACATGCTCGATTAACAACTGAGGCTTTGTGATCAGATTGAAGAGAACCTCATCGAAACTGTCGCCTAGGTAAGAGAAAAGGGCTCCGGCTGCCTTAGGGCCTCCAGTACTGCCTTTCAGCCAGGGGTAAAGCCAGTGATTGAGCATGGCCAACCAGCCCAAGGCCAACCCAATGGCTGCACAGGCCCAGATCCATCGCTTACGCAAGGCCTGCTCTAGCCCCAGGCCTACCACCACAAGCACAAGTCCATCACGGCAGCCAAGCAATAAGAGCAGTAAGCCAAACCAGAGCCAGGCTTTTTTGGCTCGACTGGCCCAGTAACAACCTGCCAGGGCCGGCATTACCCATACCTCTGGGTGGAAGTCGAACAGATTGGCGTTGAACACCACTGGCTGCAGCCACCAAAGTGCGCAGATCAGCCAGCACAGTTTTGGAGTAAGGCCTGCTTGGCGGCCCACCCACCAAAGGGGTAGTGCTGTCAGGCTTAGTCCAGCCGCCTGGCTGGCGAGTAGCCATTGAACGCTGGCATGGAAGTGATATGGAAGGGCTGCCAGATAGAGAGCCCAGGCGCCGTGATCAGCTAGCAGATGCACCCCTTCCATCGAGGAATAGGGTGGCAACCCTTGACTGGCTAACCAGACCCACTGGTCGAACAGGCCAAGATCGTAAGCATTGCTCTGCAGCAGAGCATGACGTGTTGCGGCGGCGGCCCAAAGCAGCAGGAAGATTGCCAGGCAGGTGAGGGTCAGGCGGCGGGGTGGGCAGGCCTTGATGTCCAAGCAGGAATGCTCAAGATGTTGGTGAGCATCTCATAGGCTTTCGCCTCTGGTCAGATACAGCACGTTGCCGGTGCTGATGATTTATCGGATTAACAGGTTGATGGGAGCTAGATAAGTTTGATGAGATGTTTGGGGGCAGTAAGTGGAGTTTGGCTGCTCACACAAAAGAGCCTGCAGGTTATTTCTTGCATTCCCTTGAGTGAGAGGTTTAAAGCTTTCTTCCCAGTTAAGGCTTCCCACTAGATGGGTAGCACCTTGCGCAGCCCAGGCTTTTAGTTGTTTCTGATTAATACTTTTGGCAGTGGTGAGCCATCCTTGACGCCGTGCAAGGTTCAACAAACTGGGATCACTGCCAGTCACGCTTACGATCCGGGCCTTACTTGGTAACTCTTTTCTAATGCTTTGGGCTAATGGCATCCAGATTTCTGTTTGTCGGCGCTCGAGAGCCCAATAATCAAAATTGAGTACAGTGAGGCTGATGGCAACAATCAGTGCAAGGTTGATGTTGGTCAACCATTGGTGATGTAGCCCTTTGGATATGATTAACTTCGTCAAAGATTGCCAGCCACTTCCCATTAATGGGCAGAGAAAAATCAATAGGGGCAGTTGGTAGTACTCATGAATAGAGCTTGCTCGTAAGAAAACTGCTGTGCAGACTCCAATGCTGAGTAGGCCTGCTGCCAGAATTTGACCAGCTGCATCTCGGCGGCATTCCCAAAGGCCAAAGATCACGATCGGCACACCCAGCACAGCCAGGTTGCGTACGCTGATTCTCAGCAATAGGTTTAGCCAGAGATCGATATCCAGCAGCAGGCTTAGGCTGCTGCGATCAGAGTTGTTGCCCCAGAATCCGAAGGTCAAGTCACTGGTTTGGCCAAGTTGATAAGCATGGCCATACCAAAGGGCTCCAATCAGTATTGAGCTACCCGCATAGAGCCAAGGACCAGGCGAACGTGCAAGTTTGCCTAAGCCTCTAATCAATGTCGCAAGTGGCAGTGCTGATCCAAGTGGTTGAGGCTGCATTTGCACGACCAAAAGGGGTATGCCGAGCCAGATCAAGGGCAGCACTTTGATCAAGCAGGCAAGGGAAAATGCCAGCCAGCTGGTGAGCAGAGCCCAGCGAGAGCGCCGCTCTTTCCAGACAAGCAGACGCTCGATACTCAGTGCTGCTAGTAGCAGTAGAAGCGCTTCTGCCTGCAAAGTGCGGCCGTAATAAACCCCTAGTGGCAGGACAGCGAAGAAGACCCCGCCCCACCAAGCGCTAATCGGATCCAGCAGGCGACGCCCGATGCGGATGATGACCACGATGGTTAGTGCGCTACAGAAAACCGAAAGGCCTCGTCCCAACCATTCGTGCAAGCCCGCAAGCTTGTAAAGCTGGCCAAGTAGATAGGGATATAAAGGAAACTCGCATTCCACATATCCAGGGCTGGCTCCACTCCAATCAATTTGCGGCAACCAGATCGGTGTGCCTTGCAGGGCAAAATGCCTTGCCATGGCTGCTGTATCCGCTTGGCGCCAGCTATGGATGCCGAGGATGGGGGCCTGCAGTTGGATCAGTCGCAGGATTACCCCTAAGCCCACGGGAAACCAGATTTGTTGAGCCCAGCGGGCAACAGACTTCGCCATCAGCAACTGTTGTCAATCAATGGGGATTCCAGATGCAACTGGATTAGGTGACATCGCTTTAGACAAACATCATCAGGATCACTGCTATTTGAGCTCAAAAGGTATTTTCTACAAAATTTTTGTAGTCGCAGTTAGCTAGGTCGACGTTGGCGAGTACCCCTAGGCAATGGCTTCTGGCAAACAAATTCAGCTTCCTTTCATTGTGTTCGTTCAGTCTGAGCTGCTGAAACGATGAATGAGTTGGATTCGGTGATCTTGCTGGGTCAGCGCCATGAAGAGTGCTTCGATTCCGTGGTTTGAAACGTCAGCCAACACGGGTCGTTTGAGTTCATAGGGCTTCTTCAGAGCAAGCAGTTCCTTGAGCTGAGTAGTGAGGCTGTTGTGGCTTAGCCGAACCGCCTACAGGCGTTCTGTTTGGTGGGTTCGGCAGAATGCGTGACAGGCCTCGGCTTCCCTAGATCGAGGAACGTTATTGGGTTCGCGGGCCACAAAAAAGTAGGGCCCAGTCTTCCTTGCTTTGCGCAGCCTTGCACTGCCGCTCCTGAGCCATGCTGCTGATTCGCTGGGGATTGCGGGTCAAGATCCATTCAGCGTCTGGAACAGCCTCTAAGGAGCTGATGCGCTGGCCTGCATACCAGTTGAGGCTGGGCCTTTCATCATTCCCCTCGAGAACCACCTTCGCTCCCTTTGCTTCTGCGGCGAGCTGGGCGACAGGTTCAACGGGCCAGTTCTCATTGAGTTCCCAGAGCCAGAGTGAGGAGCCCATTAATAGGTATAGAGCTGCGACGCTTCCAGCCACCATGCTGATGGCGCCCAATTTGCGTTTGGCATGGGTTGGGCGCAGCATCAGCCAGCCGCCGATACTCCAGCCAACCCCAGCAGCGAGTGCAATACCGCTATAGGGATAAAACGTGAGGACTCGCCCTGATGCGCCGATCAGCCCGAATAGAACAAGACTGACTCCTAGGGACAGCCAGAGGTACGGAACATGTTTTACAACTGCTGCACCAGGAGGATTTTTTAGATCCTTCCTGTGAATGAGCCAGGCCAGTGCTGCTCCACAGAGCAGTGCAAATGGGAGCCATAGAGGGTGGCTGTACCAGGGGAGTTGGGTCTTCAGTGGCAGGATTGCAATGGCTAGTACGGCTTGTGTGCCCAGGGCCCATTTGCCCCAACGGCTGTGTCGTTGACGCCAGGCCCAGGCCATTGCGAAGGGCCATAGCAACAGCCAGGGCCAACCACCCTCCAGCATCTCAATGGCAGGGACTTTCCAGCCGAGGTCACTGCCTTCTCCAGCATCAAACAGAACGCGGCCTGCACCATCGCCTCCCCAGAGCCACAACGCTCCAGTTCCTCGATGTAAGCCATGCCAGAGGTGCCAGGCCAGACCAGGGATCAGCCCTGCTGCAAACCAGCCTGCTAGCGGCCATCGCCACCATCGCCTGAATTCGCCACCCCAGAGCACAGGAATCAATGCTGCTGCTGCTGCTGGTAGCAGCAAAGGGGCTTTGAGTAAAAGCATGCCACTGCTAATGAGTCCTGCCCCCAGCGTTCGCCAGCGGTCCATTGGGCTGCGGTCGAGGGTTAAAACGAGTAACCACAACAAGGCCATGGCACTGAGTTGTGGACCATCGAGCATGGCTAGACGACCATGTCGTACCACTGGCATCAGCGTTAGCAAAATTGCAGCTGTAGCAAGGCAGCTCGTTCGATCATTTGGTCGTAGATGCCATTGCACAAGCCCCCCTAAGGGAATAATCAGCGTCGATAGCAATGCCGGCACCAGTCGCACCACATTGTTTGAGGGGATCCCTGTGAAAGAGGACCCGCCGTTGTTGTTGAGTTGGATGGCGGCAGCAATCAGCCAATGCAAGCCTGGTGGTTTGTTGAGGTAGGGCGAATCCCACAGGGTGGGCAGTAGAGCTTCGGGGCCCTGTTTTTGGCTTAACTCAAAGGCCACTCTGGCAACGATGCCTTCATCAAAATCGCGCAGGGGTAGATCTCCTAGCCCCACCAGTGCAAGCACGCATGCCACCAGCCAAAGCAAGAGCAAACCCAGCAGAGGCGCTCTGCGAATGGATGGGTTGTTTTCAGCTGCTGGCGTGAACAAGATTCAGAGCTAGTCGGCAGGAATGGCAGGCCTTAGGCCAATGGCCGTTATCCACTCAGTGTCACCTTTTGCTGGTCATTGACATCCTTAATCTGCTGAGCTGGGTGCAGCGCGCCAGGGATGACTTCAGGAGTTCATTCAGCGCTTGCTAGCTCTAGAAGGGATGCTGGCTGGCATGGTTTGACTTGGCGTTTCTGATACCCACCATTGAAACCATTGATACATCTGTCACACTAAGAGGTGCTTAAGGAGAGAGTAAGGGCCAACATCAAATCGGCGCATTGCGCCTATCTGTGTGAGGAACCAAATGAAACTCTTCCAGCAATTGCTGGTGGCACCTGCTGCCTTGGGCCTAATGGCCCCTATGGCTGCTAATGCCGCAGACCTAGACATCAAAGGTGTGTCCGATTATTCGGCCTCCAGCGAGCAGGTCACCAGCATCTCCCAATTCCAAGATGTTTACCCAACCGACTGGGCTTATCAGGCTCTGAGCAACCTGATTGAGCGCTACGGCTGTGTAGCTGGCTATCCAAGCGGTAGCTACCTGGGCAACAGAGCAATGACCCGCTTTGAAGCGGCTGCTCTATTGAATGCCTGCCTCGATCGCATCACAGAAGTCACCGACGAACTGCGTCGCTTGCTGAAGGAATTCGAGCAGGAGCTCGCCATCCTCAAGGGCCGTGTTGATGGGCTAGAAGCCCGCGTTGGTGAACTCGAAGCCACTCAGTTCTCCACCACCACCAAACTTGTTGGTCAGACGTCCTTCGTTGTTGGCGCCAACAGCTTCGCCGGTGATGCCAAGGATGTTTTCGGCAATGAGCGTGATGAAGAAGCTGCCAATCAGTCTGGCGCCACTGTCTTTAACTACGACATGCGCCTTGAGCTCAACACCAGCTTCACTGGCAAGGATCTGTTGAAGACACGCCTGCGTGCAGGCAACTTTGCTGAATCTCCTTACGGCGGCGGCGGCTACGTCGGCCTCGATGCCATGGAAGTGGCTTTTGGAGAATCCGGCGACGAGAATGAAGTCACCGTTGATCGCCTCTGGTATCAGTTCCCACTCGGCGAAGAGTTCACCGTAACCGCTGGTGCGATGGTTCGTCAGGACAACATGCTTGCCGTATGGCCTAGCAACTATCCGTCCGAAACCATCCTTGACGTCTTCACCTATGCAGGTGCTCCTGGCGCCTACAGCCTCACCAAAGGTGGTGGTGCTGGTATCTGGTGGGATGACAACGATAGCGGCTGGAGCATTAGCGCTAGCTACGTCTCTGCTAACGCTGATAACGGCAACCCCAATCAAGATGCTGACCCTCGTTTAAAAGGTGGTATCGGCACTGATGCTGCTGCTTCCAATGCTACGGCTCAAATCGCATACGCCCAGGACCAGTGGGGCATTGCAGCTGCTTACTCCTACACCTCTGGAGACAATGGCGCCGGCATCTACGCTGGCAATGCCACACCTTTGGCTGTTTCATTGGCCGGATCAGGTACGACCAATTCCTATGCCGTGAGTGCTTGGTGGGCTCCAGAAGAAACCGGTTGGTTCCCAAGCATCAGCGCTGGTTGGGGTCTCAACGACGTCAACGAGAACGATGATTCCAATCTGATTGACAATGCGACATCCCAGTCTTGGTATGTCGGACTTCAGTGGGAAGATGCATTTGTCGAGGGCAATGTGCTTGGCGGTGCTGTGGGTCAGCCCACCTTCGTCACTGCCGTCGACTATGACAGCGATGTCGATGCCTCCGATTTCGTTGCTGATGGCAACTACGCCTTTGAACTCTGGTACAAGTTCCAGGTCACCGATAACATTTCTGTGACTCCTGCGATTTATTACCTCAGCCGTCCTTTAGGTGATCTCACCGATGGTGGTGGTCCTGTCTACGGTGGCGGTCGTGATGACGACAGCTTCAGCAACTTTGGTGGTTTAGTTAGAACCACATTTAAGTTCTGATCGAAATGGCCCAACATCTTGTTGGGCCTCAGAAGCTACTCCTCACAATCCATCAATTACAGCCCTCCGGAAACGGGGGGCTTTTTCGTGGCTGATCTCCATCGCTTTGTTTGGATGGGTCAGTGGCCATGCCATCGCCCATGCCTATCGCTGCTGACATTACGGCCTTAGTGGGGTGCACTCCTTTGGTGCGCCTTAATCGCTTGCCACAGGTGAGTGGTTGCCATGCGGAGGTGCTGGCCAAGTTGGAAAGCTTCAACCCCACTGCCTCGGTTAAAGACCGCATCGCGGGGGCCATGATCCATGCAGCGGAGGAAGCTGGAACCATTGCTCCAGGGCGCACCGTGCTGGTGGAACCCACCAGTGGCAACACTGGGATCGCCTTGGCCATGGTGGCTGCCGCCCGAGGCTATCGCCTCATTCTCACCATGCCGGACACGATGAGTACAGAGCGTCGCGCCATGCTTAGGGCCTATGGCGCTGAACTGCAACTTACCCCAGGCAGCGATGGAATGACTGGTTCCATTGAGTTGGCAAAGGAGTTGGTGGCAACCATCCCTGAGGCTTATCTGCTGCAGCAGTTTGATAATCCTGCGAATCCGCAGGTGCATGAGCGCACAACCGCAGAGGAGATCTGGAATGATTGCGAGGGGCGGTTGGATGGTCTGATTACTGGAGTCGGAACGGGGGGCACACTCACAGGTTGTGCGCGTTTGCTCAAGCAACGCAATCCAAGCCTGCGAGTGTTTGCGGTAGAGCCAGCGTTAAGCCCTGTTTTGGCAGGCGGGAGCCCTGCTCCCCATCGCATTCAGGGGATTGGTGCTGGCTTCATTCCTAGCGTTCTTGATCTCTCTTTGATCGATGAGATCCTGCCGGTCTCTGATGACGACGCGATGGAGATGGGTCGGCGCTTGGCCAGGGAGGAGGGCTTGCTAAGTGGGGTAAGCAGTGGCGCTGCTGTTGCGGCTGCACTGCAAGTGGGTAGTAGGGCTGAGATGGTGGGCAAGCGTCTTGTTGTTGTCTTGGCAAGTTTTGGTGAGCGTTATCTATCAACGCCGATGTTTAGCGCTGCTTCGGCGGTGCCGGCGCAGCGTGATGGATACCTTTGATGTCTTCCAAATGACTGGTTTCTATGGCTGCAGATCCCTATCAGGTGTTGGGAGTAACCTCCACCGCTAGCTCGGCTGAGATCAAGGCTGCCTATCGCCAGTTGGTGAAAAGGCATCACCCTGACGCTGGTGGGGATGAGCAGGGCATCCTTGCGCTCAATGCAGCTTGGGAGGTTTTGGGGGATTCAGAGCATCGACGCGCCTATGACCGCACAAGAAAGCATGGCGTTTCAGTTGCTGACGAAGCGCATCAGCGAGGGGTTCGCAATGCTCGTGCTAGTGCTGCTGCTCGAGCGACCAAAGGCCAGGCAGCAGCAGAAGATGAGGCTCTTGAGTGTTGGATCAAGCAGGTTTATGTCCCGATCGACCGATTGCTGGGGCAAGTGATCAATCCTTTTCCTGCTCAGTTTCGTTCTCTTTCGGCTGACCCTTACGACGATTCGTTGATGGAGGTCTTTTGCACTTACCTGGAACAGAGTGTTAATCGCCTTGAGACGGTTAACAGGCTTTATCGAGCTTTGCCGATACCGGCTTCCGCCCAAGGTTTTGGCTTGAGTTTGTATCACTGCCTCTCCCAAGTAGAAGACGCTTTGGCTGAGTTGGAGCGTTACACGATGGGCTATGTCGATGGTTATCTCCACGATGGTCGAGAGATGTTGCGGGAAGCCAAAAAGCGGCGTTTACGCTTAAAGGAAGAACGCCTTCGGCTGGAGATTTCGTGAAAGCTGCCTGGCGCTTTTGGTCGTTTGTGGCGCTGATCTGGTTGCTAGCTACGGGCATCGATCGGATCTGGTGGCATCACTACGCCAGCATTCCCTCTTGGGATCAGGCCGATTATCTCAACAGCGCTCTTGATCATGGACGCGCATTAGGCCTGTTACCAGGAGGCCAATGGCAGGGTTGGAACGCTTTACTCGACCTTTCTCCCAAAATTCCGCCTCTTGCTTCTTTGGTGAATGGCACCGTGATGGCAGTGGCTGGAGATGACCCTAAGCAGGCCGCCTGGAGCCTTAGTGTTTGGCATGGCCTGCTCCTTGTTGCTGTTGCGGCATGGGGGTTGCGTTTGCGTGGGCAGGGGATGGCATTGCTTGCCGTTGTCTTTGTTGCCATGGCTCCAGCTTTGTTGGAGTTGCGCTCGGATTATGTGTTGGAGATGCCGCTCACTGCTGCAGTCACCTTGGCGTTATGGCGGCTGGGGTGCTGGTGGGATCCACAGCGAGGTGGGCGTTGGTTACAGGCCTTGTTCGCTGCGGCTGCTTGTACGGCGGCACTTTTGGTGAAGCAAAGTGCTTTGTTGGTTTTGCTTCCGGCGCTGTTATGGGCCAGTTGGTGTGCCTTATGTCGTACCAATCGCACCCGATTTCAGGTGCTGGCAGGTGTGGGTGTGTTTTTGTTCGGCGTGGGCCCTTGGTTACGTCACAACTGGATCACAACGCTTGGAGGAACGAACAGGGCCGTGATCGAATCGGCGGCTAGGGAAGGGGATCCTTCTCTATGGACCCTTGAAAACTGGCTTTGGTATCCACGTTTGTTGCCGGCGCAGTTAGGTCCTGTTCTGCTCATCGTGGGCCTCAGTGGTTGTGTGCTCTGGTTGTTTATTGATGGCCGCAGCCTTGGATCTTCAACACAGAGAGCAGTGTCTTCTGATGATCCACTGGCTTGGCGTTGGCTGATCGTGACTCTGCTGGCTGGTTGGTTGTTCACCAGCCTCAGTCCGAATAAGGGTGATCGATATATCACTCCACTTCTCCCACCATTGCTCTTGTTGTTCGCTAGGGGTTGGTTGCAATGGGGGTTGTGGGCGAACCGTCGCTGGCTGAAGGGCTCCTGGCTGATTTTGCCTACGACCCTCTTGGCGGGGTTGTTGGCCATTCTTCCTTCAGCTTTGTCGGCTCAGATCACTCGTTTGTCAGAGCGCCACAAGGGGCCTGTGGAGGCCATTGTCCGGGCGGCTGGAGGCGCTGATCCCAATGGCTTGTCCACCACAGTCATCGTGGTGCCCAGTACTCCGGATCTCAATCAGCACAATGTCAGTTATCTCGGTCGCAGGCGGGGTGGTCGATTGGTAGGTCGCCAGCTTGGTAGTAGTGCAGGTGATGTGGAGCCTGTGCTGCAGCAGGCTGAGTGGGTTGTGCTGGCAGAGGGAGATCAGGGCTCAGTTCGAGACACTGCGGCACGCCTTGATCAGGCTGTTCGCAGCAGTGGTGTATTTGTTGAGCTGCGCCGTTTCTCACGGCAATCTGGAGGTAGCTATTCCCTTTGGGCACGCAGTTCTGGGGTTCCTAGGGCAGCAAGCTTTGCTGAGCGTTTTCCCTCTCTGGCCCAGGGGCTGGAGAAGGGACCTCAAGGGCTTGAGCCAGTCTTTGCTGCGGTCTCTGTCGAACATATGTTGGATGGCCATCTCAGTTATCGAGCTGAAGTGCGAGAAGCCGCAATGCGGCGTTTGCTTGATAATCCTGCTGATACCGATGCCCGCTGGACATTGGCGCTTTTGGCAGTGTTGGCGAATCGCCCTGTTGAGGCAGCTACTCAATTCGCCGTCTTGGAGAAACGACTACCAGAGAGTCCTTGGCCCAGTGTTTATCGCAGTGTGGTGATCCTGGCGGGCTTGAATCCCTGGCAGGCATCAGCTGTGGCTGATCGAGCCCAGCGCAAGCATCCCAATGATCTATTGGCCGGCCTGGGTGATCTCAGTGGGGTTTTGGCAGGAGCTTTGTGGCGTTTGCCTGCGGCCTCAGGCTCGATCCCTAAGGCTGTGCAACAGGTTGAGGAAGCGCTAAAGCCCTCTTCTCATCAGAAGGGTTCCAGCTGATCGATCCGTAGCCACACGTCCGGAACAGGCATGCGCCAGCGCACTTGCCCATAGCCCTCTTTGACGGCGAGCAGTTCACCAGGACCTTCGAAAATGTAGTCGGGGGGAGAAGGATCACTGGCCGCTGCTTCAGTGCTGCTGCTAAAGGCGTGCCTATTGACCCGAACAAGGGCTCCTTTCTTGAGGGCTGCCGTGGCCTTTGCTGGTGCAGATGTTTCGGCCATGACGTGGCTTTATCTAAGACTCAGGCTAGAACCTCCTCAGGAACACCACCATTCTGATTTGGGTCATTCACTCGCCCTCTATTTTTTGGCCTTCGGAGCTCTGTTGCTTGTCGCCGTGCTTCTCGATGACTTGGCGGCTCGCGTGAGGGTTCCGGGGATCCTGATGGTGCTGATTCTTGGTTTGTTGGTTGACAACCATTTGAATGTGTCTGCGGATGCTGCTGATGCGCTCCCTCCCTTGCTTTCTTTGGTCCACGCAGACCAAATCACGCAGGCAGCCCTTGTTTTAGTGCTTTTCTTTGGGGGGCTCACGACGAATTGGGCAGAGATGCGCTCTGTGATCCCATCGGCCCTAAGGCTGGCAACTTTTGGTGCTTTATTCACAGCTCTCCTGATCACCTTGGCGATGCTTGGATTGGGCGTGGCCGAAGGGAGTGCTGGTTGGGTTGTGTTGTTCCCGCAGGCTTTGTTCGTGGGCGCGATGTTGTCCAGCACGGATGCATCTGCGACCTTTGCTCTCTTGCGGCCTCTCGCTGGACGCTTGCCCAAGCCTGTTTTGGACCTGATTGAGACGGAGTCGGGCTTCAACGACCCTGTCGCTGTGGTTTTGGCAGGGGTGGCAATGGCTTTGGCAGGCGGGGAGGGTGTTGCTCCGGCTGCTTTGGTGACCGTGGTGTTACGTCAGTTTCTGTTGGGCATCTTGCTTGGCTTTCTCGGGGGCAGTCTCACCACTCAGGTTCTCGGTAGTCGTAGGTCTCTGAATACCAATTCCATGTTGCCAGTTGTGAGTCTTGCTTTGTTGATGGTGCTTGCAGGTGGAACCACCTTGATGGGTGGCAGTGCCTTGTTGGCTGCTTATGTGGCGGGGCTTGTGCTTGGCAATGGTTCAAGCACCGATCAGTTGGTGCTTGAGGAGGCCCATTCCAGTTTTGCAAAAATGGCTGAACTGCTTTTGTTTCTTTGTATGGGGTTGGTGGTTTCCCCTGAGGACGTCGTTCGAGCAGCTGGCGGAGCATTCCTACTGTTTCTCTTAATGCAGGTGGTGCGTTGGTTGATTGTTCACTTTCTGCTCTTACGCAGCTCATTTTCGCTAGGGCAGCGGACGTTTGTGTGCTGCGCTGGCCTGCGTGGTGCGGTCCCTATTGCTTTGGCGATTCAGGTCTGGGCTTCGTCGTCGGTGAGTTGGGGAAAAACCATGCCTCCCCTAGCCCTGGCGGTGGTTTTGTTCGGATTGTTGTTCCAGGGGTTTGCTTTAGTGCCTATTGCAAATCGCCTTGGGCTAGCTAGTCCAGTGGAGGCTCCGCTCTCAGCCCCTTAGTCTCGCGGCCAATGCCGTCAGTTCTTTCATGCGCCTTCTACTTGTTGGTTGCACAGGTTTTGTCGGCCGTGAGCTGGTCCCCCAGTTGTTGGCAGCCAAGCATCAGTTGATCTTGGTCAGTCGCAAGGCTGCCTCTGGGTTCGATCAAGAGCGTCAGGCAGGGCAGTTGGAGTGGCTGCAGATCAATCCGGCTGATCCAAACAGTTGGCTCGATGGCCCACTACTGAATGCCTTGGCGCAAGTTGAAGGAGTGGTGAACCTGGCCGGAGAACCGATCGCTGAGCAGCGCTGGACAGCTGCTCATTGCCAGAAGCTGGAGTCGAGTCGTTTGGACACAACCAGGGCATTGGTGAAAGCCATGAGTCAACTCAAGACACCACCAAGAGTGCTCTTGAATGCCTCTGCGGTGGGCTATTACGGCACCAGTCCAGATGGCTACTTCACTGAAAAGAGTCCTTGTGGCCAAGATTTCCTCGCTCACCTTTGTGAGCGGTGGGAGGCTGCAGCTGCTGCTAAACCGTCTGCTACCAGATTGGTAGTAGTGCGTATCGGCATCGTTCTAGGGCCCGACGGAGGGGCTCTAGGCAAGATGCTGCCAGTGTTCAAGCTTGGTATTGGTGGTCCGGTGGGCAGTGGCCTTCAGTGGATGAGCTGGATTCATCGCACTGATCTTTGTCAGTTGATTGAAAAGGCTCTTGAGGAACGGGCTTGGTCCGGTGTGGTGAATGGGGTTGCTCCTGAGCCTGTCCCTATGGCTTCGTTCGCGGCGGTTCTCGGCAAGACTCTTGGTCGTCCAAGCCTCTTGCCGGTTCCAGGTCCGCTCCTCAAGATCTTGCTTGGGGATGGAGCTCGTGTCGTCCTTGAGGGTCAACAGGTGGTCTCAGAACGACTTGCAGGGTTGGGTTTCAGGTTTAAGTATCCCGATCTATGCCAGGCCTTATCCGCAGCCACCATGCCCACACCCCATTGATGAGGGCAGCGGTCATTAACAGGCTGATGGCGGGCAAAAATAGGGGCATCCATAGTTGCTGAAACAGTCCGATTGGTTTCTCCACTCCCTGGCTTGCGGCCAGGACCCCTGTGACAAACCAGAGTGCTCCGGCAATCACTAGGAACACATCGATGATCAGCAGTCGGTCCAACCACTGTTTCCATTGGGGATCGGCAGAAGGAGTTGTCATGGATGTCTTTCAGTGAGCAGGTCTGTAATGGCTTGGGCTATTCGTTGCCCGCCACCTGCCACCCCGAGTCTTTGCAAGGCCTGCTTCTGGCATTGTTGTTGCAGGTCAGGGTCCGTTTGGCTGCGTTTCAAGAGCTCCAGAGTCAGTTTGGCAGTGTTCTGCATGTTGAGCGCTTCGCCAGGCTTCCCACCAGCACAAAACACAGTGGGCCCGAGTAGTCGGCGCTGAGCTTCTGCGAATGCGGCGGTGAACTGGGGCCCCATTCCTGGAAGTTGTAGCACTGGCTTAGCGAGTCCTACCGCTTGTTCAGTCGCCGTGCCCGCCATGCTGATCAGGAGATCGCTGCTCTGAAGGACCGCAATGAAACAGTCGCGTTGCAAGGTGATGTGTCGTTGACCGAGCACAAGCTTGGTGTGTGTTGCGTTGCTGATATCAGGTTGCATTTGCCAGCCTTGTTGAGCGACTAATTGAGCCAGTCTGCTGTCGTCTAGGGCTGGGACCAGTGCAAGATCTAGGCTTATTTCATCGCGGGCTAGTAGTTGTTCTGGAAGATATTCCACCATCGCCAACATCAACAACAGGTTGTGTTCTAGTTCTGGGAGGCGGCTGCCAGGCAGAAGTCCTAGGCGATAACGGCAGCTTGGTAAGCGTGCTTGAGGTGTGAGGACTGGATCGATAAAGGGATTGCCCAGAAAGCTCACTGGGCGTTGAAGTTGAGCCGTGAGGTCTGTTGCGGTGAGCTGGTCGCGGCTATATAAACCCAAAAACCGCTTGCTTTTCAGACAGCTGCCACAAGGCCAAGGCAAGCGCAGGCGACCTTCATAGTGACTGGAGTAAGCCACTAGGTAGATCGCGACGGGACGGCAGCTAAGCCAAGCTGCCATCACAGGAATCACATCGCCAATCACCACCAGCAGGTCGTAGTGGTGTGCCACCTGCAACAAACGTCCCAGGCGCCTTAGGAGATAGAACACTTGGCCTTGTAGCAGTTCAGTCAGCCTGCCTCGAAGACTGGTGTATCCAAGCCCGCCTGTGCTGAATGCTTTGGCCTGTCCAAGGATTTTGATTCCTGCTTCGGTATAGGCATGACCATGACCGACCAAAGGCAGGGCCTCCAGTTGATGGCCGAGGTTGAGCAGGGTCTTGCCTAGGAGGGCCCCGGACAGGTCTTCTCCGTGTCCATTACTCAACAGCAGCAGCTTCGCCAAATCAGAGCTCCAGCCAAGCCTTTACTTTTTTCAAAGCCTGCCAATTTGGTCTGCGAAGTAACCCATCGGCGATTGAGTCCTTGAGGTCTTTGGCAAACTCCGGTGCAACAGCAAGAATTTTTTGCACCATGTCGATTTGATCTCGTACACCCTTGGAGTTGGTTTCCAGCAGGGCCAGGCTGAGGTTGATACGAGCTTGGGGATCCTGGGCGTTGAGCTTTACCGCAGTGCGCGCGGTGCGCAGGGCCTCATCGGGTTGCGCATTAAGAAGCTGTAGCCAGGCTAGGCATGTCCAGCCAGCCGCTTGATTGGGCGCCGTTGCTGTGATGGTTTTGAAGTCTTCGATCAGCTCACTGGCTTCAGCTCCGGACTGATACCGGGCCATAGCTGTCTCGAAGAGGTTCTCGTTGGTGGACGCCATCGGATGCAGCAGAACTGCTTAGGTCTCTTCAGATTCCCACGGAGCGGTGGCCATTGACTTCAGACAGCGAATGAGCTGCCGCAACCGCAGGTTTGGCTGGCGTTGGGATTGGTGAAATTGAAGCCGCCGCCAATCATTTCAGTGCTGAAATCCAATTGCATCCCATAGATGTACAGCAGGCTCTTGGGATCACAGATCACACGAAAACTTGCGCCATCGGTTGCGGTGTACTCATAGACCTCATCTCCTTCTTGGATATCGGCTGAGGGTACAAAATCCATGGTGTAGCTCATGCCGCTGCAGCCGCCCGAGCGCACGCCTACTCGCAGCACCTGATCATTCCCCTTCTCAAGGCAGAGCCTGGCCAACTGCTGCATAGCTGTGTTGGTGATTTGGATGCCCTTGCCGTCAGTCGCGGTGTGGTGGGTTGAAGGATTAGTGGTGCTGGTCATTCAGTGCTGGCACAGACCTCAATTCATTTTATGGAGGGATTTCTCTTGTTGCACTATCCAATTCAGTCAACCTATCCGCCATATTTATAGAGTCGGAAGGATTTTTGTAGGAAGCGCGTGCGGGTCGCCATTGTGGGCGCTGGGCTTGCCGGACTGGCTGCAGCTGTTGATCTCGTTGATGCCGGTCATACCGTGGATCTCTACGAAGCTAGGCCTTTCATTGGTGGCAAGGTTGGTAGTTGGGAAGATCCAGATGGCAACCATGTCGAAATGGGGTTGCATGTTTTCTTTTTCAATTACGCCAATCTTTTTGCGCTGATGCGCAAGGTGGGTGCAATTGACAATCTGCTGCCAAAGGACCACACCCATTTGTTCGTCAATCGTGGAGGTGATCTTCGATCTCTTGATTTTCGTTTTGCCCTAGGGGCTCCTTTTAACGGCCTCAAGGCTTTTTTTACGACTCCTCAGCTGAACTGGATCGATAAATTGCGCAATGCCCTTGCTCTGGGAACGAGTCCCATTGTTAGGGGCCTGGTGGATTACGAGGGGGCCATGAGCACAATCCGTGCTCTCGATGCAGTGAGTTTTCAAAAGTGGTTTCTCAGTCATGGCGGCAGCCTGCAGAGCATTCAGCGCATGTGGAACCCGGTTGCCTATGCCCTGGGCTTTATCGACTGTGAGGCGATCTCTGCCCGTTGCATGCTCACCATTTTCATGATGTTTGCAGCTCGTACGGAAGCATCCAAGCTGAATTTGCTTAAAGGCTCCCCTCATCGTTGGCTTACCGCGCCGATTCTTGATTACATCCAGGCAAGGGGTGGCCGTCTTCATCTCCGCCATCGTGTTCGTGAGGTGCACTTTCGCGATGACGAAGCTCCGGTGGTTACCGGGCTCAGCCTTGGCACACCAGAAGGGGATGTCATGGTTGAAGCTGATTGCTATTTGGCCGCTTGCGATGTGCCAGGCATTCAGCGCTTGCTTCCTGAAGCATGGCGTAGGTTCCCCCAGTTTGATGACATCTACAAGCTCCAAGCCGTGCCAGTCGCCACCGTGCAGCTGCGCTACGACGGCTGGGTGACTGAGTTGGGTAATGACCCCATTCACGAGGCTGCACGCCGGGATCTCCGGAGTCCTGTTGGCTTGGATAATCTTTTGTATACAGCTGATGCAGATTTCAGCTGCTTTGCGGATCTGGCCTTGGCGAGTCCTGAGGACTATCGCCGGGAGGGTCTGGGTTCTTTACTCCAATGTGTACTCACTCCTGGTGACCCCTGGATTTCTAAATCCGTAGAGACGATCGTTTCGCACACCGATGCTCAAGTGCGTGAATTGTTCCCTTCGTCTCTTTCTCTCAAGCTGGTGTGGAGCAACGTTGTCAAACTTGCTCAGTCTCTTTATCGAGAAGCCCCAGGGATGGAGCCTTATAGACCAGATCAGTCCACGCCTGTCAGCAATTTCTTTTTGGCGGGGAGTTATACCCGCCAGGATTACATCGACTCAATGGAGGGTGCCACGATGAGTGGTCATTTGGCTGCGGCGGCGATCCTCCATCAACCAGCGATGCTGGCGACCAATCAGGCGGTGGCTTAACGATGGGACGCTGGCTTGAGCACACAGTAACTAGCGATATCAATGCTCCCGTTGAGCAGGTTTGGGCTGTCTGGATGGATCTTGAGGCCATGCCTCGCTGGATGAACTGGATTGAATCTGTCAAAACCCTTGATGATCCGAGCCTCACTGATTGGACCTTGGCTGCTCAGGGCTTTCGTTTTCATTGGCAGGCAAAGATCAGCAAGCAGGTTGAAGGCCAGCAGTTGCAATGGGAATCCATAGGAGGGCTACCTACGAAAGGAGCTGTGCGTTTCTATCCGGAGAGCGAGAACCATACAGCTGTGAAATTGAGCGTTACCTACGAGTTACCGAGGCCCTTGGCACCTTTGATGGAACCGAGCATCCTGGGAGGGATTGTTACTCGTGAGCTCCAGGCCAACCTTGACAGATTTAGGGATCTTGTGGAAAGCGGTTACTGTGTTTCCTCCTGAGTGCTCCAGGACAGCCGCCTGGCGGTTGAAGAGTGCATTGATCCTGCTTACGGTTGCGCTAACGGGATGCAGTACCGATCGCTCTACTACCGAGAAGTTGGCGACAAAACCGCGATCGGCTAGGGATAGTTCTGAGCAGCTTGTGATGCCGATTGATCTTTCTGATCGGCTCACGCCACTACCTTCGGCCACAGAGGTTCAGGATCGAGTGCTTGCAGGTCGTAGGGATCCTTTTCAACCGCTTGTTGGCTCAACAACTTCAAATGGATTCATCCTGAAAGGTGTCCTGGTTGTTGGCGGGCAGCAGCGGGCATTGGTTCAAACATCAGATGGATCAGGAGCATTGTGCGTGGGGCCTGGAGGTCGTTGCCCCGGTCAAGTTGAGGCGGACCAGTTGTTACCTCCAAGCTGGTCGCTGCTATCGATCGACGTTCAGCGCGGGTGCATCACCCTGTCCCAGGGGGGCAAGTCTCAGTCTCCGACCTGCATGCTTTAACACAAGCACTGACAAGCCC
Organism: Prochlorococcus sp. MIT 1303; assembly: GCF_001631965.1. NCBI lineage: Bacteria > Bacillati > Cyanobacteriota > Cyanophyceae > Synechococcales > Prochlorococcaceae > Prochlorococcus > Prochlorococcus sp. MIT 1303. Next base: position 505,152 of record NZ_LVHK01000044.1, read on the forward strand.
CTCAAGGTCGTGAGGATCGGCTTCTTGATCGACCCTCCCAAAATGCTTCTCACAGCTGAGGCTTGTCTGGGGGCCGATGGAGATGACTTTGACTGTTTCAAGCTGCTGCAGCCAGTCGCTGCCAAAACGATGGCTGAGCAAACTTGCTGTGTGTGCAGCGGTCTTGCCGCTGCTGAAAGCAATTGCATCCACATTGCTGTTTGCGAGGGCTGTGGCCGTGTCCTCCGGGATTGCTTCTGGGCAACGGGATTCATAAGCTGCTACTTCAATCACGTGTGCTCCGCTTTCCCGGAAGGCTTCTCCCAGAATGGTGCGGCCACCGCTCTGGACTCTTGGCAGCAGCATCTTCAGTCCAAAGCCTGACACTGGGAAATGATTGATCAGGCTGTCAGCCACAAAGTTGGGTGGAACAAAATCAACAGCAGCTCCTAGGTGTTCAAGATGTTGGGCTGTTTTGCGGCCTACTGCTGCAAGTTTTAGTCCCTTGGGACGATTAGCAAGAGATTGGCCGATCCGCTGAAGCCGTTCTTCAACGGCCCGTACTCCATTGGCGCTGGAGAAAACCAACCAGTGGAAGGTCTTGATGTCGGCTAAGGCATCATCGAGGGGTTGCCAATCGTCGGGTGGGCCAATCACAAGAGCGGGCAGATCAAGAACGTTCGATCCAAGGGCATGAAGCCGACTCCGAGCCTCACTCTGTTGCTCCTGGGCACGGGTCATGATGATTGTGCGGTCATGAAGGGGAGCTATGGGTTTGCTGCTCATTTCTCTTCCTCATTTAGTTTCACAATGCCAGCCACCTGATGGCGCAGCCCTTCGCTTTCCTTGCTTCGTCCTTGACGGTGCAGCAGCGTAATAGCCTTGCTAAAGCTGTTGCGGGCACCATTGATGTCCCCAGCGACGAGCATCGCAACCGCATGATTTTGGTGGGTCTCAGCATGCTCAGGATTGAGTTGTTTCGCTTGTTCGTAGGCGTATAAGGCTTCTACAAGATTGCCTCGGCGACGCTGCATTAATCCGAGGTTGTACCACGCCAGAGCAACTTCCGGGGCTTGTTGGGTAGCGGTGGTGGTGAGTGCGATGGCTTCATCCAGTAGCTCTTGTTGCATGAGCAGGGCTGCCAGGTTGAGGCGAGCTCCCAGGCTCACTCTGATGTCCATGGGTAGAGCCACGGCTTCGCGGTAGGCCGTGATGGCTCCTTGGGGATCGTCTTGGGCAAGGGCAATGCCTAGGTGCAGAAGAAGTTCGTAGCGTTCGATCGGATTGGCATTCGTGTTTTCGTTCTGCTTTAGGCCTTGCCGCAAGAGCTGGATGCCGCGCTCTTTTTGCCCTTCGTCCACCTCGAGAGCGCCGAGTTTTGCACAGGTATACGGATCGCCTGGATGCTCAGCCAGCCAGGCCTCCATTGCTGTCCTCAACCGTTGGGATTTGTTGCTGCTTTGGAGTAGATCTGGCCGGTAGCCTTCGTGGAGCAAAGCCGGCTCAAGGTAATCGACGATGCGCCAATGAGGTTCTTCGCTGAGCAGATCCCTCACGCTGTCGTCAATCATGGAGTGGTATGGGCGGCTCCAGTGAATTCGCGGGTGTCGGCGGAACAGACGGCTGAGGTTGGAATAAGGGGCCATCGTTGCTCCTTGCTCAAAGCGCAGCAGGTTGATCACCAGAACATCTGGCTGAGCCATCAAGTTTTGTAGGCCTGAGATGGCCTCAGCGCGTAGTTGTTCATCGGCATCAAGAACAAGGACCCAATCCCCCGTGATCAGGTTCAGGGCGGCATTACGGGCTGGGGCAAAGTCCCCTGGCCACGGCAGGTGCTCTATTCGTGCACCGGCGGCTTCAGCTATGGCCACGGTTGCATCCGTGGACCCCGTGTCGACTAGCACGATTTCGTCTACGAACCCTTTCACGGACGCCAGGCATGCTCCCAGGCGACTCTCTTCGTTGCGTACGACCATCGAGAGGCTGAGCATTGGAGCTGGTTCGTAGGTTGGCTCGAGGATATAGACGTCAGTCAGTGAAGTCTTGGAACAGCGGCGTTTGGGCATTTGATTGCACCTGCGCAGGTTGTAGCAGGTAGGTAAGAACCTGGCGCTGCGCTTCAGGCATCTGACCAGGGCTGTAAGCCGCGGGGATGCCGAGATTTAACACTTCAATCAGCTCATCCCAGATGTAAGGACTGCCGTAGACAACTAGGCCTGCGAGGCGTTTTTGCTGTTGGAGTTGTTTGACGGTTGCTACCCATGGCTCGTGGCGATCCTGGTCGCCACGGAAGGGGTTCCCGCGTAAGAAAAGTTGCAGTATTACTGGGCCGATGCCCAATCGTTCTAGAGCTAAAGGCTGATCTGGGTCGTCTTGCCAGGGAGAGATCCCTAGGGGGTGACAGAGCAAACTTTGAAATCCAGCTTCAGAGGGCAGTACGAGTGCTGGGGCCGTGGCTGTGAGTACCGAGCAGGGCAAGACTCCATCCACCCGCAGGAGATTGATGCCTGACTCAGTTGGGGTGACCGGTCCTGGATGGTGGATTTTTAGCGATGCAGTCACCAGTTCTCTAGCGAGAGCACGGTCTTCGTCTCGTTCCAGGGGTTTGTCAATGCTTGTGCTGTCTTTGAGGGCCAGCTTTGCAGTGGAGGTACCAACCTTTTGTAAGGCTTCTCGCCGGCGCTCTTGGGAGGCGTGCAAACGTTGCATTGGAATTTGGCCCGACTGGAGGGCCTCGCATAGGGCCTCGATAGCGTCATCTGCGTTCTCGGGCATTAAAATCAGATCAGCACCGGCGGCAAAGGCCATCACGGCGGCTTCGCCAGCGCTATAGGACTGAGTGATTGCTCGCATGACCAGGGCATCGGTCACGACCAAGCCCTCGAACTTGAGTTGGCGGCGTAAAAGGTCTTGGAGAACAGCTGGAGACAGGGTCGCCGGACAGGAGGCGTCGAGGTTTCGCATCAATAGATGGGCCGTCATGATGCTGTCGATGCCGGCTTTCATGACGGCCTGGAAAGGCACGAGTTCAAGCTCCACAAGCTGGCGGAGGTTGTCATCCAGTACAGGCAACTGCAGATGGGAATCCATTCCCGTATTGCCATGACCTGGGAAGTGTTTGGCGCATCCCAGCACACCTTCTGCTGCAAGACCTTGTTGGAAAGCACAGGCCAAAGAAGAGACGGCGGCAGTGTCTTCTCCCCATGCCCGCACATTGATGACAGGGTTGGCTGGGTTGTTGTTGACATCGCAGACGGGTGCTAACACCCAGTTGAGTCCGCAGCGTCGAGCTTGGTGTCCTGTGCAGCGGCCGTAGTGCTCGGCCAGATTGACAGCACGACGTTGGTCTTCTTGATAGAGCCGTCCAAGGGCCATGGGCGGTACGAGCCAAGTGCCGCCTTCAAAGCGTTGACCGACACCCTCTTCCACATCGGCACATAACAGGAGGGGTGCTTTTGCCCATTGTCTAAGTCTCTTACAGCGATGCCTTATTTCGGTGCTTGTGCCGCCCAGCAAAATCACACCGCCCACACCTTCAGCGAGCAGACGTTTTAGCTCAGCGTTGCTTAGTTCCCATTTTGGATAACGGCGTTGATCATCGCTGGCATGACCACTTGCTCGCACCACCAGCAACTCAGCGACTTGACGTCGAAGGGGGCTCTGGATCGGCGGGTTCACGTTTTGTTGACAGTTGTTGTCTCGTAAGCCGTTGGTTGATCACTCTCTGATTGCACTCCTTCAAGGGTTTCTCGCTGTTGTTCCAATTGCTCAAGAAGATTCAGTACCGAAGTTCCCTTCTCGATTCCGCGATCCAAATGAAAGTGCACTGCAGGTGCACGTCGCATCTGCAATCTGCGGCCAAGCTCGCCTCTGAGGAAACCACTTGCGGCCTCTAGACCCTCTAGCACTTCAGAGCGTTGGATCTCTTCGCCGTAAATGCTCACAAAAATCTTGCAGTGCTGTAGATCGCCGGAGACTTCCACATTCGTAATACTCACCATGCCCTGATGCACCCGTTCGTCGCGGATGCCATGGATGAGTAATTCGCTTGTCTCTCGGCGGATTAGGGCAGCGACCCGCTCCACCCGTCGCCCAGGTGCCATATCTATGCCAGTGATGTTGGATACACCATGGCATGCATGATTAAGACAATGCTGATCAATCCACTTATTAGGGCCCCAATGATGGCTATTGCAGTCACGGGATTACTGCGTCGCTTGGCGAGTGGCTCGATGTAGTTGTTGAGCAAACCAAGACAGAAGGCGATGAGGTATCGCGGATAGCGTGACAAGTTGAGAAATAACTCTCTCATCTTCAGTTATTGCAGAGGGTTTTTGGGAAATGGGTTAGCCCAAAGTGAGGATGAAGCTACTTCTGAAGTCACAGATCACCTGAGAGCGAAGGTTGCCGGTATCGTGCATCCTCAGTGTGACCAGTTATACGACGTTAGTTTAGTGAGGCAGAAGGCACTGCGGCAGTTCCTTTGAGAGACCGCAGAGCAGCGCCTTAGGGCTTGCTGTTGCCTCTATTGCTTAGAGCGGTGAGCGGGGGGCTCAGATCTCAGCTCAGTTCGTGCGGCCATTCTGGCGATAGCCGCAGGCAGTGTTGCTCAAGAAAAGGCAATTGGCGAAGCCTTTAAAGGGGAAGATATCTGGAGGCCTGTTCTTCGGCGCGCCACAAATTTTTGATTGTTCATTGCTCAATATGCATCATTTGCCTATAAGAAACTGTAAATGGGCCCCTTTAAAGACAGCCATTAGGCCAACTTTCAAGGCCGAGGGCATTGAAATAACCTTATTGAATCTGTGTGTAAAAGCTCTTCGCATTTTTCGCTTTCGGCTGAAAGTGAAATGCGCTTATTGCCATCTTTGCTGTTTCTCCAGCCAGGTACTTTTTTGTCGAGCAGTATATAATCAAATCGAGAGATCTCGTCCAAGTTTTTATCGTCAATACTCCTGATAAAGTTTCTTCCTGACATATGGGCTGCTATCTTGTCACTTGTATATACATTGGCATCCTTGGGCGTCATCCTAATTGCTCTGTGTATCGATTGAATACGGCTTGCATCTGATAGGGAAAGGCGGTTAATAACTTTATCGGCATCTGTGAACTTAATGAATCCAATGATGCTCAGGCATATTGAAGCGATTAATACGAGGTGGCGCCCTGATTTCTTTGCATTGTGGTACTCAAAGTAATGAACTACTGCCATCATTAGATAAGGAATCAATGGCAGCATATACATTCGAGATAGGCTTACATAGGCTTTAGAAGATGACAGGAGGATGATGAAAACTGTGGGAGCAATTGCGATGGCATAAAAAGCTATGCGCTTTTGCTTAGCAAAAAATACATACGCAACTGGGATGAACAGATTGACTAAAAAAGTAAGGCTTCTATTGGAAAATATACGGCTGAAGAACAGGTAGGGCCGAAAGAGCAAATTAGATGCTATTTGGCCAAAGCTATTGCCTAGGCCTTGGAAACGGCCAAGGTGCCGTGCAATCGTAAAGCCACCATTGCTGAATTCAGGAATAATCCAGCGAGTAGCGAAGATGTACCATCCAGCTCCAATTCCCAGGGCAATCTGCCCATATCTTCGATCCTTTTCGAACATTAGAATTGCCAACCCATAGGCCGCTACTGAAAGTGACATAACGGCTTTAGTTGCAGCAATTGCTACTGCTGAAATAATAAAGATAGGAAGTTTTCTTTCTTCATGTGCGAGAAATAGTAAGAAAAAGAATGGAAGTGATAATAGGTCAGGGTGAAAATCAAAAAGACTGATATTTAAAACAGCAGGGTATAGGCAATAAGCAAGTAAGACTGCAGAAACTTGTATGCCACTAAGATTTTTTTTCTTGCAGATCAGTGCCAATGGAATATTGGCAGCTCCAACTGCTAATGCCTGTAGAAGTAGGAGCGTCTCTGGATTTTTGTAGAGGCTATAGGGGATTGCAAGAACATAAAGCCAGAGACTGGCATGATCAGAAAGGATGTGGTGGCCAATAAAGCTTGAAACTGGCTCAAAGCCATTAGAGATCTGCCAGAGTGCTTGATTAAAGATGCCAAGGTCATGTGATGACGATTTAAAGATTCCATGTCTTATTAGCGATAGAATAGATGTTAGAAGGAACAGTCCTATGGTATAGATGGTAACTATTAGCCAGAATCTCTCCGGACAGAGATTTTTCTCTGACGCAACCTGCTGAGCCATAATGGATTCAGGTCGTGGCATCTCAACCGCTTTCTTGTCAACCTCCCTAGTCTATCTTGTCAACAGTGCTATCATGATTTTTGGAAATAATAGTTTTTAGCCTTGTCTTTAAGATGCTAATAGCTGTTGTGATCTTTGCAGGCAGATATGTCTACATGTACCAAGTTTTCTAATATTTAAGTTACAAGCTTGAATACCCCTTTTGTCGATGTTAGTCGAGCAGCTTGGCTGGATCAGTACTAAGAACTGAAGATATAATCTCTTTTTACCTTAGTGAGCTTTTGAAGCTGTTAGCTACTCTGCCGTTCTTTTGGCAGAGCAAACGATGATGGAACTGCATCAATTCCGCCATTCCGCCTTCTGTCTTAAGGTGCGGATGGTCTTACAGGCCAAGGGCTTGACTTACCAGGTGGTGGAAGTTACCCCCGGGTTAGGACAGCTCAACGTGTTTCGCTTGTCAGGTCAGCGTCAGGTCCCGGTACTTGTAGATGGCGATGTTGTTTTGGCAGATTCCAGCACCATTGCTCGGCATCTCGAGGCAAAGCAGCCTGAACCACCCCTCATTCCGGTTGATCCACAGCAGGCCGCGCAGGTGTACTTGATTGAAGATTGGGCTGATACGACATTGGCGCGGGCAGGCCGGTCAGCTTTGCTGCAGGCTGCAGCCTTGGACTCTGAGTTGCGTTTAGCTCTTCTTCCAGAAGATCTGCCAACTCCCTTGCGTCAGGTCATGGGAGATCTCCCGGGGGGGTTGTTGAACGGTGCCTCTGAGATCATTGGCCAGGCAGAGAGGGTTGAGTTATTAACGAGCCTCGAACAATTGGCTGACTTGATGCAGAAAAGGTCCTGGCTAGTAGGAGATGCGATGAGCCTGGCTGATTTAGCTGTAGCCGCTCAGATTTCTTTAATGCGTTTTCCAGCCTCGGCTGGGGCAGCACTTGCCGGTAAAGGTGTGTTCGGCCTGAGTGATCACCCGCGGCTGCAGCCCTTATTCCACTGGAGGGATCAGCTTGAGTTGTTATTGCTTGAGACGGATCACTCAGCCCGATGAGCCTTGCTTGAACACCAATCCAGAAATGGCTGTCTAATGTCTGATCCCTTGATTCGTGATTCTGATCACTACGTCGTTTTGGAGCCTGGCCAGCCTGAGCGGCTTCTGAGCGCTGCTGACACACTCGCTTGGTTACAGACTTGGCTCCAGAGTTTGGATGTCTTGCCAGAGGATTTGCAGAGTCAGAACTCACTCGTTTCGGCGGCCCAGCGGTTGCTTGATACAGCTTGTGAGCTGGAGGTGGGCCAAGGTCTCTGCCTGCAGTGGTTTGCGGTACGCCTGGAACCTCCTGGATCTGTTCAAAGTTGAGTTCATTTGGATAGGTTTAGTGCGCTTTGACAAGACTGTTGCTGAACCCCGATGCAATCGTGCAGGTATTACGTATAGAGAAGACAAACTCAATCCAAGCTCCCTTTAACATCATGAGCCTTTGAATCATCACTTGTACTTGTTGCATTTCGCGATTTTTTCAAGGGGCATTGCGATGTGATTCTAGAGTTGAATGCATATCAGCGCATTGATCACTTCTCGATCTGCAGACTGGAGGAAGTATTCTATAAATGAAAATCTGTCTCGAGAGCATATAGAATGGCTGGAGACTATGTTGAGTCATACGAGATAGATGCATCAAACCAATCGCAAGCCTAAAATGGCATTGCCCTAAAATATTGTGTGTTTCACCAATGAAGTGCAGAAGCTATATGGTTATGGAGTATTCCAAACAAATTTGCTGCTTGCCACATAGTTCCAAGTAAAGGCAAAGATAATGCCAAGCAGTTGTGCGATCAGCTTGTTGGAAGATATGTGCTCGTAATAAGCAGATGCCAATCCAATATTGGCCACGAATGGTAAAGAGGAAACAAGTAAAAACTTTGTAAGGCCCTTTATTAATTTTAAGCCATTAAGACGTGCAAACCTAAAAGTCAAAATATTGTTGATTAAGTAATTGGATGTTGCTGCTAATATGACAGCAATAGGCAGAGAGGATTGAAAAGAATAAGCAAGTATATTGGTTAGAATGAAAACACTAAATAGCTGTACAAAAACACCACTTAGGCCAACGAGCGCAAAGCTTATTGCGCGACGAGGAATAAGCTTTAAGCTGATTGAATGTAGAAATGATAATAAGAAATCCCATGCGACTGCGATATCCAGTTTAGAGCTTCCATGAAGCCTCTTCTCGAAGATCAGGGGTACCTCGCCAACTAATAAGGCTCCATTGCTTTTGGCTAATAATTCATATAGGAACTTAAAGCCATTGACATCAACAGAGCGAATGATTGGCATGGCCTGCTTCAAGTCGACTGCAAAAAATCCACTCATGTAATCAGTTAAATGGCGATATCTTTTTGAGAGACTTTTTTTGGCAAGAAAGTTTGCAAAAGTAGAAGCACTTTCTCGATCATTGGTGAGACCATTGATTACAGATCCTTGAAGAAACCTGCTGCCAACAACAAGATCTAACCCTTTGTCTCTTAAATGACTTATTGTCTGTTTGATGACTGACGTAGGATGTTGACCATCGCAATCCATGACAAGAGCATATTCATGGCAAGCATTTAAGAGCCCTTCTTTGATGGCACTGGAAAGCCCACTTCTGCCTACACGCCTGACTAATCGGATGAATGAATATTGTCGAGCCAATTCCAATACCACCTCAGAGGTGCCATCTGGAGAATCATCATCTACAACGATAATCTCTAGCTTATATTGCAAGGATAGATCAATGATTGATTCGATGATTGTGCAAATATTATCCCTTTCATTGAAAGCAGGTAATACTATTGATAAGCTGGCAGTCTCTGCCATCTCGAAGCATTGGTTAACCACTTGCTATTTTAACATCCTTAGACGTTTGCTAGGGCTTTGCCTTGTCGAGCACAGAATTAATATTTTCTTTTGTGCTTCTGTGCAGCAGCTCCGAGTTATCCCTGATGGTTCATTTGTATAGGTGGGATTGTCTAGTTGATCGCTAATGCTTGAATTTGCCTCGGCCAGGATAAATTCTATTGCTCAATTGTTCCCCAGGTGTTCACGAAACCAGTCGATTGTTCTTGTTAGGCCATCTTCAAGTTGAATCAATGGCTCCCAGTCCAGTTCGTTTTTGGCTACGTCGATTAATGGCTGGTGTTGTCTTGGATCGTCTTGTGGTAAGGGCTTTGAAATCAAAGGCAGATTGGGTTGAATACTATTGCGCACTAATTCTGCTAGTTGCCGAATCGTGAATTCACTGGGGTTGCCAATGTTGATTGGCCCAGTTGTGTCACTTTTCATGTGGCGGATCATGCCTTCAATGAGATCATCCACGTAACATAACGAATGTGTTTGGCTGCCATCTCCGTAGATGGGTAGTGGTTCGCCACGAAGTGCTTGCATGATGAAGTTGCTCACTACCCTGCCGTCATCTGTCAACATGCGAGGGCCATAGGTGTTGAAGATGCGCATCACTCTGATCTCAGTGCCGTGCATTCGCTGATAGTCGAAGCAGAGTGTTTTGGCGATGCGTTTACCCTCGTCGTAACAGCTGCGAATCCCAATCGTGTTGACGCAACCTTGGTCACTTTTGGTTTGGGGGTGAATTTCTGGGTCTCCGTAGACTTCACTGGTGCTGGCAAGTAGTAGGCGTGCGCCTACCCTGCGAGCGAGGCCCAGCATGTTGTAAGTGCCAAGAAAACTGGTTTTGGCTGTTTTAATTGGATTGAACTGATAGTCAACCGGTGATGCAGGGCACGCCAGGTGCCAGATCCGATCGACTTCAAGCTTGATTGGTTCGGTAACATCGTGTCTAATTCATTCGAAGCGTGGATGCTCGATCCATTGCGCAATATTGACTTTGTGCCCAGTGAAATAGTTGTTGAGGCAAATCACTTCTTCACCCGCCTGCATGAGCCTGTCGACTAAATACGAACCAAGAAAATCAGCACCTCCAGTGACAAGATTGCGAGTCTGTTGTAAGGCATCAGTGTTAGATATTTAGATCTGAGTCTAGGCGGAGATGTCTGCTTACTTGATACCAATAACAAAGCTCCGCACCAGTAGAGATGCGGAGCAGAAACGAGGCTTGCTAGAGCTATTGATTCACTTGCAGATCAATTCAGCAACCCTTTTGCTTTCTTTACTACATTTTCTACGGTGAAGCCAAACTTCTCCATGCATGTGCCACCTGGTGCAGAAGCGCCAAAGCTGTTCATGGTCACACTGTCGCCATCAAGGCCGATGTACTTGTGCCAGCCAAATGATTCGGCGGCTTCCACCACGATGCGCTTGCGTACAGCGTTTGGCAGCACCTCTTGTTTGTATGCGCTGCTCTGTTCTTCGAAAAGTTCGACGCAAGGCATCGAGACCACGCGAATCTTGTGGCCTTCAGCACTGAGTTGTTTGGCGGCTTGCACGCAAAGGTCAAGCTCTGTGCCTGTACCGATCAGGATCAGATCAGCTGTTCCTTCGCAATCTTCCAGGACGTAGCCGCCGAGAGCGACATTTTCGATGGATGAATTGGCTTGGTTGGCCATGCCCTGACGGCTCAGGCAAAGAGAGCTGGGGCGTTTGCGATTCTGGATGGCTAATTTATACGCTCCGCTGGTCTCATTACCATCTCCGGGACGGAACACCAGCATGTTTGGCATGGCGCGCAGGGAGGGAATGGTTTCGACCGGTTGGTGGGTAGGGCCGTCTTCTCCCACACCGATTGAGTCATGGGTGAGTACGTAGATCACGCCAAGCTCACTTAAGGCTGAAAGGCGCATTGAGCCGCGCATGTAGTCAGCAAAAACCAGGAAGGTTCCGCCGTAGGGGATGAGGCCACTGTTGTGGTACGCGATGCCATTGAGGATGGCTGCTATGGCTGGTTGGTATGGAACAGCGATGCTCTGTTATGTGACTCCGAAAGAGCATTTGGGGCTGCCTAATCCAGAGGATGAGAGAGAGGGGCTAATCGCATACAAGATTGCAGCTCATGCTGCAGAGATTGCTCGTTATCGTCCTGGTGCACTGGTGCACTGGTGCACTGGTGCACGTGAACGCGATGACAAACTCAGCCGCGCCCGTTATAACTTCGACTGCAACAAGCAGTTTGAGTTTTTCTTAGACCCAGGACTTGCGAAGGAATACCACGACGATACGTTGCCGGCAGATATCTATAAGCATGCTGAGTTCTGCTCGATGTGTGGTCCAAAGCACTACCCGATGAAGACCAAGATTATGGATCAAGATCTTGCTGGCTTGGAAGACGTTCTTAAGACAAAAGGTGGTGCGAGCGAACTGGCTAGTGTCAAGTTAGATAAGTTGAACTGAATCATACAAAAACACGGAGTTGTTTTGACTTACTTGCCAAAACTTTTCCTCAGAGTAGGTCTGTCGTGAACTTATCGGGGATATTGTCTGAAGATCTGAAAATTCTTGCTTGACGATTGTATTCAAGTGGATTGCATCCTATAATCTCTAATTTGCTTTCAGCAATGTTATTACATGCTTGGAATTGCGAGACCAGGATTACGGCGGTCAACCCAATCCCAAATAAGGCATTAAGCTTCGTACGCCGTGAGTTTTGGTTATTCGGAAAAGAATTGGATATTTCTTGCTATGAACTTATTTAATTGAATTAAGCACTGCTATTAATTGCAAAATTTATTTTTAATCGAATTTGTTGCTTTACGGTTTGCTGAAATTAATGATGATCCATTTTTCTTGCTCGGTTCAAGCGCCGTTCCTTCATACCATTCATTAAATGAAGTAATTAAAATGTGATCATCTTTTGCTAAACTAGCATAAATGCGCTCCCAGTCTTTTAATAAGAATTTTTCAGAAGGTGGGACTGCTGGTCGTTTATTGCCTCTTAGGGGTCTGTCGTCATAACCAGGTTGAATCGAATAGTGGTATTTAAGCCCTGCATCATGAGATCGCTTTTCCCATTTTTTTTGATTGACAGATTTTGCCTTTAGAAAGATTTTATCAAATGCAAGATCCCCTTGGATTTGATAAACATTAATATCGTGGCTATACATATTATAGCCAAATACTGCTGTGAAGTTATTCGCTAACCATGCCCACTGATGTTCAGAAGATTGCTTGCTTCTTGCCAAAGGCTTGTCACTAGAATTCCAGAATGATACGTCAGCAGTAAAATCTAAACATTGATTTCTGTTGGCTAATGCTTTTTTGAGCTTATTGAAGTATTTATCTTGATTGAGCATATTGCGCGCTAAATATATTGCTACTCTAGGGCAATTATTGATACGAAGGAAGTGCTCTGAATTGTGAGCCTGGTTTGAAAAGGCAAGCATATCTTTGATAAACTGATCACCTGCATTCACGCGTGGCCAGTATTTTTGATCAAAATCTATGTTGTCGGGTGATTGATTGAGCGCTAAGGGTGTTTCATAAAGGGGCATGATTTTATAATTTATTTTGCTTGTTTGTCTAATGAAATTATCAGTAATTTTGCTTTCTGGCCCATGCTCTTTTTTATTTGTTCCTAGCCAGGAATAAATAAAATAATCTATTCCGGCTTGTTTTGCCCAGTCAACATGTTGATTAATTACGCTGATATTGCTATTGTCGTAGGGCCCTAAATAAGGCATGCCTGTGACATTGCGGTCATACTTCCATCTCTTAATCGTGTACCAAGGATAATAGTAGCTTCCAATTAGTGGTCGATTATTACAGTCGACACCTTGAATATTTTGATAAATGATATAAGCACAAGCACCTGTTCCTATTCCGAAAAATGTTAAAAAGACGCCTCGAAACGTGATTTTATCGAAGAGCCTAACGATCCATGCGGAAGAGAATTTATTTCTCTTGACCATTCTGCCGCCACCTGTCTTAATTTTGCCTTGTATTATAAAGTATTAATGGCAGCTTTGTTCATTCTATTCAGATAATCTATGGTTTTAAAATTTAACATTAGGGTATGGATTCATAGCCTTCGCCATTGGCGAAAGCATTTCCTTGAGATTACAATTTTATGGAATCAGGGCTATACTGATTTAGAGGCATAGAATTTACTTTTGTCGATATACTTTGTGGTTAATGATTATCTGTTGCCGGGAATAATATGGACTTGGCCTTCAAAGATTCCGGTTTCAATATTTATTTCCCATACATATTTGTCACTTGCTGCCCGATTCGTGTCTGTTATGTATAGCATTCCGTCTTCTATTATTGCATCTGTTATTTGATATTTTCCCCTTCTCGAGGGGATTGAACTGCCATCCCTGATAAGTCTTACCCACGCCGTTCTTGAATTGTTCTTATTGTCTTGCACTAATATGTATAGGGCGTTGCGGTATTCTCCAATTTTGACATTTTGCCTGTCTAAAATAGTTAAAGGAACTTGCTTCTCTGGTTTTTTGTAGTGTTGAATTGAAGCCGCATTCTTTTTGTCTATGCTTATAATGCATCTTTTGGGGTAAAGACTCATTTCTTTTGAAGAATGATTCGTTCCAGCCAATTCTTCCGACAACCAGCTAAAAGCATTTTGTCCAGAGGAATTAGTAAAAGGCCAATCATCGCTTGGAAATTGACCACTGTATCCATTCGCTGTAGGTATATTTGTTCTTGATTGTGCATGCATTGCAATGACATGAGCCCTAAAGGGTGGTTGATTTTTTCTCCATTCGTACCAGAACACATCGCAATCAGTATCTTTAAGTTCGTTGCTTAGAAGAGTTACTTCGTTTTCCCACTCCTTATAAGGAAATTGATGTTGTCCACCTGGAATAGCCCAAATGCTTACAAAACTTGCTGATAATGCCGTAACTTCGCATGTTGCATTCCAAAGCTTTCTTAAATTAAGTTTCCAGTTTTCAGCTGCGATGGCAATGCAAGGAGCACTAAATAAAATGATCATCATCGCCACACGGCTTGATGCTCGGAGAGATCCAGATCCTGGTAGTAGCTTCATCATGACTAGCCAACCAGTTTCTCCGTTAAATGACAGCGTGAGCAGGATCATTAAGGTGATTACAATCAACCAGTTTTGAATCCCTGCATTTTTTTGCTTTTTGAATAGGGTTAAGACCGCAGCCATCAGCAATATGAGTAGACCCCAGCCAGGGAATATGTCTTGTTCATGACCGGAAATCCAGTTTGGATTAACTGTTTGGTGGGTCCATGCAGGTGGTAAGAGAAGCCAATCATTTCCGAGTAGCCATCCAGCTGGTTTGGGTAAATTATTGATAATGATGTCGATCGGTCGGCTTCCAAAGGTTTTTAATGTTTGAAGATAAGGCAAGTAAATATACAGATTGATTAATCCTGCGATGATCAAGCATCCAGCATTTTGAATCATATAGTTTCCAAGCCTTAATCGCATTGAACGATTGATTATTCTCTTGAAAATGTGAATTGCAGAGCATATCATTACGCCATAGCATGCGTATACGAAGGTGTAGATGTTGAAAAAGCCATTGATCAAAAGAAGGCATGAGAGATATGCCCAATTGCTCAATGTGAAACTTTCTGTTGTCTCTGTTATTAACCTGTGGCATTCATAAAGTATTGGTCCAATAATAAAAAGGTTTAGTAGCTGTGGATGGCCTAGCTGAATTGCTATTGCAGGGCTGAATGTTGTTACCAGTGTGGAGATGCTGAGCCAGATATCTTTAGTCTTGGGGCTGATCTTTGTTAGTGATTTTCGTATTGAGATATAATTAAGAATAAGAGTTGTGCTAACCCAGCAAATATAAGCATTGATTGGGTTGAAGATCGGCCGAAATATTCCGTATATTATGCTTTGGCCTAGAAGGTGGTCACTCCAGGCCAAGGTATTGTTGACGGGCCAAAAAAATGAAGGAGACCAGAATTGGCCTGGATTGAAGATATTGGAGCTTGTAAGGTGTTGAAAAGCGTGCTCAAGAAAGTAGGCGTTGAGTAATGGATCTCCAGGATCTGTTTGCAGTGTCTCAAGACCACTTGAATATGTTGGCCATAGCAACATGCTTGTTGCTATGAAAGGCACAATGAGCCAATGTAAGAGGGATTTCGCGGCACCAATTCTTTGGTTCATAGCTGAGATTTTATTTGGATTTTTCTAATTCAGATTTGAACCATTCGATGGTTGGATCTAATCCATTTTCAAGAGCTATTTTGGGTTGCCATCCTAATACGCTATTGGCAAGATTGATCACCGGCTTCCTTTGCATCGGATCATCTTGTGGGAGAGGTTTTTCTATGAACTGTAAATTAGGATTAATTTTTTCCCTTACCAGTTCTGCGAGTTGCCTTATCGTGAATTCGGTCGGATTGCCAATATTAATCGGTCCAGTTTGGTCACAGTTCATGAGTCGAATCATGCCATTGATTAGATCATCGACATAGCAAAAAGATCTTGTTTGTTCTCCATCTCCATACAATGTGAGGGGCTCACCTCGTAAGGCCTGGACAATGAAGTTGCTGACAACCCTTCCGTCATCAGGCAACATTCTTGGGCCATAGGTGTTGAAAATACGCATGACTCGAATTTCAGTTTCATGCATCCGTTTGTAGTCAAAGCAGAGTGTTTCTGCAATTCTTTTCCCTTCGTCGTAGCAGCTTCTGACTCCGATTGTATTGACGCATCCTCTATAGCTTTCGGGTTGTGGGTGAATCTCTGGATCTCCGTACACTTCGCTTGTGCTAGCTAATAGGAGTCTGGCTCCAACCCTCCTTGCTAGCCCCAGCATGTTGTAGGTTCCCAGAAAGCTTGTCTTTGCCGTTTTGATTGGATTGAACTGGTAGTGCACTGGCGATGCCGGACATGCTAAATGCCAGATTCGATCAACTTCTAAACGAATCGGTTCCGTAACATCGTGTCGGATAAGTTCAAAAGATGGATGCCCAATCCACTTTTCAACATTGCTTTTTATCCCTGTGAAATAGTTGTCTAGGCAGATGACTTCTTCTCCGGCTTCCATTAACCGGTCTGTTAGATGTGACCCAAGGAAGCCAGCTCCGCCTGTAATCAGGTTGCGTTTGATTCTCACAGCGCGTTATTCTCCTGCCCAGAGATTATATTTAAGGATGCAGTATATAGCCCTTATCCCGTCTTTCCAGCCAATTTTCTTGCCTTCGTCATATGTTCTCCCGTAATAAGATATCCCGACTTCGTAAATTCTGATATTCATCTTTGAGATTTTCGCTGTTACTTCGGGTTCAAAGCCAAATCTGTTTTCTTTTATATTGATTGATTGAATAACTTCACGCCGAAATGCTTTGTAGCACGTCTCCATATCTGAGAGGTTTAGGTCAGTGAAGAAGTTGCTCATTAGCGTGAGCAGCCCGTTTCCGATTCGATGCCAGAAATAGACAACTCGATGGGGGCGCCCACCCTGAAATCTACTACCAAAAACCACGTCCGCTTTTCCATCAAGGATAGGCTGTATGACGATTTGAAATTCTTGGGGATCGTATTCCAAGTCTGCATCTTGGACTATGCAAATATCCCCTTTTGCCTCATTGAATCCAGTTCGTAATGCAGCTCCTTTGCCTTGGTTTTGAGCGTGAAAGATGACTCGTACTTCAGGATCGTTTAGTTCACCTAAAATATCTCTTGTGCCATCTTTTGACCCGTCGTCAACAATAATGATCTCTCTTTTCTTGACAGGAGATTTTTTGACGGCCTCTATTAACGAAATAATTGTTTTCGACTCGTTGTAACACGGGATGATAATGCTCAGCATCATTATCGAAACACCCAATTCTTTTGAGCAACGTACGATAGCATTGCAAGGACAGGGACCATTGCGAGAGCAGCGATATTTTTGCTTATGTTTGCTGTTGCTCCTAGCTCAATACCACCCGTGTTAAGTATCCACATCGCTGTCATTAGAAGCGTGTACCGAATCACTGGTTTCTTTTGCCTCAACCCTTGAGCTCTGAAAACGAGCTTTCCGTAAATGGTGTAGCCGAAGATCGTGTTGACGGCCTGGCTGGTTAAAGTTGCTACAGCAATATTGACTACATTGCTTGCTAATAAGGCTTGAAGAACAGCATTCGTCAGGATTACATTTGCAGCTCCAGTAATCCCAAATCTTCTTTTTCTTCCTCTCCTTGAATCAATTTTTAATGCCCCATTGACACTTCTATGGAGAAGTGGAAGGGGCATTTGTTTTTGCATCTTTATCTAAAGACCAGGGTTAAATACACGGCCCATTATTTTATGTTAGCAACCCTTTTGCTTTCTTTACTACATTTTCTACGGTGAAGCCAAACTTCTCCATGCATGTGCCACCTGGTGCAGAAGCGCCAAAGCTGTTCATGGTCACACTGTCGCCATCAAGGCCGATGTACTTGTGCCAGCCAAATGATTCGGCGGCTTCCACCACGATGCGCTTGCGTACAGCGTTTGGCAGCACCTCTTGTTTGTATGCGCTGCTCTGTTCTTCGAAAAGTTCGACGCAAGGCATCGAGACCACGCGAATCTTGTGGCCTTCAGCACTGAGTTGTTTGGCGGCTTGCACGCAAAGGTCAAGCTCTGTGCCTGTACCGATCAGGATCAGATCAGCTGTTCCTTCGCAATCTTCCAGGACGTAGCCGCCGAGAGCGACATTTTCGATGGATGAATTGGCTTGGTTGGCCATGCCCTGACGGCTCAGGCAAAGAGAGCTGGGGCGTTTGCGATTCTGGATGGCTAATTTATACGCTCCGCTGGTCTCATTACCATCTCCGGGACGGAACACCAGCATGTTTGGCATGGCGCGCAGGGAGGGAATGGTTTCGACCGGTTGGTGGGTAGGGCCGTCTTCTCCCACACCGATTGAGTCATGGGTGAGTACGTAGATCACGCCAAGCTCACTTAAGGCTGAAAGGCGCATTGAGCCGCGCATGTAGTCAGCAAAAACCAGGAAGGTTCCGCCGTAGGGGATGAGGCCACTGTTGTGGTACGCGATGCCATTGAGGATTGCGGCCATGGCGTGCTCGCGCACACCGAAATGTAGATAACGCTTTTCGGGTGTTTCCGGTTGGAAGGAGCCGGCTTCACCTTTGATATCGGTGTAATTGGAGTGAGTGAGGTCGGCAGAACCGCCAATCAGTTCGGGCAGATTTGGCCCCAGCGCGCCGAGGCAGATCTGGGAGTGCTTACGCGTTGCGAGGCCGCTGTCTTCAGGGGTATAGGTCGGTAGATTTTTGTCCCACCCCTTGGGAAGCTCACCGCGCAACATCCGCTCGAATTCAGCTGCTTCATTTGGGTATTGACTTCTGTAGTTGGCGAGTGCTTGATTCCACTCAGATTCAAGGCGAGAGCCTTGATCGATGGCCTTGCGGTATTGGTCATAAGCCTCTTGGGGAATTTCAAAAGGGCCATAGTTCCATCCCAGTTGTTGGCGCGTGAGAGTGGCTTCTTCTTCGCCAAGGGGCGCCCCATGCACGCCGGCAGTGTCACTTTTGTTAGGGGAGCCGTAACCAATGGTGGTGGTCACCTTGATAATCGATGGCTTATCGGTCACGGCCTTGGCGGCAGCGATCGCCTTGGCGATGGCATTCACGTCGGTGTCGCCATTGGCGACATGTTGTACATGCCAGCCATAGGCCTCGTAGCGCTTGAGAACGTCTTCGGTGAAGGAAACGTCTGTGCGGCCGTCGATCGTGATGTGGTTGTCGTCGTAGAGGGCGATCAGTTTTCCTAGCTTGAGGTGGCCGGCAAGGGAGCAGGCCTCCGAGGAAATACCTTCTTGGTTGCAGCCATCGCCCATCACCACGTAGGTGTAGTGATCAACGATCTTTGCTTCGGGTTTATTGAATTTGGCCGCAAGGTGAGCTTCAGCGATCGCAAGGCCAACGGCATTAGAGATCCCAGCACCAAGGGGGCCTGCTGTGACTTCGACTCCAGGGGTTTCAAATGTTTCGGGATGTCCAGGAGTGCGGGAGCCCCATTGGCGGAACTGCTTGATGTCCTCGATACTCACCGAGTCATACCCGGTGAGATGCAACAGCGAGTAAACCAACATGCAGCCGTGACCGGCTGAGAGGACAAAGCGGTCGCGGTTGAACCACTGAGGATTTTTGGGGTTGTGATGCAGAAATTGGTCCCAGAGGGTGTAGCCCATGGGGGCACAGCCCATGGGAAGACCAGGGTGGCCGCTGTTGGCCTTGTTGACCGCATCGACGGCCAGCATGCGAATGCTGTTGATGCAGAGCGTGTCTAGGGAAGCAGTCGCAGCGACCATGGTGTTGAAATGGGATAGCAGGGAGTCTGAAGGATGGAGGCGGCAGAGCCGCTTAGGCCATTTGGCGGAAGGCGAGGCAGACGTTGTGGCCGCCGAAGCCGAAGGAATTGGAGAGCACCACGCTTAATCTGTGTTCTCTGGCCATGTTGGGGACATAGTCCAGATCACACTGTGGATCTGGGTTGAGGTAATTAATGGTGGGAGGCACCATGCCGTGCTGAAGGGCAAGCACGCACGCCACAGCTTCAATGCCGCCAGATCCACCAAGAAGGTGACCCGTCATGGATTTGGTGGAGCTCACAGGAATCTGATAAGCCCTCTCGCCGAGAGCATTTTTGATGGCTGCTGTTTCGTTGCTGTCATTGGCAGGAGTACTGGTGCCATGGGCATTGATGTAATCCACGCTGGTGGGCTCCAGCTCTCCGTCTTTTAGGGCCAGGCGGATTGCTTCTGCACCACCAACGCCGCCAGGGGTTGGTGAGGTGATGTGGTGGGCATCGCAGGTCATGCCATAGCCCACAATCTCAGCATGGATCGTGGCATCGCGATTTTTGGCGTGCTCAAGGGTTTCAAGGACCAGGACGCCAGATCCTTCTCCGATGACGAATCCATCTCGTTCTGCATCGAACGGACGGCTAGCCGTGGCGGGGTCATCATTGCGGAAGGAGAGGGCCTTGGCACTGGCGAAGCCAGCCACACCTAGTGGCGTGATGCTTGCTTCTGCACCACCACACACCATTACATCAGCTTTGCCGAGTTGGAGCAGCCGGAAAGCATCGCCGATGGCATTGGACCCAGCTGCACAGGCTGTGGCTACTGCTGAGCTGGGTCCTTTGGCCCCCAACGCAATGGCGGCAAGCCCGGAAGCCATGTTGGGGATCATCATCGGCACTGTGAATGGGCTGACCCGACCGGGACCTTTCTCATTCAAAACGTGGGCTTGGGTCTCCATGGTGAGCAGACCACCGACACCTGAACCAATAATCACCCCGATGCGGGAGGAATTTTCCTCTTCGATGCTTAGACCGGCATCAGCAACTGCCTGCTTGGCGGCTACTACACCGAATTTGCTGAATCGATCCCATCTTTTTGATTCCTTCGCTTCGAGGAAACCGGTTGGGTCAAAGTCTTTGACCTCTGCGGCAAAGCGACATGCATGGGCTGACGCGTCAAACAGGCTGATGGCGCCTACGCCATTGTTGGCTGTCTTCAACCCTTCTAAATAGTCCGCGACCGTGTTGCCAATCGGTGTGACCGCTCCGAGACCGGTGATCACAACCCGATGGAGATCCTCCATCATGCCGATCCTCAGGCTTGCTTGTCTTCGATGTACTTGACGGCATCACCGACGGTCGTGATGCCCTCAGCCGCCTCGTCGGGGATCTCGATGTCAAAGGCCTCTTCGAGGGCCATCACGAGTTCCACGGTGTCGAGGGAGTCGGCACCAAGGTCGTTCTGAAAACTCGATTCTGGCTTCACTTCGCCGGCCTCAACACTCAGTTGCTCCGTAACGATTGAACGGACTTTCTCAAGGATCGCTTCCTGGGACATAGCCGTGAAGACGGGACGACGCATCCTACGAGCTGGCGGTAGTGGGGTTAACAACGGTGACGGCAACACGTCGAACTTGTCTCACTAGGAGTCTTGCCAGTTACCGTTACTTCAAGCCTTTTGTTCCGGACCAGGCTCATGTCTCACGCTGTCAAGATTTACGACACATGCATTGGTTGCACCCAATGCGTTCGTGCATGCCCTCTCGATGTTCTCGAGATGGTTCCCTGGGATGGCCATAAATCCGGCCAGATCGCTGCATCTCCTCGCACTGAAGATTGTGTGGGATGCAAGCGATGCGAAACCGCCTGCCCCACTGATTTCCTCAGCATTCGGGTTTATTTAGGCGACGAGACCACGCGCAGTATGGGCCTGGCTTACTGATCTGAGTTCAACCTCTCATTCTCAGTTGGCCCTGTTTTGCGCATCTACCCCATAAGCTCAGCCCGGCAGGCGCCGGGCTTTTTTTATGTGCGGAATCGTTGCGGTTATTGGCTCCCGTGAGGCGGCCCCGTTGCTGTTAGAAGGGCTTAGGCAGCTCGAATACCGCGGTTACGACTCTGCTGGTCTTGCCACTGTTGAGCTGTTAGCTGAGGATGGTTCCAGTCGGCTCACCTGCCAGCGGGCTCAAGGAAAGCTGGTAAACCTCACAGCATGTGTGGAAGAGAAGGGTGCGCCAGGGCATTGCGGCATCGGCCACACCCGTTGGGCCACCCATGGCAAACCTGAAGAGCGCAATGCTCATCCCCATAGGGATGGCTCTGGTCTTGTGGCGGTAGTGCAGAACGGCATTATCGAGAATCACCGTTCTCTCCGCGAGGCACTTGAGGCCGAAGGGGTGAGGTTTGTTTCAGAGACAGATACGGAAGTCATTCCTCATCTCATCTCGCTTGAACTTCGTGCTCTGCAGGTTCAGGGCCGAGTCGTGAATGGAAGGATGTTGTTAGAGGCTGTGCAACGGGTGTTGCCTCAGTTGAAGGGTGCCTATGCCCTTGCAGTGGTTTGGGGCGAAGTACCAGGTGCTCTTGTCGTCGCACGCAAGCAGGCACCACTGTTGATTGGTCTTGGCGAAGGTGAATTCCTCTGTGCAAGTGATACGCCAGCTTTGGCAGGCTTCACGCGCACGATTCTTCCTATGGAAGATGGAGAGGTGGCCTTGCTCACGCCTTTGGGGATTGAGCTTTATGACGCACAAGGCGAACGGCAGCAGCGAAGCCCTTCACTGCTCAGTGGCGGTGATCAAGTGGCCGATAAACGTCACTTCCGTCATTTCATGCTGAAGGAAATCCACGAGCAGCCTGAGACTGCGGAGCTGTGGGTAGCACGTCATTTGCCTCCAGATCTTGCGTCTGATGATCCTGTGGCTTTGCCCTTCGATCATTCCTTTTATGCCGATCTAGAGCGTATTCAGATTTTGGCCTGTGGCACGAGTCGTCATGCGGCACTTGTAGGGGCCTATTTGTTGGAGCAGTTCGCGGGGATTTCGACTGCTGTCTTTTACGCAAGTGAGTTTCGCTATGCACCGCCTCCACTAGCACCCCACACACTCACTATTGGGGTGACCCAGTCTGGTGAGACCGCTGATACTCTCGCGGCATTGGCGATGGATGCTCAGCGTAGGCAGGCTCATGGGGAGCCTGCATTTGCGCCTCGTCAGTTAGGGGTGACGAATCGCCCAGAGAGCTCTCTAGCTCGTCAGGTTTCACACATTCTTGATATCGGCGCGGGGATTGAAGTGGGTGTTGCAGCTACTAAAACCTTTTTGGGGCAGTTGTTGGCTTTTTATGCGCTCGCTTTGGCATTTGCGGAACGTCGTGGCAGCCGTTCATCTGCGGAGCTCATCAAATTAAAAGAAGAACTAAGGGCTGTTCCAAATCAGTTGAGCTCGTTGGTGGAGCTCCATGATCAGCGCTCTGAAGTTTTGGCCCATCGCTTTGCAGATACCCAAGATGTGATCTTTTTGGGGCGTGGTATCAACTATCCGATTGCCCTTGAGGGAGCTCTCAAGCTTAAGGAGATCAGCTATATCCATGCTGAGGGATATCCGGCTGGGGAAATGAAGCATGGGCCGATTGCTCTGCTAGATGCACACGTGCCGGTCGTTTCGATTGCAATGCCGGGGGTGGTTTTTGAGAAGGTGCTCAGCAATGCACAGGAGGCGAAAGCACGTGATGCCAAGTTGATCGGAGTTGCGCCCGAGGGTCCTGATACTGCTCTATTTGATGCTTTGCTTCCTGTACCTGAGGTGAGCGAGTGGATTAGTCCTTTGCTAACTGTGGTTCCGATACAGCTGTTGAGCTATCACATTGCTGCCCATAGGGGCCTTGATGTGGATCAGCCCCGCAACCTAGCCAAAAGCGTCACAGTGGAATAGTTCAATTGATGATCATTTTTTCACTACGTCCGTAACGGTCTTCAAAGCGGACAATGTCGTCTTCGCCGAGGTATGGACCACTTTGCACCTCAATTAATTCCATAGGCATTCGGCCTGGATTGGTGAGTCGGTGTTTGCAGCCCAAAGGTATGTAGGTGCTTTGGTTCTCGCCTACCAAATGCTGCTCTCCATCTCTTTCGACTAAGGCGGTTCCTTTGACTACGATCCAATGCTCAGCACGGTGATGGTGCATTTGCAGCGATAGGCTTGCACCTGGCTTTACCTCTATTCGTTTGACCTGCCAACGGCTGTCTTCCACTACAGAGGTGTAATGCCCCCAAGGGCGATAGATCTTGCGGTGAGCCTTGCCTTCTGGGCTTCCGTCTGCTTCTAGTTGCTTGACAATCGTTTTTACGTCTTGAGCTTTGCTGCGCTCGGCAATCAGTACAGCATCGTCGGTCTCTACTACGATTAGGTTCTCTACTCCTAGGCCAACTACTAGGCGATGTTCACTGCGTAGATAGCAATTTCGACTTTCTTCTGCGATTACACGGCCTCGCAAAACATTGCCGTTGTCGTCTCGATCAGCGTTTTCCCAAAGGGCGCTCCAGCTACCTACGTCATTCCAGCCGGCATCGAGAGGCAGCACAGTGCCAAGCGCGGTTTGCTCCATAACTGCCACATCGATAGCAACATTGGGACATTTTGCGAATGCCTCACGTTCAAGCCGAAGGAAGTCGAGGTCGGGGAGATCCTCCTCTAGGGCAGCACGGCAGCAGCTCACTACCTCAGGAGATAGCCGCTCTAGCTCGCTGAGCATTGCACTGGCTTTGAATAGAAACATGCCACTGTTCCAGGTGAAGCGGCCACTGGCGAGAAACTGCTCAGCGGCGATGCGATCAGGTTTTTCCACAAACCTTGCAATGGGTACGGCTTTGGGTTCACCGTTGCCGAATGATTCTGCTGCTTCGATATATCCGTAACCTGTTTCAGGGGCGGTGGGCACGATGCCGAAGGTTACAAGTCGCCCGGCTTCTGCAGGGATGCGACCGGCCTCGATGACACGACGGAATTCGTTGGCATCACGAATGACATGGTCTGCAGCAAGCACCAATAGGAGCGGATCTTCTCCTCGTTCTGTGGCCTGTAGAGCAGCCACCGTTACGGCGGGAGCTGTGTTGCGTCCTATGGGCTCGAGCAGTATTGCTGTGGGTTCCACATCGATCTGGCGCATTTGCTCGGCCACGATGAATCGATGGTCTTCGTTGCAGATCAAAAGAGGCGCTGCGAGTCCCTCTATGCCTTTTAAGCGCTGCTGAGTTTGTTGGAGCAGAGTTTTATGGCCGCAGCCATCGAGGGCCCAGTACTGCTTGGGGTAGCTCGCGCGCGACAGCGGCCAAAGGCGGGTGCCTGTTCCGCCACACAGGATTACCGGAATGAGGGGGGTGGCGGCCACAGTGTCTTCCTTCAATGTTCCCAGAATCGCTTAGATATCTTGCTTCTGTCGATGGCTTAGAGCTCTAGCAGTCCAGGAGGTGGTGTGAGTCGGAGCCAGCCTTGATTGAGTTGCACTTCTGGAACGATGGCTTCTACGAATGGAACCAGAACCCGCGGTCCTGTTAGTAATTCGATCTCGAGGAGGTCGTTCCCGGCGGTGGTGAGGTCGATGACATGACCGATTGCAGGGCCTTCCGCTTGCAAACGGGCTTCGAGGCCGACCAAATCAAGCAGGTGAAACTCGCCTTCGGCCAGGCTAGGACGATCACTTGAAGGCACCAGTAGGTTTTGGCCTACAAGCGCTTCGGCCGCATTGCGATTGTTCACCCCAGCAAATTTCACGACATACAGCGACCTGCCAGGTAGTTGACGTCCAGTCAGCAATTCAATAGGTCGTGGCTCACCATTGCGTTCTTTGAGCCAGCGTTGGCCAGGAAGAGTGAAGCGTTCAGGGAAGTCACTGCTGGGGTTGATGCGTAGTTCACCTTGCATTCCTTGGGCGGCCACCAGTTTCCCCACGGTGAGCCAGTCTTCGTCGCCGTTCATGGGCGGAGAAAGCATGTCTGCTGATAATGGCGCTAAGACTGCCAAAAGCTGATCTCATGGCCTCTGTAGAAGCACCGATCTTGCCTGGTTCCAATGTGGTTGTGAACGAGATTCGCTCGATCTACAACGGCTATAGCGGATGTGTTCAACGTATCAGTGGAGATCGAGCTGCGGTGTTGTTTGAGGGGGGGAACTGGGACAAGTTGGTCACGATTCCGCTGAAACATCTTTTGCTGTCTTGAGGTTTTTGGCAGCCCCTTCACTGCTGCCAGTGACTTTCTCTAGTCAGCAAGGAGATTGATCTCCATCTTTCAGGAGCATGGTTTTCTGTTCAGTGCGGCTTTAGTTGTCGGTAGCTGATTGGGTGAGTGCCTCAAGTGAGTGGCGGGCTGCCTGTTGTTCGGCATTGCGGCGGGAGCCTCCCCAACCCTCTCCAATTGGCCGATCATCGAGATGCACTTGGCAAACATAACGTTGAGGATCGCCATGTTGCTTGCTTCGTTCTGCACATTCGTAGCGGGGTAGCCCGAGCCCCCTTGCCTGGCTCCATTCCTGCAGCGCGGATTTGCTATTGAGTCGATGAGGATCGGCTAGAACCGCACTGCTTGCCTCGTGCCAGTGGGGTGTGAGCCAGTGGTGGATTGGCTCAAGGCTTTGCCAGCACTCATAGAGCGCTCCAATCAACGCTTCGGTTGCTTCAGCCTGCAGGGTGGGTTTAGCAGAGGCATCCCCTGCAGCCATGGGTCCGATGATGAATACTGCTTCGATGCCGATACGTTGACCGACTTCGGCTAGCCAGCGATCACTCACAAGGTGAGCTCTTAATGCCGAGCGCTCGCCTACATCCATGCGCGGGAAGTGGCGATCGATATATTCCGAGGCGGCTAGCCGCAGAACTGCGTCGCCAAGGAATTCCAGGCGCTCGTGGTTGATGATTTCTTGAGCGGAGGTGTGCGTCAGTGCTTCATCGAGAATGGCTAGACCTCTCGGTTCAGTTCCAGGGCAGCTTTTTGATCGTGCAGGATCCACCAGCGCGAGTTTCTTCAGCAGGTTTTGCAGTTGCTGGACCCGCTCGTTAGAGAGGTTTTTTGGGGTTGTTCGGGATGTTTTCGTCTTCGATCGATGAGTCATCACGCTAAGGATGGATTGTCTGGCCTTCTCTGCAGATTGATCAACAGCGTTAGGGAAGAGGGTGAAAGCAGGTCGTAAGCCGGGTTCTGTTCACTGCTCAAGAGCAGTGGGTGCTCATCTATCTAGGACCGCCGTTACCGACGGCCTCAAGCGGCGCATTGATGTGGAACGTGGCAGATGGCCAGCCATCGCCCCTTGGCCTTGCTCCCAACCGGGGTTTACCGAGCCAGCACCTCTCGATGCTGCTGGTGCGCTCTTACCGCACCTTTGCACCCTTGCCTGTGCCCGGAGTAGAACCCCATGAGGCCATCGGCGGTGTTTTTCTGTGGCACTCTCCTCACGGTCACCCGCACTGGGCATTACCCAGCAAGTCTGGCCATCGGGGAGCCCGGACTTTCCTCAACCAAGCTCGTCTTGCCAAGGGCAATGACGACTTGATCGCGAACACCTCACCTGCTTTCAGCTTCCATCATGCATTGAGGGCATAATTCCCTGTGATGGGGCTGTAGCTCAGCCGGATAGAGCGACGGTTTCCTAAACCGTAGGTCGTGGGTTCGAGTCCCGCCAGCCCCGTTTTTTGCCAACTGTTCGCGGTAGCCGGTACTACATCTGGTGGGCTAGGCAAATGCCACGCTCTCGCTAGTGTTGATTCGGTGGATCAGGCGTCATGACCCAGCTTCACGATCTGCGGCTACGGCTACTTGTGCAGCAGGAAAGCGAGAGCATTGCAAATTCACAGCCCATGGACCTGGACCTCTCTGTGGTTCAGGCTCGCTGCCTCTGTTGGTTGGCTTTATTGGCTGAGGCTCATGAAGATCAGGCCAGTGATGCTGAACGCCGAGGTGATACTGAGCAGGCGATGGGTTGGTTTGCTGATTCGATGCGACTGCGCGATGTGATCCAGGTGGTGTCCACCATTGAGATTCCCTTGCCGGCTCCAGGTGATACAGATTCGGGTGAGGGCAGTTTTTCAAGCGAGCCTCCTCTTGCGGCTTAGTAGATGGCATGATGGGATGTGAGCTAGACGGAGTGCGGTGCCTGAAGAGCCCTGTCAATGCCCTGACTGTCAAAGGTTTTACCGGGAGCATGATCGGCTGATTCGTGAGTGCCCTACCTTGCGTCATCAGCAGGAGCTCAATTGGGCTGCGTTGCAGTCTTTTCGAACACTTTCTGGTCGTGTTCTTGAAGATCTGCAGAAGCAATATGGTTCCCAAGCCAATGAGGCTGCTAATACTCAGGCCACTCCTGTTGGTGGGGGAGAAGAGCCAGCTGATGAAATCCAGCAATCGATCGCTGATTTGGAGAACATCAATGCGCACCTGTTCTCCATCGAAGCCCTGATGGAACGCATCTTTGATGTGAAGGTGCCAGAAGCTGTTGAGCAGAAATTCCGAGAGCTTGCAGGTGAACTAGCTCCAGATCCTCTCAATGCAGATCGGCTTCGCCTCAACCGTCTTCTGCATCAGACCCCTGATTTGCCTGATCGCAGTTAGTTTTCCTACCCATCGTTTATTGATTCTTCAGGGCACATCGCAGGTAATTTCTACGGGGAAGGGCTCAGCTTTCCAGATTGTCTGACAGTAGTCTTGGATTGAGCGGTCTGAGGAGAAGAAGCCAGTCCTTGCAGTGTTTAACAGTGACATCCGGTTCCATTGTTTCCGGTTGGTCCAGGCTAGGTTGACCTCGTCCTGGGCGCGCAGATAATCGGCGAAATCGGCTAATACGAAGAATGGATCGAAGCCAGTGAGGTTGTCGAGCAGGGGGCGGAACAGTTCGCCATCGCCATTGCTGAAATGGCCAAGGCCGATCAGCCTTAAGGCTTCCGCTAGCTCGGGCAAGGTTTCAACAATTTGCCTGGGCCGATAGCCTTTAGTTTGGAGCTCCATGATTTCCTTCTCGGTTTTGCCAAACAGGAAGAAGTTCTCAGGGCCGACTCGCTCACGGATTTCAACGTTGGCACCATCAAGGGTGCCGATGGTGAGAGCTCCGTTCATCGCGAACTTCATGTTGCCGGTGCCTGAAGCTTCCTTGCCTGCTGTTGAGACCTGTTCGGAGAGGTCTGAGGCGGGATAAATCTGCTCAGCGAGTTTTACGTTGTAGTCAGGTAGGAAAACGACCCGAAGGCGGCCCTCCATATCGGGATCAGCGTTGATTGTTTCGGCAATGCCATTGATGAAGCGGATGATCAGTTTGGCCATGTAGTAGCCAGGTGCTGCCTTGCCTCCAAAGATCACGGTGCGCGGAGCCATTCCCTTGGCCTGGCCGTTCTTGATGCGCAGGTAGTGGGTGATCACCTGCAGGGCATTGAGGTGTTGGCGTTTGTATTCATGGATTCGTTTGACCTGCACATCGAAGAGGCTCGAAGGATCCACCAGAACACCGCTTTGTCGATGGATGTAACCGGCAAGTTTGCGCTTCACCGAAAGTTTGGTTGCTCCCCATTGCTCTAGGAAGGCGGTGTCATGTTGCCGCTCCTCCAGCTTGGTGAGTAACTCCATGTTGGTGATCCATTCAGGACCAACGTGTTCATCGAGTAGTCGTGAGAGGGCTGGGTTGGCAAGGGCTACCCAGCGCCGCGGCGTGACGCCATTCGTGACATTGGTGAATTTTTCCGGCCAGATCTCAGCGAATTCAGGCATCAGCTGTCGCTTCAACAGATCAGAGTGCAAAGCCGCAACACCGTTCACATGATGGGCTGCAATGGTGGCCAAGTTCGCCATGCGCACGGCCTTGCCACCATCCTCATCGATGATCGACAATTTTCGCTGGATCGCATCATTGCCTGGGTAACGCAGGCGCACCTGTTGTAGGAAGCGGCGGTTGATCTCATAGATCAGCTCAAGGTGGCGGGGCAGCAGGCTGCCAAAGCGAGTGAGATCCCACTTCTCTAGAGCTTCTGGCAACAACGTGTGGTTGGTGTATGCGACTGAGCGGGTCGTGATGTCCCAGGCGGTATCCCAATCCAGATAGTGCTGATCAATGAGCAGTCGCATCAGCTCTGCTACCGCAATCGCCGGGTGGGTGTCGTTGAGCTGAACGGTCCAGTGATTAGGGAACTCTTCAATGGGAATGCCTCGGTTACCAAGACTGCGCAGCATGTCTTGGAGGGAGCAGCTCACAAAGAAGTGTTGCTGCTTGAGGCGCAGGCGGCGGCCTTCATCGGTGCCGTCATTGGGATAGAGCACCTTGGAAAGGGTTTCTGAACCAACCTTTTCTTCCACAGCGCCGTAATAGTCACCGATGTTGAAGGCGTAGAAATCGAAGCTTTCAGTCGCGTCTGCTCGCCAGAGGCGTAGGCGGTTACAGGTGTTGACCCGATAGCCAAGGACCGGCACATCGTGGGGAATGCCGATGGCATGCTCGGAGGGGATCCAGCGTGAGCGGTAGTTGCCCTTTCCGTCGGTGTAGCTCTCGGTGCGACCACCAAAGCCAACGAAGCAGGCCTCCTCGGGTTGGGGGAGTTCCCAGGGCCAACCACCCTTGAGCCATTTGTCTGTGACCTCTACCTGCCAGCCATCTCGGATCAACTGGTTGAAGATGCCGAATTCGTAGCGGATTCCATAGCCGATAGCTGGCACCTGCAGGCTGGCCAGTGATTCCATGTAGCAGGCGGCAAGACGGCCTAGACCTCCATTGCCGAGACCGGGCTCTTCTTCGACCTCAAGGATCTGATCGAGTGATTCGATCCGGAAGCGGCGTAAAGCTTGCTCTGCGATGTCTTTCGAGATGCCAAGGTTGAGCAGGTTGCTGTTGAGCTGCGGACCGATGAGGAATTCAGCAGATAAATAGGCCACCGTCTTGTGGGGTCGGGCTCGAATCGCCTCAAGACTTGCCAGGTAGCGAGTCATCAGCCGATCCCGCACGGCATAACTCAGGGCCATGTAGAGGTCATGGTTACTTGCTGTGGGAGCAAGTTTTCCGAGGGTAAAGAACAGATGTTCTGTCATCCCGTCGAATACAGCATCGGCATCTAGCCCGGCTCGTTCAGGGTCGGCGAAGCACCCCGGAGTGGGTAGGCGTAGATCTAGGGGGTGGGAGCTGCTCATGACGGCGGAGAGAAAATAATGTGGGAGGGCTGGAGGCTCTCCTTGTAAGGGGTATTAAGGGAACGAGTAATCAGGCGTAGCAGGAGTCAGTGGCCGATCGGCAGCTCAAAAGGTGTCAAGGTGATTGATTTGTGCATCCTCGTTACGTGCGTTGAGGATGCTCATTCTCTTGAGGCGAAGGGTTTAGGCCATCGAGCCCCGCTGGGGAATCTCTGGAAGTTAGCTGCGATATGCGGCTTGTTTGCCTTAGCAACCGCACATCAACACTTGCAGGTTCCAATCAAGCTTCGTTCTGAGAACACCAAAGCAGGATTCGCCTTTCCTTTAATCTCGCTCACAAAGACTGAAATCCGTCTCCATGGTTTTGCATTCGGTGTTGTCCGTGCTGAGCAGCCACGACGTGGAGGTGGCTGAAACATTGATCGGTGTGCTGAATTTCCTGCTGATTTTTGTGGCAGCACGCACTCTTGCTGAGCTTTTGGTGCGTTTGCATCTACCGACGATCGTCGGCGAACTGCTGGCAGGGGTTCTGATCGGTGCCTCAGGTTTGCATTTGTTGGTTCCGCCGAGTGCGCATGTTCAGTTGA
The DNA here is from genome assembly GCF_001631965.1 of Prochlorococcus sp. MIT 1303. NCBI lineage: Bacteria > Bacillati > Cyanobacteriota > Cyanophyceae > Synechococcales > Prochlorococcaceae > Prochlorococcus > Prochlorococcus sp. MIT 1303. The sequence continues at coordinate 536,277 of NZ_LVHK01000044.1, forward strand.
ACGAAGGTTTGGTCAGCCTGATCAGCGCCTTGGCCTCGATCCCTCCTGAGGCAGTCCCAGACCTCTATTACGAAACTTTCCCCTCTCTGCAAGCGGTTGCCACGCTCGGTTTGTATGCCCTGCTTTTCCTCACTGGATTGGAAAGTGAGTTGGAAGAGTTGGTTGCCGTAGGAGTCCAGGCCTTCACAGTTGCCATGGCTGGCGTGGTGCTGCCTTTTGCTCTAGGCACCTTTGGTTTGATGGCTCTGTTTCAGGTGGAATTGATCCCGGCGATTTTTGCTGGTGCTTCGATGACTGCTACCAGCATCGGTATCACTGCCAGTGTGTTTGGCGAACTCGGTTATCTCAAAACGCGCGAGGGCCAGATCGTGATTGGTGCGGCTGTGCTTGATGACATCCTTGGCATTGTGATCTTGGCCGTTGTTGTTGCCTTGGCCACAGGCGGGAGCCTCGAGATTGCTCCGATTGTGAAACTTGTTGCAGCAGCGACAGTGTTTGTGGTCTTAGCAATCGCGCTTAGTCGTACTGCGGCGCCGGCGTTTGATTGGGTGATCGATCGGCTTAAGGCGCCTGGAGCAGTAGTAGTTGCATCGTTTGTGATCTTGGTGTTCTGTTGCTTTGTAGCTACAGCGATTGGTTTGGAGGCCGCTTTGGGAGCATTCGCTGCTGGATTGATCCTGAGCAGCTCGAAGAACAATCGCGCAATTCAGCAGTCAGTTTTGCCGATTGTGACTCTCTTCGCCACGATTTTCTTTGTCTTGGTTGGCGCTGGCATGGATCTTTCAGTGATCAACCCTTTAGATCCTGCGAGTCGCTCTGCAATCGTTGTAGCTGGCTTCCTTTTGGTGGTAGCGATTGTGGGCAAGATTGCAGCCGGTTGGGCTTTCTGGATCGATAAACCCACCAATCGCTTGGTGGTTGGGCTTGGCATGATGCCTCGCGGCGAAGTCGGTTTGATTTTTCTTGGGCTGGGTACAAGCGCCGGGCTGCTTTCTCCGTCTTTAGAAGCAGCAGTTCTATTGATGGTGATTGGCACCACCTTTCTTGCGCCGTTGCTGCTTCGCTTGGTGCTTCGAGACAAACCGCCTGGAGGCGGCAATGTCATCCCTGATGACGTTGCCGCCAATCCTGTCGGGCTGGTTTAGTGCAGCTTCTTTGCTTGCACAGGCCTCAAAAGTAAAAGAATTGCCTACCATCACCTTTCGCCACCGTCGCCGTTGTGACGTCAGCTCCATCTGCCGTGCTTAATGCTTCCTGGAGCCATCTGGGGCACGATGTTCATTGCCTACAACGCATCCCAGAACAGGATGTTGAGCATGGGGGACGCCAACGGCCGGCACTGTTGTTGGTGCATGGTTTTGGAGCTTCTACCGATCACTGGCGCCACAACATTCCGAAGCTCTCTCTCACCCATGAGGTGCATGCCATAGACCTGCTTGGCTTTGGTCGTAGTGCCAAACCTGGCGGGCTGGATTATGGCGGGGACCTTTGGAAAGACCAGTTGGTTTCATATGTCAACGAGCGCATTGGAAGGCCCACTGTGATTGTTGGCAATTCGCTTGGAGGTTATGCCGCCTTGGCTGCAGCTGCTGCTCTTGAATCGCAATCGGCCGGAGTGGTTTTACTGAATGCTGCTGGTTATTTCAGCGATGAGAAGTTTTCTCCAAAACCAAAAGATATGAGTTCGAGGCTTCGCCAGATGATTGGGCAAGGTCTTTCAAGGGATCTTGTGGTGAAGTGGTTGATATATCCTTTGATACAGAGAATGATCTTTGAGAATCTGCGTAGGCCTGGTGTCATTCGCAGGACTCTCCAGCAGGTTTATATCGATCCTGCCAATGTTGATGATGATCTAATTGAGTCGATTCGTAGGCCTTCTCTGGATCCAGGCGCATTCCAAGTGTTTCGCAATGTTTTTCAGGCACGTGGGCTTAGGGGTAAGGCTATTGATGAATTGTTTAATGATTTGCAAGCTCCTCTGTTATTGCTCTGGGGTGATGGTGATCCTTGGTTGAGGAATGCAAAAGCCAAGCAAGATAAGTTTCGCACATATGCCAAAGAAGCTTCTTTGGAAGTGAAAGAGGTGCTTTTAAATGCTGGACATTGCCCTCATGATGAGGTGCCTGACTTGGTGAATTCTGAATTGCTGGAGTGGCTAAATGGTTTGAGTATTGCTTGATTTAGGAATGATTGACGGCCATCGTGCTCCTCTTCTACGCAAGCAGAGTCCCTATCCTCATTGGCAGTATCTGCACCCAGAAAGTGGTGATCGTTTGCGGATTGTGCCTGAGCGAGGTGGTTTAGTCACTGATTGGTGTTGTAACGGCCATGAGCTGCTCTATTTTGATCAGGAGCGTTTTGCGGATCCAGAGAAAAGTATTCGCGGAGGCATTCCAGTGTTGTTTCCCATCTGCGGAAACCTGCCAGGGGATTTATTACCCTTGCCAAGTGGTGAGTTCATTCTTAAACAGCATGGTTTTGCTAGGGATCAGCCCTGGGAATTACAGCTATTAGAAGATCACAGTGGCGTGAAGCTTAGCCTTGGTGATAGTGAAGAGACGCGTGCTGCTTATCCATTTTCTTTTTTGCTTGAGATGGTGGTGCGCCCGATTCGCAATGCTTTAGAGATCGAGGTAGATGTGCATAACCGTAGTCAAATTGCGATGCCCTTCAGTTTTGGTTTGCACCCTTATTTCAAGGTGACTGACTTGAACAAGGTTCGCCTCGAAGGCTTGCCAAATTCATGTCTCAATCATTTGCAGATGGCAGAAGCTGAAACTGCTATCCAATTGGCAGCTTTAACTGAGGGGGTGGACTTTTTAACTCGCCCTGCGGGCCCAGTCACCCTTGTGGATGAAGCCTCTGGGAGATCTCTGCAGCTTCAGCATGAGAATCCCATGGATCTCACTGTGGTGTGGACTGATCCGCCGCGGCAGATGGTATGCCTTGAGCCTTGGACTGGGCCGCGGGAGGCATTGATTAGTGGAGATCGCAAGTTGGAGATCGAAGCTGGTGGCCAGCAGAGGCTGAGATGTTCCTTGGTTAATTGTTGATCAATTTTCCCTATTGATGCAACTTTAATCCAAGTGAAAGTATCTTGATTTTCAGATTGAGTACGCATATTCTGAATTGATATTGGCTGACCAATCTGCTGCCTTTCGGCTCGTATTCGGCCATGCCATAAGGTTTAAATTAATCTACCTTGATTGGACTTGTCTTGAATGCATCCTTGCGCAAAGGGCTTGGAGCTTTGAGCTTGATGGTCTAATCGTTTTGGAAAAGTTTAATATGGGATATGTTGGTCTCTGCAGTGACCATGACTTGGATATAATCTTTTAGGATTTAAGCTGATTGGTATACTTGGGTGCAATTAAAGACTTGGGAAGAGGCCTGGCTGTTTAGATCTTGTGCCTGATAGGTGTCTATATGCTAGTGACTATTTCATGGATTAAGTCTGAGAAGATCCTGCGCTTTTCGATGCTCTATTGAGGCATTCCGCCATGCCTACTTGGCCGTTGATTAACCACGAGCTCCTGGTAACCGGCCTCTCGCTAGTTGTTGTTTTGGATCGAATTGTTGCTTCACAGCTTCAATCAGTGGCTTTGAGGGTGCATCCAGCCAAGCAGGCAGGCGACCGCCAGATTGGCTGGGTTGCTGCAGGAGTGTGAGCTGGCCACCGAGGCGAGCAATCTCGTGGCGCAGCGCGTTGAGATCTTCGCTTTGGCTGATCCCTTTTGCGTTGGCTGGTGATATTTGCCAGCCGTCGCCGATGCCAGCGCCAGCGGCAAGCTGCCAATGCCAGCCGTTGAGGGCTTGCAGTTCTTTGCTGGCGATCAGCCGGTGAATGTTGCTTGGTTGCAGTGCTACCCGTACCAGCCAATGGTTGCTATCGAAAGATCCTTCAGATGGGTGTGGCTCTTGATGGGGGCCGAGCCAGTCGAGCTGTTTTGTGCCCAGTTGATGTTGATTGGCGAGGGCTTTGAGGTGGCCTATTTGGTCGTTGACGGCTTGATCGCTCACGCTGGCCACGCCGATGTTGAGATGCCAGTCTTCTAAATCTGTTTTGATCCAATCGCAGTATTCCGGGGTGAAGCTGGTGCGCAATAGTGCAGCTCGCCATGCTTCCAGCGCTTCCAGAGAACCATCAAGGCGAAGGCCGATGTGTGCTGGCCGGATTGGTTGGCAGCGCAGAGTGAGTTCCGTGATCAGAGCCAAGCTGCCCCAACTGCCGCACAGCAGGCGCATGAGGTCATAGCCAGCCACGTTTTTGACTACCCGGCCTCCAGCATGCGCAGCAATGCCATCGCTACGCAGGAGTCCGATTCCGATCAGTTGGTCGCGGATACCCAGATGCCGCTGTCGCAAACCGCCGGCGAGGCCACGAGCCACCAACCCACCCACACTGCCAGCACTGTTGGGATCTGTGTTGGCTTTGCTTCCCCTGGGCCAGTTGACGGCTAGCCACTGATGGTGTTCTTTCAAAACCATTTGTAGCTCTGCCAGCGGCAGGCCTGCTTCAACATTGATCGTGAGGTCGTCGACAGCGTGATCAAGGATGCGCTTGAGACCACTCACGCTGATTGGTTGTGAAGGCATCTCCACAGGCGGCCCCCATTGCAGACGGCTGCCAAGACCACAGGGCAGCCAGGGGGTTGCCGCTGCATGCAGCTCTGCAACAAGATCGGCCAACTCCTTTGCCGTAGCAGGTGCTGGCACGTTGGCGGTATCGGCGAAGAACGTATTCACGTCACGATGGTGCCATGAAGATTGTGGTGCTTGATGACGACCCCACCGGCTCCCAGACTGTGCATGGCTGTCTGCTGCTGCTGCGCTGGGATGTTGATGTGTTGCGGCATGGGTTGCGCCACCCTTCGCCACTCGTATTTGTGTTGGCCAACACACGTGCGTTAGCCCCTGATCAGGCGGCATCCCGCAATCGTGAGATTTGTTCTGCTTTGCGGCAAGCATTCGCGGCGGAAGGGATGTCAGCAGCGGAGGTTGTTGTGGTCAGTCGCGGTGACTCCACGCTGCGCGGTCATGGCGTTTTGGAGCCTGAGGTGATCGCTGAGGAGCTCGGCCCCTTCGATGCGACGCTGCATGTTCCTGCCTTCCTCGAAGGAGGGCGCACCACGGTGAATGGCGTGCATTTGCTTGATGGCAAGCCGGTGCATTCCAGTGCTTTTGCCAAAGATCGCTTGTTTGGTTACAGCACTAGTGATCTCCCTGCTTGGCTAGAGGAGAAAAGTGGTGGGCAGATCCGAGCTCAAACTGTTCAGCGCCTCTGCCTTGCGCAGTTGGATGCGGCTGTTGAAAATCAAGATGCTGCGAAGCCATTGCAGACAGGCCGCACAGAGTTGCGTCGTTGGTTGGCTCGGCTTCATCACAATCAGTCTGTGGTGGTGGATGCGGAGCGTTCTGAGCAATTGCTGGCCTTAGCAGAAGCGGTAAGGCAGTTGGTTGGTCATAAGCGTTTTCTGTTTCGCTCTGCAGCAAGCTTGCTCAATGCTTTGGCAGATCTTGCACCCCAACCTCTTGCTGCTGATGGTTTGGCTGGCATGCGACGTAGCGATCACTCAGGTCAAAGATGGCCTGGGTTGGTGATGGTTGGTTCCCACGTTCCTCTGGCTGATGCTCAGTTGGAATGTTTACTCGAGGCGCCAGAGTGCATGGGGGTGGAATTGCCAGTTCCCCGCTTGGCGCAGATCTTGCAGAGGGGCTTGTCTGATGGGCGCTTGGCTGAATTGGAGCAGCATTGCTTCAATCAGCTTGGCGAGGCGCTTGCCATCGGTCGTACACCGGTGTTGTTCACGAGTCGCGGTGAATTGGATTGCTCAACATCAGCGGCAAGGCTGAGCTTTGGCGTTGCTTTGGCTCAATTGATGGCTCGTTTGGCGGCTGCTCTCGCGCCGAAGTTGGGCTATTTGATCAGTAAGGGTGGAATTACAACCCATACTCTGTTGGCAGAAGGGCTGGGCTTGGAGATGGTGCAGCTGGAGGGGCAAATCTTGCCAGGCTTGTCGTTGGTGCGGCCTTTAGCTGGAGATGGATTGGTTGATCTGCCGATCCTTACCTTCCCGGGAAATCTTGGTGATTCTCAAACCCTTTTGGATGCCTGGCGATTGATGGAGGCCGGCGGCACAGGCCAGTAGTTCCATTGGATGGGCGACTGCCACATCACCATCCAGATGGCGGCGGAGTTGCAAGGTGCAGCCAATGTTGGCGCTGGCAATCAGCTCAGCTCCAGTGTTGCTGAGGTCAGCAACCTTGATTCTCCCCAGCTCGGCAGCTTCTTGCGGGTTGACCAAGTTATAAATTCCGGCGCTCCCACAGCAAACTCCGGCTTCTGTGGCTTCGCTCAAAACTAGATGGGGAATGGCCTTCAATAGTTGTCTTGGTTGGGCTTGGATTCCTTGGCCATGAATCATGTGGCAGGCATCGTGGTATGCAACTTTCAGAGGAGTTTGGGGGCTGGCAGGCTGCCCATTGTGATGGGGAAGAGGCTGAAGCTTTTGCTGAAAGTTGCTGTCGAGACCGTGTTCCGCCAGGAATTCATGCACATCGAAGACGGGAATGTTGAAGCTTGCTGTTGCGTTGAGGAGTTCGCCGTAGGCCTTCATGGTGTGGCCACAGCCCGAGGCGGCCACCAGCACAGCCTCTAAGGGCTCGGCTCCAGCAGGTCGCCCTGGGCCGACAACATTGGCAAAGCTTTTAACAAGCTTTTCGGCTAGCTCTCGGGTTTGTTTGAGTTGCCCCTGGTGGTGGGAGACGGCGCCGCAGCAGCCTTGATCTTTTGGCACAACGACTTCAAAGCCATTGGCTTGCAGCACAGCAATAGTGGCTTGGTTCACGTTGGGATCGAAGCAACGTTGCACACAGCCAAGAACAAGCCCCACTCTGCTGCGGCGTTGACCTGTTGCAGGGTGGAGAACCTGCAGATCATCCTGAAAATTTTCTGCTGCAAGAGCAGGCAACAAGGCCTCCATCGCTTCCAGTTGGGGCCCAAGAATTTTGTTGATACCGAGGCGGCGGCTGAGCGCTTGTATTGGTGTACCCGCGTAGGCACGCAAAGGTTGCAGAAGGGCGCGCAGTCGGCCGGGATAGGGGAGCAACTTCAGCAGAACCTGGCGAAAGTGGTTCTGGCAGGGGCTGCGAAGTTCTGCTTGGTTCAGTAAAGGGCGCGTGGCCTCGATGAGCTGGTCGTAGCGAACGCCTGAGGGGCAGGCACTCACACAGGCAAAGCAGCCTAGGCAGGAGTCGAAGTGGCTAGCGACGGTGGCATCAAGCTCCAGCTCACCGTTGTCGATCGCCTTGAGGGTATGGATTCGCCCTCGCGGTGAATCCATTTCAGTGCCCAACACACGGTAACTTGCGCAGGTTGGCAGGCAGAACCCACAGTGCACGCAGGGGTCGGTGGCGTCTGCTGGGAGACGACTCAAGACCTTGTCATTTTGGTTTGGCGTGACGTCAACAGAAGTCATGCTTTGAGTCTGGCGACTTCCATACCGCTCTGTCGCATGCCGGCAGTATGTGCCATCACTATTGGCGATCGTTCTCATTACCTTTGGCTGCCCCAAGAAGCTTTGGTTGTCGGTACCAGCGTTTCGTTGGCATTAGTCGTTGATTAGTTTTTTCTCAAAGGGGGACGTTGCATTTTGTTGTTAACTTTGAATGAAAGAAATGAGCCGAAAAGAAGGTCTGGCCGGCTTGTTTTTATCTGTCATTAATTGTAGCCAGACGACTCGATTTCGAGTTTAAAAATGAATCCAATGCTTGCGGCTTGCTCGCCATTGAGAACATCTTGACCTTGTCATTTCTCACTGCGGAATTGTTTCTTTACTTTCGGTATTTTTGAGTTGCTGGGAAGATTAAATTCCTCAAGGATTCAATTGACTTCCTCCTGAAGATTTTCATGGCGAAATGCTTGATTGACAGCGAGCTTGCCGTTTAATGTATGCATTTCTTGGCTGCGTCTTGCGATGCCTTCGATTTTTGAACTATTTAGAAATGAATCAAGGCTTCATCGCTGAGACTTTTTCCTATTGACCAGAACTATTGAGAAATTACGAGATGCCATGGATTGCAGAGGAAGCAGAAGCGTAAATAGGATTTCCAAATACTTGGCTATAAGTACTTTCAGGTTTTCTTAGTATAAGATGAGCATGCCAGCCAATTTATTTTACCTTTTCAGATAGACAAAGGCAAGCTAGATTTCGCTGCGTGAGCAGTGATAGATAGACAAATTTTTGCGCCAAGGTATAAAATGTCATGGCTTTGTGTGGCCTGGCTTTCTTATATTTCTTCGTCTTTTTCTAATGGCGTAATGATGTTTTTTGATTGCATTCGCTAGAGAGGCTAATCCCTATCGCAGTCGATCTAGTCTTGCGGTTGGCGATAAAAATGAACCCTTCACTATGGCTAATAATCATTGATTACAGCTGGCAACTGTTAGGGCGTTAGCCTTAGAAGTGGCTGATGACGGCCTCAGAGAAGCCACTGCAACTCACAGGTTCTATGGGTGGGTCCATGAGGCGAGCCAGGTCATAAGTGACCTGTTGATTGGCAATCGCAGCACTGAGCCCTTTTGTGATCAAGTCTGCGGCTTCTTGCCAGCCCAGAAACTCCAGCATCATTACTCCGCTGAGGATCACCGATCCAGGGTTGATGCGATCAAGGCCGGCATGCTTGGGTGCTGTTCCGTGCGTCGCTTCGAAGATGGCAGCGTTCTCGCCGATGTTGGCTCCCGGGGCCATGCCCAATCCGCCCACCATCGCCGCGGCTGCGTCGGAGATGTAGTCGCCATTGAGGTTGAGTGTTGCCAGGATTGAGTATTCCTGCGGCCGCGTTTGGATCTGTTGGAAGATGCTGTCGGCGATGCGGTCATCGACAAGCACCATCGCTTTCCATTGGCCGTTGCCATGGCTGGTGCCGATGGCATCCAGCACGCCGTGCACTTCGGCATCGATGCTGGCCTTTCTCTCAGGCGTGAGGCTGTCGTAGCCAGGCTCGATCATGCGGGCATTGGCTTGGATGCTTAGTTGTGGATCGTTTTCAAGATTGCCGAGAATCCAGCTCTCCCTTTCGGTGATGCACACGTCGCGGAACTCGCTTGTGGCGAGTTCATAGCCCCAGTCACGGAAGGCTCCTTCCGTGAACTTCATGATGTTGCCTTTGTGCACCAAGGTGACGTGGCGCTTGTCGCCCTTCAGCCGAAGAGCATGTTGAATCGCTTTGCGGATATGACGCTGGCTGCCGTGCTTGCTTACCGGCTTGATGCCGATGCCTGAGCCTTCAGGAATCTGGCGTTTGCCGAGCTTGCCGTTGGCGGGAATGACGACAGTGTTGAGATGTTCGCGCAATGTCTGGCCGACTGGATCATCGGCTTCCCATTCCACCCCCATGTAGATATCTTCCGTGTTTTCTCGGTAGACGATGACATCAAGATCCTGAGGCCGTTTGTGGGGACTGGGTGTGCCCTTGTAGTAGCGACATGGGCGTACGCAGGAATACAAATCGAAGATTTGACGTAGGGCCACATTGAGGGAACGGATGCCGCCACCGATTGGAGTCGTGAGGGGACCTTTGATAGCGACCCCATAGGTGCGGATCGCTTCCAGGGTGTCTTCTGGTAGGTACTGGTAGGTGCCGTAGAGATCGCAGGCCTCGTCGCCTGCATAGACCTTGAACCATTCGATACGACGCACGCCTTGATAGGCCTTTGTTACAGCTGCATCCAGCACTCGTTGGGTCGCCGGCCAGATGTCCACACCTGTGCCATCACCGCGGATGAAGGGAATGATTGGCTCGTTGGGTATGACTGGCTGACCGTTCACGAAGCGGATGGCAGTGCCCTGGCTTGGTGTGGAGAGCTTCTCGAACTGAGCCATGGGAAACGTGCGCGACGGTGACGCGTGCTCAGGCGAGCCTATGCCTTGGTGGTGGTCCTGACGACCAGACTTAAGCGACTTAGCTTGAGCTTGCCAAAGTCTTCTCGAATTCAGTAGTGCTGTTCTACGTCCATAGTGAGTGATGGAGAGGTCATCAATCTCAGAGCGTTTGCCTGGTCAGATCTGGGTAGTAGCTGCCTGTTTCAATGAAGAGGCTGTGATCTGCCAGTTCATCGAACGAGTGCTGGCCTTGCCGGAAGTTAGCCATTTGTTGCTGGTGGATGATGGCTCACGTGACGGCACGGTGGCTCAGATCCGCTCATGGCAGCAGCGATTTGTTGGTTCTAAGGCTTCTGCTCCAGTCACTTTGTTGGAGCTCACAAGGAACTTTGGTAAAGAATCGGCAATGCTGGCCGGCTTGGATTATGCCCAGGGCCACTGCGATGCTGTGGTGCTGATTGATTCAGATCTTCAGCATCCGCCAGAGCTGATTACGCAGATGGCTCAGGCTTGGCGTGATGGTGCTGAGGTTGTCACTGCAGTCCGTGACGATCGTGATCAGGAATCAAGGTTGAAAGTAACAACTTCCTCCTGGTTCTACAGGGTTTTCAACCGGGTAGTGGATTCCATTCAACTGATTGATGGGGCAGGAGATTTTCGTTTGCTTAGTGCACCAGTTGTGCAAGCCCTCACTCAAATGCGTGAATTCAGCCGTTTCTCCAAAGGTTTACTTCCTTGGACCGGATATCGCAGTGTCGAGCTTAGTTACAGCAGGGTGAAACGAATGGGAGGTCGTAGCTCCTGGAGCCCCCTGAAGCTATGGAGCTATGCCCTTGATGGCATCTTTTCCTTTTCAGTGATTCCCCTAAAGATTTGGAGTTTTTTGGGCCTTGTAGTTTCCTTGATGAGTTTGCTTTACGCCGCAGTTATCGTTTTGATCACGATCTTTAATGGAGTTGATCTTCCTGGCTATGCCTCACTGATTGTGGCGGTTCTGTTTTTGGGGGGCATTCAATTGATTGGTATCGGTGTACTTGGCGAGTACATCGGTCGGATCTATGTGGATACCAAAGCCAGGCCACACTATTTCATTAGGGCCATTCACGGCTCACTTTGAGTGGAGGCACTGGCTTGTACTTGTTTGACTGCTTGCCACTCCAGTTGACGCCATGAGGATGAGAAAAATGTACGAGATAAAGGGAAATCTGTTAGGCCCTTATTAATCTCTTCTGGCTTTAGCGGTGCAGCTGGATGCGATAGCAGCAAAGGTTGTGTTTGCGGTGGTGAGAATGAAACAGAGGTGAGTTCTTGCCAAGCGGCTTTGAGCGGAGCATCCACCATTCGCCCTGTGAAAAGCACGCCGGCAAATCGGGCGTTGGTCGCGACTAACGCTTTGCGCAGTCGTGGTAAAGCCATGCGAGTGAGGTTCTGTAGCACAAGCCACTTCAACCAGCCACCATTCGTTAGAGCTGTTAGCCAGTAGCGTGATGACAGCCCAGTGGGCAAGGGCTCAGCAGTTGTGCGTAACCAGCTGATGCCTTGCTCAGGGGCTAGTTCGAGGATCACATCGAGCACGATTGGCACCAGATGCACATGTTGATGGCCATCAATGGCGATGATGGTGAGTCCAGTGAGTTCTCGGAATCGCTGGATTTGAGAATTCAGTTCACAGCGAAGTTGCCTTTCAAGTCGTCGTCGTCTTGGCGCATTTTTAGGTAGGCATGATGCCAGCATTAACGTCCCAAAAGAGCATTTGAGCCGCCCTGCATCATCAATGAGTTCAGACACTTGTTGAGGGGGCGCTACTGCTCGACCTTCGCTTAGGCAGAGGTGCAAGCAAAGTTTAAGGCTGGGGTAACTTCTACTTTGTTTAATAGCGGACTCAACGGCATTGCCGTTGACCAGCAGGCTGGCGCTGTCCAACTGCCTGGCCGCAGCAAGTTCAAGGATGGCGGTGTTGGTCGCGTTGGTGAGACCTAGGTCATCGGCATGCAGTTGAGGCTTCGTCTTGTGAGATCGTCGCTGCCGGCGCATGCTGAATCGGGCTGCCCTTGACCAGATCAAAGCATTGAGCAATGTCGGTGTAAAAACCAGCATCACTGTGGTGATGGGTAGTGAAGCCCAAGGGCTGAGCGCCAATGGCAACAGTGCGCTCACGCTGACATTGACACTGAACTGCAGAAGCAACCAGCGACGTGCGAAGCGCTGTCCAGTTGTTTCTGAACGGAAGGTGTACAGGGCATGGCCTAGATAGCTGACCAATGAGGCGGCCAAGAAGCCACTGAGGTTGCTCAGCCAGAACGGTATGAGCTTTGCCATGAGCACCAGCAGCGTTGCGTGTATGGCTGCAGCTGCTAGTCCGACTAGTCCATAACGCCCTACCCGTGCAGCCAATGGCTGCAAACTCATGACAGCACAGTCTCAAGGACTGCATTCATCGCCTTGAGATGATCGAGTAGCAATAGACATGACATGGCAGAGCGATTCCTCATCAGGGACAACATCAAAGTGCAGCAACCGTAATGGCACGGCACTGATTGATCCTGCAAGATTGGTACGCTTCAGGAGACTGGATGCAGTCGCTACAAGATGCATCACTAGGAGTTTGCTCAGGGCCAGATTGAATGGGCATGTCTTGATCCCGTATATCCCAGCCGCTCAATCCAGCTTCACTTGCTGATGGGATGATCCAGAGAATTGCAGTTGGTTTGAGGGTGAGACCCTTGATCTTGCTCTACTAAATACACCTTTGGAGCTTGTGGTTTTAGTGCCGCCTTGTTGATTCAAATCAGTTCAGCGGCGAGGTTGTTCCCTTAACCCTCTGCAATCGATGACTTCATGAAGCACCAGCTCTTTTGAATGTCCTTTCACCTTTAAAAGCTTTGTTTCCCCAATGGCGGTAGCCCTTGCGAGCGCACTGAGAGAAGGCATTAAGGCAGCCCACACGATGGCCGAGAACACTGGTTTCGTGAGCTCTTTGCTCAATGGCGTGGTTGATCTCTCCAGTTATCGCAACCTGGTGGCTGCAATTGGGAAGGCCCTGTTTGTGGATGGCTTACGTGTCGCCAACGAGTCGGTAGCACTGAGGCTGTGGTGGTCTGAGGGGCTTTGCAATCGTCAGATTTGATCAAACTGCGGCATAGTTCTGCATCGGTTAGTCCCCTCGCCCCTGTGCGTCGCGTCTTTTTTCTGGTTCCGGGGACTACTGATCGCTATCGCTGCGGTGGTCTTTCAGTGGCGCTCCATACCGCAAGGTTGGTGAACAGGCTTATGCCTACTGATTTGGTGACCTATCGGAACCGTCAGGACGATTATCTGTTTTTGGATGATCTTTTGCAGCAAGAACCAGCTCCAGGGGAAACACTTTGGGTGGTGAGCTGGGGGTTTGAAGTGCCGAAGTTATTACGGCGTCTAAGGGGGCGGCATGTGATTTATCACGCCCATAGCAGCGGCTATGGATTTGATCTTCCATCAGGGGTTCCTGTCTTCGCTGTGAGCAGGAATACCCTTGGCTACTGGGGTGACCGGGCACCTCGCAATCCTCTTTTTTTGGTGCCTAATGCCTTAGAACCCCATTGGTTGGAGAGAGGTGCTCGGCTTGGAGTAGCTGTGGCTGAAGCTGGAGATCGCTCCATCGATGTCTTGGTGCAGGAGCGAAAGAGTAGCCGTTATGTGTTGGGGCAATTGGTTCCTGCCTTGAGAAAGCTAGGGCTGAAGGTTGTGGTTCAGAGTGGCTGGGTGGAGGATCTGGTCGCTCTGTTCAATGCTTCCAAGGTTTATATCTACGATTCGGCTGAGTATTGGCGGAGTAATGGCCTGAGTGAGGGCTTTGGCTTGCCCCCTCTAGAGGCGATGGCTTGCGGCTGCGTTGTGTTCAGCAGTTTCAACCATGCGCTCGCCGATACCCTTGAGCCGAGTGTGGTGGGCCATCAGATTGGTTGCGGCAGTCTCGCCTGGGATGTGCGACGGATTTGCGAATCTGTGCGAGAGCCAGCGGCTTGGCGTCCAACGCAGGAGCGGCTCAATCAGCTGTTAAGTGAACATACGGAAACAGCTTTGATGTCGCGTTGGAGATCGGCGCTGGCTGCTATTGAGACCATGCCGTCAGATGAAGTGTCCCTCAGGAGGGCTCCAACCTTTGTGTTGCGATTCAATCGAAAGGTTGGCCGAATATTGAGGCTTGTGAGACGGCTGATCTCTCGCCGCTAATTGTGGATTGTGTCTTTCTGATGAGCTGCTGCATCGACTAGGGGACTTGGGGAGGGTCAATCGGTTACCTGGCTGGCCGACCTGTTGCTGATTGTGGAGGTTGGCAACCGGTAACTTGCGCTTTAAGGATGCTTGCGTTTCGTCTGCCTCCGAGAAGAATTGTGCGGCGTGTCCATGTTCTTGCAAAGCCAGACCTGGAAGGAACTAAGACAGCTGCTGCGTCAACTTCCTTCTAAGCGCATCAACCTTCTGATTGTTGTTTTGCTGGCCTCCTTTTTTCAGGGCTTGCTTGACATGCTGCTGGTTGGTCTGCTGGCCAGGTTGGTAGGGGTGATGTCGGGAGCGACGTTGCATGATCGTATTCCGGGCATTCGCTTTTTTGGCGGTGGCATTCTTGATCAAACCGGATGGTTGCTAGGGCTATTAATTGCCTCTTTTTGGTTCACCTCGGCGATCCGATTTGGTGTCTCTTTGATGCAGAGTTTGCTCAGTGCGGAGATTTGGACAGATTTAGTTAATAAGGTCTATGCCAACTTGATGCTGCAGCGTTATGAGTTCTTTACTCACAATCGAACTGCTCATCTTTCGGAGAGATTTAATAGAATACTTAACCGTATTTCGACGACAGTTGTTACACCTCTGATTACAATTGTTGGTAACACGCTTTCAGTTTTAGTACTACTTGTTGGAGTGGTATTTGTACTTGGCTGGGATGCCCTGTTGATTTTCGTTTTGATGTTGGCTGCCTATGTCATTGCTTCAGTAATCATTACCCCATATTTGCGCCTGGCAACGAAGCAGAAGTTGCGTTACTCGCGGCGGATCAATTTATATTTGATGGAGTCTCTGAGGTCCATGAGAGATGTGCAAATTTATTCTGCTGATGAATTCTTTGTTCGAAGATTCTCTCGAGATGGAGTTGTCGCGAAGCGTTATGACCGTCTGTCCAAGCTTTTGCCTGATGTGCCACGGTTCATCATTGAGCCTGCAGGTATCACCATCCTGTTTTTGGTTGGTCTGGCTCCGGCATTGCTGGCTGGTGATACAGAGAAAATTCGTGAAGCTGTGCCGATGTTGGCAGCAGTCTTGGTCACTTTGTTGCGCATCTCGTCTCCCCTGCAATCGATGTTTCGCAGCATTAACAAGCTCAGAGGCGGCCTGCCTGAAATTAAGGATGCTTTGCAGTTGTTGAGCATGACCCCTGATCGACTTGTGTTGTCGTCCCCCGGGGTGCCCACTCCCGAGGGAGTTATGCCACGCAGATTTATTGAACTGGAGGGCGTGGGTTTTACTTATGGCGGCACTGAGAAAGAGGTGCTTCGAGATGTGAACCTGACGATTCCCGTAGGTTCAAGGATTGCTTTGGTTGGCCGAACAGGCAGCGGTAAGAGCACATTGGCTCATCTGTTGCTGGGGTTATTTCTTCCCACGCGAGGTGAACTCTCGCTAGACGGTGTTCCGCTCAATGAAGAGGAGGTGCCAGCATGGCAGGCCAATTGCGCACTTGTACCCCAGGATATTCGCCTTCTTGATGCAAGTATTCGCGAAAATATTGCCTTCGGTCAAGATCTTGAATCCATCAATGATGATGATGTTTGGGTCGCTTTGGAGGCTGCTCAGTTTGACGACTATGTGAGTCAGATGCCTTATGGATTATTTACCATGGTTGGTGAGAATGGTGTGAAACTTTCTGGCGGTCAGCGGCAAAGACTTTCTCTGGCTCGAGCTTTCTTCCGCAAGGCAAAAATACTTGTGTTGGATGAGGCGACAAGTGCTCTCGATAACAAAACTGAGCATGATGTAATGCAGGCTCTTGATATTGTTGGACGCCGCTGTACCACAATTGTGATTGCGCATCGTTTGTCGACGGTCAAGAAGTGCGATCAAATTTATGAAATGGCAAACGGCAAAATTATTGCCAATGGCACGTTTGAAGAACTGCAGAGAGAGTCGGCCAGTTTCCGAGAAATGACGTTAATCGAAGGTGAATAGTTCTCATGGCCGATTTTATTGTTCTTTCCACCGCAGACTGGGATCATCCGCTGTGGACCAATAAGCAGCACACGGCTCTTGCGCTGGCTGAGGCTGGCCACCGTGTGTTGTATGTGGAATCACTTGGGATTCGTGCACCTCGGGTAGGAATTACGGACCGAGCCCGAATCATTCGGCGTCTTCGCCGAATGATTCGGTTGCCCTATAGGCGTCACAAAAACCTCTGGGTCTGGTCGCCCCCAGTCATCCCTGGTGGGCATTCAGGTTTGAAATTGGCTTTGAATCGTTTTCTGCTGCGAATTGGATTGTTTGTTGCGACTCGATCGTTGAAATTCCGATTCCAGATTTTATGGACTTATAACCCTCTCACAACTCTCTATCTCGATCTCAGCCGTTTTGCAGCTTCTGTTTACCACTGTGTCGATCGCATTCAAGAGCAGCCAGGTATGCCTTCTCAGCTGATCGAAGTTAATGAGCGGCAGTTGTCGCGTCAGGTTGATGTGCTGTTCACCACCTCGCCTGAATTGCAGGCCACTCATCTTCGCTGGAATCAAGCTGCTCGAATGTTTGGCAATGTCGCCGATTATCGTCATTTCAATCATGCGCTTCAGCCTTTAACTTGCCCACAATCTTTAAGACCAAGTCCTCGCCCTCGACTCGTATTTATGGGGGCGATTGATGCCTACAAGTTAGATCTCAGGCTCTTGAATTATCTGATCAGTCGTAATCCTGGCTGGGATTTTGTGCTGATTGGTCCGGTTGGCGAATGTGATCCGTCTACGGATGTGGCTGCTCTGGAGAGTTGCCCAAATGTTCAGTTGGTTGGTCCACAGCCCTATGAAGCATTACCGGCCTGGTTAGCCCACGTGGATGTGGCCCTTCTGCCTTTGCAGCTCAACGGCTACACCCGCAACATGTTCCCGATGAAATTCTTCGAGTATTTGTCTGCAGGGTTGCCTGTGGTGGCCACAGCGATTCCCGCTTTGATTGCTCATGCCGACGTGGCTTGCCTTTGCGAGCCTCAAGTCGAGATCTTTGAACAGGCGATTCGAGCAGTCTTGGCTGGTCAAGGTCCCAATCTGGATCAACGCCTTGCCAGAGCACGGACTCAGACATATCAAACTCGAACGGAGGCGATGCTCGAGATCCTTCAACAGCAAGGGCTGCTCGCGCGCTTTGGGTCTCACTCGCGAGTCCAGGTGACCGGTTCATGAGCAGCAGCGAGGTGTCGATGCGGCGCGTGGTGCTCTACATCGATAGTTTCAAACTCGGTGGTGCTGAGCGCATCACCCTTACTTGGTCGTCATGGTTGCGGGATGCGGGTTGGTCGCCAGTTCTGCTGACGAGAAAACCACTTACTTGGGATTTCTATCCCTTGCCTGATGGTGTTGAACGTTTGGTGGAAACCTCCGACAGCAGGTGGGTTCGATGGCTTGGTGTTGTCGGATTCCCTGTGCGGGTTTGGCGCTTGCGACGCTGGCTCAAGCGTGAGCAGATCAGTCTGGCCATTGGCGTCACCTCGATCCCTGCTATCAAATTGCTTTTGGCTTCTCGGGGGCTGGGGATCCCCACGGTGGTGTCGGAGAGAAATTTCCCGCCATTGAAACGCATTGGTTTGGTCTGGCGCCTGTTACGTCGATGGGTATATCCCTGGGCTGCACTGCACCTGGTGCAGACACAGGTCGTGGCCGATTGGCAAGCTGCTCACCTCGGTGTGCGTGATCAGTTGTTGTTGCCAAATCCGGTGCAGTGGCCCCTCGATGTGTTTGATCCGCAGCTGGATCCTTGCTGTTGGCTTGCAGATGCTGGTGTGAGCGGTGACGCTCCTGTGCTTCTTGGTGTTGGAACGAAGGCCCATCAAAAGGGTTTCGATCGCCTCATCGATTGGTTTTTGGCGCTTGCCGACCGTCATCAGGATTTGCAGCTCGTGCTCGTTGGTTTGGATCAGCGGCCCTACCGAGGCCGGGACCAACAAACCGAGCTCTTGGCGCGGGTGCACGATCGCCCTGACTTGGTGGATCGGATTCATTTGCCTGGTCGAGTCGGCAACATGGCGGATTGGTATGACAGAGCGACTCTGTTTGTGTTGGCCTCTCGTTATGAGGGGTTCCCGAATGTGTTGCTGGAGGCCATGGCAGCAGGCTGTTGCTGTGTTGCAGCGGATTGTCCCCAGGGGCCTTCGGAATTGATCACGTCTGACCATGACGGGATCTTGATACCGGCAGAGAGGCCTGATGCTTTCTGGGTTGATCAACTTGACGCCATGCTGATCGACTCTGATCTGCGCCAACGCTTGGGGCGAGAAGCTCAGGCCGTGCGTCAGCGCTTCGCATCGGAATTGCTTCGGAAGCGATGCCTCGAACGCTTGGAGCAACTCTTCCCTTCCGTGTGACGACGTCATGACTGATTATCGCCAGCGCTTATTGGTGTTTGCGCCAACCCGCCGGGTTGCCTCGGAAACGTTTGTTCGTGCGAATCTGGCCGGCTTGCCGTTTGAGGTCAGCGCTTACTTCGGCGATGAATTTCCCTTGGATCAGCCAGGCAGGTTTGCTTATGGCTTGGGAGTGCTGCTCAGCAAAATCTGCACTCGTTTGGGTTGGCTTCGTTTGGCCGAGCTTCCTGCAGCGTTCGTGGCGTGGGTCTTGATCCGCAGGCATCGACCCGATGTGGTGTTGGCCGAGTTTGGCTTCCATGCGGTACGGGTGATGCAGGCGGCTGCCCGTGCCGATGTGCCTTTTGTGGTTCATTTCCGGGGCTCGGATCTTTCTGCAAATCGGCGCCTTGGTGTCTTGCGTTCTCGCTATCGGCGGCTCGTCAGCATTGCCTCTGGTGTGGTGTGCAAATCGAGGCCGATGGCCACCACGTTGGAGCAGCTGGGAGCGTCACCGTCGACGATTTTGATCAGCCCCTCGGGTGCCAATCCAGCCTTGTTCTCAGTTGGCGATCCGGCCCTCGCAGCGCCGGTGTTCCTTGCTGTGGGGCGATTTGTTGCCAAGAAAGGCCCTCTCCAAACAATTCGTGCTTTTGCGGGCCAACCCCAAGGTGAGTTGTGGATGGTGGGTGACGGACCGTTGCTTGCGGAAGCTCGTCGTTTGGTGCAGGCGTTGCAGGTGCAGGATCGGGTTCGCTTCCTGGGCGTTAAAACACAATCGGAGGTGGCTGCATTGATGCGTCAGGCGAGGGTGTTCGTGCAGCACTCCCAGATTGCTCCCGATGGCGATAGTGAAGGCAATCCTGTTTCGGTGATGGAGGCTCAGCTCTCTGGTCTACCGGTGGTGGCGACACTCCATGCGGGGATTCCTGATGTGGTGCTGGATGGCAGCACTGGGCTGCTGGTGGAGGAAAGCGATGTGGACGGGATGGCTGAAGCGATGACAAGGCTGATGGCCGATCCCAATCTCGCCGCTCAGTTCGGGCTGGCTGGCCGGGAGCGGGTGTTGGCTGCATTCACGCTCGAGCATCATTTGCAGGATCTGACACGATTTCTGCAGCAGCAGATTCGCTCCACCACCCACTTTTGATCTGTGTGGATACCCCGAAACGCAAGTTGTTATTGATTCGCGGTCAGAGATTGAGCGGCATCATCACCCTGGTCTTGGCACCTGGGGTGGCTGCCTTGAATGCTCAATGGGTGACTTCCAGTCAGCAGTAGGCAGCAATCAACTGAGAGCTGATCTTGAGCTTGTTTAACTAGCTCACCGAGAGAGTTGGGAGTGCTTTCACAACCTCATCGATCGCTTTGACCTGTTGGAGAAAAGGTTCAAGCAGCGCCAGTGGCAACGCACTTGGACCATCGCAGCGCGCCTTGTCGGGATCGGGGTGCGATTCTAGGAAAAGTCCGGCCAGGCCTACTGCCATGCCAGAACGTGCCAGATCGACCACCTGGCTGCGGCGGCCACCGGAGGCAGCTCCACTTGGGTCGCGACACTGGAGCGCGTGGGTCACATCAAAAATCAGGGGTAGGTCATTGCAGCAGCGCTTCATTACTCCGAAGGCGAGCATGTCAACCACAAGATTGTCGTAGCCGAAGTTGCTTCCCCGCTCGCAGATAAGCAGATTCTCGTTGCCGCATTCGCGGAACTTTTCCACCACGTTTGACATTTGCGATGGGCTGAGAAACTGCGGCTTTTTGATGTTGATGACTGCGCCAGTTTTGGCCATTGCTTCAATGAGATCGGTTTGTCTCGCGAGGAAGGCGGGCAACTGGATGATGTCGCAGACTTCTGCCGCTGGGGTTGCTTCTTCCGGGCTGTGCACATCGGTAATCACGGGGATCCCGTGGGTGTCTTTCACCCCTTGAAGTATCTCGAGCCCTTCCCTGAGGCCAGGTCCTCGGTAGGAGTAAATGGAGGAGCGGTTGGCCTTGTCGAAGGAAGCCTTAAACACCAGGGGAATTCCGAGCTTGGTGCAAACCGTTTTGTAATGGCCAGCAACCTCAAGGGCAAATTCCCGCGACTCGAGCACATTGATACCTCCAATCAGCACGAACGGTGCATCGTTGGCAAAACGAATGGTGCCGAGGGCGATGCTGCGGGCAGCCATGGCTTAAAGCTTTGATGCTCAGGAGCCTAGGGCTCTTGCAGTAGCAGCCTTAATCTCAATCCATCACGTGATGCAGGCGGATGTTGACGGCTCCAATCCCGATTTTCATCGGCTATGACCCGAGGGATAGGGCTGCAACAACTGTGCTGATTGACAGCCTCTATCAGCACAGTTCGGCTCCCCTCGCGATCACGCCGCTGGTGACGCCTCAAATGGAAGCTCAAGGGCCTCTACCGATGCGAGCGCGACCCGAAGCAGAGCACAGCCTTCTCCTGCACCCGGCTTCTCGTTCTCCGCTTGATGGGCTATCAGGGCTGGGCGCTGTTTATGGATTGCGTCATGTTGTGCCGTGCCGACATCAAGGCACTTTGGGATCAGCGGGATGACCGCTATGGCGCAATGTGTGTGCAGCATGAACATTTCGGGGGAGACCGTGAAGTTCTTCTGGGAGGTGCAGAGCGCTTATCCGAAAAAGAACTGGAGTTCGTTGATGCTGCTGAACTGTGGTCGTTGCAACAAACTCACTGTGGATTACTTGAATACGGCCACAGGCTTAGAGCTGCATCGCTTTCATTGGCTGGAGGGCGACCATGAGATAGGAGCCATCGAGGGTGGTTGGAATCACCTTGTGGATGTGGATGTGGATGTGGATGTGGATGTGGAGGTTCCGCCGGCTCCCATGCTGCTGTTGTTCTGGCCCCTTGCTGGCCTGGGCCAGCAGTGCAAAATGAGACCCTTGCCGAGATCTGTTCGACAAGCGTCTTAGCCAGCGTGCCGATGCCTGCGAATGACATCACGACCTGGAGGGAACAGTGGCTTATGCCACTGAAGCGCCTCAATCGATTCCGACTTTGGCTTTGGGAAACACCACTCGTCTATGAAATTCGCGGACGTTGCTTTCAGATCAAAGAGCGTCTTTGTGGCTACCCAGAGTTACACCGAGCGTTTCGAGAACGAACTGGGTATGAGCTGAATCTGCCTCATCCATGCACCTTTCACCACAAGATCACAGTTCTCAAGATTAGGCGATCTCCAAGGATTTTTGTTCGGGCTGTTGATAAGATTTTTGCCAAAGAATTGGCGCTGGAGTGGGCTCATCAGCATGGGTTCCGTCTCGATGTTGCGCGCACTTTGGCCGTGACGAAAGATGTTTCAGAGATCCGTTGGCATGAACTTCCTCAACGCTTTCTGATTAAGGCCACCCATCGATCGGGCGCGAATCTCTTTGTCGATCAGAGTCAAGCCTTCGATCTTGACGCGTTGCGCCTGCAATCAAGGGCATGGCTTCAATACCCCTATGGTGTCTACAAGCATGAATGGGCGTACTGGCCAGTTCCGCGGCGTCTTCTGATTGAGGAACTGATTGAACCTGCGGATGGGGAGGAGCTGGTTGATTATAAGTTTCACATGAGTCGTGGGCACTGTTTGATGATTCAGGTCAATCAGGGATTGCGCTCTGGTGAACGAACGATCGCAATACTTCATCCTTCATGGCAGCTTCAGCCTGTGCAATGGGTTTATCCTCAGCCTGAGGTCATACCTCAGCGACCTGACACTTTTTATGAGATGCTGGAGATGGCTTCAGCTTTCTCTCGCGACTTTCCTTATTTGCGTGTGGATCTTTACAGTGTGAAGCAGGTGATGTCTGGAGTGATGGTGTCTCGTGTGATGTTTGGAGAATTCACCTTTTTCCCTGGAAGTGGAAGTGAGTCTGTTGATCCCTTTGCTTTCGATCTAGCCATCGGCAAGGAGATCAAGCTGTAATCATTCATGTTCATGGCCTCAAAAGGCGTACTCAGCGCTTGAGATATGAAGCACGCTTTTGGGCCTGTCGCCTGAGCTCAGGCTGGTTGTGTCCTCGATCTGGTTTTTATCGACTGTTTGAAGCCAGTCTCAAGTTGCATTTTTATCGGCGAGCAGCAGTCGTGGCCCATCTAGCTGCCCGTCGTAGCCCTGGGGATGCTGATGTGCAATCCATGCAGTGCACGCTGGCCTTCCGAGCGGGACAACTCGATCAGGCATTTTCTTTGTTGGTTCCTCGCTTGCAAGATGGCGATTATCGCGCCGTTGAGCGTCTGCTATTTCGAACGGGATCGCGTCCGCAAGATGCCCAGGATCGGCTTTTGGCTTTGGAGGGTTTGTCCACACTGCACGACTTGTTGCCGAGCCATCGTTGCTATTCGCTGATTGCTCAGAGCTATTTGGTGATCAAGCTGAGTGATACAGCGAAAGCATCATCATTACTTCTGTCTATTCATCCTCTTGTCAACCAGCTCGCTGCTGATGACGCTGTGTATGGATGCACGGCATCGAATCGGCGCAATCAGGCCAAACTTTTGATTTCCCTGTGTACCTGCTTTTATCATCTTGCTGTGTTAGTGGGAAATGATCAGGCTCTCGCCTGGGTCTGGTCTGAGGTGATGGAGGTGGCTTCTAAGTTGCGCTATCCGCAGCTCAATGCCGATGCTTGTCTGCGCATGTCAAGCAATCTGTCGCGTTGTTTGGCAATTGGCGCCTTAATCCCTGTTTCCAATGTTCCTGATGCCATGGAACGGACGCAAACGGAGCTCCGTGTCGTTGAGGAGGCTGTGCGTCGTGATTGTCTTAGCCAGTCCGGGGATAGCTTCTCTAAAACTCAGGAAAATCACCTCGGTTTAATGGTGAACTTGCAACAGTCTTTGCAGCAACTGCGTAGTACGGATGTTGTCACGCGTGACATGGGCATTCGGCGCACATCCCAGTTGCTGAATCATTCTTCTTTTAAGGAATTGAATGCACTCTTGGCAAAGCGTCTTCAGCAGTGCCACGCATCAATGAACTGATGACGGCGGCCTTGCCTGCTGGTAGCGATCTTGTGATCGTCTTGCCCCATCTGGGGCCAGGTGGAGCCCAGAAAGTGGCGTTGATGGCAGCGGAGCATTTTCTGGTGCAAGGACGCCAGGTGACGCTTGTCACTCTGTTGCCTGATAAACCCTTGACGCATGCTGTTCCGGAGGGCTTGCGTTGGGTCGATCTTGGGCCTGCAGTTGCAGAAACCAGCAGCAATCGCGCTCCCATAGCGCGCATCTGGCGGTTCTCATGCACCTGGGGTCGTCGATCTCTGGCTTGGATCAGCCTCGTGATCGGATGGAAAGTGCTGAAGAGGTTGGTTCCAGGCCAGGCGCCGTTGCTCGTGCAGTGGTTGGTGTCCAGCGCCTCGGGCGTTCAGGCGACATTGTTGAGAGATCTCCTGTACGCGGGAAAGCCTGCCCGCGTGCTGTCTTTGCTCACTCGCACTAACTTGCTCTGCTGCCAGGCTATGTGGGCATTGCCCGGTCATCTTGTGGTATCGGAACGCAATGATCCGCGTCTGCAGAAGCAGTCGCTCCCATGGCTCAGGCTTCGGTCTTGGTTGTGGCAGAGAGCGGATGTCATTACAGCCAATACGATTGGGGTGCTTGAGGGGCTTCAGCACTGCCATCCATCGATGGCTGATGACATGCGCTTGTTGCCGAATCCTTTGGTTGTGGATTCTCATACGGGCAATCATTCGGATGGGCCAGCGTTGGGCCCTTGTTTTTTGGCAGTTTGCCGCCTGGTGCCTCAGAAAGGCATTGATCTTTTGATTCAGGCCTATGCCCAACTGCCAGAACCACTTCGAGAGATGTGGCCATTGCTGATTGCTGGAGATGGTCCAGAGCGCGCCTCGCTTGAGACACTGGCTTCTTCGCTACTGCCAAGAGGTCAAGTGCGATTCATGGGGTTTCAGCGAAATCCTCAAGTTCTGTATCACCGAGATGCAGTCTTCGTGCTGTCTTCTCGTTTTGAGGGGATGCCCAACTCACTTCTTGAAGCGATGGGAAGTGGTCTTGCGGTGATCGTCAGCGATGCATCACCTGGTCCTTTGGAGGTGGTGGTACATGGCAAAAGCGGTTGGGTTGTTCCTACCGAGAAAGTGACTTTATTGGCAGAGGCCATGCAAGCCATGGCGGAGAATCCAGAGTTGCGCCGTCGGTTAGGTGACGCGGCTGCTGAGTTTATGGACGCCTATTCATGGGATGCTCTCGATCCTATCTGGAGTGACATACTGTGTTTGGAAAAGCCAGGTTAGTAACGTTGCTGAATGCTTCGAATCTGCGCTTTAGCTGCTTTAGTTTTTTTGCATTGAGTCAATTAAGAAAAGCCCCGAAGTTTTCCCATTTTGCTTTTGTTTGAAGTGATATTGCATTGCCATTTTTTGGATTTGAAGTTGTTTTTATTGCCCCTTGGCGCAACAAAGTTTGCGAATGGGTTTTAACGCACCAAGTTTTTTCAAGTATTGAAGGCAATTAAAACGCCTTCGTTTCATTGTGAAATTGCGATGCAAGGCTTTGTTGACTAGTATTTTTTGGTCTAGTTAGCAATGCTTTCTTTTCTGGTTTGAGCATATGAGGATGTAGCGTACTGTCAATCATCAAAGCATTATTTTTGCTTTTCAGGAGACAAGTAATGGTTGTTGTCGCCTTTCGAGTCGAATTGCTCAGTTTTGTTGGCTTTGGCTTTTTGGCTATGTCTGGATCGTTGCATGCTGGGATATAAGTGGGGAAATTATAACGAAGAAAGTCTGTCGATTCTATTTGCTGTAGGTATTGCATGCAAAAATACAAAAGATCAAGGTACGAGTAAATTTTTTATGAATAAGATGTTGATGCTAAGTGCACTTTTTAAAGCCAATCTATGATTGGACATGAAGTAAGTGATTTAAATCAACCTTTTAGCGCTTTGTATAAATTCTGCCGTTCTTGAGATTTTCTGCGTATTCGTAAATGGGCACAAAGCCGTCAATATTAATGCCAAATTCTTTTATCCGGTGGCGACCAGTATCAAGGTCTAAGAAAAAATCACCTATTTGTGGTTCATAGAAGCCACCCTTGCCAACTCCGTCAACGATTAAATATTCTTTTGTATCTTCGTTGAGGTAAATAAGTCGATCATATTTCAATTGTTTTAAGTGACTGAATCGCCGGAACCATGATTTGGAGAAAATAACGTTCACTGGTTGGCCTGTTTCGCGTGCTGCGCGCAAGATTTCATCAGATTTTTTGTATGTGGCTGCCCATGAGCGCTGTGTCATGGTCATATCTTTGATGCGGTGATAAAAAGTGTTTGGAAACATATGCTCACCGTATATAATTGCAACACTTAAAAATGTTCCTGCAAAACCTGTTTTGTTAGGACCAATGCTTTTCTCTAACCATGGCTTGATGCAGGATTGCCATGCAATGAGGATGTCGATGACAGCAACAAAATGCATTGGCAGTGCCATATAGTTGCTGGAGCGGTATCCAACAAAGTAATAAAGAGCGAATACATATGCAAGTGCTCCAAAATTTGCGCCGTCGACTGGATTTGGAGTCTCCTTTTTCTTGAGAATTTGAAAAGACCTAATCGCTGTATAGATGGAAAGAATGAAGAGGCGTAAATCTGGCTCAAAACGTAAAAATTTCAGTTCGGCGTCGTAGCGATCTCCGCCTACATATAAGCTAGGCAGGTAGCTTAAGTATGCAAAGCATATTATAAAGAATAGAGCCAGGCTCATAATTGCTAGTTCTGCTTTGTACGCTGAAATCCAACCTTTAAATGAAGTTTCGCTGGGCTTAGGCATGTTTGTGACTAGGCCTATGTTGCCCAGCGCAAGCGTTACTGCTGCAGGTGAAAGAAATAAAAGTATTGCGGTGTCTTTGAAGAAAATTCCAATTAAGGCGCAGGCGATCGCGGCATTTCGTGATAGAGCTTGCTTTGTAAATTTATAATTTATGTATGCATAAAGGTGGCCAGCAAATAAAAGAGTCACAATGCGCTCGCTGTAAATAAATTGAAAATAACTGTAGGCACTTGGGGCTATGAATATAAATAAAATTGCAAACATCGCGATTGCTTCGCGCCCTTGTTTATGCTTCGCGGTGAGGCCAGCAATTTTGGCACCAAGCATTACTGTGGCGATCATTTGTGCCACATTAAAAATCATCCAGATCTTTGGATATGGTGTTAACCAACTGAGGATTTGTAGGTCTTGGAAGGCCAAGGGGTAAAATCGAAAATCGTTTCGAGACATGGTTTCTCGAAATAGATTCATTCGTAACGAGAAATTATCAAGCAGGTAGCCTGCCTGGATATCGTCAAACCATCCGATGATTTCTTTGTAAAACCAGCTTGCTTCGCTCACCATGAAAATGGCGCAAGCGGTGAAAATCACCGTGGCAAATGGGTGCTGAGATACTGCTTTCCATGCTCTGTGCCGCTTGAGTGGTTTGCCTCGCGACGAATGCGGATCTCTGGATGCTTTCTGACGTGTTTGATTCAGCAGCCAGGCCAGTATTGCTGCCAGAGCCAATAAGAAAAAACCATGACTGGCTATGTTGTAAGTCAAGGTTATGGCTAGCCCTTCCTCTGATCGTGGATTGGGCCAGAGGTCGCGATTTGCTTCGACCCATTGGTGAGCGACAAATGCAAGGGTCAGCAGGGCAGCAAAAAAGCTTGCCATCCAGACAATTAATGGATGTTTTGACTTTGACATTTCTATTTAACAGTTGTTTCGGAATCGGTTCGGACCAGGCTCATTGAAAGTGCAAGGCCGGTCAGTGCGGCTCCTACAAAGCTTCCTAGATAAGCGGGTGTTGTCAAATTGCAGAGTAAGACTGTCAACAGGCTTCCTATCCCTGCCTCGGACCAGGAGCAGTGCAGTCGGCATGGGTGTGTGATTGACTTCATGTCCTCCGTTCGTTGACTCAAAAGACTGCGGATCAATAGAGTTAGTAATAGCCCTATGGCAAGCACTCCCAATAGACCATGTTGTCCGATTAATTGGATTAGGCCGCTGTCTGCAGATTGATTGTTGCAGGCATTAACCATGTTTTCCAGGTTGTATCCAATGCCATGGACGATCTTTCCATTCCCTGCAAAAATAGAATTTTGAAGCCAGCATTGCCAGAAGCTCAGTCTGAGTTTTTCGCTGCCCATTCCTGCTCCTATATCAGGCTGAATTGCAGTGGCCCAAATAGCGGCGGCGATCAACCCAGTCGTGGCTAAAGTAATCCATGTTTGTATGCGTCGAGCTGAGCGATTTGGAATGTAATCCTTGATGCAAATGGCGAATGCTGCCATGGCTGCGATTAGGGGCACTCCAGCTGCCATGCGTGAGCCTGTCTGTAGGCAAAGTGCATAACCGCTGATGCACCCAAGGGTATGAATTACCTTTGCGATTGGCTGATGATCTCTCCTTAAACCGTAAAAACAGAGAATTGTGGTGAGTGCAATAACTGATGCCAATGCATTCACTCTTCCAAATCCTAGTTCGAAAATTTGATTATTGACTGCGGTAAGCCAATTGTCGCTACTTCCAGCGGGGTATCCCGAAGAAGCAATCCAGATCAATTTTGTATTGATAAATAAGGCCGAGCAGCTGATCCAGCGCAGAAGGCGTGTCCAGTCGTCAATGAGATAAGTCGCTCCGACACTAAGAGCGGCGACGATCAAGATGTAAAAGGAAGCACCTGGATGGTCGTCAAGCCGGATGATTGTTCTTGCCTGAAAAAAAACAAGGCTCGAGATCACAATCTGAGAGAGGTTCTGTTGTCGCCAATTCCGTTGATTCCGATCATGAAATATTTGTATGCAGCATCGAAGGCCGATCCAGGCGGTCAGCAGGCCCAGCGTCCATGCGTGGTGACTTCGTTCAAGTCCGAGAAAAAGACTGGCGGCGAAAAGAGCATCAAGCGGCCTTGTTTTATGTGCGAACCGGATCAGGCGGTTGCGGTGCATTCCTTCCCTGTTTTGGTAATACCGAATTTAAGGTGAGCCCAAATCGGATGTTTGATGAGTTTCCTGGCTGGCCTCAATGACGCTCAGCGAAGGGCGGTGGATCATCACGAGGGCCCGTTGTTGTTGGTGGCCGGTGCGGGCAGCGGCAAAACGCGAGCTCTGACCCATCGCATCGCCCATCTCATCGGCGAACACGGAGCCGATCCGTCTCAGATCCTTGCGGTGACTTTCACCAACAAGGCGGCCCGGGAGATGAAGGAGCGTCTTGAGCTGTTGCTGGCTCAGCGTCTGGCGCAGAGTCAGTTTGGGCAGCCCTGGAGCACCCTGCCGCCTGTGGAGCAGCGTCAGCTGCGCACCCGCATCTACCGCGAGGTGACCAAGGAGCTGTGGATCGGCACCTTCCATGCCCTGTTCGCGCGAATGTTGCGTTACGACATAGACAAGTTCAAAGACAAGGAGGGACTCACCTGGACGAAGCAGTTCTCGATTTACGACGAGGCCGATGCCCAGAGTTTGGTTAAGGAGATTGTGACTCAGGAGCTACAGCTCGATCCCAAGCGCTTTGAGCCTAAGAAGGTGCGCTGGGCGATTAGTAACGCCAAAAATCAAGGCTGGTTTCCTGATCAATTGGCAGCACAGGTCGATGGTCAGCGAGGCAAGCTCACGGTTGAGACGTATCGGCGTTATCGCAAGGCATTAGCGGCGAACAACGCTCTTGATTTTGACGACCTGCTGTTGTTGCCCGTCCAGTTACTTCAGCAGAACGAGCAGATACGACGTTATTGGCACAATCGTTTTCGACATGTGTTGGTTGATGAATACCAAGACACCAATCGCACTCAGTACGAGTTGATCAAGTTGTTGGTTACCGATGGTCGTGAACCTGAAACCTTTGAGGATTGGCAGGGCCGTTCAGTTTTTGTGGTCGGCGATGCAGATCAAAGCATCTACAGCTTCCGTGCGGCTGACTTCACGATCTTAATGGGCTTTCAGGACGACTTTGGCGACAAAGCATCAGACGATGCCACTCGCACCATGGTGAAGTTGGAGGAGAATTATCGCTCTACCTCAACAATTCTGGAGGCAGCTAATTCCTTGATCGCTAACAATACAGAGCGGATTGACAAGGTATTGCGGGCTACCCGTGGTGAGGGGGAGTTGATCACCCTTACTCGCTGTGACGATGAGATCGCAGAAGCTGAAGCTGTAGTGCATCGAATGCGCATGCTGGAAGCTGCTCATCCAGAATTTCGCTGGGGAGATGTGGCAGTGTTGTACCGCACCAATGCCCAGTCAAGGGCGATTGAGGAGTCGTTGGTGCGTTGGCGTATTCCTTACATTGTCGTGGGCGGATTACGTTTTTATGACAGGCGTGAAATCAAGGATGTTTTGGCCTATTTACGCTTATTGGTCAACCCCGCCGATACGGTGAGCCTGCTCAGAGTCATCAATGTGCCCAAGCGAGGCATTGGCAAGACCACCTTGCAGAGACTTGCTGATGCTGCCAATCAACTTGGGATTCCTTTGTGGGATGTGGTGAGTGATGCCGAAGCAGTGCGCTCACTAGGAGGCAGATCGGCGAAGGGGTTGTTGCAGTTCTGTGAATTGATCAATGACTTGCAACGCTCGATTCAAGATCAGATTCCTTCGGAGATGATTCAGCAGGTGATGGAGAAGAGTGGCTATATCAGTGAGCTGATCGCTGAAGCTACCGATGAGGCAGAGGAGAGGCGACGCAATTTGCAAGAACTTGTGAATGCTGCTTTGCAATACCAGGAAGAAAATGAAGAGGGCAATCTTGAGGGCTTTTTAGCCTCCGCTGCGTTGGCCAGCGATGCTGATAGCAAGGATACGGCTGCTGATCGGGTGACGTTAATGACCTTGCATAGCAGTAAGGGACTGGAGTTTTCCTTGGTCTTTCTGGTTGGTATGGAGCAGGGGCTTTTCCCTAGCTATCGCTCCCTTGATGATCAATCCTCTTTGGAGGAAGAACGACGCCTTTGCTATGTGGGGATGACGCGTGCCAAAGAACGTTTGTTTTTGTCTCATGCCAGTGAGCGAAGACTTTGGGGTGGTATGCGACAGCCTGCTGTTCCCTCACTATTTCTTGCTGAGTTGCCCGAGGATTTGGTGCAGGGTGATCTCCCTCAAATTGGTGGTGTGGCATTACGGCGTGAGCGACGGCTTGACCGTTTGACGCGGGTTGATCGCGCTGACAATCAAAGGATCAAAGCCGGTGGTGTGAGCGGAGCCCCTAGCAATGCAGTGCGGCGGCGGCAGGCTGGGCCTGCTCCAGGCAAGGCATGGGTCGTGGGCGACCGGGTCGTGCATTCCAGTTTTGGCGAAGGGGAGATTACCCATACCTTCGGCAGTGGCGAAAAAGTGTCGATTGCTGTCAAGTTTGCTGGTATGGGGCCAAAGATTCTTGATCCACGTTTGGCTCCGATTGAGCCTTTGGAGTAGGCCTGAGGTCATGGCATGTAAAAAACTGCTCCTGATCCGTGGCCTGGGCCATAGCGGCACCACCATTCTCGATTTGGCGTTGGGGAGCCACCCACGCATGATCGGACTGGAAGAGGCTCTACGCATTTTGCGGACTCCTTCACCAGGTGAGGAGCAACGTGGTCCTGCTCGTCTTAGGGCTGAATTGCGCCATCAGCGTTTGTGTACTTGTGGCAGAACCGCGTCGAGCTGTCCGGTTTTGGGGCCTTTGCTCGAATGGTTACCTGCACACGACCATTTTCCCCTTGTTGAAAAGTTGCAGCAGCTGCTTGCTGAAGTTGACCATCATGTCAAGCAGCAGGGGGATGCAATTGAGTGGATGGTGGAGTCCTATCAGGACGACATGGTGTTGCCGTTTGTTGATGATCCGGCCCTTGAAATTCGTATCCTTTATCTCACCCGAGATGTACGTAGCTGGGTCCATTCCCGCTCCCGGGATGGTCGTCACAAGAAGCATTGGCTGCCTGGCCTGAAGCCGCTGCTGCGCTGGTGTCGGGTGCATGCTCGTCAGGTCCGATTGCTGCAGGCCAGCGGTCGCCAGGTGTTTCGGCTCGGTTACGAGCAGTTCGCGCTTGACCCTGAGACGAGTCTTCGGCGGCTCTGTGCCTGGCTGGAAATCCCTTTCGATGAGCAAATGCTCCAGCCCGCTCAACATTCCACGAGTCACATCCTTGCGGGCAACCGGATGCGTTTTGATGCCAATCGTGGGGTATCGATCCGTTACGACGGTGCTTGGATGGGTCACTCGTCGAGCTTGGTTCAGGTGGCCTTGCTGTTGCCATGGGTGAGGCAATTAAATCAGAGACTTGTGTATTTAAAAGCTCATTAGTTGAATAATTAGAGTGGATTGATGTGAAGATTTGAGTAAAATCAGCTGTTGGTTTTGTGTTAATGATGGCGATAAATTCTTCCGTTCTTGAGTTCAGGTTTAAATGGGTAGATTTGTCTGTATGGGCCCAAGTCGACATTGTACTTCTCGATTTTTTACCTGTGTCGATATCGAGGAAAAATCCCCTGACCTTGGAGAGTAGTTTTTGCCTTGGTTGATGTCTGGAATGATCGTATGAGTGCGATTGTCGAAGCCGAATAGGACAATATGGTCATGAGGTATTGGTGTCAGGTAGTGAGAGTGCTTGAACCAGGACTTTGAGAAAATGATATTAATCGGCTCCCCTTTTTTTCTTGTTTTCAGAGCGATGCGTTTCATTGCATCGTAAGTGCCATGCCAGGAGCGTTGCCATTCTCGAATGGAAGATATGACTTTTAGATGCGCTTCCTTCTGCTCGCTGTTTGGGCTTCATTGTTTTTGTCATTATGCTCAAGTCATAGCCCTACGACGTTGAATTTTGTTGCGCCTGATTCGGCTTGGGTTTCTGCACCATTGAGTTGGTGAGATGAGAAAGGTCTACGCTCATTTTCATGAGCGAAATATTTCAGTCATGACCACGCCGATACCGATTTATATCGGTTACGACCCGCGTGAAAGAGCTGCGACCAATGTTTTGATCGATAGTCTTTACCAGCACAGCTCGATGCCGCTGGCAATAACCCCTTTGGTCACTCCTCAGCTGGAAGGCCAGGGCTTGTTCCGGCGGGAGCGCGATCCGAAGCAAAGCACGGCATTTTCCTTCACGAGGTTTCTTGTGCCGAAGCTCATGGGTTATCAAGGCTGGGCGATTTTTATGGACTGCGACATGCTCTGCCGTGGTGATATCACGGAGCTATGGGCCCAGCGCGATGAACAGATGGCCGTGATGTGCGTTAAGCATGAGCATGAGCCAGGAGAAACGAAGAAATTCTTGGGTGAGGTTCAGAGCCCCTACCCGAAAAAGAACTGGAGCTCGCTAATGATGCTGAATTGCAGTCGTTGCACCGCTCTAACCGTCGATTATGTGAGTACGGCCACGGGGCTTGATTTGCATCGTTTTCACTGGCTTGCTGGTGATCATGAGATTGGAGCCATTGAGGGTGGGCTTTGGAACCACTTGGTTGCTGTTCAGGAGGATCCTGAGCTTTCAGTTGGGCAGTCACGACCCCAGTTACTGCATTGGACTTTGGGTGGACCATGGTTCCGCGAACAGCGCACGATGGGTGGTGCCTTAGCGGCTGAATGGTTTAGTGCTCGTGATGATGCGATGAAGCTTTGGGATTAATGCCGATGGGAGTTCAACGCAGTGTCGTGGCCGTGCCTGCAAGGCTTGAATCATCGCGATTACCCAATAAGGTTCTGGCAGATATCGGCGGGATGCCAATGCTGCAGCGTGTTCTTGAGCGCTGTAGTCAGGCTCTTGGGCCAACGGCGGTTGTCCTTTGCACGGATAGTGATCGATTGAAAGAGATGGCGGAAGACTGGGGTTTCCCGGTGTTGATGACTTCGGCTTCATGCAGTTCAGGTAGCGAAAGAATTGCTTCGGTTGCCGATCATTTGGTTGCCATGGCCTGGGATGAGCAAGCTGAAGGTTGGGATCAGCAGCAGCAGCAACAGCGTTTGGCTATGACTGCAGTGATCAATGTGCAAGGGGATCAGCCGTTCTTGGACCCTGCGGTGGTGACGACAATGGCGATGGAGTTCGAGCAGAGAGAGATTGTTCCAGCTGTGATAACTCCTGTTTACCGACTCAAGCCCGAGACTATCCATAACCCCAATGTGGTTAAGACCTTATTGGCTATTGACGGCCGAGCGCTTTATTTTTCTCGCTCGGCGATTCCGCATGTGCGCGATGTGGATCCTTTGGATTGGCATCGCCATGCCACCTACTGGGGGCATGTGGGGATGTATGGCTTTCGAGGAGATGTGTTGGCCTGCTGGTCAGGTATGCCGCCTTCGCCTTTGGAAGCTCTTGAACGTCTAGAGCAATTGCGATTGATTGAAGCTGGTCATACGATTTCCACCTTTGCAGTTGAGGGGACATCCCTTTCGGTGGATACGGTTGAGCAGTTGGAAGAAGCTAGGAAATGTGCCTTGAAATCTTGATCGTGAAGCCAAGGTGAATGACATTTATTGGTTTCTGCACCAAGTTGCAGATGTTAACAATATTGATTCAATATTGACATTCGGCCATTGATTTTTGACTGCGTGGTAGCTAGGCGATTGCCACAGTCCTAGTTGCTCTAAAATATCTTCTGGTATGAGAGTATCTGTAGCACTTACATTGATGTTTTGTTCCCAGCGTGGCTCTTGGTAGTTAATGTCTAGGAATTTGCATAGGTTCGCGTAAGTTTTCTGTGTGAACAATATTTCGTAGAAGCTGATGAAGCAGCTTTCGTGACCAAAGGCTTCATCTAGGGCGCCCAAAGTCTGCGCGTAATTACTGCGAATCGAGACTCATTTTGGCAGTTTGTTAACAAGAGATCGAAGGGCTTCTATCTCTTGCGATGGGTCTTTTTGTCCGCGTTTACGCAGTTTCATGCGTTGGCTGGAAATCACTCGTTCAATGGGGTCACGCATCAGAAAAACCGGTCGAACAGGAATCCCGCGTTGCGTAAATTCACGTTTGATTGTCATCAGGGTATTGGCGCTTAGGCATGAATAGGAGGGGGTAATGTCTCCGGTTAGGTTGATATGAGGTTGGCTTAGTAGATTGTAAAAGTAGTCGTAATAGCGCCCAGTATCCTTGAAGAAGCGTTGGCGACGCCAAGTGCGTGGCTTGAGCCATGAACCTTGTTGTTGTCTGTAGCGGACTAGCTTTGGCACAGTTAATGCATCGTGGATGTGATATTCCTTGCAGAAGCCAAAATTTGCATCAGCTCGGTTATGTAGCTGTAGATGGAGCCACGACGTGCCGGCTTTTTGCGAGCCAACCCCGAGAAGGAAGACCCCTTGTTGTGTCGTCGAGCTTGTTTTAGTCATTGCGGTCCTTCCAGCCTTTCTTGCGCAGTTGATGCCATTGACCACGGGCTTTTAGTAGGCGTTCTGCGAGTTCTCGTACGGCACCATGCCCCCCACGGCGCTGGAGTACGGCATCGGCTTGGGATCGAAGGGGACGACAGGCATCCGCAGGGGCTAGCAAGAGCTTGACCAGAGGGCGCACGATGAGGTCATTGAGGTCGTCGCCGACAAATGCGGTATTTAATTGCGAAAGGTTGAGCTGTTGCTGGAGTTCTGCGAGTGCGGCGGTTTTGTCTTTGATGCCAACTAAACAGTGCTGAATGCCGAGCTGGTTTGCGCGCGCCTCGGTCGCTCCTCCTTTGCCACCACTCAGCAATGCCAGTATCAGGCCTTCTTGTTGGAGCAGTCGTAGTCCCAGTCCATCGCGCACATCAAATCGCTTTTGCAGTTCGCCGTGAGCATCAAGCCATAGTCCACCATCGGTAAGGACTCCATCAACATCCATCACCAGTAGATCGATGGAAGCTAATGCCTTCCACTGCAGTCGCCATTGCAGCTCTCGGTTCCAGTAACGGGGGTGGGTTCGAGAGATCAGGGTGCTGCCGCTCATGTCAGCCCTGCTTGAATCAGATCATGAAGCCGTAGTAGTCCGAGCAACAGATTGCCTGAGCTGTCAGGGCCTACGACGGGCAGTACTGAGATGGGTTTGCGACGGTTGCATTCCATCTGCTTGATCGCTTCGACTGCGAGGAGATCAGCGTTCACGGTGATTGGATCGGCTGTCATAAGGTCTGCAGCACTGAGGCTGGCCCAATTCTCGGCACTGTGATCACGCAGGGCGCGGCGTAGATCACCATCGGTAATGAGGCCCAGTAGCAGTCCGGCGGTGGAGGGGTCTTCCACCCAGCCGCTACCAATACCATCTTGGGTCAGCTTGCAGATCACTTCTTGCAGACTGGTGTTGGGTTGTAGTGGTTGGACCTTTGCAACTGGCACCATTAGGTCCGAAGCGGTGAGGGTCAGCTGTTTGCCGAGCGAACCGGCTGGGTGGTTGAACGCGAAGTCTGCAGGTGAGATGTTGCGACGTTCCATCCATATGGCAGCAAGGGCATCACCGATCGCCATAGCCACCGCTGTGCTGGCGGTGGGGGCAAGATTCAACGGACACACTTCTCGATCAACACTTGCTTCAAGCACCACGTCACTACCGCGAGCAAGCGATGAGTCGGGCTTTCCAACCAGAGCGATGCGAGCGGTGCCACGTCGTTTGAGGTGGGGAAGTACTTCTAACAGTTCAGCAGTCTCACCGCTGTTGGAGAGCAGTAGGCAGACGTCCTCTTGGGCGACCACTCCCAGATCGCCATGCATTGCATCGAGGGGGTTTAGGTAAAGGGCCATCAGGCCGATAGAGGAAAAGGTGGCAGCGATTTTGCGTGCAACGATGCCGCTTTTGCCTACGCCGGTGATCACCAATTTGGCGCGTTGATCACCACAGCGTTCAAGCAAGACCAATGCCTTTTCTACCTGGCTGCTGCTCAGTCGTTCGGCAGCGACGGCGATGGCGGCAGCCTCTTCCTGCAGGCAGCGGGTGAGGGCAGACAAACTGTAAGTTCGTGATGATGCGGTAATTCTCCTGCATACCACCGCCATGGAGAGTCTGGTGAAGCCAGAGCCTGGATTCGATGGACCAGGTTTGCCAATGGGTTTGTTGGCGGTACTGCAGCAAGTTGCGTCAGAGGTTGGGATTAAACGCCTTGCCTTGGTGGGTGGTGCGGTTCGAGATGGCTTGTTGCATCGGGTTCATTTTGATCCCTGGCGAGGTTTGCCTGATCTTGATCTGGTGGTAGAGGGTTCAGCGGTGGTTTTAGCTAAGGCGCTTCGCCGTCATTTAGGGCCAGAGCATTTGCCGCAGCTGCGTGTGCATGGGGCTTACGGAACGGTGGAACTTGTGGTTGATGGGGTCTTGCTTGATTTAGCTACTGCTCGGCAAGAAACCTATGCATCTCCTGGACAAAACCCGCAGGTCACGGAGGGTCATCTCGAAGAAGACCTAGCCCGAAGGGACTTCACGGTGAATGCCATGGCTTTGGAGT
Source organism: Prochlorococcus sp. MIT 1303 (assembly GCF_001631965.1). Classification (NCBI taxonomy): domain Bacteria; kingdom Bacillati; phylum Cyanobacteriota; class Cyanophyceae; order Synechococcales; family Prochlorococcaceae; genus Prochlorococcus; species Prochlorococcus sp. MIT 1303. The sequence goes on from NZ_LVHK01000044.1 coordinate 573,107, forward strand.
TGCCAGGGATGACCTTGTTGGATCCCCATGATGGCTGGGCGGCTTTAGCCATGCGTCAGCTGGTTTTTTTACACTCAAACAGTGTCGAGGATGATCCGACGCGAGTCGTGCGAGGGGCCCGTTATGCGGCCCGGCTTGGTTTTGTATTGGCGCCTGAGGCTCTTGCTCAGGTGCGCTCCACTCTTCAATCCTGGCCTTGGGCTTGGCGTCCTGGCGAAGCGCCGAAGCTGGCACCGCCAGCCCTTTCCACGCGGTTGCGGATGGAGCTGGAGTTGTTATTGGAAAGGGAGCCTTGGCAGAAGGCAGTGGCTCACTTGCAGGACTGGGGAGCTCTGGTGTTACTTGATGAGGGCCTTCAGGCTGATCAAAACTGGCATCGTCGAATGCGCTGGGCCTGGCGTTTGGAGCTGCCGTTGCTGACAGCATTGGTGGCCGGAGCTGCGGATCCTCTGGCTATGGCAGAACGCTTGCAGTTGCCACAATTGCAGCAAAGGTTGTTGGCGGAAGCGGCCGAATTGCAGATTTTGTTGGCTTCGCTAGAGGTCGCTGAGAGTTTGTCGACGTGGTCGCCCGCTCGCTGGTGCGAAACCCTGGAGGGCAATGGTTGGCAGCCAGAGGCGGTTGCACTTTGCGTTTGCTTGGGTGTACCGATGTGGCGACCCTTGCTGCGTTGGTGGGGGCGGTGGCGGCAGGTGAAGTCTCCTGTATCGGCAAAGGCTTTGATTGATCAGGGCTGGCGACCCGGTCCGGCTTTGGGGGCCGAATTACAGCGGCTCAGGCTGGAGCTGATCGATCAGCAGGTGACGTTGAGGTGATGTTGTTCTGGCGGCGCTTTGGGCTGGGAGTAGTGGTCATCCTGGTCTGAGTGGCATTTGCCTTAAAGGCTCTTTTGTTGGTGGATGTCACCAGCTTGTGGAGTGATGAGCTTTACAGCGTTGGCAAGAGTGTTCAGCCGAGTTTCAGGGATCTGTTGGCAATGCTCCGTAATGACACCCATCCGCCTGTTTATTACAGCCTGCTCTGGTTCTGGGGTCAGAGCGTTGGTCAGAACGCTGTGACGTTGCGATTGCTTTCCTGGTTGGCCTATGGGCTTGGTGGAATCGTGATGGTGTTTCAGGCAGGCGCCTTGGCTTAGGCGCGAGGGGTGACGCGGGGTCGGAGTTTGTGCCTTGCGGCATTGCTGGCTTTTTGCAGTCCTTATCCGGTGCGTTTTGCGATCGAAGGCAAGAGTTATGCCCTTTTGGTGTTGTTTGTGGGACTTGCTTGGTGGTGGCGGCGTCGGCTTTTGCAGTCAGTGGGATCAAGCACTGTTTTTGCAAGAGATCTTCTGTTGTATGGCATCACGGTTTGCCTGGCAGCACTCACCCATTTCTATGGCCTTTTTTTATTTGCGGCGGCGGCGGCTTGGGATCTATGGCAGCAGCGCTGGCGGCTGGGTGGCATAGCCACACTGGCTTTGCTTCCTGCTTTGGTTTGGATTGCTTACGCGGCTGCTTATCTTTTTCGTGATTCCACGGGTGGCTGGTTGGCCCATCCAGGTTTCGCTCTGCTTGAGGAGACCTTGGCAAGGGCCCTTGGTCCTTGGCCCTTCCCGAAAATTGGCTTGTTTGTCTTGCTGATGCTGGCTTTGCGACGATGGGGTCGACTGTCTGCTGGTGATGATGGTGATGAAGGCCATAGAAGGGATTTACAGCCAGTTGTAGTTGCTGGTTCTCTTGTGGATCAGAGCGGTTTGATTCCATCCGCGTTGATGCTTCTGGCAGTAGTGGCCGTGTCATTTGTGAAGCCATTGGCTTTTAGCCGCTACTTCGTGGTGCTGGTGCCGGCGGTTCTGCCTTTGATTGCGGTGAAGTTGGGGGGGCTTCGACTCAACCTCCGAGGTAGTGCCTTAGCGCTTGTCGCTTTGACGGCCCTAACTGTTTTGTGGTGGCAGCAGAGCTATATAGGGCTTCACCCTGGGCTCGGCAGTGCCGGTGGTAGAGAACAAGACAATTTCCGTGCGATTAGCCAATCACTAGCCGGCCAACTGGAGCGCTATGGACGGAGGGCGAGGTTACTTAACTTGAGTGATCATATGGAAGTTGCCGCGGGTCGGATGCTTAGCAATCCAATGCCTTGGGGGGATGATGCTGCGCTGCAGAAACGACTCGATCAACCACCTTTGCCATCGGTTACCTGGCTTGCGAGTAGTGGTCCTGACCAATCAATGCGTCGTCGTCTCAAGCCTCTGATCAAGAGAGCTGAACAAGGTGGGTATACATGTCGGGAGGATGGCCCACAGATTGAGTACACGCGCGTGTTGCGTTGCACGCTGATGACGTCCAGTGTTGGTGACTCTCAGTAGTCAACTTCAATTGAATGAGCAGCAACCACTACATCCGCTGAACCTGGCCGATGCGTTGCCAAGGCCCATCCCTGAGAAGTTCTGAGGCGATCTTGGTTGAACAGGCCAGGAGTAATGGGCCGCAGGTTTGTGGATCCACCATGAGTTCGAGCAGTGCCTGGTGGTTTTCACTGCCTGGTGTTACATCGTTCAGTGCGATTTCGATCGGTGCGGCTTCGCCGTTGATGCTTGGATTGAGCAAGTGCCAGTTGCGGCGATTGGCTGGGGCCAGGGTGCTCGAATAGCCAGCTTTGAGTAGCGGTAGAGCACCCTGCAGGGAGGGAATGGCGTCGGCTTCGAGGAGGAGACGTAGAGGTTGTAGCCCTGCTCTATGGCGTTGGTGATTGCTTGCACTGAGCATTTCACCGAGATGGCCCAGTAGTCCGAAGCCGGTGATGTCGGTACATGCATGAATGGTTTGCATTCCTGTATGTCTCTCTTCAAGGCTGCGCAGCGCTGTCAGGATGTTGTGCTGGCTGATTGTCATCTGCGCAAGTGCAGCGTCGAGATCCTCTGGGTGAGCTTCTCCTGCCATGGCTGCAGCAAAGATCACGCCGCTGCCTATGGGGCGGCTGAGCAGCAGGACATCTCCCGATTGCAGCTTGCCTTTGCTCCAAGGCACACGCCCAGAAGCCACCTTGCCGTTAACGCTAAGGGTGAGCTGGATTCCAAGATTGATTAGTTGGGGCGGAATGCTGCGGGCTTCGAGGGTATGTCCTCCAATTAATTTGGCGCCTTGTGGTTCGAGGGTTGATTGGATTCCTTTGAGCGTTTGGACCAACAACTCTTGTTGAAGTTCAGAGGACACCTTGGGCAGGGTGATGACAGCCTGTGCAGAGATCACATGCGCACCACTGGCCCAAAGATCTGAGCAGGCATGCAGTGTGGTTAAGCGCCCATTAAGCCAGGGGTCGCTGATCAGTGCAGGGAAACCATCGACACTTTGCAGCAAGCTGTCGCCTGAGGATGTGCTGGCAATCAAGGCAGCGTCCTCAGGTTGTTGCCCAAGAGCTCCTAGGCCTGCCTGCTTTAGGGCATCATTTAACGGTTTCTCAGCCAATTTGGCTGCGCAACCTCGGCAAGCCATGCTCTCCTGTCGCTTCAGAACTTCGCTCATGCTTGGGAGTTCGTTAAAGCTCCCCATGAAGCGCCGATCGATAGCTTCTTTCCAGTACCAAAGCCAGGGATGGGGCCCGATGATCAGGTTGCCCCAAAAAGCCCAGGCGGTGAATCTCCCTGAGGTCAGCTGACCTCCCAGTATTTGCAAGGCAAGCTGTTGTGGCTGCCATGGACGGGTGGGTTGTCTACGGCTGAGCCGCTCTAGGTTTTGGGCAAGAGGCTTTGCGGCTTGCACGGCCCATACCCCTGCGGCTGGCCGCTGGGCCTTATCAATCACCGCACAGTCGCCGACGGCGAAGCAGTGGGGATGGTTGATGACTTGAAGTGTCTTAGTGGTGCGAACACGTCCAAAGGGATCCACGGGAAAGCCACTGGTAGCAAGCCAAGCGGGGGCTTGGCTGCCAGTGCAGAGCAGGGCGGGGCCACTCAAGGGGGTTCCGCTTGGCACTACTACGATTGCGGCCCTGGAGAGGGCTTGTTTTAGAGCTGGTCTGGGTTGCCCATGATGCGCTTGCAGATTTAAAGGGCGCTTGGGCCAGCGTTGACGAAGGGCGAGCGCCACTTCTACTCCCGCCAGGCCAGCCCCGATCACCGTCAGTGGCGTGGAATCATTGAGCAACACCTGACTGTCTTGCTGTTCAAGCCATGCCAGGGCAGGCTCCAAAGGCTTGATTGGCATTGCCAGTGCAGCCTGGCTTCGTTCAAGGTAAGGGCCCTTGTTGAAGGTTTCGGCGCCCACATCGAAACTAATTCGTTGGAAATGTATGGGAGGACGCTTGGCGAGGAGCAGGCGATTGTGGTGGGCCTCCACTGCTGTGATTTCGGCAATGATGAGTGCTACGCCAGCTTGGTCGGTGAGGCGACGGAGGTCGATCGCGATTTCACTGTGTCTGTAATGACCGGCAATGAGACCAGGCACCATGCCGGAGTAGAGGGTGGTGCTGTGGCGGTTGATCAGGGTGATCAGTCCTGCAGGTCGGAGTTGGGGACGCATGGCCCAGCGACGCAGCATCAGGGCATGGCTATGCCCCCCCCCGGCCAGAACGAGGTGATCAGCCGTCATGGTTTATCAGCGCAGCATGGAGTTGAGGCTTGGCATTGCGTTGGCAGTTGAACGTGTTGCCTGTGGCGAGATGTTCAACGACCACCCACCTTGAGCACCGTTTTAATTGTGCGTAGCAGGATCATGAGATCTAGCCAGCTACTGAAGTATTTGAGGTAATAGAGGTCGTAAGAGAGTTTGAGCTCTGAATCCTCAACACTTGCGGCATAGGGGGCGCATACCTGGGCCCAGCCGCTTAATCCCGGGCGCATCCAGTGGCGCTTGCGGTAGTGGGGAATGCTTTCTTCCAGTTCATGTTCTATTTCAGGACGTTCAGGTCGCGGTCCAATCAGGCTCATGTCACCACGAAGCACGTTGATGAGCTGAGGGAGTTCATCGAGGCGCGAGCGCCGCAGCCAGTTGCCTATTCGGGTGATGCGTGGGTCGCCCGGCATTGTCCAGCTGATGGGTGCATGAGGTGGTAGCACTTTCATCGTGCGGAGTTTCAGAACCATGAATGGCTGGCCTAACCAGCCGCTGCGTTCCTGGATGTAAAAGATCGGACCGCGATCTTCTAACCAGATCAGCAGGGCCGCTGGCAGCAGAAATAGCGGTGTTGTCACCGCCAACAGCAGCATTGCTAATACCACATCTGCTACTCGCTTGAGTTGGCGTTGAGGGCTGAACAACATGCTCCAGGGAATTTCGGAATAGCTCAGCCAGGCTTCGGGAAGCAGCTTTGGAGGCAGTCGTTCGAGTTGTCGCTCTGCAAGGGCAAGAGGTGTTGTCAGGTTGCATTCGCGGGGGTCGCGTTGCTCCAATCTTTCCAGTAATTTTTTGTAATCAGCTTTATGCCTCAGGTTGGGTGATACCGCTATCACTAATGGCCCTCGTTGTTTTGCTACCTCTGCAGCAGGTAGCCATTTGGGCATGAGTCGTGTGGGTGTTTTTCGCCAGGCTTGAAGGGTCTGATCTGCTTCCGTTTTGGAGGATAGAAGGATCAGCTTGGGCTCTTCAGGCTGAAGTCTCCCCTTGCGCAGACTGACTCGCACCAGGAGTGACCACAGTGTTGTTGGTAGCAGCCATGACATCTGGGTGCTGCGGTACACCAGCCAGATGTCTAGTGGTGGATTGATCACCCAGCGCAGGATCGCCACCAGCATCAATGTGGTCAGTAGGCAAAGCCCAAGGCGTTGGATCAGTGTCCAGCGGGGCAGACGGCGCCAGCTCAGCAGGGTGTATGTGCCCAATAGCCAGCCCAGTAGTAAATAGGCCGTGATTGTCGTCACCATCCAGCCAAGCTGTCCCGTTAGCGGTTGTGACCAGATGTTTGATAATCCAGCCAGGACTCCCACTAGGCCAAGCAGATCTAGGCCTACACAAGTCAGCAAGTTGCGGCGAGGATCGCGCCAGGACAAGGGCATCACAGCGACTTGGTGACCCTAGAGCTGGCCTGGCTATGTGTTGGTCTTGGGGAACAACAATGGTTTCATTGTTGTTTCTAGCTGTAGCCCTGTGGATTGGCCTTCTGCCAATTCCAACTGTCGCGGCACATGTCTGACAGGCTGCGCTGCGTGTACCATCCCAACCGCTCGGCGGCCAGGCTTGGATCTGCGACGCTACAAGCGGCATCTCCAGCGCGGCGCTGGTTAATGCTGTATGGAACGGGTTGGCCGCTTGCCTTTTCAAAGGCCTGCACAACTTCAAACACCGAGTGGCCTTTGCCACTGCCGAGATTAAGAGTGAGGAGTTGCGGTTCCTCTCGTTGCAGGACCTCCAGTGCAGCTCGGTGTCCTTCAGCTAAGTCCATCACATGGATGTAGTCGCGCACAGCACTCCCATCGGGTGTAGGCCAATCGGCTCCAAATACTTGGAGTTCCGCTCGCCGGCCTACTGCTACTTGGCTCACAAAAGGGAAAAGGTTGTTGGGTGTTCCCTTGGGATCTTCGCCGATGCAGCCGCTGGGGTGGGCTCCAACTGGATTGAAATAGCGCAATCGGGCAATGCGCCAACCAGGTTCGCTGCAGGCCAGGTCATCTAGCAACTGCTCCACCGCTGCCTTGCTTTGACCATATGGATTGATCGGTTGCACCCTAGTCGTTTCAGGGATTGGGATTTGCTCGGGATAGCCATAGAGCGTTGCACTGCTGCTGAAAACAATCGTGCGGCAGTTATGCCGTTGCATGGCTTCCAGTAGGCAGCGGCTGCCAGCCACATTCACATCCCAGTATTTCAGTGGCAACTGAACTGATTCATGAACTGCCTTGAGCCCGGCGAAGTGCACCACAGCCGCGATGCCGTTTTCCATTGAGTTGAAAGCGCGATCTAGATCGTTGCTATTGCGGATATCGCCATCCAATACGAGCATTCGCTCTTGAGCGGCCACTCCAGCAAGTTCGGCTACCCTTTTTGAGGCAATAGCTGAGCTATTGGAAAAGTTGTCGAGTATCACCAGCCTGTGGCCGGCTTCCAGAAGCACAAGGCAGGTGTGACTGCCAATGAACCCGGCACCACCCGTGATCAACAACTCGGCCATCGCAAATTAAATGACTTAGGCAGTCAGGCTAGGAGCTGTACCTGTTCCATTTCATAAGACTCTTGAAATGATCAGCTGACCAGAGCAGCGATTGCAGAGTCTGCGGGGCATCGTCGCCCCCCTTTCGTTGTGATAGTGAGCTGTCCTTCAATGTTCAGAGCCTTAGTCGTCAAGGCAGCAGCTCAACCCTGAACTCCATCAAAGACTTCGAAGGTTTCGGGACCTCGCTGAAGTCATGAGCTGAAACTTGGCTGAGCTGGTGTGCGAGCGAATCAATCCTTCTCTATCGATGAATGAACAAACTCTTGCCTAGCGATGCTCAATTGCAGCGCCGGTCAGTTATTGATTTGGTATTGCAGCATTTCGTTGGCAGCATCAAATAAACCAGATTGATGGCTTCGAGTCACCATCGCCTACTTCCGAGAGCTTTTCGACTCGTGATCAGCTATTTGCGCATCAATCGTTTGCCTCTGGGATTGAGCTTTATTCAATTGCTTGTTGGCGTGGTCTTTCGCTGGTGTTCTTTTAGGACCTCATTGGTACCGCAATGGCCAGGACTCCGCCATTGGTGAATACAGCAGCAGAGGCCACCACCATTAGTCAGTTGTTGAGATCAGTGAACGCATCATTGTCTATCAGGATTCTTCTTTGAGCGGTACTTTCCATCGGCGTCCTGCTCAGGGCTTTTTGGGCGTAGGGGGCTCAAGGTGGTGCCATTCCATGTTGATTTCAAGGCTTGCTGGGCTTGGGCAGATCGCTTGTGGCTTGATCCGTTGTGGTGGTTGCCAGCGGCCGGCAGCCTCGCCAATAGTTCAGGGGCATTGCGCAACTTGTTTGGTTGCCTCGTTTGTCGAGCTTGGTGATCACTGGCCCGGCAGACTGCCTATTGGTTGTTGGTGAAGAGTGACTCAGCTGCAGAGCCTGCGAGGAATGGTGGATCTATTGCCGGAACAGACGAGGTGCTGGCAGGCGGTAGAAAGCGTTGCGCGAGATCACTTTCGCAGAGCAGGGTTGCAGGAAATTCGCACGCCTCTTCTGGAAGTGACTGAACTCTTCGCACGTGGCATTGGTGAAGCGACGGATGTTGTTGGAAAGGAGATGTATACCTTTGTTGATCGGGGTGATCGATCCTGCACCCTTCGGCCGGAGGGAACCGCTTCTGTTGTGCGTGCTGCTCTACAGCACGGCTTGTTGAGTCAGGGGCCACAGCGTCTTTGGTATGGCGGTCCAATGTTTCGCTATGAGCGACCTCAGGCTGGTCGGCAACGACAGTTTTATCAGATTGGTGTGGAGTATCTCGGGGTTGGCAGTCCTCGTAGTGATGCTGAAGTCATTGGGTTGGCCTGGGCACTTCTGGTCGACTTGGGCGTGCAAGGCCTTGTTCTGGAGATCAATAGCCTCGGCACCCTTCAGGATCGACAGAAGTATCGAGAGGAGCTTGTGGTGTGGCTAGAAGCCCGCAGTGACCAGCTTGATGACGATTCACGCAAGCGTTTGTATACCAACCCACTGCGTATCCTTGATAGTAAAAACCCTGCAATAAGTGAATTGTTGCAGGATGCTCCCACGCTTTTTGAGGCGCTCAGCGTGGAGAGTAAGCACCGCTTTGAGGAGGTTCAGGTCCACTTGGAGGCTCTCCAAATCCCTTTCCAATTCAATCCTCGTCTTGTGCGCGGCCTTGACTACTACGGCCATACCGCTTTTGAGATCACTAGTGATCAGCTTGGGGCCCAGGCCACAGTCTGTGGAGGAGGACGATATGACGGGTTGGTTGAGCAGTTAGGGGGGGCACCCACTCCCGCTTTTGGTTGGGCTTTTGGTATGGAGCGGTTGATGCTTTTGCTTGAGGCTGCGGCGAGTATTAATCCAAATGGATCAGCTGCTCGCTTAACGGCTTCCACGAGGCCGGATCTTTATGTGGTGAATCGGGGAGAGCAGGCGGAACGAGTCGCCCTGGTCATTGCCCATCAGCTACGGGCTGCCGGGCTCGTGGTGGAGCTGGATAGTTCTGCAGCTGCCTTTAATAAGCAGTTCAAGCGTGCCGGTCGCAGTAGGGCTACCTGGGCCTTGGTGATTGGGGATGATGAGGTCGAGCGGGGCGAGGGACGCCTTAAGTATTTGCAGGAGGCAACAACTCAAGCCAATCCGACTCCCATCGATCAACTCCATCGACTCGACGATGTCACTGGTCTTGTGCGTTTGGTTCGAGAATGACTTCGTATAACTTTCTTCCCAGGCTGAGGTTCCACTTAATCTTTTGCCATGACTGAGCAGGTCTCTCCCCTCATCTTTTGTTGAACTCGCTGTTGACAACGCTATGACTGCCTTTCCGATCCGCAACATCTGTTGCATTGGTGCGGGTTACGTAGGCGGTCCGACTATGGCGGTGATTGCCGATCGCTGTCCACAGATACAGGTGAACGTGGTGGACCTCAATGAGGCCCGCATTGCTGCTTGGAATGACCTTGATCTCAGCAAACTACCTGTGTATGAGCCTGGGTTGGATGCGGTGGTCGACCGGGCTCGCGGGCGCAATCTCACTTTCTCTACGCAGGTGGACGCTGCGATTGCTGCTGCTGACATGGTGTTCATTTCGGTGAATACTCCAACCAAAACAAAAGGGCTGGGGGCCGGTCAGGCCAGTGATCTGCGTTGGGTGGAAGCTTGCGCTCGTCAGGTCGCTCAATCTGCGCAGGGTCACACGATTGTGGTTGAGAAGAGCACGCTGCCAGTGCGAACCGCTGAAGTTGTGCGTTCGATTCTTGAGGCAGCTCAGCGGCAGGCGGTTGATGGAGAGCTACCGATCAGTTTTTCTGTGTTGTCCAACCCAGAGTTCCTTGCCGAGGGCACGGCGATTCGTGATTTGGAGTCGCCGGACCGTGTGTTGATCGGTGGTGAAAACCCCGTTGCCATTCAGTCTTTGGCAGAGATTTATGGCCATTGGGTGCCAGTTGAGAAAATTCTGCTTACCAATCTTTGGAGCAGTGAGCTCTCCAAGCTCACTGCCAATGCGTTTCTTGCTCAGCGCATCAGTTCCATTAACTCAGTGGCGGCTCTTTGCGAACGCACTGGTGCGGATGTGCGTGAGGTGGCGCGCGCTATTGGGAGCGATTCTCGCATTGGCTCCAAGTTCCTTCAAGCTGGGCCTGGGTTTGGTGGGAGTTGTTTTCAGAAAGACATCCTCAATCTGGTTTATCTCTGTCGTCATTTTGGTTTGCCGGATGTGGCGGACTATTGGGAAAACGTGGTAGCTCTCAATACTTGGCAGCAGCACCGCATTTCTCGTTTGGTGGTTCAAAAGCTTTTTGGAACGGTTACAGGTAAGCGGCTGGCACTGCTCGGCTTTGCTTTTAAGGCAGACACCAACGACACCCGAGAAGCGCCGGCGATTCGTATTGCACATGATCTGCTGGAGGAGGGTGCTCAGCTGGCTATTTATGATCCGAAGGTGGATCCGCAACAGATTGCGTTTGATTTGCAGCTGGCGGCTAGTTCCCCGCCAGATGTCCAGGCAGGCCCTACCCGTGCCGCTCTTAGCGGCGAAGGAACCTGGTGGTCCGGCACTAGCGTTGCCGATACAGTCGCTGGTGCTGATGCTGCGCTGATCTTGACGGAGTGGCATGAGTTTAGACAGCTTGATTGGGCCGCCTTGGCCCCTTGGATGCGTCAACCTGCCTGGGTGTTTGATGCTCGCGCTGTTGTCGATCCAGAAGCTGTGAAATCGTCTGGTTTGATGCTTTGGCGAGTTGGAGATGGTGCTGTATGAGTCGATGCGTTGTTGTTAGCGGTGCTGCAGGATTCATTGGTGCTGCCCTCGTGCAGAGGCTGTTAGCCCAGGGTGACCGTGTCATTGGCATTGACAACCTGAATGACTACTACGATCCGTCTTTGAAGCGGGCACGACTTGCTCAGATTGAAGCGGCTTCCCTTAAAGCGTCTTGGACTTTTTATCCAATAGCCTTGGAAGATGGTGCAGGCATAGAGGAACTGTTTAAGGCTGAGAAGCCTCAGGTGGTCGTTAATTTGGCGGCTCAGGCAGGTGTTCGCTACTCATTGGAGAATCCTGCGGCCTACATTCAGGCCAATTTGGTGGGCTTCGGTCACATCCTTGAGGGATGTCGTCATCATGGAGTGCAGCACTTGGTGTATGCCTCCAGTAGCTCGGTATATGGTGGCAATCGCAACTTGCCTTTTCACGAGCAACAGCCTGTGAACCATCCGGTGAGTCTCTATGCAGCCACCAAGAAGGCCAACGAATTGATGGCTCATACCTATAGCCATTTGTATGGGTTGCCTGCTACAGGATTGCGTTTTTTTACTGTGTACGGACCTTGGGGCCGCCCGGACATGGCTCCGATGCTCTTCGCCAAGGCGATTCTTGCTGGCGAGCCCATCAAGGTGTTCAATTACGGCAAGATGCAGCGTGATTTCACCTATATCGACGATATCGTTGAAGGGCTACTTCGTTGTTGCGACCAGCCTGCTACCGCAAATTTAGGCTTCGATCCGCGGAACCCTGATCCAGCCACCGCTGCTGTACCCCACCGTATTTTCAATATTGGTAATAGCCATCCCATTGAGTTGATGCATTTTATTGAGCTCTTGGAGAAGTCTCTCGGGAGGGAAGCGGTGAAGGACTTCCAGCCGATGCAACCTGGTGATGTGATGGCCACCGCTGCCGATACATCTGCTCTTGAGGCCTGGGTGAATTTTCGGCCGTCGACCCCAATCGCAGAGGGGGTGGAGTGCTTCTCTCAGTGGTATCGAAGCTTTTATGAGGTTTGATCGATAGCTTGACATGCATGTGCATGTAGGCGTTAACGCACCATCGCCGCAACATTTCCGCCGTCTACTGTCAGTAATGCACCAGTGGTTCGTGGCATTAAGGCTAATGCTACGAAAGCATTCGCCACATCACTTGCTCGGACTTCTGCACCGAGCAAGTTCCCACCCATGTAGTTAGCTTCGCTGATGCCGCGTGCTTCCGCTCGTTCTCGAATCATTGCCTGATCGAGCAGGCCGGAGCGAATCCGATCTGCATTGATGGCGTTACAGCGAATGCTTGAGGGCCCTTCTTCCAGGGCGTATTGCTTCATAAGTGCCAGCAATGCCGCTTTTGCAATTCCGTAGGCTCCAAAACCAGGGCCTGGGTTTAGCGCTTGCTTGCTGATATTGAAGAGCAGCTGTCCGCCTAAGGATTTGCTGGTTTCTGTCGTTCTATTGCCCTGGGCTCGAAACAGGCGAACTGCAGCTTGTGCAACGTGCTGGTGAGCAAATAGGTTGAGCTCGAAGCTTGCTCGCAACTTGGATTCTGGAAGAGTGGCAATGTCTCCGCTCCAAGCCGCCCCAGCATTGGATACCACGATGTCTAAGCCCCCGAAGCAAGCGGCAATTGTCGTGAATGCATCATGAACCTCAGCAGCATTGGTGAGGTCGCACTTCAGTCCGAGAGCGCTTGCGCCACATTCTTTGGCAGTCGTTGTTGCTGCTTCACCATTCTTGTCAAGTACGACAACTTGTGCACCTTGCTTGGCGAAGGCAAGGGCGATCGCTGCACCAATTCCACCACCACCACCAGTGACTAAGACAACATGGCGTGCCAGTGGTGCTTCTTTGCCCTTGCCGAGCTTTGCTTGTTCGAGACTCCAGTACTCCATCTCGAAGGTATCTGCCTCGTTGACTGGTTGAAAACGTCCCACTGATTCAGCTGCCATCAGTGTGGCGGCCCAGGCTTCACCAATATCTGCGGTGACATTGGCTTCGGCTGTTGAACGGCCTAGGCCAACGAGGCCAAGTTCAGGGATTGCGATCAGCCTTGGTAGTGGATCGAGGTGTTGTTTATGGCTTCCAACGCGAGCATTCTGACGCTCGAAGTAATCCTGATATGAGTGGATGTATTTCTCCAATGCCAGTTTTGCTGAGTGGAGCCATTCCTCCAGCACTGGGCAGGATTCAATCGCTTCATCTCCTTGGAGTTGTGGAGGCTTTTTGAGAATGAGCGGCCAGGGTTTGGTTCGGATTACGTGGTCGGGGGTAGCGACTCCACGGCGAGACCAGTCTTGGAGGTGAATGTCGTTTACTAGTTGGAGTGCCAGTGGGGTTGAGCGCAACTCCATAAGCCAACGTTGGGGAGCGTTATGCACAGCTGCGGATTGAGCCAGGGCACCACGTAACAGTGGGAGCAGAATTGCAGCGATGTTTTTTTTAGGAGCTGGATTGGTTGGTGGTGGTAGGCAAAGCGTTGGGGTTTCCCCAAGACGCTCTTCCGCCTCACGCACCAAGTTGATCATTCGCTCGTAGCTTTGTTGTGCTGTGGCAGCAAACGAAAATAAGCCGTGCTTGAGAAGCACCATCCCTTCAAGTTCAACTCCCGCTTTAGCTGCTTCTACTTCTGCTTGTTCGTAGGCTTTGATGGCGGCCAACGCTAGTTGGAAGCCCGGCATGACATAGGGAACAATCGCGACACGTCGACCGTAGAGTTCACGGCAGATCTGTTCGGCATCTGGTTGATCTGCAAGGGCTAAAACAGCTACTGCGTGGGTGTGATCGACGAATTTGCTTGGTAAGAACGCGTGTAGTAGTGCTTCAACCGAAGGGTTTGGTGACGATGGATCGATCAGGTTGCTGCGTTGAGCTGCAACCATGTCTTCGTCGCTAAGTGCAGATAGATCTCTTAAGGCCTGCAGGTTCTCCAATCGCACAGCAGGATGGCCGGCCGGCTCGATGGTTGATAGGTCCCAGCCCGAGCCCTTCACGCACAACACTGGTATGTGATCGCCAAACAATCCTGTGCAGCTGGTTTTAACCGAGGTGTTGCCTCCGCCATGCAGCACCAGCTGGGGATCGGAGCCGAGCAGACGGGCTGTGTAAGTGCGGAGAGCCAGATCTTCAGAGACGTCCTGCGCGGCGTAAGACTTGATGGCAGCTTGTGCCTCGGCATCCGACCAGCGGTTTTGGCACGTCATTGATTGGTGCGTATCGACGGGAACGTTACTGCAGTCGCGCTGAAGTTCCTCTATTTTCTCCTTTGCTGATGTTTAAGGGTCAAAGCTTTATTAGGCAGTTCGTTGAGATGTTGCCATGCCAAGAATCATAATTCCTTGGCATGAAGTGTTGACTGAAGAGATTCTCAGCCAGATGGCTGAACTTTTCCTTATTGGTTATTTTGCATATGCTTTTTCGTGTGGGCTTTGTAGATGACAAAAGATGTTGACATAAAAGTTCTGAAGCCTAGGGTGCTTAGTCTTTTGAATGATTGTGGGGCCATATATAGCAGAATCAATGTTGGCCATTCCTATCAAATAGAGGAGCCTTCTGTTGATTATTTTTGAGCTCTAGATCTAATCAATCATTTTGATTCTGGTGTTGGAAAGATGTAAAATTGAGGAATAAAAGCTTGCTATGTGCAATGCCATGCCTTTTTGAAAAGCATTTAATATCGACGAAGATTTGCTTCTTTTGCATGGGTTCCAGTCAAGCCTTAGGGAGTGGAAATGCAAGGATTTCCCTTGTGGTTGAGTGTGTAAGCTGAGTCGATCTTAGTGGTTTCAATTCATCTCATGTTTGGCATCTATGGATAGTGAAGATTGTTCTCTGATTAAAGACGACCTTGAGTTTGATTAGTCATTGGCCAATCTTTCCGTAGTGATATTTTTGCATTCATTGGTTTTGATTTCTAATCATTGCAGTAAAGCTCCATGAGACCCGTCTCGCTTGCTGCCGCGACTCCGCGTTCGGTGATTAGGGCCGTTACGAGGCGCGCAGGGGTTACATCAAAAGCAGGGTTGAATCCTTCGCTTTGATTGGGAGTGAGTTGCACGCTGGTGATTTGGTTGTTGCTAGAAGCGTTGTTGTTTCGTCCTTGGATGTGGGTCACTTCCATCGCCGAGCGGGTTTCGATAGGGATGTCTGCGACCCCATCCGAGATTGACCAGTCGATTGTTGAGGCGGGTAGGGCCACATAAAAGGGCACGCCGTTGTCTAGGGCCGCTAAGGCCTTGAGATAGGTGCCGATTTTGTTGCACACGTCACCGCTGCGTGTGGTTCGGTCGCTACCTACGACGACTGCGTCAACATATCCTTGCTGCATAAGGTGCCCACCCGCGTTATCCACGATCACGGTATGGGGTACACCTTCACGACCTAGCTCGTAGGCAGTGAGGCTCGCGCCCTGGTTGCGGGGGCGTGTCTCGTCAACCCATACATGAATGTTTAGGCCGGCCCGGTGGGCCTTGTAAATCGGTGCCAGCGCGGTCCCCCAATCAACGGTGGCTAGCCAGCCAGCATTGCAGTGGGTGAGTACTTGTATGGGCTCTTGTTGTCGCACGCTTGGTCTGCCTGCAGCAAGCTTTTGGATGATTGCTAAGCCATGGTTGCCGATGGCCTCACACATGGCCACGTCCTCCTCGGCAATGAGGGCAGCCTCGGCTCTGGCGGCCTCTGCCCGCTTAGCTGGTTGAAGCGGTTTTACTTTGTCTCGGATTCGTTTGAGGGCCCAGCGCAGATTGACTGCTGTTGGCCGGGTGGCATTGAGTTGCTTAAAGGCCGCCTCTAGGGCGTCATCGCTGGGGTCTTCTTGTAGGGCCAGCATTAATCCATAGGCTCCGGTGACTCCGATCAATGGAGCCCCACGCACCACCATGGTGCGAATTGCGGCTGCGGCCTCTTGGCAGTTGCTGAGCTTGAGGGTGCTGAACTTGTGGGGCAGTTGGGTTTGATCGATCACGCCGACTGAATGCCCATCTTTTTCAAGCCAGATGGTGCGCCAGGCTGTGTCATCAATGTTCATGACATTTCACCATTTCGATGATCCTGGGCAGTGTTGATCGAGTCGATGTTATGCCTGGGCAGATCCTAATTCTTAAAGCGGTCAGGTTGCATGGCTCATTCATCCTGGTGCAATCGCCCATTGCGATATTTGGCTACTAATACATTGAGCCTTGCTGCGAGCAAGGCTTCTGCATTGAAGTCATAGTTGAAGATTAGCTCAAGTGTGGCTTGTTGATTATTGCTAGGCCCAGTAGCCTCTTGGGCTGAATAAAAGCATTAGGCCTGGTCTAACCTTTGCCTAGGTTATGGCTTCTTGCATTTATGAGTTGACTCTTTTTTAAATTAACCTTATCAAGATAAGCCTTGCCTTCAGGTTTTAAATATTTTTTAAGCCAGTTGGGATTTGTTCTGGTTCAACTCAATGCAGTGGATCAAGGTGGCTCTTTAGATGCTTGCCCGCTTGAATCATTTAATTGTTATTTCACGTGGGTGCATGCATCTTGATCGTAAACACTTTGTAAGTCATCTCAGGGATTTATGGATTCTTTCTGCTGGAGACCTTGGCTAGTTGATTTTTTGAAGGTTGAATAAATACTTGCTAATTAAACTCATGACTTGATCTGATGCTTCGGCTATCAGTTGTTTGTATGAAGCCCTTGAAGACTATAAGTATTGATCGAGTTATTGACGGGCTATGCTATTTAAAGCTGAAAGACGTTAATTGAATCGCCTCACAACTTCTCCTCTCGAAGGCGCTCGTTTGGGAGTTTTGGGAGGAAGTGGTCTCTATGCCATCGAAGGCCTTGAGAACATTCAAGAATTGGAGATTGATACTCCCTTTGGAAAGCCTTCGGATGCTTTTCGACTCGGCAACCTTGACGGTATGGAGGTGGTGTTTCTTGCTCGCCATGGACGTAATCACACTTTTTTGCCTACGGAAGTTCCCTATCGAGCGAATATTTGGGCGATGCGTTCGCTTGGTGTGCGTTGGATCCTTTCACCTTCAGCAGTTGGTTCATTGCAGGAACAGGTGCGCCCCTTAGACATGGTGGTACCTGATCAATTCATTGATCGGACTCATCAGCGACCACTGACTTTTTTTGGAGATGGGGCGGTGGCTCATGTGGCAATGGCTGATCCTTTTTGCCTCACGCTTTCTCGCTTATTGGCGGATGTTGGCGAAAGCCTGATGCCGGATGGACGCCAATTGCATCGTAGTGGTACCTATCTGGCGATGGAAGGTCCTGCCTTCTCCACGCGAGCCGAATCGAAGCTTTATAGGAGTTGGGGCTGCATGGTGATCGGAATGACCAATCACACTGAGGCTCGCCTCGCTCGGGAAGCAGAGATTGCCTATGCTTCTTTATCAATGGTTACTGATTACGATTGTTGGCATGGTCACCATGACAGCGTGACTGTAGAGATGGTGCTTGCAAATCTGAGGGCCAATGCACAGGTGGCCACAAAGATCGTTCGTGCAACAGCCAAAAAGGTTGCAGATATTCGTCCCATCAGCACAGCTCACAATGCTTTGGAAGATGCTTTGCTAACCGCCAAAAAGCATGTAACTGACTCAACCCGCCGTAAACTTGACCTGTTTACAAGGCCTTACTGGGGCGAGTTTGGCGGTCGTTGATGGTCAGTTTTTGTTTTTAGAAGATCTAACTCTGCATGTAAATCCCTACCCTGCTAGGTAGGGTTTACACACAGAATCTTGACTCTAAATTAAGCTGAACCGACTCCAGTGAAGGAGCCGAAGAAGAAGAGCCCTAGGACTGAGAGGACAGCCATGCCGCCAACGGTTGCCACTAACCATAGGGGTAGGGATCCTTCTGTCCAACGGCGTTCCCATGAAACGGCTGGAGTGCCGTCTGGAAGACGGTCAGGTATGCGTCCGTCAGGGCCTTTAAGTTTCGTACTCATGCTTCAGATCCCTTAGTTGAAGAAGTAGCTGGTAAACAGCACGGCAGTAACAAAAACCAGCAAAAGCCCTAGGTAAAGGCTGGTGCGGTTCAGTTCTGCCGGCAGGTTGTTCGGGTTTGGGTTTTGCTCCATGGTTTGGGAGTGGGATCAGCGACGGATGAGCTGCATGGCGGTTATGGCGCCAAGGAAAAACACTGTGGGTACACCCAGGACGTGTACAGCAAGCCAACGCACCGTGAAAATCGGATAGACACGGACGTTGAGAGCTTGAAGCGGTGCAGAAGAAGATTGAGCCATGGCTTATTGCAGGCGCAGGTCGAGTTGGGATTTGGCTTCGTAGCGTTGGCTAACGACAGGAGCCTTACTTTCGCTTGCCTGGAAATAGGCATCAGGGCGAGGTGTGCCGAATGTGTCATAGGCAAGGCCCGTGGACACAAACAGGTAGCCGGCGAGGAAGATCGACGGCAGGGTAACGGCGTGGATCACCCAGTAGCGGATGCTAGTGACGATCTCGAAAAAAGGGCGTTCCCCGGTGGAGCCAGCAGCCATGGCCTCAGGCGTATCAGCTTTTAGATCCTATAAGGCTGAGCCTCAACACTGCGTCTGGTGAACGGCATGGTTACAGAGCGTTGCTCATTTGGCTGAAGGTCAAGCCTTACCCCACCCAGCGCAGAAGGTGCCCCCGTTCCCCAAGAACAAACCCTTTGGCTTGGCTTTCAGAGCTGGTGTCGAACAGGATCCTGATCAAGTTCGAGGGTTGTGTGTCTCCCATGGGATCGATCTGCCAGCTTTTTCCGTCATCCAGAGTCTTAATAAGCGTTCCGTTGCCGCCTGCTGCCCAGATGCCCCCGTTGGGATCCCAGGACAGATCCAGATAGTTGTAGCCATTGGTAATTGGAATCATCGCTTTCCCCCAGCTGTCGACGTTTCCGGGTTGATCGTTTAGGCGGATCTCGGCGCCCCTGGCCACCATCCATAGTTCACCGTTGGGTTGATAACCCAGGCTCTGCACCCGCTTGCTGCTCACCCTCTCATGGTTTTGCCAAACATCCTGGCCTATATCCAAGGTGGAGAAGAAATTGCCGAGACTGCTCACGCTCACGTAATTGCCAGCTGCACTGCGCCTGAGATCGCGCACTGCACCAGCCGCTTCACTCACAGTTGCTTGCCAGGTGGTGCCACCATCGCTTGTGCGATAGATGGCACCTGCGTTGGTGGCAAGCTCAGCATTATTGGGACCTAGGTTGGTAATCAGATATGGATCCCCTGGGAGTTTGTTTTCAAGCTTCAGGCGTGACCAGTTCTTGCCTGCGTCAGTGCTGTGCATCACCAGCCCTGGCTGCCCAGCGATCCAACCCTCATCGCCGTTGAAATCGATACTGATGAGCCGGAAGTTTTCATCCTCTTCAAGATCCAAGCTGCGCTTCTTCCAGCTGACACCGCCATCATTGGATTCCATGATTAAGCGGTTGGTACCAACAACGAAGCCGTGCTTGGCGTCAGAGAAACTGATGTCCAGCGGATTGGACTCAGTGTTCAACTCCAAGGGTTGCCATGGGCTGGTGCTGGCGACCGGAAGCCGGCTGGTGACGCATCCACTGAGGCCGATCCCGATGGCCGCAATCAGCAGAAGGTTGAAAAGGTTCGAGAACAGGCGGCTCATGGGAGGGATGCGTTAACGCAGCGAGTAGAGGGAGAGGAAGAAGGCGAAGGCCAGTGCCAGGCCTCCAAAGATCAGGACATTCTTTTGCCCGGGTGTTAAGCGGTTGACGCCGATGCCGTAGTTGAGGTTTTGGTCAAAGCCGCTAGGTGCACTGCGAGGACCGATGTTTTTGAAGGCGTCGATGCGGGCACGGCATACGGGGCAGCGAAAGTTGGTTGGATCGAGATCCTTGAAAGCTGTTCCGGAAGTGATGCCAAGCTTCTTTACTCCTTCTTCTGGGTCATAGACGTAACCGCAACTGCGGCACTCAAAGCGATGGGTGAGCTCATCGTTGTCGGACTCTGCTGAGGCGATGGTTTCTGTGGCCATACCATCAACGTCAGTTTGAGCAACTGATTCGGCTTCTGTCGAGTCTTCGGCAGGTGTGGTTTTGTCGCTCACAGCTGCACTGTCAGGTGGGCTAACTCTATCGGCGTTAGCCCATGGCAGTGAATGCCAGACTGATCAGCAAGTCGTACTTGTCCATGTTTGCGCTGCCGGGTTATGACGCTTTTCTCGGCTTTCTGCTGATCTCAGCAGCAGTACCGGTCTTAGCGCTTGTCACCAACAAGCTCTTGGCGCCTCGCAGTCGCACCGGCGAGCGGGAGCTGACCTATGAATCAGGGATGGAGCCCATTGGTGGTGCCTGGATTCAGTTCAACATTCGCTACTACATGTTCGCTTTAGTTTTCGTCATCTTCGATGTGGAGACTGTTTTCCTTTATCCCTGGGCCGTGGCATTTCATCGTTTAGGTCTATTGGCTTTCATCGAAGCCCTTATTTTTATTGCCATCCTTCTTGTTGCACTGGCTTATGCCTGGCGGAAGGGTGCCCTCGAGTGGAGTTGATTTCATGTCAGTGACCCCCTCCATCGATGCCGTACGTGACTTGCGTGCAGCGAGTTGTGGCCCTGTCGGCGCTCCCAGTGTGACCAGTGACTTGAGTGAGAACATCATTCTCACAAGTCTGGACGATCTACACAATTGGGCTCGGCTTAGCAGTCTCTGGCCGTTGCTGTATGGCACCGCGTGTTGCTTTATCGAGTTCGCGGCTCTGATTGGATCACGTTTTGATTTTGACCGTTTTGGATTGGTGCCCCGAAGCTCTCCTCGGCAGGCTGACCTCTTGATCGTTGCGGGCACGGTGACCATGAAGATGGCTCCAGCCCTGGTCAGGCTTTATGAGCAGATGCCTGAGCCTAAATACGTGATTGCTATGGGTGCATGCACGATCACTGGTGGCATGTTCAGTGCTGACTCCACTACCGCTGTGCGTGGAGTAGACAAGCTCATCCCCGTAGATCTGTATCTCCCAGGGTGCCCACCTCGCCCTGAAGCAATTTTTGATGCGGTGATCAAGTTACGCAAAAAAGTGGGTGATGAATCGGTTGCTGAGCGGATCAAGATTGCCCAGACCCACCGCTACTTCACAGTGCCCCATCAAATGAAGCGAGTTGAGCCAATTATCACCGGGGCCTACTTGAGTGCTGATACCCAGAAAGCTGCCTTGAAGCCTGGTGCTGGGCTACCAATTGCTGCGGAGTTGAACACCTCTGAAATTGATGCCAGCCCAGCTTCTCAGCCTTCATCAACCTACGAGTCATGAGCGAGACCCCTTCCACCCCCACGGTGCCGGCGGGTCCGGAACCTGGACCTGTAAGCAGCTGGCTCAACCAGCAGGGTTTTGAGCATCAGTTGCTTGATCCTGATCATCTTGGTGTGGAGTTGATTGGTGTGGAGTCGATGTTCCTGCAGGTGATCGTTGCAGCTCTCAAGGCTGATGGTTTTGATTATCTTCAATGCCAGGGTGGCTATGACGAAGGCCCTGGCCAGCAGCTGGTCTGCTTCTACCATCTCGTGGCCATGGCTGAAATGGTTGCAAAGATGGGGGTGGGAGATTCGTCGTCGGAAGCGGCCAAGGTCCGTGAGGTACGTCTCAAGGTGTTTTTATCCCGTGAAGACACACCTTCGCTCCCATCGATCTACGGCTTGTTTCGCGGAGCTGACTGGCAGGAGAGGGAAACCTTTGACATGTTCGGCATCAACTTTGAGGGACATCCCCATCCGAAAAGGTTGCTAATGCCTGAAGACTGGAAGGGCTGGCCACTGCGGAAAGATTATGTGCAGCCCGACTTTTATGAGATGCAGGATGCTTATTGAGCATTCTTTTTATGCTTTCGATAGAAGCGCATCACCGCTAGGGCAAGGCTGCGTGGGTCATGGCGCAGAGTTGCGCGAGGCCTTTTCCCTTGCAATGGAGCTTGCATCAACTCATAGCCCTTGGCGATGAGTGCTTGAGCATCACAGTTGACCGGTTCAGCACCTCGTGCTTGATAGTGCTTCACCAATGGGGATTCTCCTAGGTCATCCTGGGCCAATACGGCATTGAATAGTTTCTGGCTGATGCCCAGGCTGGCGAGTTGGGCTTCGATTGCTCTTAGGTGACCAACAACATCCAGTCCATCTGTTTCGCCGGGTTGAGTCATTAAGTTGCAGATGTAGAGCTTCGGTGCTCGGCTCTGCTGGATGGTTCGAACTAATGCCGGTACAAGCAAATTGGGTAATAGGGATGTATAGAGGCTGCCAGGTCCTAAAAGAATCAGGTCTGCATTAGAGATTGCCTCTAGGGCGCGGGGCAGGGCTGGCGGTTGTGCGGGCAAGCAGCCAAGCCTCACGATTGGACTTGGGGCCTTGCCGATCGCTGATTCCCCTTCAATGCGCTGGCCGTTTTCTAGTTCCGCCCAGAGCTGTACATCTGCATTGGTAGCGGGAACGACCTGACCCTGAACTGCGAGGACTCGACTAGACGCTGTGATGGCTGTCTCTAGATTGCCCGTGATCGCTGATAGTGCAGAGAGAAAGAGATTGCCGAAGCTGTGGCCCTCTAGACCACTACCTGCTGAGAAACGATATTGAAACAGTCGTGTGAGCAGGGGTTCTTCGGTTGATAGTGCAGCCAGGCAGTTGCGAATGTCGCCTGGGGGCTGAACACCAAGTTCGCGACGCAGGACTCCGCTACTGCCGCCATCGTCAGCCACTGTGACGATCGCTGTGATGTTGCTGCTGTAGCGCTTCAGGCCACTAAGCAGAGTGGAGAGGCCTGTTCCACCTCCGATGGCAACGATGTTAGGGCCACGGTTGAGTTTGCTTTTGGCACGAAGGGCGTCAACGAGCACGGTGTCCTTGTCGGGCGCTAGTGCTTGTTGGATCGAGCCAAAGCTGCGGCTTTGTCCCCACAGCACTAGGGCGGCTCCGATTAAGACCACTAAAGGACCTGTAATGCTGCGTGGCAGCACAGTTGTGATTGTTCCCAGTAGCCAGACGAGGGTCTCGATGATCCAGTAGATGGGCTTGAGGTCCGCCCAGATGGCTGCTCCTAGGAGTGCCATGAGAAGGCCCAGGCCCGAAGTGAGCAGCCAGCGCTTGACGACCAGTCCAGGTAGCAGCCAACTCACTGCTCTGCGAGAACGGATCATTAGACCCCTTTCGCTAGCAGCCTTTATCCCTTTGATACTGGCGCGACGCTGATGAGAGCGGCGCTGACTAAAGCGGTGTTTGGGCGAGGTCACATGCGCGGGGACAAACCGGCCATAGGTCTTTAACGCAACTGTACGAAAGCTTTCCTTCTTCGACATCCCGGGCACAATGACTCGGTTCCCAGCACAGGGTATTTGTGTCAAAAGCCACCCCCGTGGTCGAGATGTGTGATCTCACCATGCAGTGGGGACAATGGCCAGTGCTTGATCAGGTCAACTTGGCAATGCAGCCTGGGGAACGCTTGGCGGTCGTGGGGCCCTCTGGTGCTGGTAAGTCAACGGTGTTGCGGTTGCTGGCAGGTTTGGAGTTGCCTACGAGCGGAGAGCTTCGCCTCTTTGGTGAGCAGCAGGCTTATTTGCGTCTTGATCAGGAGCAACCCCCTGATGTGCGCCTTGTATTTCAAAACCCAGCGTTGCTGGCCTCCCTCACGGTTGAGGAGAACGTGGGGTTTTTGTTGATGCGGGGGGGGCGCATTAAGCAGAAGGAAATTCGTGAGCGAGCCATAGCTTGTCTAGAAGCTGTAGGGCTTTACGATGTGGCTGATCAACTCCCAGGCCAGCTCAGTGGTGGCATGCAGAAACGAGTAAGTTTTGCTAGGGCCCTGATTGATGATCCTGATCGGGAGAGCGGAGCGATGCCGTTATTGCTTTATGACGAGCCAACTGCGGGACTTGATCCTGTGGCGTGCACACGAATTGAAGATTTAATTGTTAAGACCACCACCGTGGCCAGAGGTTGTTCGGTAGTTGTGAGCCATGTACGCAGCACGATTGAACGTTCTGCAGAAAGGGTGGTGATGCTTTATGGAGGCAAGTTTCACTGGGCTGGCTCTATAGAAGACTTCGGTAAGACGGATAATCCTTATGTTGAACAGTTCCGTACCGGTAGTCTTCGCGGGCCAATGCAACCTGAAGAGCATTGATGTCTATGCGACGCAGCGTTCGTGATGCGATTGTTGGATTCTCCATCGTTGGAGCAGTGGTTGCCTTTGCCGGAACCTTGCTCTGGTTAAGGGGAGTGCGTCTTGGCGCCAAGGTTTGGAGCATCAAGGTGAACTTCCCAGATGCAACTGGTCTTGCTGAACGTTCTCCCGTGACTTATCGCGGCATCTTGGTGGGCACTGTCGTCAAAATCGATGTGACTTCTCAAGCTGTGCAGGCCACCCTTGAAATCAATAAGGGTGATCTGCGCCTTTCCAAGCCGGTTGTCGCCAAGGTGGCCTCTAGTTCATTGCTTGGGGGTGATTCTCAGGTGGCGTTGGTGAGTCTTGGCAAGCCGTTGTCTGCTAATGCTCCTCTGCCTAGATCAATGGATTGTTCTGGCAGCAAGGTGTTGTGTAACGGGGCAACGATTGTTGGTGAGCCTCCGGTGAACATCTCTTCAGTGACAGAAACGCTTGATCGCCTCCTGCAAGAGGCAGAGAAGCAGAAGTTAGTCACGTATTTGGTTGACTCCACCAAGCAGATCGAGAGCACGGCCGAAGATGTCTCCAAATTAATGCGTCAGCTCAAGGATGAGCTGGCTCGCGCTGAACCGATAATCAGCAATCTCAATCTTGCAACCGGACATATCAACAATGTGGTTGAAGCATTCGACAATCCCAAAACAGTTAATGATCTCAAGCAGACTGTGAGTTACGCCCGCTCTCTTACGGCAAAATTTGATGCAGTTGGTGGAGATGTGGAAAAGCTTACGAATGATCCGCAATTCATGAATGCTGTGCGTAGCGTTACGATTGGTTTTGGTGAGTTTTTTAATGAGCTTTACCCGGCTCAAACTGGTGGTGATAGACCTTGATGTATGATGCTCTTTAGAGCCTATATGCGTGATAAGTTTATAGGCTTAAGTATTATTTGACTTGGTCAATTGCCTCCATTGCGATGGCGGCAATTGCTTGATCAGTTGCCTTTGGTAGTTGGACGTATTTGCCGGCGGCGGCTTCTGCTAGGTCCTTGCCCATGCCACTGCCGATGAACTTACGCTCGGTGTCGATGACTAGCAATTTGATTCCAAGGCTGCGGTAGCGGCTCGCTACATCAAGTAATTCCTGCTTTAGATCAGGTGGCTCTTCTCCTTCAAGTTGTGGCTGACCCAGTGAGGTCCCTAAAGGCACATTGCCGCGTCCATCCGTGATGGCAACAACGACAACTTGGGCGAGATCTCCTTTAGACAATGCGTTAGCACCCACACGAGCAGCCTGGGTAAGACCATGGGCGAGAGGAGAGCCTCCGCCGCAGGGCATCACTTCTAGCCTTCTTTTTGCTGCAGTAATCGATTTGGTTGGAGGTAGTAAAACCTCCGCTTGTTCTCCTCGGAATGGGATGAGTGAAACCTCATCTCGGTTCTCATAGGCCTCGGTGAGTAAGCGAATGACAGCTCCCTTGGCGCCCTGCATGCGATTTAGAGCCATCGAACCGCTTGCATCAACAAGGAAAATGACGAGTGAACCAGCCTTGCGTTGCAGCAACTTGGCTCTCAGATCTCCTTCTTCGACAATCACGGTGCGATCCGGCTGTCTAGATCGCCGAGCTTTTTGATATGGGGCTGCAGCTCTTAATGTCGCGTCGACGGCGATACGTCGAACAGGGCCACGAGGGATGATGGGCCTGACGTAGCGGCCACGGCTGTCACTTAGTACTGCCGAACGGTTGCCACTGTTTCCACTTTTTGACTTGGCTGCAGAAAACAGCAAAAGGTCTGGATCGATTGCAATTGCTTCTGGATCCAGCATGAACTCTTCTGGAACCGGTGGTGATGTCTGCTCTTCAGGGGTGTCTTCGTCATCATCTTCATCCTCATCTTCTTCAGAAGTGTCTTCTTGCGATTGATCTGGTGGTGGCGGTGCTTGCTGTTGCTCTGGCGGGGGGGGCTCCATTTGCTCTTCTTGAGGCGGCAACTGCAATGCACGCGGTGCAATCACCAGCCGCACGGCGACTTGGAGGTCGTCTGCTTCAACCTGGTCTCGGCCGCTGAGAGCCGCGTGGGCCCTTGCCACGCGTACTGCATAAAGCTCAGAGCGATGACCTTCCACGCCTCCACGAATGGCTTCATTGACCAGATATTCGATCTGTGCGTGGCTGATTTGTACATCCGGCAGCCATTGACGAGCCAGTAGCAACTGGGTTGCTAGTGCTTCGGTCTCCTGGGCCCACTTTGCAGCGAAGCTGACACTGCATTGGCCATGGGCCAGTACTGCCTCGGTGATCTCAACACGTTGCTCGTTGCTGATCAGCTGGTCGGCGGAGAGAGCGATGGCGAAACGGTCCAATAGGTGGTCGCGCATTGCCCCTTCTTCAGGGTTGTAAGTAGCAATCAGTAGTGGCCGGCAGGGATGGCTGAGGCTGAGGCCTTCTCGCTCTACTCGGTTTTCGCCGGCTCCCACTGCCGCCAGCATGAGGTTGACGATGCCGTCATCCAACAGATTGAGCTCGTCGAGATAGAGCACTCCCCGATGGGCTTCTGCTAGTAGTCCAGGTTGGAAGACTGGGGTTCCGCTGGTTAGGGAGGCCGTGACGTCTACAGCGCCAACAAGTCTGTCTTCAGTGATGCCAATTGGAACTTGCACAAAGGGTGCTGGGATCACACGGCTCGGCAGTGACTCCTTTGAGTTCTCCTCATCGGTGGCGCCCTGTTGTGTTAGCAGGCGTTGGCTCGCTTCGTCCCATTCCTCAGGGAGCTGTGGATCCAGGTTGAGGCCAATGGGGCGATGAATTTGTGAAGTCTGCTGATCTTTGCTAAGGGCTTCCAGATCGAGGACATCGATTGGCGGTAGCAGTGCATGCAGTCCCCGTGCCAAGACCGATTTGCCAGTGCCGCGGCCGCCGGCGATCACCACCCCACCCAGTTCTGGATCAACCGCTGCTAGGAGCAGTGAAAGCTTGAGCGTTCCATGGCCTGTGATTGCGGCAAGAGGAAAAGCACGAGTGGCCATGTCCTGGCCTGCTCGATCTCTGGACCTTGTGTTGGCAGTTGCGGCCGATCCGCTTGCAACCATGGAGTCCCCCCGGCTCGATGACGTGTGCGCCAGTCTCGCTGATCAACTCGGAGTTTCTACTGCTTATTCTGCTCCAAGCACGTTGGCTGTGGCATTAGGAGCCAATTTGGCTAGTGCTTTTGGACCTCCTCGTGCCACCTTGAGGGCAGTGCGGCCTGAGTTACAGCAGACCATCCATGAGTGGCTCTCAACATCGCTTGGAGAGGCATCAGGCGAAAGGGTGAATCCTGCAGGTTTGCGTTGCCGTTGGTCGCCATTATTTGAGACCGACCCCGTTGGCGGTCCACCTGAGCAGCCTGTCTACATCAATGCGGTAGTTGTGGTGGATGGGCCGCGGCTTGCTTTGTTGCAGCCTTGTGAAGCCGCTGCGCTGTCCTTGTTAGCCAGGCTTCTGGCCCTGGAGAAGCGCTTCGGACGAGATCGCCAGGCAGAGTTGATGCGCTGGGAATCGCGCTCACTGGATCTTGATTTGCTTGCCTGGGGCGCACTACAGGTTCAGCACGAGGCCCTAATCCTTCCTCACCCCCGTCTGATTGAACGAAGTTTTGTCGTGGTGCCACTTGCAGCGGCCCTAACGGGAGTGGGTCAAGTGCCGCGCCGTATTCCCCCTGATTTGGACTGGCTTGAATAGGGGTGACGCAATTCAAGTCCTTGACTGGTCATCAGCCACCATGCTGGGAGTTCTTTGTTTGTGGTCAACATGGTGCCTCTTCCGCCCCCTGAGCCGTCTTTGCTGTTGGAAACCACAGCAGCATTGGAAGCAAGAAAGATTCGTTTTGAGATCAACCGTTTTGAGCTGCCGATTGGGGTACAGGGTCTCTTTGGTCTGATTCGCCATCCTGGTGCTTCCTTAGCGGTGCCAATCACTGCCGATGGCAGGGTTGTGGTGCTTCGTCAGTACCGCTTTGCGGTAGCCCGCCGCATCTTGGAATTTCCTGCTGGCACGCTTGAGGATGGGGAAGATCCCCAGGCTTCGATGGAGCGTGAACTGGCAGAGGAGGCTGGCTACAGCGCAGCTCGCTGGGATTCTTTGGGGCAGATGCTGCCTTGCCCTGGCTACTCCGATGAAGTCATACACCTTTTTCTGGCCCGCGACCTTAAAGCCCTGAGCGAATCTCCTGCTGGTGATGAAGATGAGGATCTTGAGGTGCTGCATATGACACCAGCTGAATTCGATGCTTGCTTAGCTAGTGGTGATGAAGCTCTGGATGGCAAGAGCATTACCGCTTGGTATCGGGCGCGTCAGTTGTTGGGTCTATAAAGATCAACATCCCACTGCTTGTTCTGGTATTACTGCTAAGCAGTATTTATGTGTGGAGGTTTTGCCTAATAACAAGTCATAGCAGGTATTAAATAAGGCTTTCTAAGCAACCACACGCACTTGCGTTGTGGCTGCTGGACTCAGCAGCTTGTGCAACATAGAGACAACCTGTTGCTGCTGGTCTTCGCTCAATTCTGGGAAGATCGGCAAGCTCAGAACTTGACTGCAAAGCTGTTCAGTGACCGGCAGGCTGCCCGGGCCTTGGCGAAGCCCTTCATATGCCGGTTGGAGATGGATAGGGATTGGGTAGTAAATGATGGTGTTAATGCCATGTTCTAGAAGACTTTGTTTGAGCCAATCACGGCAACTGCTATCCGGCAGGCTATTGCTGCCATTGTTTTTTGACGGTTTGCCAAGGTTTTCAGAGTTGCTTTGGTTGATTGGGCAGCTCGTTACCCGCACCACGAATTGGTTCCATGCATGTTGCAGATGGCTTGCTTTTGTTGGATCTGGAAGCTCGAGGCAAGGAAGGTTTGTGAGCAACTTTTGATAACGGGTCGCGATGGCTTGTCGCTTCTCAACCCAGCAAGAAAGCCTTGGTAGTTTCACGTTGAGAACGGCGGCTTGCAGGGCATCCAGTCGGCTGTTGTAGCCGAGTTCGGTATGCAAATATCGACGCGGCATTCCGTGAACAGCGAGTTCTCGCATTCGCTGAGCAAGCTTTGCGTCATGTGTGCTGACGGCTCCACCATCGCCAGCGCCGCCAAGGTTTTTGGTGGGAAAGAAGCTGAAGCAGCCCACATCGCCCCAACTGCCTACAGATTGTCCGTTCCACGCTGCACCACTGGCTTGGGCACAATCTTCGATTACTTTCAGCCCATGTTTGTTGGCGATGGCCATCAGCTGCTCCATGTTGACGGGGCGGCCGAAAAGATGAACTGGTAAAAGAGCTCGGGTGGCTGGGGTTATTGCTGCTTCGATTTGTTCCAGGTTGATGAGATAGGTGTCCGCTTCGACGTCCACGAAGACAGGTGTGGCGCCGACCGAACTGATTGCCTCGGCAGTGGCAAAAAAGCTGAAAGAACAGCTGATCACCTCATCTCCTGCTCCGATATCCAGTGCCCTCAGGGCTAGGACCAAAGCATCGGTGCCGCTGTTGCAACCAACGACATAAGGCACGCCAAGGGAGTTGGCAAAGGCTTGTTCAAAAGATTCAATTTCGGCGCCGCCGATGTATTGGCCACTGCGCAGCACGCGCAAGACCGCCTCATCAAGGTCAGGCCCCAGTTCGGCTAGCTGTTGAGTAAGGCTAAAAGGGGGCACCTGCATGAGAAGCACCTTAAGCCGAGCCGAAGACGGTTTAGCCGCTTTTGAAGTGGCAGATCAGCCGAACCAGGGGGGCTCTTGTCCTGGGTGCCACTTGATGTTGCAGCCGATTGAGGCCTGCTGGTTGGGAGAGACATCTTGCCCGTTCAAAACGGCATCTAAGGCAGCACGTAGGTCCGATCCAGTCACAGGTGCATCGTTCCCAGGGCGGCTGTTATCCAGTTGGCCGCGGTAGCAGAGTCGCTGCAGTCCTTGTGTAGAGGGGGCAAAGAGGAAGAAGTCTGGTGTGCAGGCGGCTTGTAGGGCCTTGGCGAGGCTTTGGTCAGTATCCAGTAGATATGGGAACCGCCAGCCTTGCTGCTTGGCCTGAGCGGCGAGCTGCTCAGGACCGTCTTGGGGATGAGTGATCAGGCTATTGCTGGCGATAGCCAGTAGCTGCACGGAATCTCCGTAGTCCTGATCAAGATGGGTCAGTTCTTTTTCAATGTGTTTCACGAAAGGGCAGTGGGCGCAAAGCGCCATCAGCAGGAGGGGCTTGGTTGGGAGGGTGCTTGTGTTGATTGTGTTCAGGGCGCCAAGCCCGCCATCGATCTCAAGATTGGTGCCGGGTACCACCTTCAATGCAAACGAGGGTAAGGGGGTCCCGAGAGGCAGCATCGTCGAGGGAGTGAGGGCCATGTTGGGAAAGCAGCCCTTCAATGCTGGTTCAGGATGACTTTGCATGGCGGCATCAATGCCTTGAAGCAAGTCAATGCAAAAGGTAAGACCTTCCTGTTAGTGGCTTTGGCCGTAGTGCTTAACGGCTGTATGACGTCGTCTTCCAAACCCAGCTGGGCTATTTATCCCTTGCAGCGGCATCAAGCTCATGACGGCCTGGCGGTGGTGAGTGAGCCTGATGGCTATGGCGTGCATCTCTTTCTCGAAACGGACACCAGTGATCCAGCGATCTGTACGCCCCGTTGGTTGCCAGACCCTGCAAGGCTTTTCAATGGCAATGGCAATGCCCCATTCAGCTCAGGGCTTGCGTCTCGTAAGGAATTTTTCGTGGTAGTGGCCCGCGGGGATGTGCGCCGTGCCTTGAAGCGTGAGCTGAAGGCTCTTTGTGTTGATCGGGCGCCTAGGGCGAGATGGCGCTGGCAGGAGCCGCCCCGCGCTGCTGATCAGGTGAAGCCTTTGAGATTGCCTGCGTTGGAGGAAGAAGACCTGCTCAGGGATCCAGAAGAAGAGAGGAAGCTTCAGGAGGAGTTGTTAAACGGCAACTCGTCCGGAAGCTGATCGAATAGAACTCTTGGCGACCTTATTCGGGGCATCCAGTGAAACTCGGCGTGGCATGGGAGAGAATCGCTGCCAATGTTCCCTAGTTCGTTCGCTCTGATGCTTCTCGATCTAAGCGGTAAGAAGATCCTCGTCACAGGTATCGCCAACAACCGTTCCATTGCCTGGGGCATCGCTCAACAGTTGAAAGCCGCCGGCGCTGAGCTGGGAATCACCTATTTGGCGGATGAAAGGGGCCGTTCGGAAGGCAAGGTGCGCGATCTCACTGCTCCTCTAGAACCCAGTTTGTTTTTGCCTTTGAATGTGCAGGACAGCAATCAGATCGAGGAGGTGTTTGCTGTGATTGCCCAGCAGTGGGGCCAGTTGGATGGTTTGGTCCATTGTCTTGCCTTTGCAGGCAAGGAGGAATTGGTGGGTGATTACAGCGCCACCTCGGCCGAGGGATTCGCACGCGCCTTGGAGATCAGTGCCTACTCGCTGGCCCCGCTTTGTCATCACGCCAAGCCTTTGTTTAGTGATGGTGCAGGGGTTGTGACGTTGACCTATCTCGGTGCAGATCGTGCCATTCCGAATTACAACGTCATGGGTGTTGCCAAGGCTGCTCTGGAGGCTTCAGTGCGTTATCTCTCTGCAGAACTTGGCCCTGATAAGCAGGTGCGTGTGAACGCGATCAGTGCTGGCCCAATTCGCACCTTGGCTAGTTCTGCGATCGGCGGCATCCTCGAGATGATTCATAACGTTGAAGAAAAGGCTCCCTTGCGTCGCACTGTGACCCAGATCGAAGTTGGCAATACAGCCGCGTTCTTGTTGAGCGATCTTTCCAGTGGTATCTCCGGTCAGACGCTTTATGTGGATGCTGGTTACTGCATTAACGGAATGTGATTGGACTGGCAGCATGACTTCATTTGGATGGGCATCATGACGTCGCTAAGACAGGGGGATGTTCATCGCGTCACCGCTGAAACCGACGTGCTTGTTCGTGTTGGGCTTGATGGCTGTGGTCAGTGCAACGTTTCTACGGGGGTCGCCTTCCTCGATCACATGCTTCACCAGCTTTCCAGCCATGGCCTGCTGGATTTAGAGATCACCGCGACTGGTGACACCCACATCGATGACCATCACACCAATGAGGATGTGGGTATAGCTGTTGGTCAGGCCCTATCTCAGGCGCTTGGAGATCGACGTGGTATCCACCGCTTCGGTCATTTTGTGGCACCACTCGATGAGGCGTTGGTTCAGGTCGTTCTGGATTGCTCCGGTAGGCCTCATTTCAGTTATGGCTTGCAAATTCCCTCTCAGCGCATTGGTAGCTACGACAGCGAGTTGGTGAAGGAGTTCTTCGTGGCAGTTGTGAACAACAGCGGCCTCACCCTGCATATTCGCCAGTTGGCAGGCACCAATTCCCACCACATCGTTGAAGCCTCTTTCAAGGCTTTTGCCAGAGCTCTGCGCATGGCAATTGAAATCGACCCGCGAAGGGCCGGTGCAGTACCTAGCAGCAAGGGTGTGCTGGAGCAGGCTGGCGGGCAGAAGAGCTGAATGCTTTGGGGGTGGGGATTTCCTCGCTCGCGGCTGTAAGCCCTTTTGCGTAAGGATTGGTCAATCTTGATCAGCCTTGCAGTGAGCACAGTGAGCGATAGCCCTTCAACAGTGTCCGCGACCTCAATAGATAGGCCCGGCGGGTTTGATCGGGACGACTGGGCAAGTGGTTATTGCAATGTTGAGCAAGAGCTCAATGCTGTCTCTTTACGCCCCTTGAGGGGACAGATTCCAGCTGAGCTGCAAGGCAGCCACTATCGCAACGGTCCAGGCAGGTTTGAACGCGATGGGCAATGGGTGCATCACCCCTTTGATGGCGACGGCATGATCACTGCTGTGCGATTCAGCGATAGCAAGGCCACGCTGAGTAATCGCTTTGTGCGAACGAAATACTGGCAGGAAGAGGAAAAGGCCGGTCGCTTCCTCTATCGGGGGGTGTTTGGCACGCAGAAGCGTGGTGGGGCGAAGGCGAATGCTTTTGACGTGCGTTTCAAGAACATTGCCAATACCCAAGTGGTTCAACTTGGTGATCAGTTACTGGCTCTTTGGGAGGCGGCTGGTCCGCACGCGCTTGACCCTGTCAGCCTGGAAACTCATGGGCTTTCGAGTCTCAATGGGGTGCTGAAGCCTGGAGAGGCTTTTAGCGCTCATCCCCGCTTCGATCCTGGCCACCATGGCGAACCTCGCATGGTCACCTTTGGTGTGAATACAGGGCCGACTAGCAAGATCCGACTGATGGAGTTTGCCACTCAGGGGCCAGATGCGGGACGCCTCATCAGTGATCGCACAGACAGTTTTAAGGGTTTTGCTTTTCTGCATGACTTCGCGATTACTCCCAACTGGACGCTCTTTTTGCAGAATGCGATCAACTTCAATCCGTTGCCGTTTGTGCTGGGTCAGAAGGGTGCGGCGCAATGTTTAACGTCTAAGCCTGGAGGCCAGGCAAAGTTTTGGTTGATTCCTCGTGATTGCGGCACTTTTGCTGGGCAGCCGCCGCGCATCTTTGATGCTCCCGATGGTTTTGTTTTTCACCATCTCAATGCTTGGGAGGAGGGGGATGAGTTGGTGTTGGAGAGCATTTACTACAACGATTACCCCTCGATTGATCCCGGCGAGGACTTCCTCTCGATGGACTTTGACTTTTTCCCTGAGGGTCGATTAGAGCAGTGCCGCATCAATCTTTTGGGGAAAGGAATTGAAACCAAGCGCTTTAGTGAGCGTTGTTGTGAATTTGCGATGGTCAATCCACGCCGAGAAGGGTTGTCGGCTCGTTATGCATGGATGGCTGTGGCAGAGCGTGAAACCGGCTATGCCCCCCTACAGGCGATCAAGAAACTGGATTTGAGCAATGGTGATCAATGCTTATGGAGTGCAGCGCCGCGTGGATTTGTCAGTGAGCCATTGATGGTGCCACGCCCTGGCAGTGAAGCTGAGGATGATGGTTGGCTGTTGGTTTTTGTATGGAATGGAGAGCGTCGTGCCAGTCAGTTGTTGATTTTGAATGCAAACGATTTAAGCGAGCAGGCAGTGCTTGAGATGCCTATAATCATTCCATACGGATTACATGGCAGCTGGGTTGCTGCTGATTGATTGATTGATTGAGTTTAGGGTGTTGATTGGCGAACAAATTCCAAGCTTATTTTGAATTTGTTCGTTCTGAACTTAAGGATTTGGTTGGTTGACTAGATAAAGTCAATCACATCAGCAGCGAGAAACTCACCCTTATCAACATCCTTCAAGGTGGTGTGAATGCCATCTGCTGTGATCAATAGATCATCACCAACTTGCTTAAAGGAAAGGTCCACTCCATTAGCAACAGAGATGCGATCGTTTTCAGCGAATGAAAAGGCGATGATCACATCATTACCACGACTCAGCCTGTAGGTATCAGCGCCTCGATCACCTTTGAGAATGTCATCACCGAAACCACCATATAGCCGATCATCGCCATTTCCTCCAGTAACTTGATCATCTCCACCGCCTCCTAGCAAAACATCATCACCACTACCACCAAAGATCACTTCATCTGCAGAGGTTCCAGTTAAGGAATCATCAGCATCAGAACCAATGATTCTTGGCTCACGCAAGCTCTCAGGAAGAACACCAGATAATGATTGGGTGTAGAGCGCAATATCATTGCCATCACCACCTTTGTAGGTAATGAAGAGCTCAAGGATGCCGCTGTTATCACTTTCAAAACTCCCGACTGAATCTCCCTCATTGAGACCATCATATTGACCATCGAGATCTCCATCAACTCTAGTAATTACAAATGAATCACCAGCAGAAAGCTGGAAATAATTGATCGCTAAGACACGTAAATCCCCGGCAAGTTCTAGATCGCCAGTAATCTCAATCCGATCGAATTCTGCAAATTTCCACCATCCACCGAGTGTACCTCCTAGTTCTATTTCTGTAGAGCCACCTTTCTTGTAATAGTTGCCATCAACCAACATTCTAGCTGCGGCTGAGGAATTTCCAGGTTTGACAGTTCCATAGTCTTGCCAACTGCCTAGAATTTTGCCGGAGCCTTGATATGTTCCATTATTACTAAAGCCACTTTCGCCTAAATCATTGTTGGCATTATTAATAATCCCGTCGTTGTTGATCGTGCTGAAAGTGTTGTTGACGACCGCAGAATTATTGTTGATGTTCAGCGTGCCGCTGTTGTTCAGCGTGCTGCTGTCGTAGTTATCCAGAGTGCTGTTGTTGACCATGTTCAGCGTGCCGCTGTTGTTCAGCGTGCTGCTGTCGTAGTTATCAAGACTGCTGTTGTTGATATTTAAATTGCCTGTGTTATTCAGCGTGCTGCTGTCATAGTTGCACAACTTGCCATCATCGTAGACGCTCAACTCAGACTGACGATCGGAGCCTTCAATACCGATCTGTATCGTACTGCTGCCGTAGTTGTACAACTTGCCACCGTTATTGATATTCAGCTTGCCGGCAGACACTCTGAGACCCCAAAAAATATCATCTACGCCTGGCGGCGTCTCACCACACTTGTTGTTTATCGTACCGCCATTGTTGTCTAGCGTGCTTACCACTTCGTCACCGCTGATCTTCAGGAAACTGAGGTTATTCAACGTACTACTCGCGTCGATATCGAGCCTGGAGTTCATTATTAGCAGCCCGGAGTCGATGTTGTTCAGCGTACTGCTGTCATAGAGATATATCTTGCCACCCTCAGTGGAAATGAGCATGCCTTGGTTGTTTATTGTGCCGCCCTTGTTTTCCAGCGTGCCCTCGTTCCAAAAAGGAAAACTTTGGGAGTTGTTTTGCAACACATTATTGTTTATCAGCATTCCGTAGTTCGTCAAATTACCCATGTTATACACTATGCCGTCGTTATAAATCGTGCCCGAATTACTCATTTCAGCGTACCAACTATCCTGTGGCCAACCATCAAGTAGTGCCATGATATTTATTGCGCCGCTGTTGTACAGCGCGCTGCTTTTGTCGTTATTCAGCAAGCCGTTGTAGCCGATTGTCAGCGTGCCGCTGTTCTTTATCGTGCCACCTTCGATATTGTTCAGCTCACTCTTTTGCCCTTTTTCGGGCGATTGCACCGTCAGCAGACCGTTACTCACCAGCGTGCCAAGATTTTGATAGATTTCCTCGTTATAATCGCCATCTCCTACAGTATATATAGCGCCTGCTGGATTTGGAGTTGGAAAGATCTGATTGCCCATTAATGTAAAGTTTGTATTGATTGATGATAGGGCAATATTCTATAGGCGCCGCAGGGTATTGCGGCTTTGTTTTGACTTGTCATCATTGCTATTCAATTGATCAATTTTGTTGGAGAAAGTAAAAGGGAATCCATTGCTCTCCAGTCATGTTTGGTTGTGAATTGGCGCCTTTGCTATGTAATTCATTCACACTTTGATGGCTCAAGGGCGCTAGATCTAAATTAGAGATCTGAATCTCCAATGTTTTCAGCTCCGATGCGGTTGTTGTGCTCTCCCTTGATGTTTGGCTTGCTTGTTGGCTCTAGTGGATTGATGGGCTTAGCAAGCTCGCCTGCTCATGCTGGTGAGCTTCGTTGTGATGGCACTTTGCTGCAGCTCAGTGTTCGTGAAAGTGGAGAGCTGCGTTCAGATCGCTTTCGTTTTTCCTTGCAAGTTGAAGCCGAGGGGAAAACTTCATCGGCAGCAATGGATCAGCTCAATCAGCGCTTAGCCACAGTTCGCAGTCGCGTGCGGCCACTCATCCTTGATGATCTAAAGATTCCTGCTCCACGCAGTTATGCCATGGATGGCACTAGCGACAAACCACGCTTGCAGCGTGCTTTTACCAGCGTCAGTGGTGAGGTGGGCCGATCCAATTACGACGCGTTGATTCAGATCGCAGGCAGGCTGCCTGGTGTTGATTTGCAAGGCATGTCTTCACGTGCTGATCTTGCCAGTGAACAGCAATTGAAGAATCAGTTGTTGCGTAGGGCTCTACAGCAGGGCAAGCATCGGGCTGAAACCACCTCTGATGCACTTGGCCTCAAGCAGGTGAGATTGCTACGCATTGATCAGCGCGGTGATGGCTCGATACGCCCGCTCAGTTTTTCAAAAGCAGCAAGCTCACGCTTCAATCCCGACGAAGCACCGCAGCCGCGCCAGTCGCTCACGCTGAATCTCGATTACTGCTTGTCTTGAAGACAAACAGATTCGCAGCCAATACATTTTCCTGGATGTCTTCAATGACTTGATGCGCGATCGCTTGCTTTGGATCCTCAGCCTGCTCTTCGTGGCCTGGATGGTTTGGTCTGAAACGAGCTTTCAATATTTCGATCAATCGCTCGCTGATGAGCTTGCTCTCTCCTCTGCTGATGTTGCCGTTGTGGGGGGAGCCTTCCTGCTGCCCTATGGCCTCGTTCAGATTCCTGTCGGTTGGGTGTTGGATCGTGGCCGTGCCGAACGTTGGCTGTTACTCGGTGCCATCACGGCTACTGCACTGACCCTGGCCTTCGCTAGAGCTGAAACCCTCGATGGCTTGATCATCAGCCGCGCTGGCATGGGTCTTGCTTGTGCTGTTGCCTTCCCGGCCTCAGGGCTGCTTGCGAGGCGAACCCTGCCGCCGCAGCGTTTTGCCTTGGCGATGGGTGCTACCGACAGCCTGCTTGGTTTTGGCGCCGCCTTGGCTGCCTTGATGCCTGTGTTGATCCATTTGGGCTCCTGGCGGCAGCAGGTGACGTTGCAGATCATGGTGCTGGCTTTGCTGGTGGCAACACCGTTAGTTGTCGTGGTTGTTGCCAGCTCGCAGCAGAGTCGTGCAAAGCCAAGCCAATCGATCCGCGAACGCCAAGTTGCTGATCATTCAGGGCGCTGGAGTGCCGATGCCATCAAGAAGGTTGTCCATGCGGCCTTGATTTATGCCTGGGGTGCTGGAACTCTTTTTGGCTTTTGTCAATATGGCTTGCTGTCCGAGGTTGAGGGGTGGAGCGGTTCCCTCAAGGTGGGCGTGGGCATGGTTCTTTCCCTCTTTACATCCGTAGGAATGCTTGGGGCAGGCTGGCTTGGCAGTCATCAGTCCAGGCGTGCTCCCATCTTGTTGGCGGGCAGCTGCAGCGCCGCCGCCGCTCTGTTGGTCTTGGTGGCGACCAGCCCTCAATCCGTCATCGTTTTGATTTTGGCTGGAGCCATTCTTGGTCTGGGCCTTGGCACGAGTGTTTTGGCTTTTCCTCTTGCAGAAGCTGCAGCTCCTCCAGCTCAAACGGCTCTTGTTGTCGCTTTTGTGAATACAGCAGGCACGTTGATGGGAGCGTTGATGATCATGCTCTCTGGGGTATTGCTGCAGGTATCGACCCCTGGCAATACAACTCTGGTGGTGTTGACCTACGGCAGCCTTGCTTTGTTGGGGATCATTTTGGCTGCCTTGCTTGAGATCAACACCATCAAGCGATCTGCTCAATTCCTTAGTTGAGAGCGGATTGATTGTTTAGCGATTCGGTGGTCTCGCGATTAGGGCTTGTTTTGTTTGTGGAGCAGTTCTTGCAGGGCTGGATCTAACAGGGCAAAGGCGCAACCTCTGTGGCTCCATTGGCGTTTTTGCTCAATAGTCATCTCTGCAAAGGTTGTGCCGGTTGCGTCGACTTCGAAGATCGGGTCATAGCCGAAGCCCTTTTCTCCTCGAGCTGCGTGGGTGATCAAACCTTCGCAGCGGCCTTCGACCTCCAGTAAAACTTCATTCGTCTCAGATGCGATGCAAAGAGCAGCGCTGAAGTGAGCGCGGCGATCATCGATCCCTTTGAGTTCTTGTAGTAGGCGCTCAATCCTTAGGGCATCACTCGCGGCATAGCGGGCTGAATAGACCCCAGGGGCGCCTGCCAGTGCCTCTACGCTGAGTCCGGAGTCGTCTGCGAGGGCCCATTGCCCCGTGGCTTGAGCAACTGTCAAGGCCTTGATGCGTGCATTCTCTGCAAAGGTCTGGCCTATTTCTTCCACGGCAAGATCTTTGGGTTGGGCTTGCACGCTGAGCGGCAGGTGAGCCAGCAACTGACGGAACTCGCGGATTTTGCCAGCATTGCCGCTGGCGATCACCAGCACCCGCTCTGTCAATTCATTGCTGCTCATGTTCGTTCTGCGAGCTGCTTTGCCCAGTTCAGAGCTGCTTTGACGTCTGTCTCGCTGGGAGCTTCGCAGTAGATCCTGAGCAGGGGTTCGGTGCCGGAGAAACGCAGCATCAACCAGTGGCTAGGTCCAAGGCGAAATTTCACGCCATCTGTACGGATCACGGTCTGAACGGGTTGATCAGCAACTGTGGCTGGAGGGGTTTGCTCAAGCAGCGTTTCTAGTCGTTGTCGCGAGTCCATATCAGCAAGGCGTAGATCGAAGCGTTCGTAAAAACTGCTCCCCCTACAACGCTCTTGCAGGGCTTTCATGCGTGCGCCGAGGGGCTGCCCTCCCTCCACAAGTGCTTCCAGTACAAGCAGGGCTGCAAAGAGGGCATCCCTTTCAGGTAGGTGCATTCCGAAGCCCACCCCTCCTGATTCCTCACCTCCCACCAGCACATCGCCGCTGAGCATTTCAGCGGCGATGTATTTGAAACCAACCGGTAGTTCCAGCACCTCCCGGCCTAGATCCTCAGCAACTAGACGCATCAGGTCAGAGCCACTCACGGTTTTTACAACCTTGCCTGGCAGTTGTTTGGCTCGGGCGAGGTGGTCAATCAGGAGGGGCATCAGCAGCTGAGTGCTGCAGAAGTTGCCAGCTTCATCTATGGCTGCAATGCGGTCGCCATCGCCATCGAACACCAGACCCACGGCGGGTTGTCCGGTAGCGCTGGAGGCCTGCACAGCTGCGATCAGCTGGCTCAGATATGGGGCGAGGGGTTCGGGCGGGTTGCCGCCGAACAACGGGTCGCGCTGGGCGCGAATTTCTTGAACCAAGCCCTGGTTGTGCGGGTCCAGTAGCTCTGTAATACAACCCGCTGCTGAACCGTGCATCGGATCGATGATGACCTTGAGCCCCATCTTCTGCAGGCCCTTGATCAGGGACGTTAAATCGAGCTTCTCTCGCAATCCTTCGAGATGCTGCCCACGCCCATCAAATCGCTTGGTAATTCCATTGATGGGTATTGAGATCCCTCCGGCAGCAAGTCGCTGTTCCACCGCTGCGGTGAAAGTGTCTTCCACTGAGCCGCCAAAGGCCCCCTTGATTTTTAGCCCTAACCATTCCGGCGGATTGTGACTGGCTGTCACCACTAAGGCGCCAAGGGCCTGATGTTGAACGACTGCCCAGCTGCAGGCAGGTGTCGGCACAGGCGTTTCGGTGAGTAAGGGCTCCAGCTCACAGCCGCGCACGGCGGCAGCAATGGCCTCTGCCATTTCCGGAGCTAGAAAGCGGCGGTCGTAGCCGATGATCACTGAGCGGCTTTTGAGTTCTGTGGGTGCGCGATAGGCCAGCTCCTGTGCAGCAGCAGCAGCAACTGTTAACAACCTTTCGACTGTGATATCCACGCCGATGACCCCGCGCCAACCGTCGGTACCGAAGTGGATGGGGGCCGCGGCCAGCGGCAGGGGGGCCGATGCCATAAATGATCAACTAATGGACTGGATCTAGCAGGCAGCCGCCGTAACGTCGGCTGATGGGTGCCACCCCTCTCGCTGCCAACGTTCTGACTGATCGCTTGCTGCGTAGTTGGCTGCGCTGTCGTCGTAGGGCTTGGTTAGACCGTTATGGCGATGGAGAGCAACGGCTCTGGACTGCTCACCGCACTCTGCAACTCGATGATCAGCAGCGCAACTTTGTTGCTTTGTTGCCGC
This sequence comes from Prochlorococcus sp. MIT 1303, assembly GCF_001631965.1. Lineage (NCBI taxonomy): Bacteria > Bacillati > Cyanobacteriota > Cyanophyceae > Synechococcales > Prochlorococcaceae > Prochlorococcus > Prochlorococcus sp. MIT 1303. Next base: position 613,769 of record NZ_LVHK01000044.1, read on the forward strand.
GCAAACCATGCAAGGGTCTAGACGGTTGCAGTCAAGGATGCCCAGGGGTGGTGGGGCTGAGGCTTAAGGGGGTTGGTCCTGCGGGGCAGTTATTGGAGGCCCATCCGCCATTGCTGCAGAGGGTCGAGGGGCACAGTCGTTGGGGCGCATTTGCTTACCGACCGGTGCTTGCACGTCAGGGTCGACGCTTGACCAGAGAGCATCGCTTGGCTTTGGCCCTTGCTGGTCGTTTATTGGCACCGCTGCAGTCGGCTCCCGTGCCTGAAGGCTTGGCTTTGGCCGGAGCTGGTCGCAGTCTTCACATGGAACGAGTTTCATTGCTGGGCGGGCTGCCGCGGCAGCTTGATGATGTCCTGGTCAAGTTGGCCGCAGACCTCGAGCTGAGTGAGCCTCCGCCTTTGGTTGCCGATCGGCGCAAGTGCAAGTTGTGTTCCTGGCGAGGTGTTTGCAATGCCGTGGCTTCTGCAGAGGGACATCTCAGTGAGGTGAGCGGTATCGGGACTCGTCGACGGCAGATGCTTCAGGAACTGGGGATCCTTGGTTTGCAGGATTTAGCGGCAGCCGATCCGAATGAGCTCGGAAGTCGTTTGCAACATTTCGGTGAGCAGCACGGGGAAGTGGCTTGTGAGCTTGTCGCGCAGGCCCGAGCTCAGCGGGATGGTCGTTATGAGCGCTTGGACTCCGCATCAGCTTTGCCGGAATTGGCCACTGCCCCTGGCGTGTTGTTGTACGACATCGAATCTGATCCAGATGCTCGCGATGATTTTCTGCATGGTTTTGTCCGGCTGGGCCGCAGGCCAGATGGCAGTTGGGATTTAGAGGGCGCGCAGTATCACCCCTTTTTGGTGCTTTATGAGCACGGCGAGGCACGTTGTTGGCAGCGGTTGCAACGCATGCTGAAGAGTTATCCCGACTGGCCAGTGATGCATTACGGCGAAACGGAGTCTCTGGCTCTTCGCCGTATGGCTCAGCGGCAGGGAGTTGACGCGGCTGAGTTGAGTGCACTGAGCAAGCGCATGATTGATGTGCACGATCGGGTGCGGCGTTCTTGGCGATTGCCTTTAAACAGCTATGGGTTGAAGTGCGTGGCGAGTTGGCTGGGATTTTGTTGGCGTCAGGTGGGGGTCGATGGGGCTCGAGCTCTGCTTTGGTGGCGCCAGTGGCGTGGTTCAGGTCTTCAAGATCGCGGCAGTTCCTATGCCCTGCGTTGGATCTTTGATTACAACCACGATGATTGTCTCGCCACTTGGGCCGTGGCGGCATGGCTGTTAAAGCAAGACGACCTGTTAAAGCAAGACGACCTGTTAAAGCAAGACGACCTGTTAAAGCAAGACGACCTGTTAAAGCAAGACGAGTAGCTGGGCATCGTCAAGCCATGTTCAGTCACTCATGGGTGGAGTCACAAATCCCGTAGGAATGGAGAGGCGCACCCTGGTTGAGTCTTCCGCCAGGCATAGTTCAGCCTCTGTTAGAGCCTTGCGGCGCACCAAGGCCAAGCCATAGCTGCCTCTTGAGTCTTGGTCTTGCATCACTGAAGTAATGACCCCTGCTCGATTGTTGACACCTGCCTCTGGCTCAAGATTGATTAGTTTTTGGCCTACGGCAATCGGGCGGTTGGCTTGCCAGTAGCGCAGTTGTTGTTTGATACCACCGCTGTTGGCCAGCTTGGCCAAGGTTTCCTGCCCCAAGTAACAACCTTTGCTGAGACTCACCCATGCGGTTAGTCCCAGTTCAAACGGGTTTGTATCGCCATTGATTTCACCAGGTTCAAGGGGCAGGCCTTGCTTGAGTCGCCAGCTTTCAATTTGATCTGCACTGGCCTGCTGCATAGCAGCCCAGTGTTTTGGCAGTGGTTCGTCTGGCAGCAGCCAGGTCACCTCAGGAGTTTGCTCCTGTTTGAGTTGGGCCAGTATCTGCAGGCGTCGAATTGGCTTGCTCGGCTTCAGTCGAACCTGGTCTGCAGGGAAGATCACCTGCTCAAAGCCCGTCGCTACGGCGTTGTGATCGCCGGCGAGAACAAGCACATCTGCACCTCTCTCATCCAGACGAATCTCCAACAGCGCCCGCACCCTTCCTGTGGCGGTGAGCCAGCAGCAGCGCAGCAGGGAGCCTGTTTCGGCAGCCAGCAGATCGGCACTGGTCTGGCCGTGAAGAAAGTCTCGACTACCAGAACCCTCCAGCCTCAATAGGGGTTTAAGGGCGTCCCAGCGTTGCTTGCTCGAGCTGCTCATGTCTCCGTCTCCAGCTGTCTGGCCCGCTCAGCGACCTGATTGAGCTGGTACAAACTGACAAGCTCTAACTCAGCAGCATTCAAGGCCTCTTCACCACCTTCTTGTCGATCGACGATCGTGACGACGCGTGTCACCAGATAGCCCGTTTCACGCAGCTGTTGCACGGCTTTGAGTGACGATCCGCCTGTGGTGACAACGTCTTCCAAAACGGTGATGCGTGCACCGCTGGGAGGTAGTGGACCTTCAAGCCAAGCAGCGGTGCCATGGCCTTTGGCTTGCTTTCTTACGATTAGCGCATTGAGAGTGCGTTCCGCTTGTGCTGCTGCCATCGCCACTGCACTCACCAAGGGATCGGCGCCGAGGGTGAGGCCAGCTACAGAAACAGCATCGGGCTCTACATATTTGAGTAACGCCAGGCCTAGCAACGCCAGGCCAGATCCACTGAGGCTGACTGGCTTGCAGTTCACGTAGTGGTTGCTTTGGCGACCAGAGGCCAGGGTGAAGTCTCCATGGCGGTAGGCCTCTCGCGCTAGCCGGTTGAGCAGCTCGTCGCGGCAGGCCTCCGCCGATGGGGGAAGAGGGCTCATTGGGCTGGTGCTTTAAGGATTCATTGCCTAGTTTGCGCGTAGTCGTGTTTTTTGCAGTTATGGCTTGGGTGTCCTTCCATAAGCTAAGGATGCTTGGTTTGGCCCTGGTGACACCATTGGCAGTCACTGGATGGGGTGGCGGTTTGGCCTGGGCGAGGCCTGTGGTTTGCACCACGACTCTTGAAGCACCGGATGCCAACCAGTCGTCGAAGGGCCCTGTAGAGGTGAGCCAATGTGGGCCGCTGGAATCCACTGGTGCCTTAATCGAACGTCGTTTTTACAGTTGGACAGCTCCCTATGCCCGGGGTGTGGATGTGCTTCATCAGCTCACGGATATGCTCGGCATCGCTGTGGCCGGTCAAGAGGGCAATCGCTTGATGGGATTTGGTTTCCCTGATCAGACGATCATCTGGGATAGTTCTGCGGTGCAGAACACCTATCAGGTGCTTCTAGAAGAGCAGAGCCCTTCCCTACCTTGGCGAACTGTTGATATCTCCAGCGGTTTTGACAACAGCCTTGCGGGGGATGTTCCTTCGGAAATTGTCATGGTGGAGGATGGTCCTGAGATGAATGTGGCGCCTGAGGCCTTCACTCCTATCCGTGGCATGTGGTAGATCCGTGATTGAGGGGGTCTAGCAATCTGGTGAATGCAGCGAACTCATAATTCGCCTAAGGCGAGTTCGATCCTCGCGACCCCCATATTTTCTTCATTCAATGAGGTTGCTTTTCCTGGCTGTATTGCTGGTTCTACCGGCTTTTTTCGCGGCTGGAGAGGTTGCCTTGTTGCGGCTGCGGCCTAGTCGAGTTCAGGTTTTAGTGGAAGAGCAGCAGCCCGGAGCTTCCGCCGTGCATCGTCTTCAGCGCCGTTTGAGGAGGGCGTTGATGGTGTCTCAGCTGGGTGGAATGCTGGCGTTGGTAGCCCTGGGCTGGGTTGGCCGTGGTGTTGGACATCGCTGGTGGCCTCTAGCTGATCCTGCTAGTCGCTGGTTGGACGGGGGGCTTTTTCTGCTGCTTGTGGTGTTGGCCACCTTGTTGGCTGGTTTTCTTCCTAAGGCCTGGGTGCTGAATCGTCCGGAGGCTTCAGCTCTAAACCTCGCTCCATTGTTGGAGATGGTGATGCGTGTGCTTGCTCCCCTTTTGGCTCTTCTGGAAGCTGTCGCTTCGATGATGTTACGGCTGGTTGGTTTGAATGCACATTGGGATTCTCTCGTTCCTGCTCTCTCTGCTGGTGAGCTGGAGTCTCTGATCGAAATTGGTGGTGTAACAGGCCTTCGTCCTGATGAGCGCAACATCCTTGAAGGTGTTTTTGCCTTGCGCGACACTCAAGTTAGAGAGGTGATGGTGCCACGTTCTGGCATGGTCACCTTGCCTGTTGGGGTCTGCTTCGCTGAACTGATGAAAGTGGTGCATAGCACCCGCCATGCGCGCTTTCCAGTGATCGGTCAGTCCCTAGATGATGTCAGGGGTGTGCTTGATTTACGTCGGTTGGCGGAACCCATCTCCCTGGGTGCTTTGCAGGCAGAATCTCCGCTTGAACCTTTTTTACAACCAGCTGTAAGGGTTCTTGAGACCAGCACTTTGGCTGAATTGTTGCCGATGATCCGAAGTGGACAGCCCCTACTGCTTGTCGTTGATGAGCATGGCGGTACAGAAGGATTGGTTACAGCTGCCGATCTCACTGGTGAGATCGTGGGCGATGAGCCCCATGCTGACGATGATGAGCCGGATCTTGAGCTGATTGAGGGTCAGTCAGACACATGGATGGTTGCAGGAGATCTTGAGATCATTGAGCTCAATCGACAGCTCAATCTGGACTTGCCTGAAGCTGATGGACACCACACCTTGGCTGGCTTTCTGCTTGAAAAGTTGCAACACATCCCTTCTTCTGGAGAGGCCTTGCGCTGCGATGGTTTGCAGTTCGAGATCGTAACGATGAAGGGTCCTCGTATCGAGCGTGTGCGACTGATTCTTCCCAGTCACGATCACACTGAGGAATGATCGTTGATAATTTCCCCGATGCGCCATGGCCTGCCGATGACCGATCCCATGGTTCCGGTGAAGGTCGGTGTGATCGGGATTGGCAATATGGGTTGGCATCATGCCCGTGTGCTCAGTCTGCTTAAGGATGCGCAGCTGGTGGCAGTCGCTGATCCCGATCCTGAGCGTGGTCAGCTGGCAACTGAACAGTTTGGATGTGATTGGTTTCCTGACTACCACAGCTTGCTAGGCGAGGTCGAAGCCGTCTGCATTGCTGTGCCGACATTGCTCCATCACAAGGTCGGGCAGGCCTGCTTGGAGGCAGGCCTGCATGTGTTAATCGAAAAACCGATTGCGGCCAGTCAGGAGGAGGCATCTGCATTGATTGTGGCGGCTAATAAGGCTGGACGGCTCTTGCAGGTTGGCCATATTGAACGCTTTAACCCTGCCTTTCGAGAGTTGATCAAGGTGGTGGAAAATGAGGAGGTGGTGGTTCTTGAGGCTCGTCGCCATAGCCCCCATGGTGACCGAGCCAATGATGTGTCGGTGGTGCTTGATCTGATGATTCATGACCTCGACTTGGTTCTTGAGCTGGCGGGTGCTCCGGTGGTAGGTCTGGCTGCTGCAGGGGGCCGCACTGCCGAGGGTCCGATCGATTACGTCAATGCCACGCTTGGCTTCAGCAATGGTGTGGTGGCTAGCCTCACGGCTAGCAAGATGAGCCACCGCAAAATTCGCAGTCTCAGTGCTCATTGTCGGGGCAGTCTTGTTGAGACTGATTTCCTTAATCACACCCTGCATATACATCGTCGTGCTCATGAGTGGTATTCAGCCGATCACGGTGAGTTGTTGTATCGCAATGACGGTTTTATCGAAGAGGTCAGCACGACTTCTATTGAGCCTCTCTATGCCGAGTTGGAGCATTTTCTTCAGTGTTTGCGAGGTCGTGAGACACCAGCCGTGGATGGGGAGCAGGCTTCGCGCGCGCTGCGTTTGGCTGACCTGATTGAACATGCCGTCGAACACCCCGGCATGGGGCTTTCCTTGGAGGAGCCCATCTGAGTCGTTAGGAACACATCAGTCCAACCCTCCCGGCCCGGCTTGCACAGGGCTAGCGCTACGTTCTCAGGGGCTTCTTTGCAAATCGGCTGTTGCTCCATTCGCTTGCTTGTGGCGATTGGGCTTTGGACTCCATCGATTGCGTTCAAGGTTTAGAGCACTAAATTTTCAACCTCAGTTGTCTCGCTGATGGAATCAACAAGCACCGCACCGAGCGATCAATACCGTCGAAGTGTTCTAGGTGTGCCAGTGGATGCATGCCGCGATGTTCAGGCTGCGGCGATTGGTTTGCATGCTCGTGGTGGTGGCCAGATCGTCACGCTTAATGCGGAGATGACGATGGCGGCTAGAGAGAATCCGAGGCTAGGTGATGCTATTGCGGCGGCAGATCTAGTCATCCCAGATGGGATTGGCGTGGTTTGGGCGCTCAGGCGTCAGGGAGTTGTGGTGCCGCGCAGCCCTGGAATTGAACTGGCACGTTCGTTACTTGCCTATGCAGAGGCTCATGATTGGAAGGTGGCTCTAGTGGGAGCAACACCGCAGGTCATGGATCGTTTGAGGCAACTCCTGAAGCAAGACCTGCCTGCTCTGCGACTTGTGATGTCTTCGCATGGTTATCAACCCCAAGATGCTTGGCCTGGCCTGGAAGCCAAGTTGAGAGTTTTGCATCCTGATCTTGTGCTTGTGGCACTAGGAGTTCCCCGTCAAGAAACATGGATACCGCGGGTAAGGCGGGCATGCCCAGGCCTCTGGATGGGTGTTGGGGGAAGTTTCGATGTATGGGCTGGCATGAAAAAGCGAGCCCCCCAATGGATGTGTCAGTTAGGGCTCGAATGGCTCTATCGGTTGGGCCAAGAGCCCAGCCGATGGAATCGCTTTCTTTGTCTGCCTACCTTCGTCTGGGAGGTATGGCGTCGAGGAAAAAAGCGTTGATTGAAATGAATGCTTCAGCGGAAGCCCACAGATGCTTGCCATACAAAGACAAGCAGGAAGAAGAAAATGGGGATGAGTGGAAGAACATCCACTGCTGGAGCGTAGGCCTGATAGGCCTCTGGCAGTTGGGCCATCAGATCGAGAGTGAAGGCTGCCATCCCTAGTTGCTCAGCTGCGTTTCATGGACGTTACCACGTGTGATGTGCTGCTGAGTCCGGTTGCCAAGGAGCGAAATCCTCTGAAAAACAGTCATCTTGAATTGCCTGGCTAATAGCTGAGGTGAATCTGATCAGCTGGGTGAGGTTGTGCAGGCTTAGAAGCGTGAGCCCTAGGAGCTCCTCGTTGCGAATTAAGTGATGCAGATAAGCCCGGCTGTGATGGCGGCAGGCTGTACAGGTACAGCTTTGATCTAGGGGTGTGTGATCTTCACGAAAGCGGGCATTGCGTAAATTCCAGCGCTCGCCAGCGACAAGTGCTGTGCCATGTCTTCCCAGGCGGGTAGGCAGCACACAGTCGAATAGATCGATACCGCTGGCAACTGCAATCGCTATTTCTCGCAGGGTGCCAATCCCCATCAGATAGCGGGGGCGATCCTGGGGAAGCAGAGGAGAAACCTGGCGCACGATGCGCTGAATGTCTTCAACCGGTTCACCCACGCTGACGCCACCGATGGCGATGCCAGGCAAATCAAAGCTGGCCACGATTTGAGCACTTTGCTCTCTGAGGTGGGGAAAACATCCTCCCTGAACAATGCCGAATAGGGCTTGATTTGCGTCTTGATGGGTGTTCGAGCAGCGTTCCAGCCATGCATGGGTGCGCTTACAGGCAGCCTCCACATCGCTTTCGCTGGCTGGGTATGGGGGGCATTGGTCGAAGGCCATAGCGACATCAGCGCCAAGGGCCATTTGAATTTCGATGGCGCGTTCTGGCGTGAGTTCAATCTGGCTGCCATTACGAGGGTTGCGAAAAACGACCCCGTGATCATCAATACGATTCAGGTCTGCCAGGCTGAAAATCTGAAAGCCACCTGAGTCGGTAAGCAGTGGGCGGTCCCAGCCCATGAAGCGATGCAGGCCACCGGCATCGGCCACGATCCCCTCGCCTGGTTGAAGATGGAGGTGATAGGTGTTGGCTAACACCATCTGAGCTCCGGTGTCTGCCAGTTGAGTGGCTGTGATGCCTTTCACCGTTGCCAACGTGCCCACAGGCATGAAACGAGGTGTGTTGACAGAACCATGAGGAGTGCGGAAGCAGCCAACGCGAGCACGTGTGTGTGAACAGTGGGCGTTGATCTGAAAATCAAACACGGCTAGTGCTAAGGCGATACTCCAGCGCCAGAGGGCACCAGGCCGATCATGACCCTACGTTGGGCTTTGCCTTTGACTGGAGGTTGGAGATCTTGCGCGCTCCCCTTTGGCTCCGGGATTTGGCTGGAGCATGGATCTTCTACTCCGTATTGCCTGCTTGGCCAGGGCTGAAGCCACGTTTTGAACGGATTGCTCGCTTTGCTCCTTGGATCGGATTGGTGCTGGGAGGACTGCAGTCTTCCCTTTGGCTTGTCTTGATCCGTGCCGATTGGCCAACCTCGGCAGTGGCACTTTTGGTCATCGGGCTGGGTGCCTGGCTTTCGGGTGGTCTTCACCTTGATGGGTTGATGGACACGGCCGATGGTCTGGCGGCTGGTCGTGAGCGCTGTTTGCAGGCTATGGACGACAGCTGTGTTGGAGCTAGTGGCGTCCAGGCTCTGCTTGTGGTGGTGTTACTTCAGATTGCAGCCCTACTTCGGCTTGGTTCTCTAGCCCCTTTGGCTTTGCTGATTGCTGCCTTTTGGGGGCGTTGTGCGCCGCTTTGGGCCATGGCGCGCTTCTTTTACTTGCGTGAGGGGCAGGCTGGCAGCGCATCCTTTCATCGTCGTTATCGCAAGGGATGGCAGGAAGCATTACCAGCATGCTTAGTGCTGCTTTTGGCATTAACGGTTGTCCCTTCACTCATGATCGTGGGGTGGCCCAGTCAGATGGTTTTGATGGCAGGAATTGGTGTGGGTGTCTTGCCGGCGTTTTTAGTACCTGAACTGCTTGGACGTCGTCTTGGTGGGCATAGCGGGGATTCTTATGGCGCTTCAGTCGTGCTAGTGGAAACAATCACGCTTCTGTTGCTGGCGGTGTTACTGCCGGCAGGCTGAGCAGAAAGGCATTGCCTTCGCTGGGAAGGGCTGGATCAAGGTTCGCTGGAGAGGTGATCAGTTGCAGCGAACCTCCCAAATCTTCAGCCAGTTGGCGTCCCAGGGCGAGGCCAAGGCCGCTGCCGGGGCGATCGCCACTGCTCTGGCCTCGAATGCCTCTGCTGAAGATGCGCTCACGCTCTTGCTTGTTGATGGGTTCACCTCCATCCCAGACGCATACTCCGTTTTGTTGCAGGCAAAGGCCGATAGGGCGGCCTGCAGGGCTATAGCGGAAAGCATTCTCCAGCAGGTTGGCCACGATTTCAGCGACCACTCCATCTCCTGAAGGACGTAGCTCTTCAGTCCAGGCAGGCCATTGGCTGGGTCCATGCCAAGGGCGTTTTTGCAAGGCTGATGTGGCTATGGCGCGTTCGATCAGTGGTGTTAGTAAGGATCTGATAGTGAGATCAGTGGCTTGTGGCAGTAATGGAGGCAGCAGCAATGGGGCCTTGATGCTTGGTTCGATGGGCAGATTGTCCTGGCCGATCTGGTCGAGGCTGGAGATATAGCGATCGAGTTGTGCTTGCTCGCTCAGCAGACCCTTGATCAAGGTGCGGTGACGACTATCGGGCTCTAGGCGCTTCATCAAGAGTTGGGCATAGGTTCGAAGCGCGGCTAGCGGATTGCGCAGTTGATGCACCATCAGGCTGATTTGTTCCCGTTGCTCGGCGAGCTCATCAAGCAGCCTGGCGCGCTCAAGCTCAAGACTGAGGCAATGGGTGATGGCACTCGCAGTAGCAAGCAGCCGTCGGTCTAGGCGGGTGGGCCAGGATGACGAAGAGAGGGGTTTTTCGGCTCTGAGTACTCCAAGCAAGATCGTTCCTTCTTGAAGCGGGTACCAGCGTCGATCAGGAGAGGGTGCACGAAGCTCAGGGTCTGCCTCTACAGGTGGCAGGGATTTGTTCCCTGTGGCGGGCCACTGACTTACTGCTTCCAGGCTGGGGGCGCGCCCGTCTCTTGCTTGAGCGATATAGACCACAAGTTTCTCTAGTGGAGCCTCTGCTTCGAAGCTGTTGAGTTGTTGCTTCACCAGATTGAGGAAGCGGTTTGACAGCTTCATGGCGACCGATGTGCCTCTGGACACCGACACCCAGAGGCTGATATGAATTGCACCTTGAAAATTCTGAAAAAAGTATTAAAATTTGAGAGTCGATTGGCTGGAAAGCCTCGCCCAGAGGCTGTAGCTCAAAGTCGGACAAGGTAGAGGTTGCACAAATTGTGTCACCAAAGCCACAGCAGAGGTTGCACAAATCGTGTCACCAAAGCTACAGCAGAGGTAGATGCGTCCTCTGTTGGATCCTCGGCCTCGGCCGGTCATGTTGAAAGTGATCCCTCAGGGTGTTGTGGCTGTGCTGCGATGCCCCGAGTATGGCTTGCTGACATTTGGGCATCGCCAAGCTCTTGCATCTTGTTTGAGCACCATCTGCTGGACGGTTCTAAGCCGCCCCGTTCCCCTCTCCATCGCACTCCTATACAGGAGTTTCCCGTTTATGTCTAAGAAGCGCAAGCGGATCAGCCGCAGACGACTGGCTGGTCAACGGGTGTTGGCTCATGTGCCTACTTTCCATCTCGAAACCGGTGAGTACAAGCCTGTGACGGCAGCTCGTCGCTATATCGCGGAATCTGGTTTGATCTCACCGGCGATCCTGAATGTTCGTCGTAACGAGCACACCACTGATCGCTTTTTCTGGGGCGAGAAAGGCTTGTTTAGTGCTCAGTACGCTGAAGAGAATCATTTTCTCTTCCCCTCTTTGCGCTTGATCGTTGACTCCGTTGGGGAAGAGACCATGTTTGAAGGTCTTGAACTGACTTCCGACGACTGGGAGGAGATCGAGGAGTACGAGTACGCCTTCGTTTGAAGAGATCGGGATTGATTAGTGGAACCAGGAGATCAGAGCTTGCTGAATCCGGGGGATTAGTTCTCCCGGAATGCAGTGGCCACCTTCGAAGCTCACCAATGCAGTCTCCAATCCGCTTGTTTTTAGGCTTTTGAGGAGTTGTTCAGAGGCGGCGTAGGGAACTACGTCGTCTTGGCGCCCATGCAGGAGAAGCACCGCGGGGCGAATGCTTGGAGCTACCCAATTTGGATGTGGGTATGCACTGCAGCCGATTAGGCCTGCTAGAGGTAGATCACAACCACTGGCGAGGGCCATTGCTCCCCCTTGGGAGAAACCCAGCAGAGCCGTTCTTTGTAGAGGAATTTCTGGGGTTTCTAGGGCTTTCAAGCGAGCCTGAAGTTGAGAGATCGCATCAGGAACGGCTGCCCAGTCGCTTGGAAAGAGTCCATACCATTGCCGGCCCAGACCTTGAGGATGACTTTGTTGTGCTCGTAGAGCCACTAGTTCTACGGGAGGCTCGATGGCTTGGCAGAGCTCTCGGCCAAGGGGCATCAGATCGTCTGCATCTGCACCCCAGCCATGCAGCAGCACCAGCCTGTAGTAAGCACCTTTGGGAATGTCGCGGAGAAGGTTGTCGCTCACGGCAGGGGTTGTATCGCTGCTGCGTAGGTTGGCCCACGGAATGCTTTCGTCTCTGCTGCCATGGCTCCCATCGCCTTGTTGAGCGTTTCAAACAAACATGGGATTGTGCCTCTAGCGGAATCCTTGCATCGCATGCATGGGTTTCAGCTGCTTTCCAGTGGTGGCACAGCCAAAGTGCTGGAGGATGCCGGTCTGCCCGTGACGCGGGTTGCTGAGCACACAGGTGCTGCGGAAATTCTTGGAGGACGGGTGAAGACTCTGCACCCTCGTGTCCATGGAGGCATCTTGGCGATGCGGGGCGACCCTGATCATGAGGTCGATCTGGAGCAGCATCAGATCCCTCCTATTGATGTGGTGGTGGTGAACCTTTACCCGTTTCGGGAAACAGTGGCTAATCCGCAGGTGAGTTGGGAAACCGCAATTGAGAATATTGATATCGGTGGCCCCGCCATGGTGCGAGCGGCGGCCAAGAACCATGCGCATGTGGCTGTGCTCACGAGGCCGGATCAGTACGACAGATTCCTAGTGGCTTTAAGTGATGGTGTCGATGGCCAGCTCCGTCGTGAGCTGGCCCTTGAAGCCTTTGAGCACACCGCTGCCTATGACGTGGCCATCAGCCATTGGATGGGCGAGCGGCTGACCGAGCAAGCTTCCCAATGGCTTGAGGCTATTCCCCTTAGGCAGAGGCTGCGCTATGGCGAGAATCCCCATCAGCAGGCGGCTTGGTACAGCGCTCCGAAGCAGGGGTGGGGTGGTGCCATTCAGCTGCAGGGCAAGGAGCTCAGTACCAACAATTTGCTTGATTTGGAAGCTGCCCTGGCCACTGTTCGGGAGTTTGGATATGGCACGGATGGGGCTCATCAAGCTGTTCAAGATGCTGCCGTGGTGGTTAAGCACACCAACCCTTGTGGTGTCGCGATTGGCACTGGCGTGGCGTCGGCCTTAAGCCGTGCCTTGGATGCAGATCGGCTGAGTGCATTTGGAGGGATCGTGGCTCTGAATGGATTGGTGGATGCCACGACTGCTCGGGAGCTCACCAGTTTGTTCTTGGAATGTGTTGTGGCACCAGGCTTTGAACCAGAAGCTCGGGAAATCCTTGCCAGCAAGGCCAACTTACGTTTGTTGGAATTGGCTCCAGGTGCCGTTGATGCAGCTGGTCGTGATCACATTCGCACCATCCTCGGCGGGGTGTTGGTGCAGGACCAAGACGATCAATCAATCGATACCACCAGTTGGACTGTGGCCAGCAAACGCTCGCCTACTGCTGAAGAAAACGATGATCTCACCTTTGCGTGGCGCCTGGTGAGACATGTGCGCTCTAACGCCATCGTGGTGGCTCGTGCTGGCCAGAGTCTCGGCGTTGGAGCGGGCCAGATGAACCGGGTCGGCTCGGCGCGACTAGCCCTTGAGGCAGCTGGCGATCAAGCCAGGGGAGCTGTTTTGGCTAGTGATGGCTTCTTCCCCTTTGACGACACGGTGCGCTTGGCGGCTAACCATGGCATCTGTGCCGTAATCCAGCCTGGTGGGAGCAAGCGTGATGCAGACTCAATCGCTGTTTGCGATGACTTTGGTCTGGCAATGGTGTTGACGGGAAAGCGCCACTTCTTGCATTAAGTTAGTAATAATCAAAGTTAATATAGAGCTGCTTTGTTGCCCTATATTTTGACTTTATTGATTTCCTTGATGAGTTTCATTCTGACTGAATTTGCTTTGGCTTTGTTCCTTGCTGCCAGTGAAATTCGCCCTGGCCCTGCACAAAGTAAGTAAAAGAAAGTAGTTGCATAAACACCAGACAATTCAAAGGCATAGCTATGGTTTTCGACCACGGCGAAGGGGAAGCCTTGCAGGCCAGTATCAAATAAGTGGTATGTAATGGCAAAAGCCATTGTCGATAGCAGGCCAAGCGCACAGAACCTAGTAGCAAGTCCGAATGCGATTCCAATTGGACAAATGATTTCTGTTAAAGCTGCTGCATAGGTCCAGAGCAGAGGGTCGCCTGGTAAGAAGTCAAGGTGTTGGCCGATGACAAATTCCGAGAATCCTTCTGGATTTTGGAGCTTCTCTAGTCCGTTGTGGACCATCAAAATGCTGATCCCCAGCCGGAGTATGAGAATCCCAAATTCGGAGAAGTAGTTAATCGATTCTGACGATGTACTGGCTTGAGGTCCTAGATCAGAGTCAGAGCCCTTTGCTTTAGGGGTTTCGGAGCCGGCCATCATCACCAGGGATTGCAGACCAGCAGTTTAGAGAATGGGTTTGCAGATCAAGGCGATGACAGGGTTGACCTGCTCAGAAAGCTGCATGGCGACGTGGTGGGCAGGTCAGTCCATGGGTGGCATGGAAGTCTTCTTGAACCTTCCAGGTGAGTCGTCGAGAGATTTGTCGCACGATTTGCCTCAGCAGCTGGTCACCACTTGTCTGTACAAGACCATCCGGTAGCAGGGTGATCACTTTCGGTAGTTGGATCCACACCGAAAGATCCAAATCCCAGTTCACGATGGTGGTTTGTTGGACAGTATTGCTGGCTTCTGTTTCTGATGGCTCAAGTTTCAGCCCAGCCTTGAAGTCCACATCGTAGTGATCACAAAGGGGCTGATCTTGATGCGTTAGGTCCACATTGATGATTTGGTAGAGCCCTTGCTGCTGGGGAAGCAGCTTTAGGCCAATGCAAGGCTCCACTTCAAAGCCAAAATTGCCGAATCGACCAAGGGTGAGGAGATAGGACTGATCATCGAGGGCCTTGACCTCCATGGGTGCAGCACAGCGTTGAAACCAGCCTTGATGGTGGTCAAGATATTCCGCCACGTTTTTTAGCGGCGCAAGCATCTCCATGCGATCGGAAAAATGACTTCGATAGCAACGGACTTGTGAGTTGTTGCTGAGGCGCAGGTATTGGTCGGCAGGTATCGACAAGGGCGGCACGGATGGTCATCCCTGGCTGGGTTAGCCGGGGATATTAACAAATGTAAAGCCAGGCTGTTGCTCAGTCGGAGGTTAGGTCGATCAGCTTCTGAATCACATGTTCAACCACTCGATCGGGTGTTGAGGCTCCGGAGGTGATCCCAACATTCACGCTGCCAGCAGGTAGAAAATTACTTTCGATGAACAGATCTTCTCCCAGTGGCTTGTGTTGGATGCTGTTGTTATCACCAATACGTTCTGGGGTATCGATGTGGAAGGATCGGATTCCTCGGCTGATGGCGATTTCCTGTAGGTGAGTGGTGTTGGATGAGTTGAAACCACCAATCACCACGAGTAGATCTAGAGGTTCATCAACTAGCGAGAACATTGCTTGTTGCCGTTCTTCTGTGGCGTCACAGATGGTGTTGAAGGAAAGGAAATGTTTATTGAGCTCTATTGGGCCATATTTTCTGAGCATGGTGCGCTCGAATAAACGACCGATTTCCTCAGTTTCACTTTTCAGCATGGTGGTCTGATTGGCTACCCCAAGGCGTTGGAGATCTTGATCTGGGTCAAAGTTTGCAGAGCATGCCTTGGCAAAGCGTTTCATGAACGCAGCACGATCTCCTTGGCCCAGGATGTAATCGGCGACTAGTTGGGCTTCATCAAGGTCTAAAACAACTAAATAGGTCCCTGCAAAGGAGCTGGTGGCCAAGGTTTCTTCATGCTTCACCTTGCCATGAATAATTGAGGTGAATTCTTGCTTCTTATGTTTCTCCACGGTGTGCCACACCTTGGAAACCCATGGACAAGTGGTGTCGATGATGTGACAGCCACGCTCATGAAGTAGCTCCATCTCCTGAACAGTGGCACCGAAGGCGGGCAGGATCACTACATCGCCGTCACTGACGCAGGAAAAATCTTTGACACCTCCTTCAGCGTGGATGAACAGCACGTCCATTTCGCGTAAGTGTTCATTCACTGAAGGGTTGTGAATAATTTCGTTAGTAATCCAAATGCGCTCGCTTGGGTAGTGCCTACGGGTTTCATAAGCCATCGCAACTGCTCGCTCTACTCCCCAGCAGAAACCAAAGGCCTCAGCCAATTTCACCTGAAGTCGGCCATGTTGAAGCACATACCCGTTGTCTCGGATCGAGCCAATGAGGCTGCTTTGGTAGGCCTTCTCAAGGTTGCTGGCGACTTCGTTGGCTCGCCCGAAGCCCCTACGGTTGTAACGCTCAGAGTGGTGTAGAGAGCGTTTGAAAGCTTGTGTATCCATCGTGGCAGCCGCAATCTCCTGACTCTATGGGCAGCTCAACACTTTTGAAGCATAAAAAAGCCCGGCACTGGGTCGGGCTTGATGGGATTCAGGTTGTTGATCAGGCTTTAGTTGCCGGCTGAGGCGAAGTCGGGATAAGCCTCCATACCGTGTTCACCGATATCAAGACCTTCGATTTCCTCTGCTTCTGTTACGCGGATCCCGCCAAACAGTGCTCCGATGACAGACCAGGCAATCCAACAGGTCACCACGGTCCAGATGGCGTAGGCAGCGCAGCCGACAAATTGAGCCCAAAGCTGACTTGCGCCACCCCCAACGAATAGCCCAAGGGCGGAACCATCACCTTGGATGTCAAAGCCCCATAGGCCGATCACGAGGGTTCCCCAGATGCCACAGACGCCGTGGACCGAGAAAGCCCCAACTGGATCGTCGATGCCTAAAGAGTCAAGGGCTGAGACCGCGAACACCACAATGACACCACCGATTAGGCCTGCAACCCAGGCCCCTACCAGCGTGAGATTGCCACAACCCGCTGTAATGCTCACTAGGCCGGCAAGGATGCCGTTGATGATCATCGTTAGATCAGGCTTGCCGGAGTAGAGGGTGGAAATGACCGTTGCGCCGATGGCGCCACCTGCAGCCGCGAGTGTGGTTGTTACAGCGACGTAGGGGACCCATTGATCCATGGCGAGCTGAGAGCCGGGATTGAAGCCATACCAGCCGATCCAGAGGATTAGGGCGCCAAGGGTGGCGATGGACATGTTGTGACCTGGAATCGCTTGGGCCTTGCCACCGACAAATTTGCCGATGCGCGGACCGAGCAGCATTGCTCCCACCAGACCTGCCCAGGCACCGACGGAGTGAACGATCGAGGAGCCTGCGAAATCAATGAATTCAACGCCTTCGCCAAAGGCAGTGTTGAGCCAGCCCCCGTTCCATTCCCAGCTGCCGGCGATTGGGTAAATGAAACCAGTTAGCACTAGGGAGAACACCACGAACTCGCCGAACTTGACGCGCTCTGCAACGAGTCCTGAGACGATGGTGGCAGCGGTGCCTGCAAAGGCTGCTTGGAAGAGGAAGTCGACGCTCGGGACAAGACCTCCTTCGCTGATCAGTTCAGGGGTTACAGCAGGATCAAAGAACAGGCCGTTGAAATAGAGCCATCCTGCTGAAACAGGATCGCCGTACATCAGCGAATAGCCGATGAACCAGTAAGCCGTTACCGCTAGGGCAAAGACAAATAGGTTTTTGGCGAGGATGTTGACCGCGTTTTTTTGACGACACATTCCTGCTTCGACCATCGCGAAGCCGGCATTCATGAAGATCACCAGAATCGTTGCAACCAGAAGCCAGAGATTGTTGGCTAGGAAGGCAGCATTCAGTTCTGGCATCTCGGCGGCATGGGCCGAGAGGTTGAAGAGTCCTAGGCCGAAGAGAGCCAAGGGCACGCAAGCCAGCCAAGTCAGTGAGCGATTGGAGCTGAAGCCACGGATGCTGCGCAGGAGGAGCATTGGCCCCTCCAGGAGACTGGTCTCCTGGAGGCGTACCGTGCGCCGCCTGGAGGGCGGAAGCGGAGCAGTTGTCATTGGAAGAAGCAGATCTGCAAAACGAGCTGGAAGCCTTTGTGATAGCTCAAAGGTGAAACTTGCTCAACTTGGAATTTTTTTATGTTCAGCTTGATACGAAATATGGGATTGGTGGACGCTTTTAGGTCTATTTGCGGGGGTGAAAGTTCATTTTGTTACATCTGGAGCTCTGTTTGCTGTGTCAACTCTGTGTCGTCTTGGTAGGCCTAAGGCCTTCCCAGGTGATCTTGTCGCGGTGAAATCCGAAGCAACATGGAATGACTTCCACGCCAGCTGTAAGAGCCAGGCGAAAGAGTTCGCCATAGCGAGGGTCTGCGCTATCCCCTGGGGCGAACGCTTGCACATCGTGGCGGCTGAGGCAGGGCACCAAGACTGCTCTGGATTCTGGAAGTACACCGATTAGCTCTTTGAGATGTTTTTGCCCTCGTTCTGTCACCGTGTCGGGGAAGAGGGCTAAGGAGTGTTCGATCCAGGTGGTGTTCTTGACCTCTAAGTAAATGGGTCTGGTGTCCGAGCAATTGGCATCAGGGGTTAACAGCAGGTCAATCCGGCTGCGTCGGTTGCTTCCATAAGTCACTTCCGGACGGATTGCTGCGATCGGACCAAGCACTTGCTTGAGGTGTCCGGCTTCAATCGCGGCTCTGATCAGGCTATTGGCCAAGGCTGTGTTGATACCCACCCAGCAGAGGCCGCCCTGGGCGCTGGGTGCCTCAGCTTGCTCCCATGTCCAGGCCAACTTGCGCTTGGGAGAAGGCGCATGGCGGAGGCGCACTCTGCCTCCAGGATGAAGAACACCAGTCATCGGGCCTGTGTTGGCGCAGTGGGCTGTCACGATTTCGCCGCTGACTAGCTCCACATCGGCAAGGAAGCGCTTGTAGCGCTTCACCAATACTCCTTCCTCGAGTGGTGGGAATGTGAGCAGTGGACTCCCTAACGATCCTTTCGGGATGGCCTCGGTCATGGGGATGCTTGCAGGGCTTGAGAATGCTGCTAAATGATCAGATGGTCTGAGGCCCAAGGATGGGGAGATCCTTAAAGCGTATTGCTCTGGTTGTCACAGTCGGCACCTTGCTTAGCAAGGTGGGAGGGCTGGTTCGTCAGCTTGTGATCGCTGCTGCCTTCGGGGTTGGAGCGGCTTATGACGCTTACAACTACGCCTACGTCTTGCCGGGGTTTCTGTTGATTCTCCTGGGTGGGATCAACGGTCCTTTCCACAGCGCCATGGTCAGTGTCCTCAGCAGACGGCCGCGGCAAGAGAGCGCTCATGTGTTGGCGGCGCTCAACACCATGGTTAGTGCTGCTTTGTTGTTGTTGACGGCTCTATTAGTGCTGGCAGCCAATCCGTTGATCACTCTGGTGGGCCCAGGTCTGAGTCCTGAGCTGCATCGGATTGCTGTGGTTCAGCTTCAGGTGATGGCACCAATGGCTTTGTTGGCAGGTTTGATCGGCCTGGGCTTCGGCTCCCTTAATGCTGCTGATGAGTTCTGGATTCCGGCGGTTTCGCCAATCATGTCCAGTCTTGCTTTGGTGGTCGGTGTCGGAGTTTTGTGGTGGCAGGTCGGGACGGACATCGGCTCCATGCAGTTCGCCCTCAGGGGTGGCATTGTTTTGGCACTAGCCACCTTGGTGGGAGCCCTGTTGCAGTGGCTGATTCAGCTGCCGGCGTTGATCAGGCAAGGCTTGACCAAGATGCAGTTGGTTTGGGACTGGCATCATCCAGGTGTGCGGGAGGTACTGCAGGTCATGGGCCCGGCCACCCTCTCTTCAGGCATGTTGCAGATCAATGTCTTTACAGATCTGTTTTTTGCTTCCGGCATTTTGGGTGCGGCAGCTGGTCTGGGCTACGCCAATCTTTTGGTGCAGACGCCTTTGGGGCTGATCTCCAATGCATTGCTGGTGCCACTGCTACCAACGTTTGCCAGGCTCACTGCCCCGGGAGATCGGTCTGCACTAGTCGCTCGCATCCGTCAGGGGTTGATGTTGTCTACGGCCAGCATGGTTCCTCTGGGGGCAATGTTCGTAGCTCTGGGGACTCCAATCGTTGCTTTGGTGTACGAGCGAGGGGCTTTTGATGCCCAGGCGGCCAGCTTGGTGAGTGGATTGCTGATGGCCTATGGCCTGGGCATGCCTGCCTATCTAGCGCGTGATCTGTTGGTGCGTGTGTTTTATGCCCTAGGTGATGGCACTACCCCCTTCCGACTTTCTACGGCAGGGATTGGCTTGAATGTGTTGTTTGATTGGTTGTTGGTTGGTGGCCCAACCCCTTGGGGCCCTCAGTTGCCATTCAATTTCGGGGCTACCGGTTTGGTGCTGGCGACGGTTGCAATCAATCTGCTGACCTGCGCAGCTCTCTTGCTGGGCTTGCATTCGCGGCTAGGGGGCTTGCCTTTGCAACGGTGGGCTTTTGATGGCGTCAAGGTGCTTTGGGCTGGCCTGGCGGCAGGGTTTGCGGCTTGGGCTCTGGCGACCTTGATGGAATGGCCTCAGGACCTGCTGGGACTTTTGATTGAGGTGTGTCTGTCAGTGATCACCGGCCTTGCTGTATTCGCTCTAATCAGCATCTCTCTTGGTGTCGCTGAGGTGCGTGAGCTAGCGCGGGAGCTGCGTTACAGAGTTATTCCTCGCTGAGGCGAACTTCGCGATCCTCACGGACTTGAATCGGTAGCTCCAGATGGTCTCGGCCCACCAGCTGGGGTCCCTGTACCGAAACGATGCGTGCTTCGATCCCGAATTCCTGGAAGGCGTTTTCGAGCTCTTGAATCAGAGCTTTCTCCACCTGGTCCTCAGCATCCACAACTTTGCCGATGAGTCGCTCCCCTAGTGGTCCGATGCGTTGACGCATCACTTCACGGGCGTTGGTGACCTCGATGATCAGCACTGGCCCTCCATGGATGGCAGCAACCTTATCGGCAGTAGGGCTCCAGGATCTCCTCAAGGTCACGAAGTTGAGAGGCTGGGATTAGGCGCGCCAGTGGTAGGCGGGTGCTCCCTCCACCCAGGGGCACTTGCACTGATTCCAGGGCTTGGCGGGCTGCCACATTGGCACCTTCATTGAGCCTGACGCTGCATTCGATGGCAAGGTTTTCTGCAAGCCCTGCATCGCCCAGATAAAGGTGCCAGCTGGCGATCTGAAGGTAGATGCGATCGGCAAGGGATAGTTGTAGCTCTTTTAAATCCGCTGGATCGATTGTCATAAGGGATGGTCTTGCTAGGTGGATGCTGGCTTGATTTTGGGATCAGGTTTGCTCTTCGGTGGTCTTGGCCTTGGGTCTTTTGACTACTACAAATGCAAGGTGGATGCAGAGTCCAGCCAGCCAGATTTCGCTGAACCAATCCAAGTGTGGCCATGGGTGGCGCATTTGTTGAATGAACCAAAGGCCACTGTTGAAAGCTGCAAAGGCCATGGCATGCAGGGTGAAGTTGACGATTCGAGCGAAATGTTGATAGGTCGGGTCGGTTGTGTCGGCGTTGCCGTACCAGCGAATTGGCATGAGCAGTGTCTTTGTAGATCTCTCGATTGTGGCGCTTGGATGAGACTCGGTTGACGAAGGCCCCCATGATGAAGTCTGATGTTTCCTTCTAAGCGCCTGTAGCTCAGCGGATTAGAGCATCTGACTACGGATCAGAGGGTCGGGAGTTCGAATCTCTCCAGGCGCGCTGATTAACTGCCCTTCGGGCAGTTTTTTTTTGCACTTGGTTTCGGCGGCGGTCTTAGGGATTAGGGCTGTTCTTAAGACGTGAAGAACCATTGCCTACGATCCGAAAACTGTTGGATTCTGTAAATGACGGATCGCTTCTTGGCTTCTATTAATGCTGCCCTGACGGATTCCGACCCGGCGATTGCAGGCTTGATCGATCAGGAGAGGCAACGTCAGGAGACCCATCTAGAGCTGATAGCCAGTGAGAACTTCACTTCACAAGCTGTGATGCAGGCTCAGGGTTCTGTGCTCACCAACAAGTACGCCGAAGGTCTTCCCCATAAGCGCTATTACGGCGGTTGTGAGCATGTCGATGCGATTGAGGAGTTGGCGATCGAGCGTGCTCGGCGGCTCTTTGGTGCGGCCTGGGCCAACGTGCAACCTCATAGTGGCGCGCAGGCCAACTTCGCTGTCTTCCTGGCGCTGTTGCAGCCTGGTGACACGATCATGGGGATGGATCTATCCCATGGGGGACATCTCACTCATGGTTCTCCTGTCAATGTCAGCGGCAAGTGGTTCAAGGTCGTTCATTACGGCGTGGAGCCTGATAGTCAGCAGCTCAACATGGAGGCTGTTCGTCAGCTGGCCCTGAAAGAGCGTCCCCAACTGATCATCTGCGGCTACTCGGCCTATCCCCGCACGATCGATTTTGCTGCTTTTCGCAGCATCGCTGATGAGGTGGGCGCTTACTTGTTGGCGGACATGGCACACATTGCCGGCCTTGTTGCGGCCGGGGTCCATCCGAGTCCTATCGCCCACTGTGATGTGGTGACGACGACCACCCACAAGACATTGCGTGGCCCCAGAGGCGGCTTAATCCTTTGTCGTGATGCGGACTTTGGCCGTAAGTTTGACAAGGCAGTGTTTCCTGGCAGTCAGGGCGGCCCTTTGGAACATGTGATCGCAGCCAAGGCTGTGGCCTTAGGAGAAGCTCTTCAGCCAGAGTTCCATGCTTATAGCTGCCAGGTGGTGGCGAATGCCCAGGTTCTTGCTGGTCGCATTCAGGAGCGCGGGATTGCGGTGGTGAGTGGAGGAACAGATAATCACCTTGTCTTGCTGGATCTGCGCAGCATTGGGATGACCGGGAAGGTTGCTGATTTGCTTGTCAGTGACGTAAACATCACCGCCAATAAGAACACAGTGCCCTTTGATCCTGAGTCGCCTTTTGTGACCAGTGGTCTGCGCTTGGGCACGGCGGCTCTAACAACTCGTGGCTTTGATGAGGAGGCATTCCGTGAGGTTGCTGATGTGATTGCAGATCGTTTGCTTAAACCGCAAGATGAATCGATTAAGGCGCAGTGCTTGGAACGGGTGAGACAACTTTGTGGCCGTTTCCCTCTCTACAGGGGTTCCCTCTAGCCAGCGCTTGCTTGACTGGCCCTTCGCTCTGGAATCACAGGTTTGCTCTGCCTAGGATTCATTCCATCGGCCCTTCTTTAGGTCGCTTGCTACAGGAGCAAACTTGACTCTCGCGAGCAGCCCCTTTGCTTTTGCTACGGCGAGCTTCGTGATGGCTGCTGTGCTTACCACTTTGGTTGTCCCACTCGTGCGGGCGCTAGGCCTTCACCTCGGTCTCACTGATCAGCCTGATTCCCGCAAACAGCACAGCACTCCGATGGTGCGTCTTGGTGGCATCGCCATGGTGCTGGGATTTGGTTTTGCTCTGGCAGTGACATGGGGGCTGGGGGGGTTTGGTTTACTTGCGCCTGCGAAGGATCAGCTGATCTGGTCCACGCTGGCGGGGGCTCTTTGCTTTTTTGTGATTGGCCTGGCAGATGATTTGTTCGTTTTGTCTCCTTGGCCTCGTTTGGCAGGACAGGTGGCCGTTGCGTTTGCGATGTGGACTCAGGGGGTACGCATTGGAACGATTGAGTTTCCCTGGTTGGGGGAAGGCTCTTCTTCTTTAATTGCCTTGCCGGATTTGCTTAGCCTTGCTGCCACGCTGGTGTGGCTTGTGGGTATTACCAATGCCATCAATTGGCTAGATGGTCTTGATGGTCTTGCGGCAGGAGTGGCTGGTATTGCCGCTGTTGGTCTTGTGTCGGTCAGCTTTTCACTTCATCAAGTGGCTGCAGGTTTTCTGGCAGCTGCTTTGGCGGGCTGTTGTCTTGGTTTTCTGCGCCATAACTTCAATCCAGCCCGCATTTTTATGGGTGATGGCGGCTCCTATTTCCTTGGCTTTACCTTGGCAGCAATCAGCATCGTGGGACCAGCCAAGGGACTCACCACCGTCAGTCTGTTGCTGCCACTGTTGATTTTGTCTCTGCCTTTGGCTGATATGTCGGCAGTGATTATGGGGCGTTTGCGGGAGGGCCGTTCTCCCTTTTATCCTGATCGTCGCCATCTTCATCACCGTCTGCTGCGCGCCGGCTTCAGTCATCGCCGAACGGTGTTGTTGATCTACGTGTTTACGCAATGGCTAGCAGCATTGGCCCTTGTGGTGGCCAATGCTGAAATGCGTTTTTTGTGGTTGGCTTTAGCGACAGCCATTCTCGTGGCGACAGTCGTGATCAGCCGTCGTCAACGTAGTGCTGAAGGTGCCTTCGTAGACCCTTCTAGCCCCCTTGCAGCTCCTAGTGATCCGCGTGCCTATCGCGATGGTCATGGCTGAAGCTTCGGCTAGGCATGGTGTTGAGATCCTTTGCATTGGCACGGAGCTGTTGCTTGGCAACATCCTTAACAGCAATGCTCGTTGGTTAGCTGAGGAGCTGGCTGCTCTGGGGCTGCCTCATTACCGGCAAACTGTTGTAGGAGACAACTTTGAACGTCTCAAAGAATCAGTTTTGGATGCTGTTGATCGCAGTCGGATTCTGATCACCACTGGTGGTTTAGGACCAACGCCTGATGATCTGACTACTGAAACTTTGGCGGCTGCTTTTGATACGCCGCTTGAGGAACGTCCAGAACTTTGGCTCGAGATTCAGGCCAAGCTCACTGCTGGCGGCAGCATTTCTGCAATCAGCAATCGCAAACAGGCGTTGTTCCCTCGTGGAGCTGAAATCCTTCCAAATCCCTCCGGCACGGCGCCGGGGATGATCTGGTGTCCTCGGCCGGGGTTCACTGTGATCACCTTTCCGGGTGTGCCTTCTGAAATGAAGCAGATGTGGTCCCAGACAGCCGTGCCATGGCTGCGTCAGCACGGAGGAGTGGCTGACATCTTTGTGAGTCGGCTGTTGCGGTTTACAGGCATTGCTGAATCCACGCTGGCTGAAGAGGTGTCTGATTTGCTTGAGCAGGGCAATCCAACAGTGGCCCCTTATGCCGGACTGGGAGAGGTGAAACTACGGATCACGGCCCGGGGGGCAACGGTGGAGCAAGCGAGGCAGCTATTGGATCCAGTGGATGCAGAGCTCCGTCATCGCACCGGCTTGTTCTGTTACGGCTCGGATGATGAGAGCTTGGCATCGGTTGTGCTGGATTTGTTGCGTCAACGAGGTGAGACCGTTGTAGTGGCAGAGTCCTGTACAGGTGGCGGAGTTGGTGCCGCTTTGGCTGCTGTTCCGCGAGCTTCTGAGGTTTTTCTAGGCGGGGTCATTGCTTACAGCAATGCCATTAAGCAAGCCCTACTGGGTATATCCACTGACCTTTTGCACCAGCACGGTGCAGTTTCGGATCCTGTGGTGCGGGCTATGGCTGAAGGGGCGCGTCAACGGCTCGGGGCAGATTGGTCCATTGCGGTGAGCGGTGTGGCAGGCCCTGGGGGCGGTACGCAGGCCAAGCCTGTGGGGTTAGTGCATATCGCAGTGGCTGGACCGCATGGCTGTCAGGCAAGCCCTGTGCAGTTCGGGGTTCGTCGTGGAAGGTTGGCAATTCAGGAGCTGAGTGTGGTTCGCAGTCTCGATCGGCTGCGCAGGTTCCTGCTGGATGGGAGCTAAGGTTTTCGGCTACTGCCTCTGAACCTTGAGCTCCGGCACCCTCTACGACAAGGTGTGGGATCTACATCGGGTGGCTGATCTGCCTGGTGGATCCACTCAGTTATTTGTGGGTTTGCATTTGATCCATGAGGTCACCAGCCCGCAGGCTTTCGCTGCTTTGCAGGACAAGGGTTTGCCGGTGCGGTGCCCTGAGCGCACCGTGGCGACTGTTGATCACATTGTGCCGACGATCAGTCAGAAGCGTCCGTTTGCTGACCCTTTGGCTGAGGAGATGCTCAGCACCTTGGAACGAAACTGTGCCAATTACGGGATTGTTCTTTGCGGCCTTGGCAGTGGCCGCCAGGGCATCGTGCATGTGATAGCTCCTGAGTTGGGGCTGACCCAGCCGGGCATGACTGTGGCTTGTGGTGACTCACACACGTCCACCCATGGGGCGTTTGGCGCCATTGCGTTCGGCATCGGCACCAGCCAGGTGCGGGATGTGCTTGCCAGTCAGAGTCTTGCCATGAACAAGCTCAAGGTGCGCCGGATCTGGGTCGACGGTCAGCTTGGTTCCGGTGTTCATGCCAAGGATTTGATCCTTCATGTGATCCGAAGCCTTGGGGTCAAAGCTGGGGTGGGCTATGCCTATGAGTTCGCCGGACCAGCCATTGATGTGCTCTCCATGGAAGAACGCATGACCCTCTGCAATATGGCGATTGAGGGAGGCGCCCGCTGCGGATATGTCAATCCTGATGGGGTCACTTTTGACTATTTGCAAGGACGGTTTTATGCGCCTACTGGGGAGGCTTTGCATCGGGCAGTGGCCTGGTGGAGCAGCTTGGCCAGTGATCCCAATGCTGTCTTTGATGATGAGGTGACGTTTGATGCGGCCAGTATTGCTCCCATGGTGACCTGGGGAATCACTCCTGGTCAGGGCATTGCTGTAGACGAATCGGTACCGACCGCTGATTCGCTTGAGCCAAGTGAACGTCCAATCGCCGAGGAAGCTTTTCGCTATATGGATTTGGAGCCGGGAATGGCTATTGAAGGGGTTCCAGTTGATGTTTGTTTTATTGGCAGTTGCACCAATGGTCGTCTTAGTGATTTAAAGGCTGCTGCCACTATTGCCCAGGGCCGTCATGTAGCACAAGGGATCAAGGCCTTTGTGGTGCCAGGGTCGGAACAAGTCGCCAGGGCTGCGGAAGCAGAGGGGCTCGATGGTGTTTTTCGGAAGGCTGGATTTGAATGGCGTGAACCAGGCTGTTCCATGTGTCTGGCAATGAATCCTGATCGTCTTGAGGGGCGTCAGATCAGTGCAAGTTCAAGTAACAGGAATTTCAAGGGGCGTCAGGGTTCGTCCCGAGGCCGCACCTTGTTGATGAGTCCCGCAATGGTGGCTGCTGCTGCCATTACCGGCCAGGTCACTGATGTGCGCAAGCTAATCAGCAACACTGTTCCTTCTAAAAGCTTCCACCAATGACGATTGAGGCTATACCTTTCCCCCATGGCTCTATAGACCAGGTTCAGGGCCGTGCCCTGATGTTGCGTGGTGATGACATTGACACGGATCGGATCATCCCAGCCCGGTTTCTTAAATGTGTGAGTTTCGAGGCGCTGGGAGATCAGGTTTTTGAGGATGATCGCTTGGAACTGGGTGGTTCACATCCCTTCGACCTGAAGGTTCATCAGGGTGCTTCGATCTTGGTTGTTAATGATAATTTCGGCTGTGGCTCTAGTCGTGAACATGCACCTCAAGCTCTGATGCGCTGGGGTATCCGTGCGCTGATTGGACAGAGCTTTGCAGAAATCTTCTATGGCAACTGTCTAGCGCTGGGAATTCCATGTGCAACTGCCGCCCTTGCTCAGATTGATGCCTTGCAGCAGGCGGTGGCAGCGGATCCGTCGCAGAGCTGGGGCTTCAATCTTCAGGCTCAGCAGTTGACGAGTGCTGCAGGTTCATGGGATTTCCAGATTGAGTCTGGCTCTCGCGAGATGCTGCTTAGCGGACGTTGGGATGCCACATCGCAGTTGGTGGCTCAGGACGCAGCCCTAAAGCGCACGATGGCAGACCTTCCATACCTCAATGATTTTGCGGCGTCGCTGCATTGAAGGTTGTTTGTTGAGGAAACGGAAGATTGAATTTTTAGTGATTCGCTGCGGCAGATCATTGGCAGCGTGTCTATGAAAAGAGAAAGCGAGCTGGTCATGGTTTCTCTCCGTTACATCTGGACTGTGGTGCTCGTTCTGTTTGCTCCTCCAGCATTTGCGGCGCCAGTTGTGTCGCTGAATGTTGAGCCTTTTACAACACAGATGGAGCAGTTGCACCAATTCGGAGCGTGTAGGAGTTGTGATTTGCGCGGGGCAGACCTCCGTGATGCTCATTTGATTGGTTCAGACCTTCGCGATGCTGATCTGCGGGGCGCTCGTCTTGAGGGAGCGAATCTTGAGGGTGCTGATCTAAGTGGGGCTCGCTTGGATGATGCTCAGCTCAATGGGGCCATGCTTACGAATACTGAGTTGAGTGGGACAGACTTGCGGCGTGCAGACTTACGTGAGGCTGTGGTGATCAATGCTTATTCGCCAGACGTGCGTACGGAAGGAATGCAGTTTGCCGGTGCTGATTTAACCGGCAGTCATTTGATTTATGGGGGTGCTCCTTGATCAAGTGAATTAGAAAAGTTGATCTTCAAATTGATTGATGGGTGTATAGGGAACAAAAGGTACGCCGGTGCCGGTGAAGTTGAAATCATTAAGACGGAAACGAAAGCCGCCGATGCCTTTGTAGGGGTTGAAGTAGAAACCGAAGTCATAGGAACGACGTTGCCAGCGCAGTTCGATGTTTGAGTTAATGATGTCGCCGTAGTAAATGGAGTCGGGATCTACATTCATTCCTATGCCTGCACTAAGTACTAAAGGACCTGCAATTTGCTGGTTGATGCCTATCCCAAATGTCCCTAGGTCAACGGCTTGGTCAAATTCAAATGGGCTTTCGCCTTCTTTTAGAGTTAGTCCACCGCTGAGCGAAAGTTGTGTGTAGTCTAGGAAAGGTTTGCTGAATGTTCCTAGAGTCAGGGTTGGTCCAGCGCTAAAAGTAATGGTGTTTTGACTTGTATTAACTTCACTGCTGTATGCGCTTAATGAGGCTCTTAGATTAGTCCTAAAGTCGAGGCCAGGTACGATTGCTAAAGGGGAATATCGGTAGGCTGCTTCTGGTGTGAGTGCAGCAGGTTTGCCGCGCCAGATTGGGTATCTGCTATTTAGAGATCCATAGAAGTTGATACGCCATAGATCTGAAAGATTTTCACTGGTAAATGATTCCGCTTGATAGTTGCCTACACCAGCCCTGATGAGAAAGTTGTTGCTTAATTTCCCCCAACGCCAAATGGCGTTCTTCTCAAGTAAAGCTCCATAGGCAGAGTAGATATCTGTTTCTCCCAGTGATCCGTTCCAAGCTTTGTAGCGATAGGCCCCAAAGATATGTGCATCAATCTCGCCAATGAGGGGAATGTCAAGCTTATTTTTGAGGTCTCCCCAGTAACGGCTGCCGTCAGCAATATTTAGAGGATTAAAAGTGCTTAAATCAGCATTAATTTCAACATCCCACCCCAAAGTTTTCCCAGTTAGTTCTGCTTCTAGGCCGAATAAGTCAGCAGCTGTAATTGGCTGGGTTGTGTTGCCGCTGTTAATTGAGCTGCCTGGAGCAACGTAGCTGTTTGTCTCTCCGTCGATGGCGCGCTCTAGAAGGAATTGAGGTTGGAGGGAGAGGGTGTAGTTCTTTGTTAGCTCGATAGGTTTTAGATCACGGCCAACAAAGAAACCATCTCGATCTTCATTGTCGATGCCAAATACCCAACGGTTCTCAACCTCTTCCTGCTTTTTGATGGTTTGGGTTCTGGAGACTGGGATAGGAAAACGCTCCTCTACAATGAGTCTATTGCGGCTGCTTTGGATCACAATGTCGCCACTGGGTTCTTCAGTGGCGATAACATCTTCTGCGTCAATACGCGTTTGAGAAGGTGTATAGGGATCATTGGAGAAGCCCATGCGATCTGCTTTCCATCCCTCTGGGCTGATCGTGACCTTTGCGGCTTGAATCCTCCAGCGGCTGATTGATCCTGTGATTAATTTAGTGTTCGCTACTTGGTTTAATTGAGAAACTTTGATTCCACCATATGCATTTGTTTCTCTTATATCCGTTGCTGATGCCTGATTTCCTCTTTGCATTCCAATGTTAAGGGCTTGTTGGAACTGGATGCTGCTAATACGTTGATCGATCTTGGTAATTGCCTTGGCGCGCAATGCTTCTTGCTCTGCTGGAGAGAGCGTCGATGAATTTGTCTGGGCGAGTCTTTGACGTGTGGCAACAGCTTGGGGAGGCGTAGTGCCAAGAGGGAGAGCCTCTGCTTGGGCTTTAGGGTCACCCTCCCCAAGAGTGATTGACTCAAGTGTTTCTTGGAGTCCTTGGCGAGTTGTTCGATTAGCACGATCGGGGTCAGGACAACCCAGTGGTGGCGGAACGTCAACTTGCTGCGGTGCTGTGTTGTCTTTGCCCCAGCGGTATCTCAAGCCAACAAGGTAAGCATTACTTCCTTCCTTGACACCGCTATAGGTGCCGAATGCTCCTGAGCGATGGTGAATGCGTCCCACAAGTGAGAGTTGTTGTGAGACTGCGGCTTCAAGCTCAAAGCTCAGATAGTTGAGCAATTTTGCATAGTTCTCTCGATATGTCTTTTCATAGTTGCTATAGGTCGTGTTGAAGCTGATTCCCTCGATCACGCCAAAATTCAACCACGGTTGCAGCCATAGCCGTGCACCTATACCCAGCACACCTTCTCCAAAGCTCTGGGCAGGTGTGTCTGCAAATGGTACTGATTGATTGAATTCTCCTCCAGCTTGTTGGTTGGCATGGTGAGCAAAGAGGTCTGCTTCTAGTTCAAGAGCGAAGGGGCCTGCACGAGCGATTCTTTTCTGTAGACCCAGGCCCAGGAGATATTCGTCCCTTATTCGGCCATTGAACAGAAAGGTGTCTCCAAAATTTGAATCAATCATCTTTCCACCCCAAGCCGTTACAGCCCAGGGATGGGGATGCCAGTCTGGTATCGGCGGTAGCACAGGTGGACAGGCCATGCCGGATTTACTTTTGTTGTCTTGTTGAAGCCAGTTGTTATTGGGGGCAATTGGTTGATCCCAGATCGTGTTCGAATAGTTCTGGTTGCTGATAAGCCCAGCTGTGGTGCTGTTTAACTCAACGTCTAAAGCGGTGGGGAACCCGAGGCTTTCACTTTCTTGTATTGCTAGGCGCCGTCGTGGCTTTGAGGGGCTTTGTGGGATCTGAGCTGCATCGAATGAATTGGGGCCAAGGTCGATTGCTGCGCTGTCGAGATCTAGAACGCCATAGACGTCCTCAAGCTCCCCTTCTTTTTGAATCAGGCTGTAGCGCAGGGAACTTGCTTGGAAGTACTGAGATCCCTTGCGGAAACGAACACTCCCCCTTGCATAAAGAGTGTTGAAGCCGTGGTCGAACTCAACGCGATCTGCCTTGAGAACACCGCCGTTGAGAACGGCCTTGACGTTACCTTCAGCGATAAAACGCTCTTGTCGGGCGTCATATCGCTGTCGATCAGCCCGAAGTTTGAGCTCTCGGGGAGGTTCGGGAGATTGTTGTGGAAGGCTGGGCTGTCTTTGAAGGCCTGTTGATTGCCCAATCTGCCTCGCTGGTATTGCGATGGGAGCCGCTTGGCTGGGCGAGGAGGTGCCTTCTTTGTATGAGTTGCTTGACTGAGAATTTGCTTCAGCAGGGATTAACCCAGTCGCAAGTAAGAGCCCAACGAGAAGGGTTGGGGGACTGTTCGCCGCCAATAGGCTTCAGCTGGGGCAGCTGATCTTCCCATAATTGATGGAAGATCTGAGCAGGCCTCAGTCCAGTGTGTTGCGTGACCCGAGAAGTTTCGCTTGCAAAGGCTTTTAGTCTTCGAGATCCTTACGGGCTGGTGTCCTTGAAGGATCGCTGGCCAAGAAGCCGAAGACGAAGACCGCAATGAAGAAGAAGACGACCGAGTAAACGGAGAGCTTGAGGGCGAGCATGGAGGGACCGTTCAGCTTCTAGTACATCGATGACATCTTATGGGGCATAGAGGACACTTAGGGATGCAGGAGCAGCTTCAAGCCCGACGATTGGCGTGGATTGAAACTTTTCGAAGTCGCTCTCGGTGGGATCTCAAGCCAGGTTGGTATCGCGCAGGGGATCGTGATCGGCTGTCTCTGCTTCACGATGATTGGGCTCAAATCCATCGACCCGACTGGGTTGCCAGGGGTTTATTGGTCTGGCCTCGAGGCGGAGTATGGCTGCAATTGCAGCAGGAGATCCTTTGTCCTGAAGATTGGCGACAAGCTCAAGCAAGTTGTTTGCGGCTGGTCTTGGGTTGGTGGGCTGATCAGATGCGGCTGTGGGTGGATGGTGTGTTGGTGCATGAGGGGGATCTGTTCGATACCACTTGTCGGTGGAGCCTTCCTGAATCGATCCGTTGGGAGCGACCTCTAACACTCTTGCTGGAGTTGAGGAGTCCTAGCCATGACGATGGCGCGTTGATCAACAGTGAGTTGGTGCTCGAACCCAGGGCCGGTGCAGTGGATCTAGATCAGGTTCTGCTGCCTGAAGCGCTGGCGCTCTATTTAGAGGTGGGAGAGGTGTTGCCGGAGGCTTGGCTTGAGCTGGATCCGCACAGTCAGGAGGCAACCGTGGCTGTCGACCAGCAACTAAGCAATGCAGCGCGGCCGCAGGGGCTGATCCATTGGATCGGCCATGCCCATCTTGATTTGGCCTGGCTGTGGTCAGTTGCTGACACTTGGCAGGCGGCAGAGCGCACGTTCCGCTCTGTGCTGCACCTGATGCAGCGATTTCCAGATTTCCATTTCAGCCACTCCTCGCCAGCTCTCTATCAGTGGGTTGAACATCACCGTCCCACTCTTTTTGCTGCGCTTCAGGATGCAAGTCGGGCAGGTCGTTGGGAGCCGATCAATGGCCCTTGGGTCGAGACTGATTGTGTGCTGGTGAGCACTGCTTCGCTTTGGCGACAGTTCACGCTTGGACAGCAGTACAGCCGATCAGCATTTCCGGAGTGGTCCCATCAGTTGGCCTGGCTTCCAGACAGCTTTGGCTTTGCCGCTGGTTTGCCAGCGGTAGCTACCCAGACAGGAATCCGTTGGTTCTGCACCCATAAACTGGCCTGGAATGCCAGTAATCCCTTCCCGCATCGACTGTTTCGTTGGTGCAGTCGTGGCCAGGCTGAGGTGCTAGCGCTGATGCTTCCGCCAATTGGCACTGATGGGAATCCGATGGCCATGCTTCGCGAGCAGCGGTCTTGGCAGGCGTCTACCGCTGTTGAAGAGGCTTTGTGGGTTCCGGGAGTTGGCGACCATGGAGGTGGCCCCACTGCAGAAATGCTGGAGCAGCTGCAGCTTTGGGCGGACCATCCTCAGGCTTTGCCCCAGAAGCCTGGCACAGTAAGGTCTTATCTTGCAACACTTGAGGCTCATATTGAGACTTTGCCGGTGTGGCGTGATGAGCTCTATTTGGAGCTTCATCGCGGTTGTGCGACAACCCGTCCCGACCAGAAGCGTCAAAACCGACACCTTGAAAGGCTTTTGAGGGAAGCAGACCTGGCTATAGCTTTGCTGGCTTGCCACCTTGGCGATAGGGCTGACGTTCCTGGAACCTCTGCATCTTCATTGCCAGATTGGCGGCCTTTGCTCTTTCAGCAATTTCACGACATCCTTCCAGGCACATCGATTCCTGAGGTGTTTGAGCAGGCTAAGCCGGTCTGGCGATCGTCATGTCGTGAATCAAGGCGGAGCCGCGATCAGCATCTGCAGCAGCTTTTTCGCAGTGGGGTGTGCTGCTCCGATCGATTCGATCCAGAGTCTTCTGCTGGGTGCTGGGTCTGGATGGGTCTACAGCCACTACAGCGTTGGTCGCCTGTGCTGAGATTGCCACGAGATCAATGGGGCAGCGCCGGTAGGAAGCTTCCATGCCAAGAGGCCAAGGGAGGCGGAACCTGGGTGCAGTTGCCTGTGCAGCAAGGGGTGACAGCAGTTCCGCTTCAACGTTCTGTCAGTAAGGCCTTAGATGTTGTTGACGGCTTACCTGTTCGTGGGGCTGTGCAGATTCAGCCCCTTGATCAAGGCGGTTGGCGGATTGGCAATGGCCTTTTGCAAGCTGATTTTGGTGCCGAAGGCTTGCAGCAACTTTGGGATCGGAACGGGACACCTCAGTTGGCAGGACCTCTGATCTGGGGGCGTTTTCGCGATCGTGGCGAATTTTGGGACGCCTGGGATCTGGCGGCCGATTATCGCCAGCATCGATTGGCTCTGAACTGGAATGGTTCGATCGAGCTGGTGGAGCGCGGACCTCTTGTAGCGCGCTTGGTCTTGCGAGGTTGGGCTGGGAGCAGTGCTCTGCGCCTTGATGTGCAGCTGAGAGCTGATTGCCCCTGGCTCGAGCTGCGTCTAGGCGTGGATTGGCGTCAAAGTCATGAGCTACTGCGTTTGGAGGTTCCCCTGGCTTGCTCAGCGGTGCGATGGGCGGCGGATACCAGCGGTGGAGTCATTGAACGTCCTGCTGAAGCTATGACGGCTAGGGAAAAAGCACGTTGGGAGGTCCCTTTGATCTCCTGGTTGGCGAGCGAGTCGGCGGCGCCGGGCGGTGGCCTTGCGGTGTTATTGGATGGGCCTCAGGGCGTTCAGGTGTGCCCAGACAGGCTTGGTTTTTCTCTGCTTAGAGGGGCTACCTGGCCAGATCCGTCGGCTGATCGGGGTTGGCATCGTCAGCAATTAGCACTGATGCCTGTTCCCGATGGTTGGAGTCGGGAGGCTGTTCCTCAGGCAGCGTTGGCTTTTCGAGAGCCGGGCTGGTTGGGGCCTTCTGATCTCAAGGTGTCATGGACAGGATTGCCGTCGCTGCCTTCAAAGCTGGTTCCATTGGCTGTGACGTATGCCGAAGTAAGGCAGCTGAAGCTCAGCGTGCTTAATGCCGGTGCAACACGCCAGTCTTGGGCCGTAGGGAAGACTTGGCGGGTTGGTAGCGCTCACGAGTCCTGTCTCGGCGAAGCGGTAGAGCTGAAGCCTGGAGAGTTGGCTGAACTATTGCTTGAGCGTGTCGATTGATGTGATCGTCAGTCTTCGTGTTCTTCAAAGGGGTCTTCGAGTTCTTTTGAGGGAGGACCAAAAGCTGTGTAGAGCCCGTATCCGGTCAGTCCGAAGGTGATGGTGACCATGGCAATGAGCAGGGTGTAGGTCTCGGAGGAGGAGTTTTCCATCACATCTCTCGACAGGATTAGTCCGTATGCGGACTATGACCATTACAGTAGGCATGCTTCATCACCATCCGAGACCGAAGCTCCGTTATGGCTCAAAGCACCCGTCTGGGAAATCTGATCAAATCTCTACCCGGCTACGCCCCTGGCAAGGTAGTGCCAGGTTGGGGCACTACCCCAGTGATGGCTGGGATCGGCTTCATGTTGCTGATTTTCCTGGTCACCATCTTGCAGATCTACAACCAGTCGCTTCTCCTCCAAAGCATCAGTTTTGAATAGACTGTCCTCGGCTCTGCTGGGCTGAGGTTCGCCTATGAATGTGTTCGGCATCGGTCTCCCCGAGATGGCGGTTATCGGCGCCATAGCATTGCTTGTATTTGGACCTAAACGACTTCCAGAGTTTGGTCGCACCCTTGGTAAAACCTTGAAAGGTTTTCAGGCAGCCTCAAAGGAATTCGAGCGCGAGATTCATAAAACTATGGCAGAACCTGAGTCCATCGAACAGGCTGCAACGGAAGAGTCCATACAGCAAGTCACCAATGCAATAAGTGAAACCCCTCAGGAGGCTAAAAACCCTCCCGCCAGCTGAGAGTGGTATGAGGCCGGGTCGTTTACGTCTATTGGTAGGCCTAGGTAATCCAGGCTCAAAGTATGCCGGGACCCGTCACAACATCGGCTTCATGGCCCTCGATAAGTTGGCTGGGCAGAAGTCAGTCAGTTTCAGGCCGCAAACAAAGTTCCATGGACTGATGGCGGAAGTGGGGGTTGGCTCAGAGAGGGTTCGATTGCTGATGCCTCAGACTTATATGAATGAAAGCGGTCGGGCGATTCGTGCAGCCATCGATTGGTTTGGCTTGGAGGTTGATCAGTTGCTGGTGCTAGTAGATGATATGGATTTGCCTTTGGGTCGACTGCGGCTTCGCGCCCAGGGAAGTGCAGGCGGTCACAATGGTTTGCGCAGCGCGATTCAACATCTGGGGACTCGGGATTTTTGTCGTCTGCGGATCGGGATCGGTGCTCCAGGTTGTACCTCTGAGGAACGAAGAGCTCGAACGGTCTCGCATGTGCTCGGGGTGTTTAGTCGGCAGGAGAGCCTCCTAGTCGATCAAGTGCTTGATGAGGTGCTGATGGGTTTGGATCTGATTCAGTGCCTTGGGTTGGAACGGGCAGGTAATCGTCTCAATGCTTTTCAACCGGAGGGTTGTTCTGCCTGCTGATGAGTCATTTGCCTGTCACTACGGCTCGCCTCTGTGTACACCGGCAAAGCTTTGCCGACCAACGCTTGGATGGGGAGGTCTCGGCTGGGGGGTTTCAGTGGCAGTTCAGCTGGGCTTTCGATCGGGGTGAACTGAAAGTGGAACCCTCTCTTGGGCGAGCACTGATTGAGGATGCTTTACTGCGCTTCCTCGTTAAGGCTGACTACCACCTTGAGCCTGGTGGGGATTATATGTTCACTGTTAGGGCCCGATTCTGAAGTTGGGTGGTCCAGTCCAAAGGAGTTGTTGCCCGAGGTGGTCTTCAAGCAACACCATTGCGGCTATGGCGTCCAGATGATGGGGAGGCAGGATCATTCCTCGGGGTAGCCAGCGGCGCCAGTTGCTTGGGGGCCATAGCTCCCAATAGCGATGGCGGGCGCGCAGTGTGCTCCCACGTTCTTCGACCACATGCAAGGGGGCAATGTGCAGCAGAAGGTTCTGCCAGTATTCACTGCTGGTGCCGTTGCCGATCAAGATGCCTTCTAAGGGTGCTTGGTTTTGCCAATGCATGATGAGGTCGAGCACAGCGGCTGCGGCCACCACTTTCCCCTCAAGCACAGCACTTGTTGCTGTATCGGCAAGCACTAATCCACATTTATTGCGACCAGGATCTACGGCCACAAGCTTTGTCATGGTTTGTCTTCGGGAATCTTTGTCCAAGGACCACCCACGGGCTGCAGGACAACTGCTACCGGATCGGCCGTATCGCTATTGCGGAGTGCCACGGCTTCTAGCTCAATCCGCTCTTGAGAACGGTTCAGTAATGCCTTGCCGAGCCGGTTCATTTCACTGCCATCGAACTGCAGTCCTGAACTGAGGGATCCGCGTCTTTTTACCTCTGCCAGAGTTGATGCAAGCAGGAGCCTAAGTCGGTTGCGCACGGTTTCGCTGCTTTTCTCGTTTTGGTCAAGAGTCGTTCGTGCGAGGACTTCGCCTTGTCGGACGATGTTGATATTTTGGCGAGCATCCGGGAAGGCATACACCACGTTCTCCCCACGCAACACGTTTGCGGCAGAGCGCACATAGACCACCCAGGTGCCTGGCTTTCGGATGATCTGTTCGATGCGGTTGATATCGGTGCGTGGCACGAGCAGGATCTGTCGATTGGCTTCTTCACCGGGACGTACGCGCCGAAAAGCCTCCAGGTTTGCTTCCTGAAGTAGGCGGTCGATGACGGCTTTCGCCTGGCTGGGGTTATCGAGCCGCAGGGTGGCTGCGGCAAGTTGCTGCCCACTGCTCAGCACAACATCCCCTCGACGTAAGGCAATGAGGTTGGTCTCGAGCTGCTTCAGTTCTTTTTCAGCCACGCTAATTCTGCTGCGAACATTGGTTAGTTCAACTTCCGTTCGGCGGATGTCGGCATCTTTTTTGGAAATGTCGCGACTGAGACGAGCTCGTTCCGCTTCGAGCTGTTGTCTTTGTTTTTGTAGTGGTGCGAGTTCGTTGCGAAGGGCGGCAGCTCGCTTTTTGGCTTCCTTTAGTTCATTCTGAACCTGATTGCTGTCCGACCTGGCCTGCTTGAGATCAAGCTCGGCATTGAACTGGGCCGACCGACTTGAATTGAGGGCATCGCGGCTTTGTTGGAGTTTGGCCTGAAGGTCATCCAGTTCAAAAAGTCCTACTCGCAGTTGTCGACTGACCAGCAGCATCAGTCCTAGGGACAGTGCGCTAATCAGGCTGCCAGTGAGAACGGTGATGAATACGGCTGTCCTTCGCGGTCTGAGATTGAACAGGCTCAGCCTTGCTTTGCCTACACGGCTGCCAAGTCGATCGCCGAGGGTGGAGAGCACACCACCGAGGACGAGTAGGGAGAGGATCAGCAGCCAGCCGGTCACGACAATGGGCGGGTGGGATCAGGAATAGTGTCAACCCGTTTCACCATCCTGGACTGGGACGGGGATCAGTTGAATTTTTTAGCAAGGGCAATCGGATCAAGAACGGTGATTTTCTTGCGATCGATTTGCACGAGACCTGAATTGCGCAGGTCTCCCAACAGGCGAGTAATGGTGACGCGAGTCGAGCCGATTGCTTCAGCGATGGACTGATGTGAGAGGCGTAGGTCAATGGTGATTCCTTGTTCCCCTGGAACCCCGAAATCCCGGCAGAGGACTAGTAGGAAACTCACAAGCCTTGATGACATGTCGCGGTGAGTGAGGGTCTCGATCATGGTCTCGGTTTGCAAGATCCGACTCGAGAGACCCTGCAGCAGAAGTAACCCCACGCTGGTGTCGTTTTCGATCGCCTGGCGAACTGAGGTGGCTGGCGCTGTGATCATTTCCACTCGGGTGAAGGCTACGGAGTGATAAAAACGGTCCGAGCGATGGCCTGTGAGCAGAGAGAGCACTCCAAATAGGCTGTTTTCACGCAGTAATGCCACGGTGATCTCTTCACCAGATTCATAGACCCGAGATAGCCGAACGGCGCCGCGTCGAATGAGATAAACCTTTTCGGCAGGATCGCCAGGAAAGAAGATGGTTTTGGAACGCTCCACCATTTCGTTGCTGGCGCCATCCAGTTCACGGATGACTTCCAGCAGGGTTTTCTGGGTTGGAGCAGGCGAGTTGGCCATGCTTCCGGACCCTTGAACATAGGGTTGCTGGGCGTAACGGCTGAAGCCGCGGATGACGCCGGTCATGGCTGCGCAGCAAACGGCAGAATTATGAAGTTAGGGAGTGGACCTCCACTACCATGTAGCAATGGTGACGGTTTTTAGTCTTCTTGCATTAACGCCGAACGTTGGAAGGCTTGTAGATGTTGTAGGCCGGGTTCTGCCAGATTCAGCAAGTCGTTGAGTTGATTCCTGCTGAATGGAGCCCCTTCAGCGGTGCCCTGCAGCTCCAATAGGTGCCCATTGGAGCCCATTACCACGTTTAGATCCACATCAGCCCTGGAGTCTTCGCTGTAGTCGAGGTCAAGGAGGGGATAACTATCGACTAAGCCAACGGATACTGCAGCAACTTGGTCGATGACGGGTTGATGCGTGAGCAGGCCTTGTTCCAGCAAGCGATCGCAACCTCGTTTTAAGGCGATCCAAGCGCCGGTGATGGCGGCTGTACGTGTGCCGGCATCAGCCTGAATGACGTCACAATCAATTCGCAGGGTGGTTTCCCCAAGAGCGGCCATGTCGATCACGGCGCGCAGGCTGCGGCCAATGAGGCGTTGAATTTCTTGAGTGCGTCCGGAAAGCTTGAGCAGTTCACGGTTCTGTCTTTGCGGTGTAGACCCAGGCAGAAGGCGGTACTCGGCGCTGAGCCAGCCTTTGCCTTGGCCTTTGCGCCAGCGGGGTACACCTTCTTCAACGCAAACACTGCAGAGCACTGCGGTGCGACCAGTGCGGATGATTAAGGAACTGAGGGCAAAGCCCATTGGATCCCATGTGATCTGAAGGGGCCGCATCACGTCAGTAGGGCGGCCGTCAGCACGTGGCTGGGGGGATGTGAGCATCGTGCTGTTGGTGGGTGAGATGACCTGAGCCTGGCAGAAATAGGTGCTTTTACACCATGGATAGTGTCAAGAGCCTTGTTAAGCAGCTTCCCACCGCTACATTTGATTTCTGCTGGTTTTGTCGGGGCGATTGAGACTTTTATGACTGCCAGCCTGAGCCCTAGCCATCGTTCCGTGGATCCGTGCATGACGGACCATCGCTTGCAGGAGAGTGATGGGAGTCGGTCTTTGGCAGCAGTTGCTGATAGGCGTCTGCTGCATCTGGTAGCTCCTGAAGGGCAGCTTCAGGTTTATACAGCCCCCTATCGAGGCAGTTTTTCTGTTGTCTTGAGTCAGGCGTTAAGAGCGGCTGGGCTGGGAAGTCGTGTGTTGGTGGCTCAGTTCCTCAAGGGAGGAGTAGATCAAGGCCCAGATGGGCGTGTGCGCCTATGTGGGCGACTTGAGTGGCTGCGCCCGGCGGTTCCTGGCTGTCTGTCTGAGCCTGCTTCAACGCTTGCCGTTGACTCCAGCGCACCTGAGGCCGTGGAGGCCATTTGGCAGGAATGTCGGGATCGCATCTTAGCGAGTGATTTTGATCAAATGGTGTTGGATGAGGTTGGTCTGGCGATTGCTCTTGGTTATCTCGATGAAGCTGATGTGTTAACAACTCTGGAGCAGCGCCCTGGGTCGATGGATGTCATCTTGACTGGCTCAGTCATGCCATCGATCCTGATGGCAATGGCTGATCAGGTCACTGAGTTGCGTCGTGGTTTCTAATGCTTAAAAACGACCGTTGGATCACCGAACAGGCCGCAGCAGGGATGCTTGAACCCTTTCAAGCCGGATTGATTCGACATCTTGATCCTGAGCAGCATCAACGGCCTGTACTGAGCTTTGGCTGTTCTTCCTTTGGTTATGACCTAAGGCTCTCTGCGAAGGAGTTTTTGATCTTTCGCCATGTACCAGGCACGGTGATGAATCCGAAGCGATTTAATCCTGCAAATCTCGAATCCACCCCTTTGCATCAGGACGAGGATGGCGAGTATTTCATCCTGCCGGCTCATTCTTATGGTCTCGGTGTGGCGCTGGAGAAGATGAAGGTGCCATCAAATATCACTGTAATTTGCTTAGGTAAGAGTACCTACGCTCGCCTTGGCATCATCGTTAATACAACTCCCGCCGAAGCCAGTTGGGAAGGGCATCTCACGCTTGAATTCAGCAATAGTTCTGGAGCTGATTGCCGTATCTATGCCAATGAAGGCATTTGTCAGCTTCTTTTCTTCGAGGGTGATCCCTGCGATACCACCTACAGCGATCGCCAGGGTAAATATCAACATCAGCCAGAACGCGTCACTCTCGCCAGGATTTGAACGAAAAAGATCTGTTGAATGCATGTCTGCTCTCAACAGATCTTTTTGATTTTGTAGACATTGATAGAGTGAGGCTACTGATCTCCTCCCCCACTTATGTCAGACAAGCAGCCAAAGTCAGCACCTCCTGAGGTGGAGGTGAATACCTCAGGTGATTATCTTGGTGGATGGGGACAGTTTGGCAACTCTTTTGTCTTTTGGGTGAGTGCTGTCGTTCTCGCCGCTTGTGTAGGAGTTTTGGTGTTCAGTATTAGCCTGCTTCAAGGTTAAAGATGAGATTTTTTGCAACTTAATTCCATGAGACGGACTTCTTTGCTATTCAGGTTTTCTGCTGGTTTTGAAATTCTTGGTGGGATTTTTGCTCTTGTTCTGCCTATTAAATTTTGTTCACTACTTTTTGGTTATACGCTATTCACTGAACAGGTAGGTATTGCAAGATTATTTGCATTGGCAATCATTGCTCTTGGCGGGGCGTGCTGGGAAGCATCAAGCCATGCGCCGATGCAAAATCCGAGAAGATCTCTTTGTTATTATAATATTGCTGTTGGCCTTTTGTTAACGTCTATTGGTGTGAGCCAAGATGTAATTGGTGTTCTTTTGTGGCCAGGAGTATTTATTCATCTTGCAATAGGGATTTTGCTTTTGCCTGGCCTTAGAAAGCTAGAGATTTCCTAGGTAAGGGAATTGATACTATTGATTTGGTTAAATGCCTAAATGGTTTATTTACAAATCAGTCCTAGATATAAGAAGAATTTGGCTAGACAAAGAAACTTGCGATTGTTTAGGAATTGGGAGATTTGGCCTAATCAGCTTTTAAAGCTAAGTTCAACAAGCTGCCTCAATAACACTGCTCTGACTCAGCAGAAGATGCTTGGCATGAAAGGATGGCTTTAGTATCGTATTGCCGAGACAACTCTACAATTATTTTTGGACAAAGGCGTATTGATATGGTTCTCTAAATGCAAAGGCATCAAGATATTTGCTGTTTGGCAAGTGATAACTATCTTCTAAGACTAATGAAAATACCTATGAGCATATACGAAGACGAAGCTGACTTTTCTATTGATGATTATTTCTCAGTCTGGCTAAGAATTGAGATTAAATTGAAGCATGAGAGCTGGAGCAACCATTGCAAATTAGGCCTGCTGAACTTGGATCATTTTGGAAAAGCCAGTCGCAAGGAAGTTGATCACCTTGATATGCAAATAAATATTCAGTATCAGGGAATGTGTTTGTATAACGATCCAAAAAGTTATCAAAATTATCCCAACTCCAATGGCCGAAAATCTCTTTTCCACCACAGGGATTTGATTTGGAGGGATCTAAACTTCCGCCAAGACAACAACTGTCATCTCTGGAAATTGCAAATGCAGGATCCCCTATCTCTGGGGAGCCAAACTTATCTTGTGAATCAAGGTTTGAAGCTGGACCTAAAATTGCATCATGGAATTCTTTGAAAGCCGCCTTTGGGTTGTCTACATTGGAGCTAAAAATGTTATTTGTCCTAGCATCTGGCTGCGAATAGTATTCATAAACGTTTAACAAAGGAGCTTCCCAGTTGTTCTTGATGCCAAAAGCATTCCAAACTGAAATTCTAGAATAATTTACATTTTTTCCGTCAAGTGCAGTCTTGAAATTATCAACAAAGTCCATTGCAGTGGCGGCCTTCATGGTCGGAGGGTCTTCTGCATCAACACCTATCAGAAGCGGTTTTGTGTTGTTGAGCTGTGAAATAATGGTTGCAATATTCTCTAAGTTTTTGTTTTAGTAAGGACTAAATTGCAATCCAACCGAAAGCCCAGAGCTCTCAGCTTTGGCCACAAATTCTTGAAGATAAGTCAATGCATCCGCCGGTACAGTGGCAGATCCGTCCAGCATTAGAGTAATCCCAACAGTATCAAATCTCCTGCTAGACGCTGTATCGACTAGCGCATCGATATAGTCAGGACATTTTTCAGCTGTAAATAAGTCTTTAGCAGGGTCATGGCAACCATCATGCCAGAGCACTCTCTCAGTTGTAATGAGATGTTAAACCTTTTCTGAATGATAGCGAGCGAAAGATTGCCATATCAATCTCAGGAATATGGTTTCATTGATTGACATTTTTTCTAATCACTTTGCTATATTGCAAGGGCAGGGCAATTGCTTTTGATTCCTTGAGTTGAATCATTCCTTGTAGGTTGTCTAAGAAGACAGCGGCAATCTAAGAAAGCACTTTAAAAACTTCACTGTAGTAAGATTTGTTTTAGGGTTTTGGCCCATAGGCTGTTTGTTTAGGCTGCTTGCGATATCTTGTTCGAGCCTTATGCGACTAGAGTCTTAGTTTGCAGAAGGTATTGATATTTTGCTTGATCTATTGAGTCGATATAGTTACATTAGTTGATGGCTCAAGAGTTCATGCAATGGCTCGTCATGTTATCGATATTTGCTGATTGACTGCTTTTAGATTAGCCATGGCTCATTGGCCCAATGGCCTCTAAATCGTTTTGCTTCTCTGTTCGTTCTTGTGATGCATTCAGGTTGCTGATAGCGCCTACACCGGCGAATTTGGGTAGTGGTTGGTTTTGAATCAGAGCGTCAGTTAATTGCTGTAGTTGTTCTTGAGTGCGTGCACCCAGTGAGAGACCCTGCAGTTTGCCTTTGTTATCGAAGAAGTTCAGCTGGGGAATGCCGTTGACGTCGTAGCGATCGACAAGGTCTTGCCAGCGGGGGTTGTCGACGTTCACCAGCACAACGTCGAGCTGGTTTTCCCTTTCACGTTCCGTTGTGAGCATGGCTGGGGCCATTTCACGACAGGCTTGACACCAATCAGCATAAAATTCGATCACGGTAGGTCGACCATTGGTGAGTGCGACATCTGGGTCGAGGGAGCGTCGTGCCAGTTGCTCGAGCGGTGCCTCAGCATTGAGGCCGCCCCGCAGCAGGAAAAGAACGACTGCTAATGCCAATGCTGTGAATAGCAGGATCAACCTTTGGCCTTGGCCGAGAGTGGAAGACGGGGAACTTCCGGTCATGATGGGCAAGATTCTCGATGCACTTTGGCAGGTCTGTTTTGTTGTTGTTGCTCGCTTCAATGGGCTAACTGTTCAGAAGTGAAGCGTCTTTTCACCATTCGTTGAGGCTGATGCTGATGCTGCGTCTCCTCGTTGTGCCCTTTCGTGCCCCGTCGTTGCTGTTGCTCTTTGGGGTGGCGGTCGTTATGGGCAACCATTGGTCGTTGCTTCAGGCTGAGCAGATAAACAGCCTCGGTATTGATGTTGAGCTCTTCTGGATTGTTGAGGTCCTTCAGGCTGTCGTGTTGGTCGTGATTTGCACGATGCCGGATCTGATCTTGCGTCAGGTCTCCTTGCTGATGGCTGCCAGTCGTGCAATCAGTTTGCTGGTGGTTTTGTTGTTGGTGATCACCGCTGGCCTGTACCTACTGCACCTGAGCCTGCTTGCGGATGTTCTCATCCTTGCTTCTGCGGTATTGCTTGCGCGCTTGGATCTCACTCGCATTCGTGTGGTTCCACCACCGGTTGTGATGGCGATTGCTCTGGGTTTGATTTTGCTTGGCGGGATATGGATTGGCCAGCAGATCTCTACACCTTTACATCCCCGTCTCGCAGAGCTTTTGGCTGGATAGGCCTAAATAG
Source organism: Prochlorococcus sp. MIT 1303 (assembly GCF_001631965.1). Classification (NCBI taxonomy): domain Bacteria; kingdom Bacillati; phylum Cyanobacteriota; class Cyanophyceae; order Synechococcales; family Prochlorococcaceae; genus Prochlorococcus; species Prochlorococcus sp. MIT 1303. The sequence continues at coordinate 657,573 of NZ_LVHK01000044.1, forward strand.
CTCCAGAGGTTGCCGAGAACCTTTTTTGTATACAGCCGTGTCTCTGGGTAAGGGATTCGTTCCACCCAGAGCTCAGGGTCCGCAGCCAGTTCTGGGGTTAGCCAGTCGGCTACTGCAGCTGGCCCTGCGTTGTAACTGCCCACTGTCAGCCATGGATTGCCTTGCCATTGCTTCAGCAGCATTGCTAGGTAACGGGCCCCAAGTTCGATATTGGTTTCAGGAGTGGCCAGCACTTGCTTGTTCAGAGGGCTATCGCTGAGTTCTGCCGCTGTTTCCGGCATCAGTTGCATCAGCCCTATTGCGCCTACTGGAGACTCCACGCCTGGCGAGAAGCGTGATTCTTGCTTTGCTATGGCCAGCAATAGTTCAGCTCGGACGTCACTGCGGTGACTCGCTTTTTTGATCTCAGGCCAAAAGCGATATGGATGTTGGCTGTGATGGAGCAGTTGGCGTGTGTGGCAGTCCTCTCCTACGAGTCGCAGGCTTGTTCGCCAGAGCCGACTTAGCCCCGTCCAGTCATCGCCGACGGCCATCCTGAGCCGCCCTTCCACCATCCTGGTGTTGGGATCATGTTGTGCGCGAGCGACTTCAACCCTCAGAGTCAGCCACGTTTCCCAGGCCTCCATTGCCAGACCAAGTCGCCAGAGTTCGTCTACAAGCTTTTCTCCACTGCCTAGTGGGGTCCAGAATGGGAGCTCAGGGTTTGAAATTGATACGGGTTGCCCTAGCAGTGCAGGAAGATCAGCTCGACCAAGGCGTGCCTGGGCGCGCCAGGTGTAGTAACCATTGGGCTGGGATCGCAGCAGCTTTTCCCAGATCTTGGTGGCCTCTCGATTGCGACCCTGCTTGGAGGCAGTGAATCCGATCCAGAACTGTTGCCTAGCGGCGAGGGGCTCCGGCAATTTTTGGGTTGGGATGCTTTCGAGAATCGATTGGGCCTTGTTCCATTCCTCTTTCAGCAGAGCGTCTCGGCTCAGATCCCATTGCAGTTGCCAGCTAGCAGGACTATCAGGCCAGCGTTGAAACACCTCGTCTGCTTGGATCCCATTTTCGAGGCGTACGCGGGCTGCCGCCACGCTGGGGGAACGATCAGCAAGGGCAGGCGGCAAGGACTCCAGCAGAGTTGCCTTCGGATGAAGAGGTTCACTGAGGAGGCTCACCGCTTCAAGGCTTTCAGCAGCCTCTGGATCGTTTTGAGCCAGCTTCAAGAGCAGAGATTCGCCCTGGAGTTGTTCTTCCTTATTGCCTCGTAGCAGTGTCTGGCCAATGGCTAGGGCTGTTGCAGGATCAGGGGGTTGTTCTTGTAGGCAGCTCAGGGCTGTTCTGCCGTCGCCTAGTTGTGCAAGACCAAGGGCTAGTTCTTGTCGCTCTTGGTTTGAATGTCCGTTCCTTGCCGGAGCGCTGCAGGCGCTGCGTAGGACTTCTGCGGCACCTGGCCAGAAGACCCCCCAACGCGTGAGGTGAATGGCTCTTTGATGGCGACTGTTGCTGGTATCCAGTTCAATTGCGCTGGCTAGTGCCGCTGGATGAGCAGGATGTTGCTCGAGGAGTTGCTGTCGCAGTTCAGGGTTATGGCGCCCGAGGCTGTAATACGCATCAGCCGCCGTCGTCGTGTTTGGAAAACGTTTCAGCAGGCTTTGCCAAAGATGATTGGCCTTTGATTTTTCCCCAAGACGCTCGGCTGTTTGGGCTTGCAGCTTGAGGGCAACGGCTGCTAAGGGGCTGTTCCCCCAGCCTTGGCCGGCCAACAGCCTCTGATGCCTAAGGGTTGATCCTTTTGTTTTGCTCACGAGTAGCAATGAGGCATCTCGGCGTTGCTGGGGATCGATTGACCAGCGATAGGCCTGCCAGAGCTCTGTTTGCGACATTCTTGGCGTAAGTCGCTTGAGCTGTGGTTTTAAAAGGGCTTGCCCAGCGAGGCTTGCCGCCAAGCTGAGTAGGGCTGTACCTCCGAGTAGAGGGAATCCGCGAAAGGGGCTCGCGATCACGCCAGAGCAGAAACTGTTGGCATTCTGTGGCGATGAAGTCCAGATGTGTGATGCAGTCTTCGCAAGGATTGATGCCGCTTGCTCAGGCTCAGCGCTCTGAGTGTGCACCCGTTGAGGAAGCGGCATGATTCATTGGGGGATTGCGCTGGCTTTGGCCAATGCAGTTGCGGCCTTGATGGATTGTGGCTTTGGTTATTTATGGCTTTGGTTGTGGTTTGAAGTGTGCCTGAGCTCGTCACTTTGCTCTGGGCCCCCATGCTTTTGGCGTTGAGACTGTCTTCGATCATGTCCCCTCTCGATTGAGTCTCAGCCGCATGCCCTTTAATCTTCAGTCCACTATTGAGACCTGATGGTCTTTGCTGCTCTTGACCCCTTAGGTGTTCCCCTCGGGACGGCCCAGGCCAGTTTCGGCACAGATGGCATTCGCGGTCGGGTCGGAACGTTGTTGACGCCTGCGTTTATTTTGCAGGTGGGCTACTGGTGTGGTCAGGTGTTGCCTGATCAAGGCCCGGTGTTGATCGGGATGGATTCCCGTAGCAGTGGGGCCATGGTGGCCTCGGCATTGACGGCTGGTTTAACCGCTGCAGGTCGGGAAGTGTGGACCTTGGGCCTATGTCCTACCCCCGCAGTGCCTGGATTAATTCGCAAGCTTGGCGCTGCAGGCGGTTTGATGGTTTCAGCAAGTCATAACCCACCTGAAGACAATGGCATCAAGGTGTTTGGGGCCGATGGTGCCAAACTCAGCCCAGCCAAGCAGGGTCTCATCGAAGCGGGGCTTCGCGGCGAGGCCATTGGTGACAAAGGTCGACCAACGATCACGAGTTGCGGCCCTGCTTATCAGCGCGACGAGCTGCTTAGCCACTATCGCGATGCCCTGCTTGCCTCAGTGCTGCATCAACGCCTGGATGGCGTGCCCATTGTGCTTGATCTCTGCTGGGGAGCGGCGACAGCCTGTGGTGCTGAGGTGTTTGCGGCCCTTGGGGCTGATCTCACTGTGTTGCATGGTGAACCGGATGGAAGGCGCATCAATGTCGGTTGTGGTTCTACCCAGCTCGAGCCGTTGCGTCGAGCTGTGATTGAGCGCGGCGCGATCATGGGCTTTGCCTTTGATGGGGATGCTGATCGGATGCTGGCTTTGGATGGACAGGGTCGCGTCGTCGATGGTGACCATGTGCTCTACCTCTGGGGATCAGACCTTCAGGATCAGCAGGCTTTACCTCAACAAAGGCTTGTGGCCACGGTGATGTCGAATCTCGGATTTGAGAGGGCTTGGCAGCAAAGAGGCGGGGTTCTTGAACGCACGCCGGTGGGTGATCAGCATGTCTATGCCGCCATGGTGGAGAGCAATGCGGCTTTAGGTGGTGAACAGTCTGGCCATATCCTTTCAGCAGCTCATGGGCTTTGTGGTGATGGTGTACTTACTGCTTTGCAGCTTGCCACCCTCTGTCATGGCAGGGGGCTGAGTCTTGCTGAGTGGTTGGATCAGAGTTTCCAGGCGTTCCCACAAAAGTTGGTCAATGTGCGCGTTCCTGATTTGGAACGACGTATGGGTTGGCAGCATTGTGAGCCTCTGCAGGAGGCGGTTTTGGCGGCAGAAGCAGCCATGGGTGAAGACGGCAGAGTCTTGGTAAGGGCGAGTGGAACGGAGCCGTTGTTAAGGGTGATGATTGAAGCGTCGGATTCTGCTGACGTGGAGTTCTGGACAGCACAGTTGGCCGACCTTGCCGAGCAACACCTCAATCGGGGTTGCGTTTGAGTTGGCGGAGTGCAAGCTGCAAAGCACCATCCAGGGCATCCCCCTGGCCTTTGATCCAGCTTGCAGTAGGCAGTCGCTTGGCAATGGCTTGCTCGATCAGCTGGCGAAAGGGTTGTAGATGTTCAAAGGCTCCGCCGTTGCCACAGATCTGGGGAGCCGATAGCTCAAGGCTTTGGGCAACTCCTGCGATCGCTTCGGCGATGCAGTGGGCTGATTGTTCAAGGATCGCAATGGCATCCTTATCGCCTACCTGGGCTTCTGCAACGACGAGTGGCGCGAGTTGAGCAAACCCGGCAGCACCGAAACTGGGCTGCACAACAAGGGCTTTGATAGCTGCTGCCGATGAGCAATTGAGAGCGCGCCAGAGTTTCTCGCGCAGAGGTCGATCGGGGATGCGGCCATCGGCCATGCGCAGGCTGAGCTGTAGCCCCTTTTGTCCGAGGTTTTGAGCTGAGCCACCCTCATCAAGTAGCCAACCCCAGCCGCCACAGCGTTGTTCTTTTCCTTGATCGTTTCGCCCGATGCAGATCATGCCGGTGCCACTGATCAGCACAATGCCTGCGTCTTGGGGGAAGGCCCCATGCAGGGCTGTGCGTTCATCCCCAGTTGCTAGGCATTGGTTTGATGGGATGTTTAGACAACGCGCGAGTAAGTGCTGCGCTTGCTCTTGCAGTGGGGTGTCATGTTCTATTCCGCTTGCTCCGACGGCCGCTGCAGAGATCAGAGCTTTTTCAGATCTCAATCCAGCATTGCCGACAGCTTTGCTGAAGCTGCTTCGCAGTGCTTTCTCAAAGCGTTCTTCACCGTCAGAGGCCTGCAGGTGAATGACGCCGCTGCCGAGGCCCTCTGTAATCGGCAACCACTGATTTTGATGCCAGCGGCTTAGGCGGCATCGGGTTTGGGTTTGGCCTGCATCAAATCCTGCCAGGAAAAGGCCGTTCACGCTGTCTGTTGGAGTTGCTTTTGTTCTGGCTGTGTTTGGGCCAGTGTGGCGAGGCAGAACCAGCCCACGAGTTGAACCTCAGGTCGAAAAAAAATGGTATCTGTGATGCCATGAACCGCAAGCCCAGCCATGGCGGCCAGGCTTGCCAGAGCGGGGAGGGCCAGCGGATTGTTTGAGTTGAGGCCAGCGAGGCCCTTGTGCATGCTAGTGATTACTAGAGCGAGACTTGCAATGAGGCCAGGTAGTCCGGTTTCGACAAGGATTTCCAGGGGAACAGAGTAGGCACTTAGGGCGTTGAATTTGGGCTGTTGAAAGAGCGGATAGATCCTGTTGAAGGCAGCGTTGCCAGGGCCAATACCAAGCCACGGGCGTGCCTGAATCATTTCAAGGCTCGATAGCCAAACGTTGATGCGGAAGTTGTTAGAGCTGTCACTTCGCCCTGCGATCAAGCTTGTGATTCGGGTGCGGATGGGCTCAATCTGGGTTGCGGCTATCACCAGCATGGCTGTGCCCAAAACAATCACGATTAGGGGCAGCAGACGACGCCAGAAGAGAGGCCAGTGGCTGGTACTGCGCAACAGCAGCAGCACCAAAATCACAGCTAGAGCGGAAAGCATGCCTAGCCATCCACCGCGGCTGAAGCTGAATAGGGTTGCTGTGATGCCAAGCCCTAGAGCGACCATCGCGTAAAGCTTTGCCCCCAAGCCTTGCCATCTCAGTAGGGCTACTAAGGCCAGCGGCAGGATGGGTATGAGGTAGCCGGCTAGCAGATTGGGATTACCAAGCGGACCATAAATTCGCACTGTCCCTGCCGCCACTGAATTGGGATCTGCCCAGTGGGCCATTTCCTCCGCGGGGGCATAGAGCTGCCTGATTGCGATCACAGAAGAGATCAGTTCCCCGATTAGGAGGGCAGCAACCAGGCGATCCCACCAGTCGCTCCTGGTGGCTAGTAGCTGTCGCATCAGTGCGTACACCCCCAGGTAGCTGATGAGTTTGATCAATCCTTTGGCAGCTGCCAATGGAACGGGTGAGAATCCTGTGGCGAGCAATGCAATAGCGAGAAACACAAGTAACCAGCTACTGATGCTTCCAATTCGGCCAGCTGGTGTCACGCAGCCCCAGATGATCCATAACGCTCCGGCCGCGAGGATTGTTAGTCCAAGCCCGGTTCGAGTCAGCATGGGCAGGGTTGCTAGGAGCATCATCAACAGCAACCCAGCAATCCACTGCAGGCGCATTTGCATCGCCTCAGAGGAGGGAATGCGTCCCTGCCAGCGCAGTAGAAGGGGCTGTGGGGCCGCAGTCTTAGGCATCAGCAGTCGCTATGTTCTTCTTCACTGGGATTATCGACCTGTTGCCATAAAGCTTCGAGGCTGGACAGCTCAGGAGCTTGTTGGTCGTTGCGTTGGTAGAGCCTGCGGTAAACCTGTAAGCCCTGATCGAGCACATAACGTTCTCGCTCCGTCGGCACGGGCATTGGGTTGGCCCTTTGCCAGGCTTGGGAATCATCTCTAGGACGCTCGAAACAGTTGCTTTGTTCAATCAGCATCACCATCGGCTCGATAACAGACAGCACATCACTCTGGATAAAGAGTTCACGGCCTGGTTGCAAAGCTGTTGCTAAGGCGATTAACAGGGAGGGTTGCAGCACCCTGCGCTTCTGATGACGACGTTTAAACCAGGGGTCTGGGAACTGGATGGACACCCATTGCAGCTGATCTCTAGGCAGGGCATCAAGCCATTCCTCAAGGCTCACATTGACGTTGCAGAACAAGAAGCGGAGGTTGTCGAGTTCGAGTTCTTGTCGATCCCTTTCCGCTGAAAGTACAAGCGGGTGCCGAATCTCAACACCCACATGATTCCACTCTGGTTGAAGTGGAGCCAGGCTTAACAGGAAGCCACCTCGAGCACAACCGATGTCGAGATGGAGAGGGCGGCTGGATTGCGCAAACATTTCTTCCGGGCTTGGCAGTGGCCTTGGAAGTTGGAAGAAACGGCTGAGGGGATTGACGTGCTGGCGCACACTTAGACCGATTTGGTTGGTTCCGAGGCAGAGGGGTCATGCCTAAGCAAACCCCAGCAGGCCGTGTAACCGTGAATGTGGGTAGCGCCAACGCCTCCGGCAGGGCCGATTTCACCGTTGCAGAACACTCCAGCGATAGGCAGTTCTGCCATCAGCTTGCGTGCGATGTGTACATCACCATTGGGAACGCCGTAGAGGCCATGTCCTCGCCCGAGGCAAGCCATTAATAGGCCGAAGAGAGGGGGGCTGGTATTGCGCTCTCTTGCGGCACCGAGCAGTTGCTCAGATTCCTGCCGTGAGGCCTCAGCTTCCCGCAGCTGAAATTGCACGTTCTGGCCAGCTCTTATTTGCTCGGCGACAGCAACGGCACCATTCTTGGGATCTACTCCGATCAGGTTCCTCACCAAAAAAGCTCCTTGAGGCTGAGGTGCTCCGGTACCTGCTAACACCAGATCGCGTCGTTCTATTCCTAAAAAAAGTGAATGCCGGACCATTTCTCGTTCTTCTTCTGAGAGATCATCTAGCACTCGTTGTAGGCAGGCCATCGGACTGTCCCGCTGGTTTTCGTGACTGAGCTCCAAAAGAATATTTTTTTGAACCTGTTCAATGGCGAACACAGGCCCAATCGGTTTGCAACCCTGTGCGACCACGACTTCCAGATTCCAGTCGCCGCCAAAGCTGCAGCCAACGGCGCCCATGACAACGCGGTCGTCAAAGAACAGGGAGCCATGAGGGGCATTATGAGGGCCTGCAATGCCACCGAGTTTGGTCGTGGTTGGGTAGGCGTAATCCAGGCCGCTAATGAGATCATTGATGGAGCGTGAGCTGGGATCCACAAGCAGCAACATGCTGCGGGCATTGAAAGGATCAGCGCCAACCCATTCTTGCCAGTGCTGAGCTGGTCCATCTAAGTCTGGTAATGACTGGGTTTCAAGGCAGAAGGGCTTGAGAATGGCTCCTGGCAGCTGCAGCATGGTGATGCTGAGAGCAGGTTCTTTTTCGAGTTCTGAGGCATTCCCTTTGGCTGTGGTGCCAATCACGCCTCCACCGGCACACCCCAACCAGTGGGTTGCTTTCAGTCGACGCTGCAATAAAGGCAGCAATCGCTGTAGATCGCTGGCGTAGTGGGTGGAGGCAAAGACGAGTGCTAGATCGGCAGAGCTGCCCCCCGCCAGGGCTGCCGCCACCTCGTTGACCGCAGCCTCAAGGGAAGGTTGGCTGGACAATGCCGTTCGGCAGCTGGCCTGGGATGAGCTGCGTCTGAACCAATTGAGCGGAGAGAAGGGCTCCATGAATTGGACCCTAACAACACTGACGGAACTCAGGCCAGCATTGATAATGACGCCTTCACGAACCTCCTAAGTGCCTGAACTCCCTTATCGCACTCTGGTCTGGCTGACCTACCGCCTTGCGGCAATGTTTGCACTGGGCCTGCCATTTGTTTTGTTGATCTGGGCTTCGGTGCGTCGGGAGGCTTCGATGGTGCGTTTACTGACTATCTATTGGAAGATTGCCAGTTTGCTAGCCATCAGCGTGCTGTTGCTGACCGATCAAAGGCCTATTGGTTATCTGACGACCTTTTTGGCCCCCTTGTTGATGGTGGCTTCAGTTTGGTTTTGGGTCGACCTTAATGAGGAGCTTGCCGATTTACCTCCCTGGCGGCCTCTGCCATTAACGGTGCGTATTTGGCGCTGGGCTCTGAGCGGATTCGGTCTAATGGCGGCAGCTATGGCGTCAACCAGTCTTGCTTGCATGAAGGACGTTGCAGGGGCTAATTGTCGCGTCTGGTTTGAGGCTCCGCAGGGGTTGCATCGGGTTGCGGAGCGACTGTTCGATTTCGTTTTCGGTGGACAGTGGACCGAAGCGGTCGCCGCATTTATTGGTTATGTGGCCTTGGTGGCTTATGTCGTGGGCTTGCTGCAGTGGCTTCTGGTGCGACTTCCCCGTCAGGGTCGGGTTGCTGGTGAATTCTGACCCTATTGCCTTTGATGCGATAGAGGATCTGTGAGCAAAATCACCTCAGGTCTTGCGGCGCGTCAACACAACACAGAGAACTTGCGGAGAAGCTATGTGCATCGAGGACAGGTTGTCCTCACAACCAAATCAGGACAATGACATTCGACAAAGCCGAGCTGATTACCGACAAGTCCTTTACTCTGATTGCTGCAATTTGTATTGCTGCGGTTATCTGTGGATCACCTTCCGCAGAGGCTAATACAAATTCGAATGCAGGCCTTTTAGAGCAGGCCAGCAAAGAAGAGGCATCTTTTCTATCTGGTTTGCCTGAAGTTGACCCTCTGTCATTGCCGGATTCTGCTACCGGAGCTTTTTGATGGAGGATTGATCATTGAATCCATTGCTCGATTGAATGATTTTTTGGCTCCCTTTCGATGCTTTGAGTTTTGCTTGTTCAAGCAGAATGTTCAATGACTGCCGTTCTGGATAAGTATGTGCTGCTGATGAGCTGATGTCATCATCGCATTGACTTGGATAAGCCTCTGGATATCGCTAATGAGGCAGAGGCTCAGTGCTGATGACATGGTTGTGATGGATGGGGGTGGATGTAGTTGAGACCCCTTTTTATTGATGTTCGAGCACGCCCACGCAGCGACCGCAAAGGGTGGGATGTGTCGTGTGCTGGCCGACATCAGTTTCGTAGTGCCAACAACGTTCGCATTTGCTACCGCGAGCTCTGGCAACCTCGATCGTCGCCAAGGCGTTGTCCTGACTTGCCAGTAGTTCTGCCCATGGTTCACCACCTACTTGTAAGTGAGACACCAGCAACCAGTCGCGCAATCCATCCACATCGGGATCTCCTTGTTGCCTGAGCCAGTCGAGTGCTTCCTGGAGGGCTTCGCTGTGTGCTTCCAATCGGACAGCTGCTTCAAGTGCTGCACCCAGCTCCCCTTGGCTTCGGCAGTCTTCTAGAACGCGGTTCACGGCGCTGCGCAGTTCACGTAGCTGGTGCATTGGCGCCATCATTGAGGGGTCTCGCCAGGTCTCTGGGACCGTGGGCCATCCCCTACGAAAGACAGAGTCTTCAGCTACGGAGTAGGGCAGGTTCTGCCAGATGTCTTCGGCCATATGACATAGCACCGGGGAAATGGCCCCAGCTAGACGCTCAATGATGAGAGCCATCACCGTTTGACAGCTGCGTCGGCGACGCTCGAATGGTGAGCTCACATAGAGCCGGTCCTTGGCAATATCGAGGTAGAAGTTCGATAGGTCTACCACGCAGTAGCTCTGGAGTAACTGGAAGAAGCGATAGAACTCGTAGCGATCAAAGGCCGTTGAAATCTCATCCATGACCTCAGCTGTGCGTTGCAGCATCCAGCGATCGAGTAGGGGTAGCTCTGGTACGGGAATAGCGTCGTGCTCGGGATCGAAGTCGTGCAGGTTTCCCAGCAGATAGCGGGACGTGTTACGCACCTTGCGATACACATCTGAGATCTGACGCAGAATGCTGGCTCCGATCGGAACATCGGCGGAGTAATCCACAGAGCTCACCCATAGGCGCAGAACGTCGGCGCCGTAGGGAGGTTCTTGTTTCTGGTTTTTGCCACCGTCGATAATCACCGCTGGATCGACGACATTCCCTAGCGATTTGCTCATTTTCCGGCCCTTCTCATCGAGGGCGAAGCCATGGGTGAGCACCTGCCGATAGGGAGCTTGGCTGTTGATGGCTACGGAGGTCAGCAAAGAAGACTGAAACCAGCCCCTGTGTTGGTCAGAGCCTTCTAGGTACAGCTCGGCAGGGTAGGCGAGGCCATCTTGTTGACTAGCAACAGCCGCCCAACTCGAGCCCGAGTCAAACCATACGTCCATCGTGTCGGTTCCTTTGCGCCATCGTTCAGCTTCTGCGGCATAGGCCGGTGGCAACAGCTCGACTTCGTTGCGTTCCCACCACACGTCGGCACCATGTTCTGTGATCAGGGCCTTGACATGAGCAAGGGTCTCGTCGTTCAACAGCACCTCATTGCCTTCTCGCTCGTAGAACACTGGAATCGGCACGCCCCAAGTGCGTTGCCTGGAAATACACCAGTCGCCCCGTTCTCGCACCATCGCTTCCATGCGATTGCGGCCCGAGGCTGGTAGCCACTCCACGCTGTTGATGGCTGTCAATGCTTCATTGCGGAAGCCTTCGACAGAGGCAAACCATTGCTCTGTGGCACGAAAAATGGTGGGTTTCTTTGTTCGCCAGTCATAGGGGTAGCGGTGGGCATAGGGTTCGTGCTTCAGCAGAGCACCTCTTTCCTTAAGTGCCGCAATGATGGTGGGGTTGGCGTCTTTGAGCACGTTGAGACCAGCGAATGGACCCGCCTCGCTTGTCATTGTTCCGCTTTCGTCTACTGGGCAGAGCATGCCCAGGTCGTTCTTTTGGCCTGTGTTGAAGTCGTCGACACCATGGCCTGGGGCCGTGTGCACAAGACCAGTTCCCGATTCGGTGGTGATGTATTCACCGCCGATCACGATCGGACTGTCTCGATCCAGTAGTGGGTGTTTGTAGATGAGACCTGCAAGAAGGGCTCCCTTGACCGAGGCGCGAGCTGTGAGTTCCAGCGCGAGGGTGTCGCGTAACGATGGCAACAACTCAGCGGCCACTAGTAGGAGTCGACCTTGGTTGTCAACTGCAAAGCAGTAGTCGAGTTTCTCGTTGACCGAAACCGCAAGGTTGGCGGGAAGAGTCCAGGGAGTGGTGGTCCAGATTGCAATTTGAAGGGCTTGGCCGAGTTCGAGGCCGTTATGCGGTAGCTCTAGGCCCTGATTGCTAAGAGATGTGCGCAAGCTCTCGGGCAGCTTCGCTGCTGGAAAAGCAGCGTAGACACTTGGGCTGGTGTGACCGTCTGGATATTCCAGCTCCGCTTCAGCAAGGGCTGTACGGGAGCTGGGACTCCAGTGCACCGGCTTGAGTCCCCGATAGATGTATCCCTTCTGAAACATCGTGCCGAACACTTGGATTTGGGCGGCTTCGTATTCCTTCTGGAGCGTTAGGTAGGGATGCTCCCAGTCGGCCCAGACGCCCCAGCGGCGGAAGCCTGCCATTTGGCTGTCCACTTGCTTGCGTGCAAAGGCTGCGGCTTTCTTGCGCAATTTCAGTGGTGTGAGTGCTTCGCGCTGCTCTTGATTGAGGTTCTGCAACACCTTCAGTTCGATCGGAAGGCCGTGGCAGTCCCAACCGGGCACGAAACGCACTTGACGGCCACGCAGGATTTGATGCTTGTTGATGATGTCTTTCAGCACCTTGTTGAGGGCATGGCCCATATGCAGGGCTCCATTGGCGTAGGGCGGCCCGTCATGAAGGGTGAAGTTTTGGCCCTGATTGTTCAGACCAAGCGCTAAATCAATGCCTTGTTGCTTCCAGAACTCTTGTAACTCTGGTTCTCGTTGGCTTGCATTGGCGCGCATGCCAAAGCTGGTTTGCAAGAGGTTGAGAGTGTCCTTGTAGGAGGTTCGTGCAACACCATCCGGGTGTTTTTCCTGGGTCACGGCGTCACTGCAGCAGGAGAGATTATCAATGGGAGGCTGTTTCGATTCAGTTTTTACCGCTGGTGTCTCTTGAATGTCTTCAGTGTCTGAAGTTGTTTCTGGCTCGCTATCTGTTGGGGCCTTGGCGGGGCCCGCCTGGAGGATGTCTTTGGGCTGTTTAGTTTGAGATGGCTGTTGAGTTTGAGATGGCTGTTGAGTTTGAGTTGGCTGTTGGTCAAAAGTTTGCTGTGGCGTTGAAGTCTGCTGCTGGCTTGCTTTCGGCTCTTGGCGTTCTTGAACCTTTGCTTCAGGGTGTGTTGAGTCTTTAGGGGAGTCAGTGCTGCCAACGTCAACAGCTTGTTTGCTCTCATCGGGTTGCTGATCTTCTGATCGTTGCTCAGCGGTCTGCTTGGGGGCTACCGATGTCTTGAGGCTGGTATTGGCTTGAGCCGTAGAACTTTCTTTAAGTTCAGAGTTGGTTTTTGCTTGATCGGCTGCTGCCGCCTCGGTTGACACCGCTGGGGGAATGTCGGCGGCTTGTTGATTTGCTGATGAAGGTTGGCTTGTAGATGGCTGTTGCTCAACAGCTGGTGCTGAGTTTTGGTCTGCGGTTGGTTCAGGACGCACCCATTTTTTCTTGCTTGCGTTTGCTTTTGGCCGCACCCGTTCGATCAACCCGTTGAGCCTGTCACCGATGCTTGCCAGTGAGGCAAACAGTTCTTTGAAACTCTCAGTGGTGAGAGGTTCAGGACTTTCTCCTGATTCAGGGCTGGGTTCAGATCCCTCCGCTGATGTGATCTCGTTGGCCAAAGCTGAGTCTTGGTCAGCGTTGGGTTTTGGCCGCAGCCGTTCCATCAATCCCTGGAGGGTGCTGCCCAGGTTTGCGATAGAGGCTCCTAGTTGCTTGAGGCTGGTGGTCCATCGCTCCCGAGAAATCAGCCCTTGCTGATCATCCGCACTGAGTTGTTGCCAGCGGTTTTGGGCGACTTCTACCCCGAGCCTGCTCACGAGTAGTGCGCCACAGATCACTGCCAGCATTGGGGTCCCCTGCAAGCGGTCGCTGCTGGTGATCAGCCCCAGCCCCAGCATGAGCACCACAGCTCCCCACAGCCCGTCACGGGGGCGACTGAGTTCAGTGGCAAGCAGCGGTAGCAGCAGTACTGCCAGGCCGAGCAGGAGAGAGAACTCCCCGAGGAGTGTGGCCAGCATCTTTGGCACAACGGTGTAGGCCCATTCTGGAGTGGTGTTTAGAGTTCAGTACGTGCCCATCTGGCGGAATTGGTAGACGCGCTGGTTTTAGGTACCAGTGGCTTAGGTCGTGGGGGTTCAAGTCCCCCGGTGGGCATCCTTTTTAAAGCCCTTGGTTTGATCAGGGGGTATGTTTCCATTTGATGACTCAGGCACTCTCCAACCCGGATCCTGTTGAGGCTGAAGCCAGCTCCAAGTCGGCCTCTCAACAGCTAACGGTGCCGAAGGAGTACCTTGATCCGCCTTCCCCTTGGAATCCCACCGTGGGATTGTTCCTGGGCGGTTATGGCTTGGCGGCTCTAACGATTTGGCAGTGGTGTTTTGGTGATTGGCCTTTACAAGTTCTGGTGGCATTGGCGTTCTTCGCCTTGCATATGGAAGGCACGGTGATTCATGACGCTTGTCATAAGGCGGCTCATCCGAATCCTTGGATTAATCAGGCCATGGGTCATGGTTCAGCAATTTTGCTGGGCTTTAGTTTTCCTGTGTTCACAAGAGTGCACCTTCAGCATCACTCACATGTGAATGATCCCAACAATGATCCGGATCACATTGTTAGCACTTTTGGCCCGCTTTGGTTGATTGCGCCGCGGTTTTTCTACCATGAATATTTCTTCTTTCAACGACGTTTATGGCGTCGCTTTGAGCTGATGCAGTGGGGACTTGAGCGAGGTTTTTTTGTTTCAATTGTGATCGCTGGTCTTCATTTTGACTTCATGAATTTTGTTTATAATTGTTGGTTTGGCCCTGCTTTAATGGTTGGGGTCACCCTGGGCCTTTTCTTTGACTATTTGCCCCATCGTCCCTTTACTGCACGGGACCGTTGGCATAACGCCAGAGTGTATCCAAGCAGGATGATGAATTGGTTAATCATGGGTCAGAATTATCATCTTGTTCATCATTTATGGCCGTCTATTCCCTGGTTTGAGTATAAGCCGGCCTACGAAGCAACAAAACCTTTATTGGATGCCAGGGGATCACCTCAGCGGCTCGGATTTTTTGAAAGTCGAGCCGATGGCTTTAATTTTCTCTATGACATCGTTTTGGGTGTCCGTAGCCACACAGCACGTCGTAGCAAGATGCGTCCACTAGCCAAATTGATACCCAGCCGCCGCTGGCGGAGACGTTGGATTGGTTTATTGCATCGCACTGCTGTCTTGCCAGAACCCAAGAAACGTTGATTATTCGGCCAAAATTTTTGGCACTCTGAAGAAGTCGCCTTCGCGTTGAGGGGCAAGATTTAGAAGTTCTTCGCGTACTGGTGTTGCAGACACCTCGTCAGTACGCGTCACATTCACCACTTCTACTGCTCGCGTGGTGGGCTTTACGTTCGTGGTATCAATTTCTTCAAGCTGGGCCACGTAAGCAAGGATTTTCTCTAACTGCTCTGTATAGGTCGCGATCTGATCATCTGGCAGGTCTAGGCGAGCTAGCTGGGCCACTTTGCGTACGTCTTTGGCGGTGATCTTGCTCATGCTGCGGTAAGGAAGCTTGTTAGATCTTCGCTCAACGCGGTAGCCGCTGTCTCTAGCAATGAGGCACCATGCTCTGGCTTAGCGAGATAGGGGTTTGAACCCATGCGGCCATCAGGATGCCGTCGGCGGAAATCCTCCGGGCCGTGGATCGGTCCTGCAGGGGCAGGCTCCGCTAGAGGCCGTTGTTTGCTGAGCAGACTGGGTTCTATGTGCAAGGTGAGAGCAATTTCGCTGGGAGTGGCGTGCTGGCCTTCTTGATCGCCATATAACTCTCTGGCTGCGCGAAAGACAGAGCCCGCCATAAACCAGTTGGCCAGTTTGCATCGCAGTTTGGATGCCACGGGTAGGTCGTTGCTGATGGCGCTGCTGTAGGCCTGGGCAAAGGCGGCTTTAGTGGTGGCGATATTGCCGCCATGCCCGTTGATCACAAAGATCCGCTCGAAGCCATGGTTGGCAAGGGATATCACGAGATCGTGGATCAATGTGAGCAAAGTGGCGGGTTTTAAGCTCATCGTTCCGGCGAAACCGAGATGGTGTTCAGCCATCCCGAAGGCTTGGGTCGGTGTGACAAGCACCCCTGTGCGACGGCCGACTTCAAGAGCTACTGCTTCAGCGGTGAGTGCATCGGTGCCAATTGCGCCAGTGGGTCCATGTTGTTCGGTGGAGCCAAGTGGCAGGATCACGCCTTTGCAATGGTTCAGATAGTCGTCCACTTCTGGCCAGCTACGCAGGGCTAGGCGAATGGAGTCAACGTTGTTGACGGCGCCGGGCAGGGTGGAGGACATGATGGGGAGGGATGCTTTGACGAGGGCTTATTGGGTGCTGCTGTTGAACCAATGGCTTTGTTGTCGCAGAACTTGGGTTCTGAACAACAGCATGGCGGCCACGCAAAAAATGTGTCGCTCAATCAGAGGACGCTTTAGTTGCTGATGCTTTTCAAGCTGCCTGTAGGGCGTAAAAATCTCGGCTCAGTTGTTCATGGAAGCGGATCGATCAGAGATTCAAGCTTTGGATGAAGGTGTTGGCGATGTTAATCAACGGTAAGAGAGGGAATCAGAGCTCTCGCCGCAGATTGTGAAGTTATGGATTCTTTCGGTAGTTGATAGCTCAAGAGCGTTTGCCCTAATTGGGTCACTTTTGTAATGGGTTTTCTCTTGCAATGGTGATGCATGAGTTCTTGATTGGAATGGCTTGTTCCAGATTTATTTGCCATACTGGGGTCTGTTGCTTGTGGTTTTAGTTGAATATTTAAGGACAATTCTTTTGAATCTAATTCAGATCGCTGCAGGAGTGGGCTCAGATTTTGGGCTGATAGTGAACATATGAACTTATTGTTTAAGGGCTAGTCTCTGAGCTTAGAAGGCTTACATGAGAGGCGTTTTCGTTTATAGTGTTGACCGTGCTCTTGCCCAGTCTTTGACCTATCTTTCATCCTTGCTGGCTAAGAGGGTTTATGCTTTTGCTGTCATTGGTGCAATGATTGTTCCTCAATATGCACGAGCTGAAAATCTTACATTTAAACTGATTAACGGAGATGTGGTCAGTGGCGAGTACTTGCCAGAGGAAAGTAGCAATAAGGTGAAAGTCCTTCTTAGTCCTTATTTTGGTCGCATGGAGATTGATGCCTCTTTGATTAAACCAGAGCCCACTCCATCGCGATGGCTCAGCTCGGTTGACGTAGGGATTGATGGATCGAATACGGGAGATGATTTGTCATTTGGCTATTCTCTTTCGGCTTCCACTCGTTTCAAGGGAACGGATCATGAGTTGAATGCTTCGGCGAACTTTGACTTTGATAAGAGTGTAGATGCTGAAAGTGTGTCAACGATTGACACCAATCAAGGCGCATTCTCTATTCGCTATGACAGAATTTTATCTTCTCCTAAGTGGAGTACATATGCCTCCACGGATTACACTTACAATGCACTCAATGATGTTGGTGTTAACACGAATGTTTTTTCAGTTGGTGTTGGCTATAAGGTTTTAGATAATAAGAAATTATCTTTAAGAGTCTCTTTAGGCCCTTCTCTGATCTGGTTTGATGGTGGCTCTGGTTGCAACACAGGCGATTACGTTTCGGATGGAATTGCATTAGAAAAATACTGCGGTGAGATCATTCCATCTGGAACAATCGGGGCTGCCATAGAATGGGATGTGAATGAGAAATTTCGACTGTCAATTAAAGATCAATTGACAGGATCATTCGTCAATGGCATGGCGGCAGGAAATGATTTGAGTGGTACGCTAAAGTTTTCCCCTTCCAAAGACTCTAAATTTTATATGTCTTTAGTGGCTCGGCTAATTTATAGCGCTCTTCAATCACCTGATATTAACAATACATTTAACTTTAAGCTTGGCACAGAGTTTTAATTCTTCTAGAAGAAATAGAAGCAAGAGTAAACGTGTTTCATCAGTTCGACAACAGCTTCCCTTTGCGTTTGATTTTAGGCTCAATAAATCACTGAAGGTTGGTGTCGTCTTTTGCTTTGGCGAGATAAGCTTTGAGTTGTTCTTCTGACATCAGGAGAAGGGATTTGATAACTCAATAGTCTCTTCTGTAATCAGCGTTGTCAGACTTGGGTGAAGAAGGTTGTCTCTCTAGCCACTCCCATAGCCACTCAGCCCATTACCAAGATTTTCCAAGCTCTACCCCACGCCTTCTTCTGCCGCCCTGCAGAGCTGGTGGGACCTGAACTGATTGGCTGTTTATTAGTGAAACGCCAAGCGGATGGAAGTTTGCTCTGGGGCGTGATTGTGGAGGCAGAGGCGTATTCACAAGACGAGCCTGCCTGCCATGGCTATCGCCGCCGCTCACCGCAAAACGAAACGCTGTTTGGTGAGCCTGGTCGTTTTTATGTCTATGTGAGCTATGGCATTCACCACTGCGTCAATGTGGTCACCGATCGTGCTGAATGGGCCAATGGCGTTTTGTTGAGGGCGATTGCACTGCCGGACGAACCGGAACGCGTCGCGGCGGGTCCCGCTTTATTGGCGCGTCGTTTTGGTTTGGATCGCTCCCATGACAGAGCAGCCGTCACGGGAGAGAATGACGTGTGGCTGGCACCTAGGCCGGCTGTTTTCAGTACGCCAACGATTGTGAGCACAACCAGGATCGGTATCTCTCAAGGACAAGACATTCCTTGGCGTTGGTATCTCAAGAACTGTCGCAGCATTAGTCGCCGTGCCAAGGGAGATCGCACGCCTCCTTTGCAACAAGCCTGGGCTCCTGTTGCCAGTGATGGCCAATGAGCGGCTGGTCCCATCGACACATCCTTGATCTGGCCAGCTTTTCTCGTGAGGATTACACCTCTGTTCTGGAGCTAGCGCATCGCTTCCGCTCCATGCCTGTCACGGGTGCGCGCAAGTTGCCGGCGTTGCAGGGGCGTTTAGTGGCAACGTTGTTTTTTGAGCCCAGTACGCGTACCCGAAGCAGCTTTGAGTTGGCGGCGCGGCGTCTTTCGGCTGATGTGCAGAGTTTTACTCCAGCCAGCAGTTCACTCAGCAAGGGAGAGACTTTGCTTGATACAGCGCGCACCTATGTAGCGATGGGGGCTGATGTGTTGGTGATTCGTCATAACTCGACCAGCGTTCCCGAACAACTTGCTTGTGCTTTAGATCGTTCAGGCGAACGCACTGCCGTGCTCAATGGTGGCGATGGGTTGCATAGCCATCCCAGCCAGGGATTGCTTGATCTCTACACCCTTGCTCATTATTTCGATCCGCAGAATCCCCTGCCTGAAGCCATGCAAGGCCGAAGGATCGTGATCGTTGGAGACGTTCTCCATTCACGTGTGGCGCGATCCAATCTTTGGGCACTCACTGCCTGCGGTGCTGATGTTGTGTTGTGTGGTCCGCCGAGCCTGGTTCCTCAAGATTTTGTGGCTTTTGTCGAGGCGCCACCTCCTGGTCAATCCCATGACCCTGTTCAACATCGTGGTTGTGTGGAGGTGGTGCGAACTCTTGAGGAGGCGTTGCCTGGTGCGGATGCGGTGATGACTTTGAGGTTGCAGAAGGAAAGGATGCATCAGCATTTGCTTACTGATCTAAACCGCTTTCATCGTGATTATGGGCTCACCCACGAGCGCCTCAAGTTATGCGGGAAGTCTGTACCTCTGCTCCATCCTGGGCCTGTGAACAGAGGGGTTGAGTTGGGTGGATCATTACTGGATGATCACTCCATCAGTCTTGTCGAAGAGCAGGTGCGCAATGGCATTCCTATCCGCATGGCCTTGCTTTATTTGATGGCAGCTGTTGAGTCTTCCCCAGATCCTTCCTTAGCAGCCATCGGCTGAGGATCTATGCCTGCGATCTGAGTGCTGTAGTACTTCATGGCGGATTGTAGTGCTGCGTCCGGTGCTGCGATTGAGGGGCCTAAACCAGGCTGCATTGGGAAATGAGCATCTGGGGCATCAATGTCGATGTGCTGGCTGGGCATTCCCGTGAGCAGCATCGATGAGCGTTGTTGAGACACCAAGGCGACTAACCACTTAAAAAGCAGCGTGATGCGGTTCTCCGGGTTGGGCATGAAGGCCAAGTGGGCAAGAGCCCAGCACATCCAGCCAATCCCTCCTGAGAATTTGAAGCCACGTAGATCTGCCACCGCTGCTACACGATCAAGAACCGCCATGCTGCCGAAATCAAACCAGTTGAATGTTGGCCGGGATGACCCGCTCACTAGTGCAGCGATATCTTTGCCCACAAATCCGCCTGCTTGCGTAGCTGGGCCGGCCATGCCAGGTAGGGGTGTCTGATTGGTTGTGTGCCGATAGGAGCAGAGGTCTCCAACAACTCGTATTTCGGGATGGCCGGCAACGGAGAAGTCTGGTTCCACAACGATTCGCCCCCCCTTGTCGAGTTCACAACCGATCGAGTCGGCCAAATTGCGGCCGAGGTGCGAAGGACGCACGCCAGCGGTCCAGATCACGGTTGCGGCCTGAAGACACTGATCACCATTCGGGGTGCTAATCATTACCTCGCCTGGTTGCATGGACTGCACCCTGCCTTTGAAAACCATTTCTACACCGAGTGATTCGAGAGTCGTGCGGGCTGATTTCGACAACATTTCAGGCATGGCGCGCAGCACCCTTTCGCCAGGATCAACCAAGTAGATCTTGGTTTGGTCCGGATTGAGTTGTTTGAATTCACGGCGCATGGCATTGCGCATTAACTCAGATACGGCTCCTGCCATCTCGCAGCCAGTGGGCCCTGCACCCACAATCACGACGCTCTGTAGGAATTGACGGGCGTTGGGGTCGGGTGTCTGTTCGGCCTGTTCCATCGCCATCAGCAGTCGACGCCGGATTTCTTCGGCGTGCTCAAGGATTTTCATCGGTGGAGCAAAGCTGCGCCATTCCTCATGCCCGAAGTAGGTGCTGCCAGATCCGGTGGCGAGCACGAGGTAGTCGTAACTCAAGCGTTTGTTATTGAAAACGATCTGTTTGTCTTGCGGATTGAGCTGGGTGACTTCACCGAGCAGAACTTGCACATTGAATTGCCTGCCAACCAATTGGCGTAGGGGGGTGGCAACATCTCCTTTGGAGACCAGGCCTGTAGCGACTTGGTAGAGGAGGGGTTGGAAGAGGTTGAAATTTCTTTTGTCGATCAGAGTGACGCGCACCTCTGTATTGGCGAGAGCTTTGCAAGCACGCACTCCTGCAAACCCACCACCAATAATCACAACATGGGGTGCACGGCGTAGGCGTTCTTCTGGTGGCTCTAATTCGAGGAAGAAGTGCTCTTTGCCCATGCTCCCTCTGATGATGGTGTTGCTTGAAGGATATGGAGCATGTTGGCAATTTCCTTTGAGGTCATGCTTCTCACTTAGATCACAACAACTTGAAGCCTTCTAGGAGCAGGCCGTAAAGCAGACCAATCCTTGCCATATCTAATAATTGACGTGCCAGAACGGCCCGTTTGGGAGCAGGCCACTGGCGCCGTAATCGCACCATCACTTCCCAAATCACCACAGTGAGAAGGGCCCCGATGGGGTCCATGAGGTCTAACGCGCCACTGATCGTTCCAACCGAGCTGCCTAACAGAAAGGTGATTAATAAAACGATCACAAACAATGAGCTTCTACGCCATGGGTTCACAGCCCAAAATTCCAGTCGCTCTCCTGCTTGACCAACACTGCGTTGAAAGCGAGTGAACTGAAGCTTTTGGGGCATAAGTAAAAACTGGCAGGGTTGGATTGAGTTGAACCCCCATCACCTAGCCTGGAATCCTGCCAGACCCTTTTGCAACACTTGGAGCGTATGTGTCTTCATTCTCTCCAATAGTTAGTGGATTTGAATAAAAAAGCTTGCTAGGCAGGGTGTGGCAAGTGATCTGGGCGATTAACTAGCTTCGGCTTTGGCTTTACGCGATGACTTGCCTTCGAGTAGCTCAAGCAGAGCTTCCATTTGTGCCATGACTCCACGCACCTCGCCTGCTTCGGGGAGAAGGCCATCTTCCATGACTCCTTGATGCATTTCTCGTAGCTCTTGGCGGATGTAGCGAAGATGACTCACCACCTGTTCACGTTTTGATTGCGACATTGAGGACCAGATCCTTCTTCACTCTCTTTTAACGCATGGACTGTCAAAGAGTGCTGGTGTCCGCATGTCAGATTTCCTGCAAGGGCAATTAAGGCAAATGTGAGTAGGGCTGAAGGACGTGTGATCACCGTCATCGTGACAAGACCTGCCAGTCCAATCAGGATCTGATGTTTGTGCTTACGGATACTTCGAAGAGGAAACTCCATGGCCTTAAGACTTGTCTAAGCGGATTTGCATCTGACAAGCCTCTCTATAGCAATCGATCTCGTTGAGACCTGAATGGAGAATAGGGGATTCGAACCCCTGACCTCTGCGGTGCGATCACAGCGCTCTACCAACTGAGCTAATTCCCCAGCGGCAGGAACCTAGCGTCCAGGCAGAATGGAGCCGCTCTTTACTTGAGCAAACTCCATGCGGAACTCCAAGCTGCTTTCCATGGATCTTGCTGGTGCGATTACTCCAGAACGTCTTGAGGCCTTTGATGATGAGGCAACTGCGGTACTTGCAAGGCGTCTTGAAGATGACGATTACCCCACTCCCTTTGCTGGGTTGGGCGATTGGCATCTATTGAGGGCTTTGGCGATTCATCGCCCTGAGCTGACAGCTCCATACGTGCATCTGATCGATCAGGAACCCTTCGATGAAGATTGAGGCGGCACGCCCTCTGATGGGTCGCCGTCTGCTTGTAGCAGTCACTGGCAGTATCGCGGCTGTTAAAACACCATTGCTGGTGAGTGCTCTGATCAAGGCCGGCGCTGAGGTGCGCTGTCTTGTGACCCCTAGTGCTGCTCGTCTAGTCAGCCCTGTTGCTCTGGCCAGTCTGAGTAGGCATCGCTGCTACCAGGATGAGGATCAATGGAATTCGAGCGAACCTCGTCCTTTACATGTGGCCCTGGCTGAATGGGCTGAGCTTGTCATTGTCGCTCCTTTAAGTGCTACGAGTCTTGCTCGCTGGACTCAGGGGCTTGCAGAGGGGCTTCTGGCAAGTTTGTTGCTGGCTTGTGAACGGCCGGTGCTTGCAGCGGCAGCAATGAACACTGCCATGTGGTCCAACCCTGCCGTGAGGAGAAACTGGCAAGAGTTGCAGACTGATCCACGCGTGCTGCCATTGGCACCTGAATCTGGGCTGCTGGCCTGTGATCGGATCGGGGATGGCCGCATGGCCGATCCGAAGTTGATTGAGCTGGCTGTGGTGAGTGGGCTTTTGCAGGCTGATGAGACAGGCAGGCTGCAACGCGATTGGCAAGGGCGAAGGTTGTTGGTGACCGCTGGATCGACAGTGGAGGTTTTGGATCCAGCCAGGCTGTTGATCAATCGCAGCAGCGGCCGTATGGGGGTGTTGCTGGCGCAGGCAGCTCGGCTACGCGGTGCCCAGGTGGATTTGGTACATGGTCCTTTGAAACTACCTCTTGCTTGGTTGGAGGGGTTGGCGGCCTATCCAGTGGCAAGCGCAGATGAGATGCAGAACATGCTGGCGCAGCTGCAGTCCAAAGCAGATGCAGTGGCAATGGCGGCGGCGGTTGCGGACGTCCGTCGGGTTAACCCTGCTCAGGCTGAGAAACTTTCGAAGGATTGCTTGCTTCAGTCTTTTTCTCAGGGCTGGGAGCAAGTCCCAGACCTTCTCGCCGAGCTCGTTTTAAGGCGACCAGTTGGTCAGGTTCTGCTTGGTTTTGCTGCACTAACTGGTAATGAAGCTCAGATTCAGCAGCTTGGTGAGGAAAAGCGTCTTCGCAAAGGCTGTGATCTGCTGATGGCAAATCCGATTGATCGCCCTGGTCAGGGTTTTGAGGAGGATTTCAATGGTGGTTGGTTGCTTGCTGCCGGTGGCAGCGTCCGTTCTTTACCTGTTACGTCCAAGCTGGCATTGGCTCATCAGTTGCTTGATGCCATTTTGGAGGTTCAGGTCCTGATTTCGACGCCATCTTGACCCAGTAGATCGATGAAAGTGCGCAGTTGCAGCCTTGGGATATATGGCCAGCCTCCGCTTTTTTCCATGGTCTGAAGCAGGGTGTAAAGGTCTTGACGGTCTTCCGGCAAGCTTTGGCGAAAGGGACCTTCCTGGATATCGCGATGGATCGTTTCAATCTCCCGCAGTAATGCGGGCAGGGTCTCTGCCTGTTTGAGCTCATTGGCCAACGCTCGTAGTTCAGCTGTCAGTGGGGCTATACGGCCTTTTATGGCGTCTTCGTTTGAGCTCGGTAAGCGACGGGTTGTTGAGAGGTGCAAGAGGCTAGCCGTAACGCCTATTTGTGCCCTGTAGGATCCAAACGATCATTTTGGGCGGTTCATCCCGCAGTTATCTGGCCTTTCGGCTTCTTCCCATGCTGTTTCGTCCTTTGCTGGCCCTGGTGCTGGCTTTCTGTCTCACCTTTGTAGCTGCCCCAAGCAGTGTGTCCGCCGCAATCACAGATGGCGCGGGCAATAGCGATTTCGTTGTTGGCAATGAACGCTCTAATGCACGTTTTGGCAACATCGTTAATACCGGTAGAGCAAACGATTGCCCAACCATCGCCGCTGGTTCAAGTGGATCCATCAGCATTGGTTCTGGCGATACTCTCAGCGACATTTGCTTGCAACCGACTGAGGTGCTTGTGAAGGTTGCTCCTACAAAGCGCAAAAAAGCTGATTTCGCTAAAACAAAGATCATCAGCCCATCCAATAACACCACTATTGAGCAGGTTTTCGGAGACATTTCTGGTTCTGGCGCCTTCGCTGAAAAGGGTGGTATTGACTTTCAATTAATTACCGTCCTCGCTCCTAATGGTGAGGAAGTGCCTTTTGTCTTCTCAGCTAAAGACATGCAGGTGGATTCAAACAGTTCTTCAATCTCTGTTGGTACTGAGTTCAAAGGCACAACAAGGACACCTAGCTATCGCACCAGCAACTTCCTTGATCCCAAAAGTCGTGCTTTGACTACAGGTGTTGACTATGCCCAAGGCCTCGTTGCATTGGGTGGTGATGACAAGGAGCTTCAGACTGAAAACGTCAAGCGCTATCTCGATGGCAAGGGTCAAATCACCCTCTCTGTCGATAGTGTTGACGCTGGCTCTAATGAATTTGCTGGCACCTTCGTGGCATTACAGACTGCTGATACAGACATGGGTTCTAAGGAAGCTCGTGATCTCAAGATCTCTGGGGTCCTCTATGGCCGTAAGGGCTGATTAGAAGACTTCTCATCGTTCCCAATCCCAATCAACTGAATATTTTTCAAGGGGGTCTATGGACCCCTTTTTTTTGACCATGCTTTAGTTGCGCCTGGTCTTAGCAGATAAAAACCATCCGTCTGGGAGAATCTCCCGGCATCCCCAGGCTTGTCATGATTGCCAGTCCCTCTGCATCTGCCCAGTCTCCAGGCGTGATCGCCCCCTATGGAGGGAAACTGGTGGATTTGATGGTGGCCACTGATCAGCAGGAAGCTGTCAAGGCCAGTGCCAACCATGTGTTGGAGTGCTCAGATCGCAATGCTTGCGATCTGGAGTTGCTTGTCGGTGGAGGCTTTTCGCCTGAGCGGGGCTTTATGCATCAGGGTGATTACGACGCTGTTGTTGCAGGCCATCGCACTCTTTCCGGCTATCTTTTTGGCCTGCCAATCGTGATGGATACCGATCGAGAGGATGTAGCGATCGGTGATCGGGTATTGCTGAGTTACAAGGGTCAGGATTTAGCAGTTCTTCAAGTCGAGGACAAATGGGAGCCCGACAAGGTGGTGGAAGCCAAAGGTTGCTATGGCACCACCTCTCTAGAGCATCCCGCTGTGCGCATGATTGCCACTGAACGCAAGCGCTTTTATCTCGGGGGCACCTTGCAGGGTTTGGAGTTGCCCAAGCGTATTTTCCCTTGCAAGAGCCCTGCTCAGGTTCGGGCGGAACTTCCTTCCGGGGAGGACGTTGTTGCCTTTCAGTGTCGCAATCCCATTCATCGCGCTCACTACGAGTTGTTTACGCGAGCCTTGCATGCCAGCAATGTGAGCGAGAACGCTGTTGTGCTAGTGCATCCCACCTGTGGACCAACTCAGCAGGATGATATCCCTGGTGGAGTACGTTTTCAGACCTATGAGCGGTTGGCTGCTGAAGTAGATAATCCACGCATTCGCTGGGCCTATCTTCCCTATGCCATGCATATGGCAGGTCCGCGCGAAGCCCTGCAACACATGATTATTCGCCGCAATTATGGATGTACCCATTTCATCATCGGTCGTGACATGGCCGGATGTAAGTCCTCCCTTAGCGGCGATGACTTCTATGGCCCTTACGACGCGCAGAACTTTGCACAGGAATGTGCAGTAGAGCTGGCAATGGAAACGGTCCCCTCGTTGAATCTTGTTTTCACTGAAGAGGAGGGCTACGTCACTGCCGAGCATGCCGAGGCTCGTGGATTACATGTCAAGAAGCTCAGCGGTACGCAGTTTCGCAAGATGTTGAGAAGTGGCGAGGAGATCCCTGAGTGGTTCGCCTTCCGTAGCGTGGTTGAGGTGCTGAGAGCCACGTGATTCCCGGAGCCCGAATAACATTCTTTCATTACAGGCAGGAGAATCTTGGATAAACGCTGGCGCAACGTAGGTCTTTACGTTCTTCTGGTGGTCGTGGTCGTCGTGGTCGGCACGGCCTTCCTCGGCAAACCTGGCACGACTGAGCGGGAGACTCTCCGCTACAGCGAATTCGTTGAAGCAGTTCAGGACAACCAAGTGAGTCGTGTGCTGATCTCCCCAGACCAGGCCACCGCTCAGGTTGTTGAAAGCGATGGTCGACGCGCGGATGTCAACCTTGCCCCTGACAAGGACCTTTTGAAGTTGTTAACGGATCACAACGTTGATATTGCTGTTCAACCAACCAGCCAGAGAGGTGCTTGGCAACAGGCCGCCGGAAGTTTGTTTATCCCCTTGTTGTTATTGGGTGGACTTTTCTTTCTCTTCAGACGTTCTCAGAGTGGCGGCGGCGGTGGTAACCCTGCCATGAATTTTGGCAAGAGCAAGGCCAGAGTTCAGATGGAGCCGTCCACTCAGGTCACCTTTAGTGATGTTGCTGGGATCGAAGGGGCAAAGCTTGAACTTACCGAAGTCGTTGACTTTCTCAAAAACCCTGATCGATTTACTGCTGTTGGCGCAAAAATCCCCAAAGGTGTTCTGCTTGTAGGCCCTCCTGGAACTGGCAAAACACTGCTTGCCAAAGCAGTGGCTGGTGAAGCGGCGGTGCCGTTCTTCTCGATTTCCGGCTCGGAGTTTGTCGAGATGTTTGTTGGGGTTGGTGCCAGTCGAGTCCGTGACCTATTTGAGCAGGCCAAGAAGAACGCTCCTTGCATTGTTTTCATTGATGAAATTGATGCGGTGGGTCGGCAGCGTGGCGCTGGCCTTGGCGGTGGCAATGATGAGCGTGAGCAGACTCTTAACCAGCTGCTGACTGAAATGGATGGTTTCGAGGGGAATACCGGCATCATCATCGTGGCGGCCACCAATCGGCCTGATGTGCTCGATTCGGCGTTGATGCGCCCTGGTCGCTTTGACCGACAGGTTGTTGTGGAGCGCCCCGATTACAGCGGTCGCCTGCAGATCCTCAATGTGCATGCCCGCGATAAGACCCTGTCCAAGGATGTTGATCTCGACAAAGTGGCGCGGCGCACACCAGGCTTCACAGGGGCTGACCTTGCCAACTTGCTCAATGAAGCGGCAATCCTCGCAGCTCGTCGGGAGCTTACAGAAGTGAGCAATGACGAGATTAGCGACGCCATTGAGCGGGTCATGGCTGGTCCTGAGAAGAAGGATCGTGTCATGAGTGAACGGCGTAAGCAACTGGTTGCTTATCACGAGTCTGGTCATGCCCTGGTAGGAGCCCTTATGCCTGATTACGACTCAGTGCAGAAGATTTCCATCATTCCTCGTGGTCAGGCTGGTGGTCTCACATTCTTCACCCCGAGTGAGGAGCGGATGGAGTCGGGTCTCTATTCCAGGGCTTATTTGCAGAACCAGATGGCTGTTGCTCTGGGTGGTCGAGTTGCAGAAGAAATCGTCTACGGAGAAGACGAGGTGACCACTGGTGCATCCAATGACCTTCAACAGGTCGCTCAGGTTGCCAGGCAGATGGTGACGAGGTTCGGGATGAGCGACAAGCTTGGTCCGGTCGCTTTGGGGCGGTCTCAGGGAGGGATGTTCCTTGGGCGTGACATCGCCTCTGAACGCGATTTCTCTGAAGACACTGCAGCGATTATCGATGCAGAGGTCTCTGATCTTGTTGATGTGGCTTACAAGCGTGCCACCAAAGTATTGATTGACAATCGTTCTGTTCTTGATGAGTTGGCTGATTTGCTTGTAGAGAAGGAAACTGTTGATGCTCAGGATTTGCAGGAATTGTTGATCCGACGCGATGTAAGGGTTGCCGAATACGTCTGAGCGCTCTGGTGATTGCCTCTGGCTTGATAGGCAAGAGGTCTTGATAGCCTCACTACGGGCCCAGCCTTTGGTTGTGGTCTTGCGAAGCGAGCACGACGATCTTGAGGGATCTAGTTCCAAAGCTTCTTTGTTTGCGGTTTTCGAGCAGTTGCATCTTCTCGGAGTTCGGCATGTGGAGCTGGCCTGGTCTCCTCATCCTGGTTGGATGTCTTTGATGAAGGAGGTGCAGAAGTGCTTTGCAGGGCTCTGCCTGGGAGCAGCCTCTATTAGCTGTCCAGCAGGCTTGCAGTCTGTGGCAGAGCTAGGCCTTGCTTATGCCATGACTTCATATTGGGATCCCGACCTTCATCAGAAGGCGCGGGAAATGCATCAGCTCCTTGTGCCTGGGGTGTTCACTCCCACTGAGATTCAGCAGGCTTACCGTTGTGGATGCCGGCTCGTTAAGTTGTTCCCTGCATCAGTTTTGGGGATTGATTACTGGCGTCAGTTGGCTGGACCGATGGACTCTTTGCCCTTTGTGATTGCCGCTGGTGGGCTTACGGTGCAAGACTTCATCCCCTGGCTTAATGCGGGGTATGACGCTGTTGCTCTTGGGCGTGGGCTGGTTCAACAGGGTCAGCTTGACCCTGCATTGCAGGCTTATTTGAAGCCTCCAGCAACGACAGCCTAACTTCGACTATTTGTTGACATTTGATCGAGATGCTACATATAAGATAGCTATTTATTCTTCAATGTCTCAGCTAACCATCAAGCTCAGCGTTAAAGCCGATGCTCTGATCGCACAACTTCAGAAGGAGATCTTTAATCGTCGCCGTAAGAAGGTCAGCGCAGCTGGAGTGGTGGAAACCTTGGTCGAAAGCGGTGCCAAGTCTCAGTCGGACAAGCGCTTTGCGACGTCCTGGACCAATTTGATCAAGGACATCGAAAAGGCTGCCAAGCTCGCCAATACCCATGGCAGCAAGCCTTCAAATCTCACTGCTGATGAGTGGGCCATGGTGCTGACTCATCGCAGTCGTGGTCCAGGTAAATCAACGAGTAAGACTCCTGCAAAGAAGGTGTCTAGTGGAAAGTCTGCAGAGAAATCCAGTACGACGAAGGCTTCGACTACCAAAGCCCCCGCAAGGAAGGCTTCGACTACCAAAACCCCCGCAAGGAAGGCTTCGACTACCAAAGCTCCTGCGAAGAAAGCCTCTGCTGCTAAAGCCCCTGCAAAGAAAGCCTCTGCTGCTAAAGCCCCTGCAAAGAAAGCCTCTGCTGCTAAAGCCCCTGCGAAGAAAGCCTCTGCTGCTAAAGCCCCTGCAAAGAAAGCCTCTGCTGTTAAAGCCCCCGCGAAGAAAACCTCTGCTGCCAAGGCCTCCGCGAAGAAGTCTTCCAGCACATCAGTTGGCACGTCGCGACCAGCTCGCCGTGCACGCAAAGCTAGTGGGAGCAAAAGTATTGTTGCCTCCACGTCTGTAGCAAAACGCATGGCGAAGGCCGCTGGTCGCCTCGGGACCTCTGTCGTTAGCTCGGCGGTTGGCGCCAACGGTAGCGTTCCATTACCGCTCCAATGAGCACTTGATGCTTGGAGGTGACTGGTTGATCCAGTGCCTCCGTTTCGTCTTTTAAGGCCTCGGGCGAATGGGCAAAAACCGACGGTTTTGCCAGTCGTACTAAGAGGCCTTTTTAATTTTCGAGCCAGTGGTTTGGCGGTGGTGATCCCGCTGGTGATTAAGGCAATTCTGCTGTGGCGATCATGGTTCCATGGCTCGTGAATCAGCAGCATCACGAGGGAAGAGCGCCATTGGCAGCGCATGCTTTAACTATTTGTCGATGATGATTGAGTAGTAGGACCTTGTGAAGGGGGAATCATTGCTTGGTCTAGGTAGGCTCAGATTTGCTTTACCAGAGACTGCACTGTCCTTGTTGGCGTAAGAGGTGATCAGCGAGTACAAGGGACACCATGGCTTCAACTATCGGTACGGCCCTAGGCAGCACGCAGGGATCATGACGACCTTTGGCAGACAGTGTCGTGGTGTTGCCATCAGCGTCAATTGTTTGTTGATCTTTACGGATGGTGGCTGTTGGCTTGAACGCGACTCGGATCACGATGGATTCACCGTTAGTGATCCCTCCCTGGATGCCACCAGAGTTGTTGGTGGCTGTTCGTAGGCGACCATCATTGCTGGGGAGGAAAGCGTCGTTGTGCTCGCTGCCTTTTAGCAGGGTGCCGCCAAACCCCGAGCCGATCTCAAAGCCCTTGCTGGCAGGTAGTGACATCACGGCCTTGGCGAGGTCTGCCTCAAGCTTGTCGAACACAGGCATCCCCAGACCCATTGGGGCATTGCGTACAACACACTCGATCACACCACCGCATGAGTCGCCTTCACGGCTGATGGCTTCAATACGCTCCACCATTTGCGCTGCCATGACTTGGTTCGGGCAACGCACGATGTTTGCTTCGACGTCATCAATGCTGACGTCCTGGGCATTGATTTCGGCCTCCAGGGTGTGAATGCGTTTGACCCATGCCAGTACTTCGGTGTTATGGGCTTTGGTCAGTAATTGCTTGGCAATTGCTCCAGCGGCTACCCGCGCAATCGTCTCTCTTGCGGAGGCTCGCCCTCCACCGCTTCGAGCTTGGATGCCGTACTTCGCTTGATAGGTGGCATCGGCATGGGAAGGCCGAAATGCAACATTCATCTCCTTGTAGTCGCCAGGCTTGTGATCCTTGTTGCGCACCACCATGGCGATTGGTGTCCCAAGGGTTGTGTTGTTGAGCAGACCGCTGAGGATTTCGACTTGATCTTCTTCCTTGCGGGGTGTACTGATCTTGCTTTGTCCAGGTTTGCGTCGATCTAACTCGGCCTGAATCTTCTGTAGGTCAAGCTCAAGCCTGGGTGGGCAGCCTTCCACGATGACTCCCACGCCCCCTCCATGAGATTCACCGAAGGTGCTGATTCGGAATAGATCCCCAAAGCTGCTGCCCATCAAGAACTCATTCTTATTAGAGATTAATTAGTCGCTGCGCAGAGGGGAGATTGCTTTGCTCATCTTCAATTGATGCTGGGAGTTTCAGAGACAACGGCTTGCCTGATTAGTGCTTAGGAGAAGCGCAGTCATTGTTAGCGTCGCTTTCAGCTTGAGCAATCGCTGAGATCCTGCGCTCTTGACCAATGGGTTCCGCTTCATCCTTTGAGGTTTCTAGAGGATTTTCCTCGCAGGTAGAGGAGCGTGCGCTGCTGGTGAGGTTGCCCTGCAATCCCATCTTTCCAATTGGGCCGATTTACCTGGCCGATCACCTGCACAAGTGTTTCCCGGATCTTCCTCAACGGATTTTGGATTTGGCTGCTTTGCCTGTCCTGGATGTTGAACGGGTGTTGTTGGCCACGATTGATCAGTTTCGCCCCACCCTGCTGGTTTTTTCTTGGAGAGATATCCAGATCTATGCACCGGTGGATGGTCGCACTGGCAATCCGCTGCAGCATTCCTTTGAGGTGTTTTATGCAAGTAATCCTTTGCGACGCCTCCGGGGCGCCTTCGGTGGATTGTTGTTGATGAAAAGCCATTACGGAGAGCTCTGGCGCAATCAGCGACTTGTGCGACATGGGCTGCGAGCTGCTCGTCGCCATGTCAGCCATGCCCGGGCTGTCTTGGGTGGTGGTGCAGTGAGTGTGTTCTATGAGCAACTTGGCCGCTCTTTGCCGAAGGGCACCATCGTGTCGTTGGGGGAAGGGGAGCCCCTATTGGAGAATTTGCTGCGCGGCGTTTCCCTGAATGATCAACGCTGTTTTGTGGTGGGTGAGCCAGTGCGAGCTGGTCTGATTCATGAGCAGCCTGAAAGTCGTCCTAAAACCGCCTGCGATTACGACTACATCTCATCGATATGGCCTCAGTTGAATTGGTACCTAGAGGGTGGTGACTTCTACGTCGGTGTACAGACCAAGCGGGGTTGTCCCCACAATTGTTGCTATTGCGTTTACACCGTTGTGGAGGGGAAACAGGTACGGCTCAATCCTGTCAAAGAGGTGGTGGCAGAGATGCGCCAGCTTTATGACCGTGGCGTACGTGGCTTTTGGTTCACTGATGCACAGTTCATTCCCGCCCGCCGATACATTGAGGATGCCAAAAATCTTCTGACGGCGATCAAGGCTGAAGGGCTCAATGGAATTCGTTGGGCCGCCTACATCCGTGCCGACAACCTTGATGCCGAGCTTGCGGAGTTGATGGTGGCAACCGGCATGAGTTACTTCGAGATTGGCATTACCTCAGGGTCTCAGGAGCTCGTGCGCAAGATGCGCATGGGGTACAACCTGCGAACTGTGCTTGAGAACTGTCGGCTGTTAGTCCGCGCTGGCTTCCGCCAACACGTGTCGGTGAACTACTCCTTCAACGTGATTGACGAAAGACCGGAAACGATTCGTCAATCCATCGCCTATCACCGCGAGCTGGAACGGATTTTCGGGCCCGACAAGGTGGAGCCTGCCATCTTTTTCATTGGCCTCCAACCTCACACCCATCTGGAGCAGTATGGCTTTGAACAGGGTTTGATTCAACCCGGCTACAACCCCATGAGCATGATGCCCTGGACGGCTAGGAAGCTGCTCTGGAACCCTGAACCGATGGGAAGTATTTTCGGAAGAATCTGTCTCGAGGCTTTTGAGACTGAGCCTGGCAATTTCGGACGTACCGTGATGGCCTTGCTTGAGCGGGATTACGGGGTGGCGCCTTTGGAGGAGGCTCTACGGGCTCCAGTGATGGGGCGGGCGGCCTTGGCTAATGCCGTGAGCTGATAGACGAGTAAGGCAGCCATCGCCAGGATGCCGACCACTCCACCGAGGGGGTTGTCAGCTGGCCCGGTGAGCCAAAGCGGCGACTGAGGGGAAAATTGGACGAGGCCGGATTGGAGGGCAAACCAGCCACCCACCAAACCTCCGTGCAGTCCTACACATCCCCAGAGGGAGCCATGGTCGAGGCGCCTGCGAATGGCCAGGACCAGGCCCAGTAGGAACAGCCCGCTCAGCAGGCCGAGCATTGGCCAGATTCCAATGTTAAAGCGTGTGTGCACCAGGCTGAAAATCAGGGCTTGAATGGGCAGTGCCAGCCGTGCTCCGATCAGTAGCTTGAGCTCTCCCCAGAGCCAGCCGCGGAATATCAGCTCTTCCAGCAAGCCCACGACGAGGCAGAGCAGAACGGCATTGAGCTGTTTCTCGGCGTTGAGATCCCCTAGCCAGTAGCCCCAATGGCCGCTGATCGTGATCACGCTGATTAGCAGCAGCAGGGCCCCGGCCCCGGCCAATCCCAGTAGCAGGGGTTTCAGAAGGGTGTCGCCAACTCCTGCACCAGTGATGCCCAAGCTCCGCCATGGATGTTGGCTGATCCAGCGGGCCCTAACCCAGCCAGGCAGTAGCACTAGAAACAGCAGTGCACTGCAGAGGGTTCCCAGCAGGCCGCGCCATTGGAGCGGCAGCCCTGGCAGGAGCAGGACCGTCGGTTGCATGATCAGCCATCCCAACCCGTAGAGCAGGGGGATCAGGGTCACTGTCGGCAACCAGCGCCAACGTTGGTTTAACCATGCTGACCAGAGCGGATGTAGGCCAGACCTGTTCAGCTTTCCTGTTCCAGTGTGCTGGTCAGCCCCTTGGCTTTCAGTGTTTCGCAGTAGAACTCGGCTGGTTCGAGGTCGCAGACGATCACCAGCCCGACGCCGGTGTTGTGGGCTTCCAGCATCACGGCCATGGCGTCCTGCTCGCTTAGCTGGGGTACCACCTGCTGGAGGGTGACCACCACGTATTCCATGGAGTTCACTGGATCGTTGTGAAGAAGCACCTTGTAATGAGGCGATTGCTTGCGGATCCGCTCGGTTTGCTTCTCGAGGACGGCGGCACCACCGGGACTGGGGCTGGGGGCATTCACCGCCATGGCCAGGACGATCGGAAGGGCCCCAATGTACGTGGGCCGCTCACCCATGGTGCAGATGGTGAGCGATCCCAGCTTCAATGGCGGGGGATCGATCCTGTGATCTCAGAGGGCACGGATCCGACGCATGGCCTCGTCCACATTGACGCGACTGTTGAAGGCGGAGAGACGGAAGTAGCCTTCGCCTGCAGCACCGAAACCGCTGCCTGGGGTGCCTACCACGTGGGCGTTGTGGAGCAGATGATCGAAGAAGCCCCAGGAATCCATGTCGTCCGGTGTCTTCAGCCACACATAGGGCGCATGCTCACCACCATGCACTTCGATCCCGGCGGCCGTAAGTTCCCTGCGGATGATGGCGGCGTTTCTCATGTAGAAGCTCACTAGCGCATTGATCTCCCCCTGGCCTTGGGCGGAGTAAACCGCTTCGGCGCCACGTTGAATGATGTAGCTGACGCCGTTGAACTTGGTGCTTTGGCGCCTGTTCCAGAGATTCCAGAGTTCCACATCTGATCCATCGTCGCTTTTGCCCTTCAAGCCTTTCGGTACCACCGTGAAGGCGCAACGGGTGCCGGTGAATCCAGCATTCTTGGAGAACGATCGGAATTCGATGGCACACTCGCGCGCGCCCTCGATCTCATAGATCGAATGGGGTAGGTCGGGATTCTGGATGAACGCCTCATAGGCAGCGTCAAACAAAATCAAGACGCTGTTGGTGCGGGCATAGTTCACCCACTCCTGGAGCTGGGCTCTTGTGGCTACCGCTCCGGTGGGGTTGTTGGGGAAACACAGATAGATCAGATCGACTGGTTCGGAGGGGATCTTGGCTGCAAACCCATTTTCGGCGTTGATTGGCAGGTAGCTCAGGCCTGCGTAGCGGCCGCTTTGATTGGCGTCGCCGGTGCGACCCGCCATCACGTTGCTGTCGACATACACCGGATAAACTGGATCTGTAACGGCGATGCGATTGCTGCTCCCAAGGATGTCGAGGATGTTGCTGCTGTCGCACTTCGATCCGTCGGAGACAAAGATCTCTTCGGCATTGATCTGACAGCCTTTGGTCTGGAAATCATGCTTGGCGATCGCTTCGCGCAGCCAGTCGTAGCCCTGCTCAGGGCCATAGCCATGGAAGCCAGTGTTGGTCCCCATCTCGTCGATGGCGACCTTCATCGCGTTTCTGCATGCCAGTGGCAGTGGTTCGGTTACATCGCCGATGCCGAGGCGGATGAGCGCAGCATCCGGGTTGGCTTCACTGAAGCTTTTGATCCGCCTGGCGATTTCGGGGAATAGATATCCCGCCTTGAGTTTGAGGTAGTTGCTGTTGACCTGAACCACTGATGAGCTGGCTGTCTTGGCAGGCATCTTGCTACGTCACGGGACCTTGCGCTGTGTCGGGGGGTTGGCCAGCGTTGTCCATACGATGGGATTAGTGCCCTGCTGGCCATGACCGTCGCCTCACCCCGTCTGGAGCCGGTGGATTTCGACAGCCTGGTCAATGCTGGGATCAATCGCCCTGCCCGTTACATGGGCCATGAGTTGGGGGTGGAGCCTCGCGATTGGCAGGCCTCTCGGGTGCGCTGGGCTCTCTCCTACCCGGAGATCTACGAGGTGGGCGCGAGCAATCAGGGCCACATCATTCTTTATTCGATTCTCAACGCAGTTCCAGGTCAGCTTTGTGACAGGGCCTATCTCCCTGCTCAGGACCTGGCCCAGCGCTTGCGTGACCTTCGGCAGCCTCTGTTCGCTGTGGAGAGTCGCCGTCCTCTCCAGGCCTTCGACATCCTTGGCTTCAGCCTCTGTTATGAGCTTGGGGCCACAAACATCCTTGAGATGCTTGATCTGGCAGAGATTCCTTTGTTGGCAAGCGACCGTGGTGATCAGCCCCTGAATGATCTAGCGGCACCACCATTGATCTTTGCTGGCGGACCAACGGCTACCAGTAACCCTGAGCCCTATGCCGCTTTTTTTGATTTTGTAGCCCTTGGCGATGGTGAAGAGCTGCTGCCTGAGATTGGTTTGGTAGTGGCTGACGCTAAGGCCAATGGATTGAGTCGCTCAAGCCTTTTGCAGGACTTAGCTCAGGTGCCTGGCGTTTACGTGCCGTCGCTTTACGGTCAAGGCCCTGATGGCACCTCCATCGTTCCTTTGGAGCCTGCTGCGCCGGCCAAGATTCTGCGACGGGTGGCCAAGCCGATGCCTCACTACGCCATGGGTTTGGTTCCACATATTGAAACGGTGCATGATCGACTCAAGGTGGAGATTCGTCGCGGTTGTACTCGTGGTTGTCGTTTTTGCCAGCCCGGCATGCTCACACGTCCAGCTCGGGATGTTGATCCGGAGGCGGTGATTGAAGCAGTGCACAATGGTATGAAGCGAACGGGATATAGCGATTTTTCGTTGTTGTCGCTCAGTTGCAGCGATTACTTGGCTCTGCCAGCGGTTGGTGTGGAGTTGCGAAATCGTTTGGCGGATCAGAATGTGACCCTTCAGCTACCCAGCCAACGGGTCGATCGCTTTGATGATGATATCGCTCACATCGTTGGCGGTGCTCGTCAGGCCGGTCTCACCTTCGCGCCGGAAGCTGGTAGTCAGCGCTTGCGGAACGTTGTCAATAAAGGTCTGACGAACGCCGACCTGCTGCAGGGGATCCGCACGGCGATGCAGAACGGCTTTCGCAAGGTCAAGCTCTACTTCATGATCGGATTGCCGAGCGAAACGGATGAGGATGTGCTTGGCATTGCCGATACCTGTCAGATGTTGCAGGAGCAGTGCAGGGATCTTGGGCGATTGAACCTGAAGATTACGGTTAGTAATTTCACTCCAAAGCCACATACGCCTTTTCAGTGGCACAGCGTATCTACGCAAGAACTGCAGCGACGTCAGCAAAAGCTGCAACAGGCATTTCGGGCGCTCAGGGGCGTAAAGGTCAATTTCACTGATGTGCGCCTCTCCGCCATGGAGGACTTTGTCGGTCGCGGTGATCGTCGTCTCTCGTCGGTGATCGAGGCAGCCTGGCGGGCGGGGGGAGGCATGGATGCTTGGTTCGAGGCCCTTGACCGCACTTATCAGGCCTGGGTCTGGGCTATTGCAGCTGCAGGGCTGGAGGGCCGATATAGGGATCTGGAGTTAGGGAGCTGGGGAGCGACCTCAGCCCTCAATCGCGATGATCTAAGCAGCTTCTGCGCTCAGTCTCTGCCGTGGGATCACATTGATGCGGGCATTGACAAGAGCTGGCTGGCAGAGGATCTGCAGCGTGCCTTAACGGCAACGGTGGTGCCTGACTGTTCTTTCGAAGGCTGTAGTAGTTGTGGCGTCTGTGGTTCTGAAATGGGTCACAACGAGGTAGTGCCGCCGCCACCTGTGCCAGATCGGCAGCTTCAGAAAACTCCTTTGACGAAGCGAGCCTGTCGCATCCGTCTGCGATTCGCAAAAACTGGTTCGATGGCCCTTCTTAGTCATCTGGATGTCATGCGTCTGCTTGAAAGAGCACTGCGACGCAGTGGCTTGCCAGTGAGTTACAGCGGTGGGTTTCATTCCCTGCCCCGTTTGCAAATAGCTCTGGCTTTGCCTTTGGGGGTAGAGGCCTTTGGGGAATGGATGGATCTCGAGTTTGTAGAGCCGGTGGAGGCCGAGACCATGCGTCAGCAGCTTCAGGTCACCTTGCCGAAGGGACTCTCTTTGCTTAGTTCGGAATCTGTGCCTGTAGGCGGTAGCAGCCTCTCTCAGTTGCTGGTTGCAGCCTCATGGCGCTTTGATTTGGCCATTGAGTCTGAGAAGCCATCGACGTGGCATCAGTGGCAAGTAGCTGTGGAGTTCTTGAAGGAAGCTCATGAACTGCTGTGGCATGACACTGATAAGAAGGGACGGCCGCGTCAACGAGACTGCCGGCCAGCATTGCGTGAACTTCAACTGTGCAATAGATGCGAGGAGGGAGGTGAGTCTCTTTGCTTAGACGTCGTTCAACTGCGTCTGGAGGCAAGCATTGATTCGATGGGCCGGAGCCTTAAACCTGTTCAGGTGCAGCATTGGCTTGCAGAGCAGATGGGTGAGTCCTTGCGCATGACCGGTGTGCAAAGGCAGGAACTCAAGTTGCTGCGGTGTTAGAGTGAAAATATGACGTGAATGCAGGGGCAATTTTTGCCACTGGCCCGTCCCGGCCTTCTTCACTCCAATTCTGAGCAAAGCGAGGCTATTTGCTGCTCGTTCATTCCGTTCCCTCTGTGCGGGAGCAGTGAGACACATAACCCATAGGAGTTTTTGACTCCGTCTGCTTCTTCAACGGCCTTTGGCTGTTAATTCGTTTTCCACCCGATGCATTGAGCCGGCAGGCCATTGATCGGTTCTGAGTCCAGCAGGGCTCCCTATTTATTTTCTATGCCCCAGCAAATTGTCATCTCTGAGCAGCTGCGCATCGCAGCCTTGCTCACAGATGAGCGAGTCGATGAGTTGATCGTTGCTCAGGGTCGATACCAGATCGGAGATGTCTACCTCGGCACGGTCGAGAACGTTCTCCCGGGAATTGATGCCGCTTTTGTGAATATTGGGGAAAGTGAGAAAAATGGTTTTATCCATGTCACTGATCTGGGCCCTCTGCGTTTGAAGAAGGGTGCTGCAGGGATCACCGAGCTGCTGGAGCCCCGTCAGCAGGTGTTGGTTCAGGTGATGAAGGAGCCAACAGGGTCTAAGGGGCCAAGGCTTACTGGCAACCTGGCGCTGCCTGGTCGCTACTTGGTGCTGCAGCCCCATGGCCAGGGGGTGAACATCTCTCGCCGGATTAATTCCGAAGGGGAACGCAATCGCTTGCGAGCACTTGGCGTACTAGTGAAGCCGCCGGGTGCTGGCCTGTTGATTCGCACCGAGGCCGATGGCATTAGTGAAGATCTGCTGATCGATGATCTGGAGGTTTTACTCAGGCAATGGGAAGCGATCCAGCAGGCGGCAGACAATGCTCTACCACCGGTACTGCTCAATCGCGATGAAGATTTCATTCATCGCGTTTTAAGAGATCACGTCGGTCCAGATCTTGTGAGAGTAGTGGTGAATGATGCCGCTGCCATTGAGCGTGTGAGCAGTTTCCTTGGCCAGGAAGGGCCAAATGTATTAGTTGAGGCCCATAACGAATCCACCGAACTTCTTGAGCATTACCGAGTTAATGCGGCCATCCGCGATGCTCTCAAGCCCAGGGTAGATCTGCCATCCGGTGGCTACGTGATCATTGAGCCGACGGAGGCACTCACTGTTATTGATGTCAATTCAGGCTCGTTCACTCGTTCGGCCAATGCTCGTCAGACGGTGCTCTGGACCAATTGTGAGGCAGCTATTGAGATTGCCCGCCAGCTGAAGCTTCGCAATATTGGCGGTGTGATCATCATCGACTTCATCGACATGGAGTCGCGCCGTGATCAGTTGCAGTTGCTGGAGCATTTCACAGCAGCAGTTCGCGATGACGCTGCTCGTCCTCAGATTGCCCAGTTGACTGAACTGGGGCTGGTGGAACTCACTCGTAAGCGTCAGGGGCAGAACATCTATGAATTGTTTGGCAGGGCTTGTCCTGCCTGTGGTGGCCTTGGCCATGTGGCGGTACTACCTGGCAAAGATCTGCTACAGCCACTTGCTATGGCGACTGGATTGGTGAGATCAGCAGCCGCTGCTCGAGCTGAAGCGCAGGTGCCAGCGGATGGCGGGAATGGTCGCCGTAGGCGTGGTGGGCGCATTCGTACCGGTGCTGTTGAGCTGCCTGCACATACGCCTCCTTCTGATGTGGCGAATGGAGTTGAGTCAACCACGTCTGTTGAACCTGAGAGACAAGAGCCTTCGGCCTCGTCTGAGGGTGTTATTCGTCGCCAGGAACCTGAATTGGTTGCTGTTCCAATGGATTCAGGGCAGGAGGAGGTGTTTGCTTGGCTTGGATTAAACCCTTTGCTTTTGATTGAGCCACCTCCAGAGAATGACAACCTTCTGGTTCGCGTGGTTCGGCCTGGAGAAGATGCTGAGTCTGTCCTTGAGGAGGCTCGTGAGCAGCTTTCAGCTAGTTCCAATCGGCGTCGGCGTCGGGGACG
Source organism: Prochlorococcus sp. MIT 1303 (assembly GCF_001631965.1). Lineage (NCBI taxonomy): Bacteria > Bacillati > Cyanobacteriota > Cyanophyceae > Synechococcales > Prochlorococcaceae > Prochlorococcus > Prochlorococcus sp. MIT 1303. The sequence goes on from NZ_LVHK01000044.1 coordinate 697,347, forward strand.
AGGTGGTGGTCGAGGGGCCGGCCGTGGTGCTCCCGAAGCCAGTGTCGAAACCCCTTCATCCAATGACACAGAGGTCGTTGTCCAGCAAGCCAAGGTTGTCGCAAAGAATGAGCCCCTAAGTGTTCAAATCACTCCTCTTGAGGTTGATCATTCATCGAGTAGCGCTTCTGTAGAAACCGTTTCTTCAATTTCCGAGCAGCAGGAGAGTGAACCCGAGGATCCTCGCCGCCGCCGCCGCCGCTCCTCTGCCGCAGGCTGATATGGACCCTTCGGCGGAATCCATCGCCGGAGTTGATGAGGTGGGCCGGGGCTGCTGGTTTGGTCCTGTCTTTGCCGGAGCTGTTGTCCTGACTGAAGTTGCGGCAGTCGAATTGTTGGCTGAGGGGTTAACAGACAGCAAAGCACTGACTGTTCGCCGCAGGGCTCGCCTAGTGCCGCTGATTGAGGATGCCGCGACGGCTTGGGCTCTTGGACAGGCCTCGGCTCGCGAAATTGACGCGCTAGGCATTCGCTCAGCGACGGAACTTTCCATGCTGAGGGCACTGCAGCGGCTACCTACACCGTTGGAGCTTGTCTTGGTTGATGGCGTCTTGCCATTGCGCCTCTGGATGGGGCCACAACGTACGGTGGTGCGCGGTGATAGCAAATGTGCGGCCATCGCTGCAGCCAGTGTGTTGGCCAAGCAGGCTCGTGATGGGCTGATCAAGCGGTTGGCTAGTCGCTTCTATGGCTACGGTTTGGAGCGACATGTTGGCTATGGAACGGCGATCCATCGGCGTGCCTTGTTGGATTTAGGCCCTACAGCTCTTCATCGTCGCTCATTCCTCACCAAGCTGTTTGCTGTTAATGGCAGCCTCACTTGAGCTTATGGGTGTCTCTTGGCACCATTGGCTGAAATCCTTGACAAGTTGTTGGCCAACACGGGTTTTGATGCCAAGCAGGATGCCGCTGAGAATTGATTGACCGGTGCTTTTTAACACCCCTTTGGGGATCAGCTTCAGCAGTGCTGGTGGGGTAACGCTGACCGATAGCAGAGCTTCCCCTTCAAGACCCTTTGGGGTGGCTTCCATGATGGCCTCCAGGCCGAGGTCGAAGTCATCCACTAGATCTAGACCTTTAAGTTCGCTATCGGTTGCGCGGATGCTGAGTTTGCCGTCACAGTTGTCTACTTTGAGTGAGACAACTGGGTTGATCTGCAGCTGAAAGACTTTCAGGCTGGTCACTGCGTAGCTGAAGCGACCCTCACCTAGTGGGGTAAGTTTTTCCCATTCCAGTAGAGCAGCCAGAACCCTATCCTGCTCGAGCAGGTAAGCAGGCAGTCGCTCAGCGTTTTGCCTTACCGGCAAATTGAGGTTCTGGCTGGCTTGGAAAGCCAGAGGCATGGCTTGCGGTTGACGCGTCATGATCCTATCGACCTCACTTGCGATGCGCTTCTGATGCCAATACGCGTGGCCTTCCTCGGACCGGAGGGAACCTATGGTGAGCAAGCGGCCCAAGCTCTGGCGGAGCTTGAGGGATTAGCAAATTTTGAGCTGGTGCCATGTATAGGTCTGCGTTCTGTCGTTGAGCATGTGGCCACTAAACGCTCTGAAATGGCGGTGGTTCCGGTTGAGAATTCCGTGGAGGGTGGTGTAACTGCCAGCTTGGATGCGCTTTGGTCTCATCCGCAGTTATGCATCCTTAGGGCAGTGGTTTTGCCGATTCGTCATGCTCTACTGAGCAGTGGCGGACTCAAAGACATCTCTGAAGTCCTGTCTCATCCCCAAGCTCTGGCTCAGTGCAGTGGCTGGTTGGCTGATCATCTTCCTGATGCCCTGCAGTTGCCTACAAGTTCTACGGCCGAGGCGGCCAGAATGGTTATAGATAGTCGATTTCGGGCAGCGATCGCTTCTCGGCCTACGGGCCAGGGAAGAGGCCTTAAAGAACTGGCTTTCCCTATCAACGATGTCGTGGGCAATCGCACCAGATTCCTGTTGTTACGGCAGGGAACACCGCTGCAACGTGGTGATGTGGCCAGCTTCGCATTCTCTCTGCATGCCAACGCCCCGGGCAGCCTGCTCGAAGCACTCACTTGTGTGGCTCGACTGGGGTTCAATATGAGTCGGATTGAGTCGCGTCCCTCGAAGCGAGAACTAGGTGAATACGTGTTCTTTGTGGATGTGGAATTGAGGGATGGGGGTATTGGTGCATCTGGGCAGCTCATCGAGGCCTTGCAGCCTTTGTGTGAACATCTTGTCCATTTCGGCTCTTATTTCAGCAGCGACTTGGAGCTCGATTGAGATCAGTCGCGGCTGCGGAAGACACCGAATTGCATCAGACCATGGGCAAAAGCCCAGCGCATCAACAAAATCGTTGGTATTTCTCTGAATCCCTTGATCACGGCGGCTGGACCCAACCCGAGCACGGCTCCAGGACGACGAAACCCCTCCAAAATCGAATCATTCCAGGAGGGCAGGATGGATCTTGTCCAGTCGTCAGATTCGACAGGGCCGCAAGCAAAAGGGCTATGAAGCAAATTGCGGCGGAATCCTTTAATGCTGGCGAATTCCGGATGGGCCCACTGGTCGAGTAGCTGACGCATCACCCATCGCTCAAGGTTGGTCATCTCCCCATCTTCGTAATCACGGCGGTTCCAATCGGCCACCGCAAGTACACCTTTTGGCCTCAGCACACGCAGCAGTTCATCTGCATAGCGCTGCTTGTCTGGCATGTGGGGTCCTGCTTCCACACTCCAAACAGCGTCGAAGCTACCTTTGGCCAGTTTTAAATCGAGGGCATCCATCACCTGGAATTGGCAGGTCATCCCCTCAGGAGTGAGTTGAGACGCTCGTTTCACCTGGGCTGGACTGATGGTGATGCCAAGCACGTCAAAGTTGTAATCCCGGGCCAGGATTCTTGCGCTACCACCAATACCGCAGCCCACGTCAAGTACTCGGGAGCCTCGAGGGAGTTTGGCGAGTCCACTCCATTTAACGAGCTCATGTACGAAGTCTTGCTTTGCGGCTCGGAAATCTCTGGGGCTAGGAGGTTTGCCGTAATAGCCGAGGTGGACGTGTTCACCCCAGAGCCGCTCGAGCAGCTGGTCATTGGTCCAGGCATCGTAAGCAGAGGCAACACTGGCGCTTGATTTGTAGCGCCGATCCCGTTGGGTCCAGATCAGTACAGCAGAAGCCAGGGTTGTCCCTGCCAGGATCAATATCCACACCCAAACGTCCATTAATTGTTGGCTTGATCGACGTTGGTGAGGCTTTCTTTGAGTGCAGTCCTTGCCGCAAGCTGACGGCGGGTGTGGTCAAGCATCTCGTATTCACGCTGCAGGCGATGGCTGGTTCTTGTGAGCTCCAGTAGTGCCTGTTGCTCTTCAGCCACAGGGCCCCCGAGATGGGCGCCGATCCAGAAAGAGAGTTCCCTGGGAAGATCAGGCAGGTCATCCGGCATGGTGATGTCTGAATCTGTGAGCTTGCCTGTAAGCATCACCACATCGTGTAGGGCTTTTGCAACGCTGATGGACAGCTCCTCTAGCTGGCTGTGGTTATCCATTTGGTCATCCTCGATCCAGCTCACCATGGCAGTGCGGAAAGGGGCGTCTCGAATCACATCGAGCACTCGGAAGCGCTGCTGTCCAAGGGTGACGATATTGCTGCGTCCGTCTTTGGATGTTTGGTGTTGCAGGATCTCTGCGCAACATCCCACATTCGCCATTGTTTTTGTTTGAGGATCCCAGCGCAGCACACCAAAACGCCGATCACTTTCAAGCACACTCTGGAGCATCATTCGGTAACGAGACTCAAAAATGTGCAGTGGAAGCACTTCTTGGGGGAATAAGACGACATCCGGCAGAGGGAAGAGAGGCAACTCCCTGACGGACAGGTCGGTCACAGATAATGTCCTAGAGAGATTAAAAGCCTAGTTAGCCGGCCCACATCTTGGTAGACCTTCAGAGTTTCACTTCAATGTCAACACCACTTGGCAGGTCAAGTTTCATCAGGGCATCGATGGTCTTTGCTGAAGGGTTGTAGATATCGATGATGCGCCGATGGGTCCGCGTTTCGAAGTGTTCCCTTGAGTCTTTGTCCACATGGGGTGAGCAAAGCACGCAGTAAATCTTCCTTTTGGTGGGAAGAGGGATTGGGCCGATTGCCGTCGCGGCAGTGTTGTCGGCTGTTTCAATGATTTTGTCGCAGGAAAGATCCAACATGCGACGGTCAAAAGCCTTAAGGCGGATGCGGATCTTCTGCTGAGCGATAGCCGTGGACATGAAAGGTTTAGGAGATTTTCCCTGTATTGGGGTTAGGGATGGATTGTCGAGGTTCTTTGGAGATGCATTGAACGTTGATCGTTCATGCAGGCTGAAGCTTTGAATTTAAGGGATGACAAGGCAAAGGCCCAATCATCCCCCTCTTGATCATTCGATGATCTTCGAGACAACTCCGGCACCGATGGTGCGGCCTCCTTCGCGAATGGCGAAGCGCATACCCTGTTCGATGGCCACAGGGCAGATCAATTCACCAGTCATTTTGATGTTGTCGCCTGGCATCACCATCTCCACATTGGAGCCGTCTTCGGCTGTGAAGGCGGTAATTTGGCCCGTCACGTCAGTGGTTCGGATGTAGAACTGTGGACGGTATCCGGCGAAGAAGGGGGTATGGCGTCCACCTTCTTCTTTTTTGAGGACGTAAACCTGCCCCTCGAATTTAGTGTGAGGTGTAATTGAGCCTGGCTTGACGAGGACCATGCCACGCTCGATGTCTTCCTTCTCGATGCCGCGAAGTAGGAGCCCGCAATTGTCTCCCGCTAAGCCTTCATCAAGATCTTTACGGAACATTTCCACACCGGTCACGGTGGTTTTGCGGCTGTCTCTAATGCCGACAATTTCAATTTCCTCGCCTTTTTTGACCTTGCCGCGTTCGATTCGTCCGGTGGCAACGGTGCCACGACCAGTGATTGAGAAAACGTCCTCTACGGCCATTAGGAAAGGTTTCTCGATTTCTCGCTCGGGTTCTGGTATGGACGTATCAACTGCGTCCATTAACTCATCGATCTTTGCTTCCCATTCAGCTTCACCTTCAATGGCTTTGAGCCCAGATACTTGGACTATGGGGATGTCATCACCAGGGAAGTCGTAGCTGCTCAGGAGTTCACGGATCTCCATTTCAACGAGCTCAATAATTTCCTCGTCGTCGACCATGTCGCATTTGTTGAGAGCGACAACCAGTGCAGGAACGCCCACCTGCTTGGCAAGAAGGATGTGCTCCTTGGTTTGAGCCATGGGACCATCGGTTGCTGCGCAAACAAGGATTGCGCCGTCCATCTGGGCCGCACCGGTAATCATGTTCTTGACATAATCCGCGTGGCCGGGGCAGTCCACGTGAGCATAGTGACGCCCATCGGTTTCGTATTCCACGTGGGCGGTGTTGATCGTGATACCGCGCTCACGCTCTTCAGGTGCGCCGTCGATCTCGGCGTAATCTTGCACCTTGGCTTGACCTTTTTTCGCAAGCACACTTGTGATGGCTGCGGTCAGGGTTGTTTTGCCGTGGTCGACATGGCCGATGGTGCCAATGTTGACGTGAGGCTTGTTCCTCTCAAACTTCTCGCGAGCCATTGTGTAAAAGAATCGGGGGGTGGAAAGTGGGTGTTATAGAGATCAGGAATTGCCCTGATTCTTGGAGATGATGGCTTCAGCAACGTTGCGAGGAACTTCCTCGTAATGGCTGAACTCCATCGAGAAGATACCCCGACCCTGAGTCATAGATCGGAGCTGGGTGGCGTAACCGAACATTTCGGCTAGAGGCACTTTGGACTGCACTTTAGAGAGTCCATCGTCAATGGACTGGCCTTCAACCTGCCCTCGACGGGAGGACAGATCGCCGATGATCGAACCGAGGAAATCCTCGGGGATCTCGACTTCAACCTTCATCATCGGTTCAAGCAGTACAGGATTGCACTTCTTGACGCCGTCTTTGAAAGCCATCGATCCGGCGATTTTGAAAGCCATCTCGGATGAGTCCACATCGTGGTAAGACCCGTCAACCATGGTGACTTTCACATCGATGAGCGGATAGCCAGCGATAACGCCGGATTCGCATGTTTCACGCATGCCTGATTCGGCAGGCTTGATGTATTCCTTGGGAACGATGCCGCCGACAATCTTGTTGACGAATTCAAAGCCTGACCCAGGTTCTCCGGGTTCCATTTCGATTACCACGTGGCCATATTGGCCTTTACCACCCGTTTGACGGGCAAACTTGCCCTCGCCTTTGGAGCTGGCACGAATGGTTTCCCTGTAGGAGACCTGAGGCGCGCCGATGTTGGCCTCCACCTTGAATTCTCGCAGCATGCGATCCACGAGAATTTCAAGGTGGAGTTCGCCCATACCAGCAATCACGGTTTGACTGGTCTCAGGGTCTGTGCTGACGCGGAAGGTGGGATCCTCTTCCGCTAATGAAAGCAGGGCTTTGGAAAGTTTTTCCATATCACCCTTGGTTTTGGGCTCAACAGCCACCGATATCACTGGCTCGGGGATGTAGAGGGTTTCTAGAACAATCGGATCATCAGTCGTGCAAAGGGTGTCGCCTGTCGTGGTGTTCTTCAGGCCTAGAACAGCACCGAGATCTCCTGCGCGTAGTGCATCGACCTCTTCACGGTCATCGGCCTTGAGAATGATCAGTCGGGATATGCGTTCTTTCTCGTTCTTCGTGGAGTTCAGCACATAGCTGCCTTTCTCGAGCACCCCTGAATACATACGCACGAAGGTGAGCTTGCCGTAGGGGTCCGCCATCACCTTGAAGGCCAAAGCACTAAATGGTGCGTTGTCATCGGATGGCCTTACTGCCTCCTTGCCATTGGGAAGTAAACCTTGAATCGGGGGCACATCAACAGGAGCGGGTAGGTAGTCCACCACTGCATCCAATAGCAGTTGAACGCCCTTGTTCTTGAAGGCAGATCCACACAGCAAAGGTACAAGGCCGTGATTGAGAACCCCTTCGCGAATGCCTGATGCAAGTTGGGCTTCGCTTAGTTCTTCCGTCTCTAGAAAAACTTCAATCAGTTCTTCGTCGGTTTCAGCAACACATTCCATCAGCTTGGCTCGCCATTCAGCTGCAAGCTCTTTCATATGGTCTGGGATCTCTGTTTCTTCAATGTCCTTGCCGAGATCGTCCTTATAAATGAAGGCTTTGTTCTTGACGAGGTCAATAATTCCGCTGAGATCTCCCTCTGCACCAATAGGCAGCTGGATTGGGATGGCGTTGGCTTTGAGGCGATTTTTGATCTGTCCGTGAACCTTGAGGAAGTCGGCCCCGGTGCGGTCCATTTTGTTGACAAAAACCATCCGTGGAACGGAATAGCGATCGGCTTGCCGCCAGACGGTTTCTGATTGAGGTTGCACCCCACCTACCGCACAAAACACAGCGATCACACCATCAAGCACTCGCATCGAGCGCTCCACTTCAATGGTGAAGTCAACGTGCCCTGGGGTGTCAATGATATTGATGCGGTGATCGTTCCAGGTTGTCGAGATCGCAGCCGCTGTAATCGTGATCCCGCGCTCGCGCTCCTGAGCCATCCAGTCGGTGACGGCGGCGCCGTCATGCACCTCGCCCATCTTGTGAACCACACCGGAATAGAAAAGGATGCGTTCCGTACAGGTGGTTTTGCCGGCATCAATATGGGCGGCAATCCCGATATTTCTGACGCGTTCCAGGGGAAAGGCGCGAGCCACAGGAAACTCTCCGGGGTTTGGCGTTAAAAGGCGGGTGAGACTCTACAGGTCAGCCCTTGGAACGGTTCAGTGCCGTCAGGACTTGGCCATGTTCAGTAGCGATAGTGGGCGAAAGCTTTGTTCGCTTCTGCCATCTTGTGGGTTTCTTCTCGCTTGCGAACGGCGCTGCCAGCTTCATTGGCGGCATCCATTAGTTCAGCAGCCAGTTTTTGGGACATGCTGCGGCCATTACGGGCTCGAGAGAAGTTCACCAGCCAGCGCAGGGCCATTGCTGTGCCTCGCTCCTGGCGTACTTCCATCGGCACCTGATATGTGGCACCACCAACACGGCGGGCTCTTACTTCCACCAGAGGCGTGGCGTTTTTTACGGCTGTTTCGAAGAGCTCTATCGGGTCGCCACCGGTGCGCTCATTAATCAATCCAAAGGCTTGGGCCAGGATGCGTTGTGCAGTTGACTTCTTGCCGTGCTTCATCAGCCGAGAGATCATCATCGTGGCCAGTCGGTTGTTGAACTGGGGATCCGGCAGGACGGGGCGTTTTTCTGCTGCGTTGCGACGGGACATAGACCGTTAGGAGTGGAGGAAGGAGGAGGTAGAGCTAATAAGGAGAGAGATGAATAACGAGGCTCTTTAATCCTGCTTAGACGCCTTGGCACCGTATTTTGAGCGGGATTGACTGCGATCCTTGACACCTGCAGTGTCCAAAGTTCCGCGGATGATGTGATATCTCACCCCAGGAAGATCTTTGACTCTGCCGCCGCGGATGAGCACCACAGAGTGTTCCTGGAGGTTGTGGCCGATGCCTGGGATGTAGGCCGTGACCTCAAAACCTGAGGTAAGGCGCACGCGCGCAACTTTGCGAAGGGCTGAGTTGGGCTTTTTAGGTGTGGAGGTGTAGACCCGTGTGCAGACACCACGTCGCTCTGGACAAGCCCGCAGCGCAGGAGATTTTGTCTTGCGAGTCAGGTGCTGACGCTCAGTTCGGATCAGCTGTTGGATGGTTGGCATCGAAGGTCGGCATTTGGTCGGAGATCCGACCTGATTCCACAATCAACCACCATACCGTTTCGGCTTGCCTGATTGATGATCAGAGGGAATCGATTGCGATTAGAGCAGCTCTGCAACCAATAGGTATTTGAAACGTAATCTTAAAAGCGATGGAGGATGTGGTGATAAGGGAGGTATGGGCCCTTGCAGTGCTTCGGTTTTGTTGGGCGAGATGCCAAGCTTGATCTCGTTAATTATTTGTTGGCGATTCGATCCTGACCTCTGGCATTTTTAAGAGGCTCATTAGCTTTTTTAGGATTGCCTTTGTGGTGGCGCAAAATGAGGCCAAGGCCATTGTGGATTCTGGGGGGTGTGCCTCGACCTGTTACAACCAATTGATTCGCTACCAATAGGGACGTTGAACTGCCTCCATCTAAGTTCAGGCCGTCTCTGATCCCCAGTTGTTGCAGGGCTAGGCTTGTCTCCAGCAGGGTTGGATCGCTGCCCCTGGCCCCTTTGAGAGTGAGTAGCCAGAGCTTGCCATCACCTTGGCCCACCACACTGCGGGGAGCAGCAAGGGATAGAAAGCTTGGGCTGAAGCCTTCTTGTCTGCCAGACAGAACCACCCGCCCGTTTTGCAGCAGCAATGGACCACCACCAAGCACTTGAGGCAGTTCGCCAAGAGGATGTGATGCTTTCATCCTTATGCTTACTGTTTCACCAGTCGCCGCCGGTAAAGGGAAGCCTCCTCTGGCTACGACCAGATCCCCATCCTTCCTCAGAGGAACCCCCCGGGCCAGCTGCACTTGTTGGAAGTTCTGTACGACTCGCCCATTGATGATCATCATTGCTTTTTCTTCTCCGCTGAGGGCTTGGTAGATAGGCCCCCAGGCTCTGGTGTAACGACTCAGGCCTCGCTGCACATAGCCACTATTCAAGGTTTCAAGATTCCATCTCTGCCCTTTAGAACCTTGAAGTTCTTGTTGAAGTTGCAGGCGGCCGAAGGATAGATGTCCTGTAGGGCCCCAGCCGATCGCCCCTCGATTGAGGATGGGGCCTGAAAACCATGTGCCATCTCGTCTTAAGGCCCCTAGGGGCAACTGGCGCACTCGATTGAAGAAACCCCCGTTGATGGCGATCAGAGCGTCTGCAGGTTGGGCCAACTGGTTGAGAAAACGCAGGCCTTGTTGATGGTTAATTTGCGGTAGAGGCCTGAGGAGCAGGCCTTGCTTTGACAGATTTGTACCAACCCTGGTGATTTGCAATGGTTTGACCCCAACGTTCACCACTTTTGTTTCGAAGATCAGGCCGCGCTGGATGAGGGCCTGGATGGATGGATTGAGCAGTGGTGAGCGCAGATTTGTTGCGTTGCTGTGCTTGCCAATACCGTCCAAGACAATGCGCCAGGGTTTGTCCAGGGTGAGGCTGCTTAGGGCTTCTGCCTGCCCGATGAGCATGAGGCCATTGCGCTGCTGCTTGGGCATCAGGCCTAATGCCTTCATCTGCCTACGCTGCTGGACGGTGGCCTGAAGATTAAGAAAGAGATTGTTGTCAAGGCTTTGCACGAGTGCCGGACCGCTTAGGTCAAGCACCAGACGATTTGAATTGCTGCCCTTGCCCTGCCGAAGACCTTTGAGGCGTGGTGTTGGCAGTTCAACGTGAAGGGTCTTGCTTTTTCGCTTGATCTTGACTCCTGTCGTCGTGAGCCATTCGGCCACATTCAATGCCACTTCATCTTGAAGCGTGATTTGTGGGAGGGATTTCAGAGAGGCTTTGCTTCCATACCATTGCAGTTGCTGTCCGTTTGGCTGGGTGGACCTGCGGAAGCCAAAACGTCCGACCAGTAGATCCAGGGGAAGCCAGAGCTGGTTTGCAGTGCCATCCCTATGGCCTCTCCAGCGCCAAGGGGCCTCGATTAACTGACCATCGATGTTGAGGCGATCTCCAACAAATAAGTTCGCGGCTCTTACCTCAACAGTGGGAGGTGGGGGAGGAGGAGAAACCATGGTTTGGACGCTAGTCCTCTCATTCGGCTAAGTCTTAGAGGAGGGCGCCTGCCTAGGATCACTGATTGAGCTTTTCACTGTGAACGCAGTCCACTGCGGTGCAGGAAAATAGTTTGGCTGAAGGTTATGTCTCAGGATCACCGTCGCTCCAATTGGCCCTATTGCGACAGCAGCGCGCCTACGGCTGTGGTTGGCGAAAAGGATGCATGTGGCGTTGGTTTCTTGGCTCAAATTGATGGGGTAGCTAGCCATTGGATTTTGCAGCAGGCACTTCGGGCCCTGAACTGCATGGAACATCGTGGTGGTTGCGGAGGTGATGCGGATTCCGGAGATGGAGCAGGTCTGCTTTGCGCTATTCCCTGGAGCTATCTTGAGGCCGTGTGGTCGGCAGTGGAAGCTGCAAACCATCGTTGTGGCCTGGGCATGTTGTTTTTGCCTCGAGATGCTGCACGTCGCGCAGAAGCACGTTGCTTTTGCGAGCAGGAGGCCGAGTCCCTTGGTCTCAGGTCCAGAGGATGGCGAGAAGTCCCTGTGGATATGGCGGTGTTGGGTCCCCTCGCCCGTGATACAGCGCCGGTTATCGAGCAGTGGCTGGTGCAGGGATCTCAGCCAGGTGATGCTTTGGAGGCGTTGTTATTTCGATTGCGGCGGCGTATCGGAGATCGTGCTCGGCAGGCCTGGGGAGAGCACGCCAATGATCTCTACGTGGCGTCACTCAGTAGTCGCACAGTCGTTTACAAAGGCATGGTGCGCTCCGAGGTGCTTGCGGCGTTTTATGCCGATCTCCGCGACCCTCGCTTTGAGGTTCCTTTTGCGGTTTATCACCGCCGCTTCAGCACCAATACGTTGCCCCGTTGGCCACTCGCCCAGCCGATGCGTTTGCTAGGGCATAACGGTGAAATCAATACGTTGTTGGGCAACCTGAATTGGGCTAGGGCCACTGAAGTCAACCTAGATAGCGTTTGGGGTGTTGATGCGGCTGATCTCAAACCGGTTGTTAATGCAGCTTTTAGTGATTCCGCCAACCTTGACGCGACTCTGGAGCTGCTTGTACGCAGTGGTCGCCCGATTGTTGACAGCTTGCTGACCTTGGTTCCTGAGGCCTTCCGGGAACAGCCAGAGCTGGCTGACAAGCCAGAAATTCAGGCTTTTTATGAGTATTCCGCGTGCACGCAAGAGCCCTGGGATGGCCCAGCCTTGCTTGTGTTCTCAGATGGTTGCAGTGTTGGTGCCAGCCTCGATCGCAATGGCTTACGCCCGGCTCGCTATTGCATCACCAGTGATGGCTTGGTGGTGATGGGTTCAGAAACTGGCGTGGTTGAGCTTGAGGAAAGCCGCATCATCGAGAAGGGACGCCTTGGCCCTGGGCAGATGTTGGCGGTTGATCTTGAAAAGGGTCGTTTGCTGCGCAATTGGGATGTCAAGCAGGAGGTTGCTGGCCGATATCCCTATGGCGAATGGCTCAGTCAAAATCGTTGCAAGCTTGGTCAAAAGTCTTGGCAGCAGGATTCTCAACTGGGAGATCTGGAACTGCTTCAGCAGCAGACAGCCTTCGGTTTCACTGCTGAGGATTTGGAGTTAATCATCGATTCAATGGCGGCTGGGGCCAAAGAACCCACTTTTTGCATGGGTGATGACATCCCATTGGCGGTGCTCTCCGATAAGCCCCACCTCCTATACGACTACTTCAAACAGCGCTTTGCGCAGGTCACGAACCCGCCGATTGATCCCTTGCGGGAAAAGTTGGTGATGAGTCTCGAGATGCATCTGGGAAAGCGTGGTTCTCCCCTCAAGCCTGAGGCAGCGGCGGCTTCGTTGATTCATCTTGAGACTCCGATTCTCAATGAGGCGGAACTTGCAGCTTTTGGTCAGCTGGAGTTTCCCACGACCACACTCTCCACTTTGCTGCCCGTTCATGATGGGCCTAGCGGTTTGGGGGATTCTCTTAAACGGCTCTGCGTTGAAGCAGCGGATGCTGTGCGCGATGGCAGCCAGATCGTGGTGCTTTCCGACCGCGGGGTTGTTGCTAGCACCACCTACATTCCACCTCTGCTAGCTGTTGGTGCAGTGCATCACCACTTGCTGAAGCAGGGTTTGCGGCTGAATGCTTCCTTGGTGGTCGACACGGCACAGTGCTGGAGTACCCATCATCTGGCCTGTCTAATCGGCTATGGCGCTAGCGCTGTATGCCCTTGGCTTACTTGGGAGACTACGCGGCATTGGTGGCAGCATCCTCGTACTCAGAAACTGATTGAAACCGGCAAATTGCCAGCGCTGACCATTGATCAGGCCCAGGCCAACGTACGTAAGGCGCAGGAAGATGGCCTGCGCAAGATCCTCTCCAAGATTGGTATTTCCTTACTTGCTAGTTACCACGGCGCTCAGATTTTTGAGGCGATTGGTATCGGTGCCGATTTAATTGAGCTGGCTTTTAAGGGCACGACCAGTCGAGTCGCTGGACTCAGTCTCAATGACTTGGCTAGCGAGACCCTCACCTTCCATGCCAAGGCATTTCCTGAGTTGGATCGCACCAAGCTCGAGTTCATGGGTTTTGTGCAATATCGCAGTGGCGGTGAATTTCATCTCAACACTCCGGACATGTCTAAGGCCCTGCATGCGGCTGTGAGGGCTGGGCCTGGCTACGACCACTTCTCTACCTACAAGAACCTGCTGGAGAATCGGCCGGCTACGGCCCTGCGCGACCTGCTTACTTTCCGCTTAGCCCCTACACCTCTCCCGTTAGACCAGGTTGAAAGTGTTGAATCCATTTGCGCACGTTTTTGTACTGGTGGAATGAGTCTTGGCGCCCTATCGCGCGAGGCTCACGAGGTGCTCGCCGTGGCGATGAACCGTATCGGTGGTAAGAGCAACAGTGGCGAAGGAGGAGAAGATCCTGCCCGATTCAAGATCCTTGATGATGTCGATCTTGAGAGCCGTTCAGAAACCCTGCCCAGCATCAAGGGTTTGCGCAATGGCGATACTGCTTGCTCTGCGATTAAGCAGGTCGCCTCTGGTCGCTTTGGTGTGACGCCGGAATATTTGCGGAGCGGAAAGCAACTTGAGATCAAGGTGGCTCAAGGGGCAAAGCCTGGTGAGGGAGGTCAGTTGCCGGGTCAAAAAGTTGATCCCTACATCGCCAAGTTGCGTAATAGCAAGGCTGGTGTGGCGCTGATCTCGCCACCTCCCCATCACGACATCTATTCAATTGAGGATTTGGCCCAGTTGATTCACGACCTGCATCAGGTTCACCCTGCTGCCAAGGTGAGCGTGAAGCTGGTTGCTGAGATTGGCATTGGCACGATTGCTGCTGGAGTGGCGAAGGCCAAGGCAGATGTGATTCAGATCTCTGGTCATGACGGTGGTACAGGCGCATCGCCTCTGAGTTCGATTAAGCACGCTGGAAGCCCTTGGGAGTTAGGTCTCACCGAGGTACACCGTTCATTGCTTGAAAATGGCTTGCGTGATCGTGTGTTATTACGCGCTGATGGTGGTCTGAAGACTGGTTGGGACGTGGTGATCGCCGCCTTGCTTGGTGCTGAGGAATATGGTTTCGGCTCAGTCGCGATGATTGCCGAGGGCTGCATCATGGCTCGCGTCTGTCATACCAACAAGTGTCCTGTGGGGGTTGCTACCCAGCAGGAGGGCTTGCGCAAGCGCTTCCCAGGTGTCCCGGAGCATGTTGTCAACTTCTTTCTGTTTGTAGCTGAGGAGGTGCGCCAATTGATGAGTGTGCTCGGTGTGGCTCGGCTTGAGGATCTCATTGGTCGCACAGAGCTGCTTGAGCCTCGCAGCCTCAACTTGGTGAAGACCCAAACCCTTGATCTTTCTTGCTTGTTGGATCCGATTCCGGGGGCCGTTGATCGGGCTTGGTTGATTCATGACGCCAAGGCCCATGACAATGGACCGATCCTCGAGGATCAGCTGCTTGCTGATGCCGAGCTGATGGCAGCGATCGATAGCCATGGTCATATCGCCCGCAATCTCGCGATCGTCAACACGGATCGCAGCGTTTGTGCACGGATCTCTGGTGAGATTGCTGAACACCATGGCAACAAAGGTTTTCGAGGTCAGCTCGATCTCTCCTTTGAGGGGGCTGCCGGTCAGAGTTTTGCGGCATTTCTGCTGCAGGGGGTGAATGTGCGTTTGGAGGGTGAGGCCAATGATTATGTCGGTAAAGGCATGAATGGTGGTCGGATCACACTGGTACCACCTTCGAGTGCAGATCACAGCGGCAGCCAGGTGATTTTGGGCAACACTTGCCTGTATGGCGCGACCGGTGGAGAGTTGTTTGCTTTAGGTAGGGCTGGCGAGCGTTTTGCTGTGCGCAATAGCGGTGTGAAGGCTGTTGTTGAAGGTGCGGGGGATCATTGCTGTGAATACATGACCGGTGGGGTGGTGGTGGTGTTGGGATCAACTGGCCGCAATGTTGGGGCAGGGATGACCGGTGGTGTGACGTTCCTGCTGGATGAGCAGGGAATGGTGAGCGATCTTGTGAACAAAGAGATTGTTGAGATTCTCTCGCTAACCACTATTGAGCAGGAAGCCATTCTCAAAACATTGCTTGAAACCCATCTCGCGCAGACCGGCAGTACAAAAGCCAAGGCGATTTTGGCCAACTGGATCAGTTGGAAAGCATTGTTTAAGGTGCTTGTTCCACCCAGTGAAAAGGTCAATGTTGGTTTAACTTTGCTTGAGAAAGTTGCAGCCTGATGAATGCCTTGGTTTATCAAAACCGAGAAGTTTACGGCGCAGACTTTGACCCTTTTGCCAGAGCAGCGGCAGACTTACTTAGCTGCCCACCATGAATGGATCAAGGTTTTGCGCTCCGAAGGTGTCAAGGTTTCGAGTGGTTTTTTGGTTGATGCTGAACAACGACCAGGAGGTGGAGGGTTGTTGGTGCTGCAGGCAGACTCCTTTGAAGCAGCCAAACGCTTAGTCGAACAGGACCCGATGATTGTTGAGGGTTTAGTTAAATGGGATCTGCAGCAGTGGATCCCTGTGTGTGGGGAGCTCATGGCTTGAGTTCAGCGTGGGTGGGCGGCCATCAGCCGCTGGACCTCGCCGGCGTGGTAGCTGCTGCGTGTGAGAGGGGTACTAACCACTTGAAGGAACCCCAGCTCGGTTTCCCCCATAGAGCGGAAATATTCGAACTGTTCTGGTGTCACAAAGCGATCGACTGGCAGATGCTTTGGGCTTGGTGATAGGTATTGGCCGATGGTCACTATGTCGACTCGGTGACGGCGTAGATCCTCTAGGACCTCAATCACCTCAGCATCTGTTTCACCTAGCCCCACCATCAGGCCGGACTTGCTATAGACCTTCTGCCAGCCTTGCCGCACTTGATACAACAGCTCAAGAGATCGCATGTAGGCGGCTTGTGGACGAGCCCGTTTGTAGAGCCGGGGGACGGTCTCAATGTTGTGGTTGAGCACCTCCGGAGCTGCTCCCATTACCTTGGCGAGGGCATCCCAATTGCCGTTGAAATCAGGAATTAGCAGCTCAATTGTGGTTTGGGGAGAACGTTGGCGAATGGCCTCGATGCATGCGACGAATTGACTGGCTCCCCCGTCGCTGAGGTCATCACGGTTAACTGAAGTGATGACAACATGACGAAGGTTCATCTGAGCCACCGCTTCGCTTAGGCGCTCTGGCTCAGTGGGGTCTAGGGAGCGTGGGCTTTTGTCAAAGTCGATGTCGCAGTAAGGGCAAGCGCGGGTGCAGCCCGGCCCCATGATCAAGAAGGTGGCAGTTCCTCCTGCGAAGCACTCCCCGATATTCGGGCAGCTGGCTTCTTGACACACCGTCTTGAGATTGAGGCCCTTCAGCAGCTCGGCCACCTCGCCGATGCGTTGCTGTTGTGGAGCCTTGACGCGCAACCAGTGGGGTTTCAGTAAGGCTTTTCCAGTCATGAGAGCAGTTCAGGAACCCACTGGCAGCAGCAGTTCCAGGCGACTTCACCTTCTACAGTGAGCCTATCGGGATGTAGCGCAGCTTGGTAGCGCACTTCGTTCGGGACGAAGGGGCCGCAGGTTCGAATCCTGTCATCCCGATTGATCGTTGCTTTAGTCCGAGGTAATCCCTTCGACAATTGATATCAATCAGTTCTCTGATCATTCTTAAGGCCTGCCAATGGGATGCATGAGTAAACCCTGGGAAGGCTATTGATGGATTATTAATGCCTAGGTCAAGGAAAACTTGCTTCAGCTGCTTGACTTTTGGAATGGAGGTTCAAGGTTTAAGGGAAATTTGAAGTGATGAAGCCAGTCATTTTGCTTGCCGTAGTGGCCTTTGCGGCTGTTCTTTTTGTTCTAAATCCACGCATGGCTGTAGACCACGGTCGGCCGATTTATCTTGTTTCTTGTCGTGTGGAGTGGTCGGTGCATTGGTTGGGAGCCTTTAGGAAGGGTGGCCTATTGGGGCTCTATCCACTGGATCGTGCTGCTCAAGCTGTTGTGTCTGACACTCCTATTGAATACGTCTCAAAGGATGAGCAAATGGCTATCGCAATGACCAATGTTATGAAGCCTTGTCGCTGAGCGCTTGCGGTATCAAGAGGATTGCTCTTTAAACGATGTTGCAAAGTCACGAGAAAGCTATGTCGTTTAAATCACTATCGCCAGGGGCGGTAGTCTCTTTTTAAGAGACGATCCCTGGCAGTGGTGGTTGACGAGAGCAACAACGTCTATCGCTGTCTACTAATGCCTTCGCTGGTGGCTTATGCCCAACCAATTGTTCTGGTGAGCCAGTGACAGAGGCAGTGGTGGATGTCTTGGTGCTTGGCGCTGGTCCGGCGGCCCTGGCCATTGCTGCAGCCCTGGGCAAGGAGGGTTTACAGGTCTCAGCACTGACGGTTGGCAATCCTCGCGAGCCATGGCCATATACCTATGGCATTTGGGGTGACGAGGTGGATGCCTTTGATATGGGGCACCTGCTCGAGCACCGCTGGTCGAACACAGTGAGTTTTTTTGGCCCAGGCGCCTCTGACCCCAATGCTGACGAGAATCGGCCAAGTCCTCATCATCGGGATTACGGCCTATTCGACAAGATCAAGCTCCAGGAGCATTGGTTGCAGCAATGCGAAGCTGCTGGTTTGACTTGGCATCAAGGTCTTGCAACTGATTTTGCTGTTGATGCCACCGTTAGTACTGTGACCACCGCCGAAGGTCTTGAGCTGCAAGCTCGTTTGGTGGTTGATGCAACTGGCTATAAGCCGGTATTTCTGCGTCATGTAGATCATGGGCCGGTGGCGGTTCAGACCTGCTTTGGCGTGGTGGGACGTTTCAATAAGCCCCCAGTGGAGCCTGGCCAGTTTGTGTTGATGGACTACCGCTGTGATCATCTGAGCCCTGCGGAGAAAGCTGAGCCACCCACGTTTCTTTATGCCATGGACTTTGGTGGGGGATGCTTCTTCTTAGAGGAAACATCGCTAGGGCTCGCGCCTCCGGTGTCCTTAGAAACCCTGCGTTCACGCTTGGAGCGGCGATTGGCTCATCAAGGCTTAACGATCACTGAATTGCAGCACGAGGAGCTTGGTTATTTCCTGCCGATGAATTTGCCTCTGCCTGACCTGCAGCAACCGCTGCTTGGTTTCGGCGGCTCGGCGGCGATGGTGCACCCTGCTTCGGGCTATTTGGTGGGCAGCATGCTGCGCCGCGCACCTTATGTTGCAAAGGCTGTGGCTGAAGCCATGGCCGATCCAGGGGCGGGGCCGGCGGTGCTCGCGGCTGCAGGTTGGGAGACTCTTTGGCCCAAGGAGTTGCGCCGTAAGCATGCTCTTTATCAATTTGGCCTTGAGAAGCTGATGCGTTTTAAAGAGCCCCAACTGCGTGATTTCTTTGTCAGTTTCTTTGCTTTGCCGAGCGAAGAATGGTACGGCTTTTTGACCAACACTCTTAGCCTGCGCGAATTGGTCGCTGCCATGGTGAACATGTTTGTTAGCGCCCCTTGGAGTGTTCGCTGGGGCCTAATGGGTATGCAGGGGCGGGAGCTGAAGTTGCTTTCACGCTTTCTTTTTCCGCCTCGCTAAAAAGTGCCCTATCAATTCAGAGATGCCTTGAAACAACTTTCAGCTTGACTGACTTTGCCTTGTTTTCAAGCCAGTTCGGCTCCGGGGTATCCCCTTGGTGTCACCACATGATTGTCTTGTAAACGACTGCTGCTATTGCCGATTAGAACAATCGTGAGCATGTCCACCTCTTTGACTGGCAGCGTCTGCAGTGTGTGCAGCTGTATGTCTTCCTGCGCTCGTCCAAGTTGACGTGCTACGACCACTGGCGTGCTGGGGGCTCGATGCTCCAGCAAGAGTTCAATGGCACGCGTCAGCTGCCAGTCGCGTTCTTGAGAGCGTGGATTGTAAAGGGCTACCACGAAATCTCCGCTGGCTGCACTTTTCAGGCGGGTTTCAATCTTTGACCAGGGAGTGAGGCGATCGCTGAGACTCACGCTGCAGAAATCGTGCATCAGAGGGGCACCTACCTTGGCGGCGGCTAATTGCAGGGCTGAGAGGCCTGGATGCACCTGAAATTGTGGCCGATCACTAGGGGGTTGTGTGAGCCATAGTTCCAGGGCTAGGCCGGCCATGCCGTAGATGCCACTGTCTCCTGAAGAGATCAAGGCGACTCGTGCTCCCTGTTGGGCTAGCTCCAGGGCCTTAAGGCAGCGATCCCGTTCGCGAGTGAGTTGCCCGTCCAGACGTGCTTGATCTGGGCGCCGCAACGGTTCCAGTAGATCGAGGTAGAGGTCGTATCCAACCCATATGGCACTGCGGGCTAGGGCTGCTCGGGCATCGTGGGTGAGAAAGGCCAAATCTCCAGGCCCACTGCCGATCAGGTGCAATTCGCCTCTTTGGGGTGCAAAAGGTTGATTGGCTTCGCTGATGGCGATGGTGGTAGCACCATGTTCAGCGTTTTGGGCGTGGTGAATCTGTTTGGTTAGCAGCAAAGTGCCTTTGTTGCTAGCTGCGAGTAGTGCTGCGGCTTCGGCCACGGAAGAGGTGCCCATAGCTTTTGCTACAACAGCAGAAGGTGTGGGTACGTCAACTTCTGCGAGGGCATTAGCGTTGAAGTAGCGCACAGGCCAGTCCTTTGCTTGCGCGAGAGCGAGCAGAGCGGTTTCATCGGCCTTTCGGTCAATGCTGGCAAGGCCTGCTACTGCCTCTGGGGCAAGGCCAGCCTCTGCCAGGGCAGCTGTCACGGCGCGCTCAAGCAGGCTCAGGCTTGTATCGCGTTCGCAGCCAATTCCAATCCAAAGACTGGCGGGATGCCAGCTGCAAGACATGCTGCTTTGTGGGCCGATGGTTAGCTGGGCTGGCCGAGCCTGATCAGCATTGGCATTGGCATCAAAAACGTCTTGTGCAGCAGCAGTTGTTTGCCAAAACGTCGCACCAGAACGCTGCAAAAGCAAAAGCTTCCCCCCTTGGGCTTGGGTCAGCATTAACTGATTCCAGTTGTCGCGGCTGCCGCTACGTCGCCAGCCCCAGCCTTCGCCAAAACTATCGAGGGCCAAGCGGTTTTGGCTGTTGGCGTCTCCGGTGAGTACAGCATGGCCGCCTAGCTCTGCGGCCAGTTCCATTGCCAGTTGTTCTGCGCCCGCCTGGTGACCGCCCAGCAATGGCACGACGTGTTTGCCATGGGCATCAAGGACGATCACGGCGGGATCTTTGTCCTTCCCAATGAGTAATGGAGCGATTAAGCGAGTCACGGCGCCGATAGCACCCACGATGAGCAAGACCCCGTTTGGCTGCCAGTTTCTGCTTAGCACTTCGCTGGCGGGGCCAACTACAAGGCTTTGAGGTGTTTCTTCGAGAGTGTTTGCTGCACGCGGGGTAAGGGCCAGTTGATCCACCTGGTGGCGTCTTGC
Source organism: Prochlorococcus sp. MIT 1303 (assembly GCF_001631965.1). NCBI lineage: Bacteria > Bacillati > Cyanobacteriota > Cyanophyceae > Synechococcales > Prochlorococcaceae > Prochlorococcus > Prochlorococcus sp. MIT 1303. Next base: position 717,920 of record NZ_LVHK01000044.1, read on the forward strand.
AAGCCTTTGCAAAAGCGGCCAGGCGCTGACAGAGAGACCAAGAGCCAGGCGCAGAGCGGGGCTAGGTGCGTCGGGATGGGTCAGGGCAGGTTGGCCAAGGGGAACGTTGGAGGCTGTTTCCTTTTATTTGATCTCGGCATGAGCGTTAAAGCATGCTTTTGGATCAATCAAGGGTTGGCCAAGGGGTTTGGGAATTGGGTGCTGGGGAGGCTTGGGCAGCGTCTGTTTTGAGTTTTGGCTCTAGTTCGGCGTTTGGTTCTAGATCAGGAGTTGGCTCGAGAGCAGAGTCTGGATCAGGGTTTGGTTCTAGATCAGGAGTTGGCTCGAGAGCAGAGTCTGGATCAGGGTTTGGTTCTAGATCAGGGGTTGGCTTGAGAGCAGAGTCTGGATCAGGGTTTGGTTCTAGATCAGGGGTTGGCTGTAGAGCCGATTCTGGTTCTAGTTCGGCTCCAGACTCGAGCTCTGTCTCGGGTTCATTGGAGAGCGCTAACTTCTGTTTTGCAGGCTGCTCAGAAAGTTCGTCTTGGAGAGGTTTTGGTTCTGATGCGTTGTCAAGTGTCGAGATTTGCGGGGAGTCTGATTTTTCTTGAGGGGTTTGATCAGCCAAAGGCTGGTCTTCTTCTGGCTGGGGTTCCCCTAAGAGTCTGGCTATTTGCTGTTTCGTCAGTGTGGCCTGCATCCAAGCTGGCTTGTCTGCTTCCCTGGTCTGAACAATCCTTAGTTGGTTGTTGAATACTGGATTAATTGGCTTGCCAAAGCCGTCGAGCATTTCTGTTTGAACGCTAATGGGGCCTGATCCTGAGGGCAGGCCCTTGATCCAAATGGCGTCTTGGTGAGTGATTTGGAAACTTTCACCATTCACACTCACTTGGAGTCGCCAGCGGCCATCGCCTTCTTTCAGGTTCTGAATGGGAGCATTCCAGATCAACCAGTCCAATAGAAGGGGTTCAGTGTTGCTGAGTTCTGAGGGGCTAACGGTGACGAACCAAGGCTCATCTTCTGTCGGTTGAGTTCGTTGCAGAGGTTGCAGCTGATGGAGGCGCCATTGCAGGCTGGCCTTTGGCTCCTTGACAGCTTCGCCCCATGGATAAGCGGCGTAGGCGCTGAGTCTGTGACTTCCAGGCTGCAGGCCCTCCATCGCAATACGCAGTTGGGCACCATCTGCTTCGCTAATGCGGAGTGGTGGATTCTCATCAAGTTGCACCACAACATGGGCACCGAGGCCTAGTTCTGGATCGTTGGTCAGTGGCCAGTCCTTCAAATTGAGCAAGAGCTCCCAGCTCCCCTCATTCATCAGCACAGTCCCGTCTGTTGGGCTTTCCAGGCTCAGCTGGGGGTGATGTTTCGCTAGTTGCTCTCGTATTTGTTGTACTGCGCCTGGTGGGGCAATCTCTTGCAGAGTTCCAGTTGGCGCTGGCACGAGTAAGGATTGAGTGGTTGAACTTTCCCTGTTTTGGTTGTTAAAGGGCCAGCCTGGCAGGGCTTGTGCGGGAGAAAGCCCAGAGATGCTCAGCAGCACAACCAACACCAGGCCTTGCAATAGGCGCATGGCCTTCCCCTGCCATGGCGACAGATTGAATTGCTGACGCCGGCTCGAAAGCGGCATTAGAGGGGGGCAAGATCTCGTCATTCTGGGCAGCTACCCGGTGTGGGTAAAAGGGTGGCAACTCCTTGCAAGGCGGCAGTGTTGGATTAGTTGATTGATTTATGTTAATTAGCGTTGAAAATATGCTTCTTTTGCAGTTGTAAACTTACGTGTATTAATGATCCGCTTCTGTCAGCGGCCCTTCTGCAGACGCCAGGCCCCCACTGATTAGCGACCGGATAGAACATTTGTTACTTGCTGTCGTAGTGAGTGGTGCTCAGCTTTATGCTTCTCGAAGCGGTCCCCTTGTAGGGGCCCATAGCTCCAGTGTGAGTCTGAGTTTCGACTTTTGACTTGTGCTGGCGCCCGGTATCAGCACCACTTCGGTGGTGGTGTCTCCGGGGCCCCGGCAAGCCCTTGGGCCTGTCGAAGGGGTGGCCCTCCACCTCGATCCCGTCCCTCGAGGAACCTCTCGATGACCATCAGCCCACCAGAGCGTGGGGAAAAAGCGAAGCCTATTTACGATCAACCAGTCGACCGGGACCACGTTCCAGCCGACTTCGAAAAATTCGAACAACCCGGATTTTTCTCGAAAAGCCTCGCTAAGGGACCAAACTCCACAACCTGGATTTGGAACCTCCACGCTGACGCCCACGACTTCGATACCCACATTGGGGATCTGGAAGAAACCAGCCGGAAGATCTTTTCGGCGCACTTCGGCCATTTGGCCATAGTGTTTATTTGGTTAAGCGGTGCCTTCTTCCACGGTGCCCGCTTCTCCAACTACTCCGGCTGGCTAGCCGACCCTACGCACGTGAAAGCCAGTGCGCAGGTCGTTTGGCCAATTGTCGGTCAAGAAATCATGAATGCAGATATGGGTGCTGGCTTTAACGGCATCCAGATCACCTCCGGCATTTTCCAAATGTGGAGGGCTTGGGGAATTACCAGTGAGACAGAGCTCATGGCTCTTGCAACTGGTGCCCTAATCATGGCTGGCCTTGTTCTCCATGGCGGAATCTTCCACTACCACAAAGCAGCTCCAAAGCTTGAGTGGTTTAAGAAGATTGAGTCGATGCTTCAGCACCATCAGATTGGTCTGTTTGGCTTGGGCTCTCTTGGTTGGACAGGTCACTTGATTCATGTGGCCAACCCCACCAATGCCCTATTGGATGCCATAGATGCAGGCACTCCAATGGTGCTTGATGGCAAGACCATTGCCACTGCAGCGGATATCCCTCTGCCCCACGAGCTCTACAACGCTGATCTCGTTGGCCAGATTTATCCAGGTCTTGCTTCAGGCATCGGGAATTTCTTCTCGGCTAATTGGTGGGCCTTTAGTGATTTTCTCACCAACAACGGAGGAGTGAATCCTGTAACAGGTGCTCTATGGAGTACTGATGTTGCTCATCACCATTTGGCATGGGCGGTCTTTTTGATGTTTGGTGGCCACGTATACCGCTCAAGATTCGGTATCGGCCACAGCATGAAAGAGATCATGGGGAACGTAAAGGGTGACCCTCTCTTATTCCCAGCTCCCAATGGTCATAAAGGTCTCTTCGAGTTCCTTTCCAACAGCTGGCATGCTCAGCTGGCAGTAAACCTGGCATGCATTGGTTCAGGGAGCATCGTGGTTGCACACCACATGTATTCTCTACCTCCATATCCATACCTAGCGACTGATTACCCAACGGTTCTTGGGCTATTCACACACCACATGTGGATTGGTGGTTTGATGATTTGCGGAGCAGCAGCTCACGCTGGCATCGCAGTCATTCGTGACTATGACGTCTCAGTTCACGTCGATAACGTGCTTGATCGCATGTTCAAGGCGCGGGACGCCATTATCAGTCACCTCAACTGGGTGTGTATGTTCCTTGGCTTCCACAGCTTCGGACTTTATATACACAACGACAGCATGCGTGCTTTGGGTCGTTCCCAAGACATGTTCAGCGACTCTGCAATCCAGTTGCAGCCTGTCTTGGCTCAATGGATTCAAAGCCTTTGGGCGTCTTCAATTGGCACATCATCTGTGGTTGGCACGACAACAGGTCTGCCAGGTGCAGTGAGTGATGTATTCAACGGAAGCGTTGTAGCAGTTGGCGGCAAGGTGGCTCTGATGGCTATTCCCTTGGGAACAGCCGACTTGATGATTCACCACATCCATGCCTTCACCATTCACGTAACTTGCCTCATCCTTCTTAAGGGTGTGCTTTTTGCCCGCAGTTCCCGTCTTGTTCCTGACAAGGCGAATCTTGGCTTCCGCTTCTCTTGCGATGGCCCAGGTCGTGGTGGTACATGCCAGGTTTCCTCTTGGGACCATGTGTTCCTAGGCCTGTTCTGGATGTACAACTCCCTATCGATGGTGATCTTCTACTTCTCGTGGAAGATGCAAAGCGATGTATGGGGCACTGTCAATTCAGACGGGAGTGTGACTCATCTCGTTTCTGGCAACTTTGCTCAAAGCGCCATCACTGTGAATGGTTGGTTCCGTGACTTCCTATGGGCTCAGTCCTCACAGGTGCTCACGAGCTACGGCACTGGCCTAAGCGGCTATGGCCTGTTATTCCTTGGTGGCCACTTCGTGTGGGCCTTTAGCTTGATGTTCTTGTTCAGCGGCCGTGGCTACTGGCAGGAGCTATTTGAATCCATTATCTGGGCTCATAACAAGCTCAAGCTTGCTCCCACCATCCAGCCCCGGGCACTTTCTATTACGCAGGGCCGCGCAGTTGGTGTAACCCACTTCCTGTTTGGTGGCATTGTGACCACCTGGGCCTTCTTCCATGCCCGCCTTCTTGGGCTCGGCTGACCTTTCCTGACCTTTCCCCACATGGCAACGAAATTTCCTTCGTTCAGCCAGGGTCTGGCACAGGACCCTACAACCCGCCGTATTTGGTACGGCATAGCCACGGCTCACGACTTCGAGAGCCACGACGGCATGACCGAAGAACGGCTTTACCAAAAGCTGTTCTCTACCCATTTCGGTCATCTGGCTGTTATTGGCCTATGGGTTGCAGGAAACCTGTTCCATATCGCCTGGCAGGGCAACTTCGAACAGTGGGTCGCCGACCCACAAAATGTTCAACCTATTGCCCACGCAATTTGGGATCCTCACTTTGGTCAAGGCATCAGTGATGCTTTGACTCAAGCGGGTGCTTCCCGTCCAGTAAACATTTGCTATTCCGGTTTGTACCACTGGTGGTACACCATCGGAATGCGCACCAATACAGAGCTTTACCAGGGCGCCATCTTCATTGACATCCTGGTTGCCTGGCTCTTGTTCGGTGGCTGGCTGCATTTACAGCCAAAGTTCCGTCCTTCGCTGGCGTGGTTCAAGAACGCTGAGGCGATGATGAATCATCACCTCGCAGTGTTGTTCGGTTTCACCAACATCGCCTGGACTGGTCACCTCGTTCACGTGGCCATTCCTGAATCACGTGGTCAGCACGTCGGTTGGGACAACTTCCTCACAGTTCTTCCACACCCTGAAGGGTTGACCCCATTCTTCACAGGAAACTGGGGAGCCTATGCACAGAATCCTGATTCTTTGAATCATGCCTTTGGTACTTCTGAAGGCGCTGGCACGGCCATCCTTACTTTCCTAGGTGGTGTTCATCCACAGAGTGGTGCGCTTTGGCTGACTGACATCTCGCACCACCACATTGCGATCGGTGTCTTCATGATCATCGGTGGCCACATGTACCGGAACAGTTTCGGTATCGGCCATACCTTTAAGGAAATCACCGATGGTCACAACACAAGTCATCCTAATGATCCTCATAAGGATGGTTTCCGAGAAAAAATCGGTCACTACGGTCTTAGTCATACCGGGATCACCGATACGATCAACAACTCCCTGCACTTCCAACTTGGTCTTGCTCTTGCCTGTCTAGGTACAGCAGCCAGTCTTGTAGCGCATCACATGGGTGCTTTACCCTCGTATGCCTTCATTGCGCAGGACTACACCACTCAGGCAGCTCTTTACACCCACCATCAGTACATCGCCATCTTCCTGATGTGCGGTGCCTTCTCTCACGGAGCAATCTTCTTTGTCCGTGACTATGACCCTGAGGCCAATAAGGACAATGTTCTTGCAAGGGTCTTAGAAACCAAAGAAGCACTGATCAGTCACTTGAGCTGGGTTTGCATGCTCCTCGGTTTCCATACCCTGGCGCTGTATCTCCATAACGATGTGGTGATTGCTTTCGGAACCCCCGAAAAGCAGATCCTTGTTGAGCCCATCTTTGCTCAGTTCATTCAGGCCGCTAGTGGCAAGGTCATGTATGGCCTTGATGTGCTGCTTGCTAATGCAAATAGTGCCCCCTCCTTGGCTGCGGCTGGGATGCCTGGGGATCACTACTGGATGGATCTGATTAATGCCAGTCCAGAGGTTTCCAACTTCATGCCTATTGGTCCAGGAGACTTCCTGGTTCACCATGGCATTGCATTGGGACTTCACACCACTGCATTGATCTTGATCAAGGGTGCACTTGATGCAAGAGGTTCCAAGCTGATGCCCGATAAAAAGGACTTCGGCTATGCCTTTGCATGTGATGGCCCTGGACGTGGCGGCACCTGCGACATCTCTGCGTGGGACTCCACTTATATGGCCATTTTCTGGGCACTGAATACCATTGCTTGGGCAACCTATTACTGGCACTGGAAGCACCTTGCTGCTTGGCAGGGCAACATGGCTCAGTTCAATGAGTCCAGTACCCACTTAATGGGTTGGTTCAGGGATTATCTCTGGATCAATAGTTCTCAGATCATCAATGGCTACAACCCATTCGGGATTAATAATCTTTCCCCTTGGGCATACATGTTCCTTGCAGGCCATTTGGTCTGGGCAACAGGATTCATGTTCCTGATCTCTTGGAGGGGTTATTGGCAGGAGCTGATCGAGACTCTCGTTTGGGCTCATCAGCGTTCTCCGATTGCCAACCTGGTTGGATGGCGTGATAAGCCAGTAGCTCTTTCGATCGTGCAGGCCCGTCTCGTTGGTGTGACTCACTTTGCAGTGGGCAACATATTTACGTTCGGTGCCTTTGTGATTGCATCTACAGCTAGCAAGTTTGGATAACATCTTCCTCGCTAGCTAGTTAGTCGATTAATCGGCAGAAAGATATTCCCCGTCAGGTTTTGCTTGACGGGGTTTTTTCTTGCCTTGTTGGATGCATTTGTTCTTTGAGCATTGGCTTGTAAAACACCTTATTGGGCAAGTAATGCTATGAAAATGGTTTATCAAATTCTTTGAAATTGCCTAGCCCAAAATGTTTGGTTTTGATTGGATTAATTGATAAAAGGACGCCAATTGAAAGAAGCCAAAAGTTTGTTCATGTCCGACAGAGGACTTCTTTTTATTCGCTTTCTATGGGCTATCTTGTCTATGAGTTAATCCGTTCTGTGTATACAAGTTAGCTCAAGGAATCTTGTTAGCTGGTTTTGCTTGGATTAGGTTTTCATCTTTATTTGTATTGGCGCCTACCAAGATGCGAATGCAGGCCCATTTGTTCTGTAAGTTTGCTTGCTTTGAGGAGACTCCAATGCCTCTAATTGTCTATTAACCTCATACGAGTCTCTA